>NZ_JRMB01000002.1:0-643472 GCF_000759445.1 Pseudomonas lutea
ATCCACAGGTCATCCGCTAACTTTTCAACGGTAGTCGGTTCGGTCCTCCAGTCAGTGTTACCTAACCTTCAACCTGCCCATGGATAGATCGCCCGGGTTCGGGTCTATTCCCAGCGACTAGACGCCCTATTAAGACTCGCTTTCGCTACGCCTCCCCCTATTCGGTTAAGCTCGCCACTGAAAATAAGTCGCTGACCCATTATACAAAAGGTACGCAGTCACCCAAACAAAGTGGGCTCCCCCACTGCTTGTACGCATACGGTTTCAGGATCTATTTCACTCCGCTCTCCGCGGTTCTTTTCGCCTTTCCCTCACGGTACTGGTTCACTATCGGTCAGTCAGTAGTATTTAGCCTTGGAGGATGGTCCCCCCATGTTCAGACAAGGTTTCTCGTGCCCCGTCCTACTCGATTTCATTGACAAGAGATTTCGCGTACAGGGCTATCACCCACTATGGCCGCACTTTCCAGAGCGTTCCGCTAATCTCAAATCAACTTAAGGGCTGGTCCCGTTCGCTCGCCACTACTAAGGGAATCTCGGTTGATGTTCTTTTCCTCAGGGTACTTAGATGTTTCAGTTCCCCTGGTTCGCTCCATACACCTATGTATTCAGTGTAAGGTAACTGTCTTATGACAGCTGGGTTCCCCCATTCAGACATCTCCGGATCACAGTCTGTTTGCCGACTCCCCGAAGCTTTTCGCAGGCTACCACGTCTTTCATCGCCTCTGACTGCCAAGGCATCCACCGTATGCGCTTCTTCACTTGACCATATAACCCCAAGCAATCTGGTTATACTGTGAAGACGACATTCGCCGAAAGTTTGCATTTCACAAACTTTACCTTAGCCTGGACACGCACCAGTGAAAGAGGTGCCCAGTCTATATTTCAATCACATACCCAAATTTTTAAAGAACGATCTAATCAAAAGACTAGAAATCAACACTCATCATCCACTGGATGGAGCGCTCATTTCTAAGCTTTCAGCAGTCAGAAGCAGTTATGGTGGAGCCAAACGGGATCGAACCGTTGACCTCCTGCGTGCAAGGCAGGCGCTCTCCCAGCTGAGCTATGGCCCCATAACAAAATTGGTGGGTCTGGGCAGATTCGAACCGCAAAACCTGACCTCACCACTTTTTACCTTGGGGCGGGTGCGCTCTATCCAACAACTCACCAGTAAACTGGTGGGTCTGGCAGATTCGAACTGCCGACCTCACCCTTATCAGGGGTGCGCTCTAACCAACTGAGCTACAGACCCGAATCGGGTTTGCAAAGCAAAAAACTGCTTCTATCGTCTTCTTCAATGAATCAAGCAATTCGTGTGGGAACTTGCGAAGAAGCTGAGTCTTCGATTAAGGAGGTGATCCAGCCGCAGGTTCCCCTACGGCTACCTTGTTACGACTTCACCCCAGTCATGAATCACACCGTGGTAACCGTCCTCCCGAAGGTTAGACTAGCTACTTCTGGTGCAACCCACTCCCATGGTGTGACGGGCGGTGTGTACAAGGCCCGGGAACGTATTCACCGCGACATTCTGATTCGCGATTACTAGCGATTCCGACTTCACGCAGTCGAGTTGCAGACTGCGATCCGGACTACGATCGGTTTTCTGGGATTAGCTCCACCTCGCGGCTTGGCAACCCTCTGTACCGACCATTGTAGCACGTGTGTAGCCCAGGCCGTAAGGGCCATGATGACTTGACGTCATCCCCACCTTCCTCCGGTTTGTCACCGGCAGTCTCCTTAGAGTGCCCACCTTAACGTGCTGGTAACTAAGGACAAGGGTTGCGCTCGTTACGGGACTTAACCCAACATCTCACGACACGAGCTGACGACAGCCATGCAGCACCTGTCTCAATGTTCCCGAAGGCACCAATCCATCTCTGGAAAGTTCATTGGATGTCAAGGCCTGGTAAGGTTCTTCGCGTTGCTTCGAATTAAACCACATGCTCCACCGCTTGTGCGGGCCCCCGTCAATTCATTTGAGTTTTAACCTTGCGGCCGTACTCCCCAGGCGGTCAACTTAATGCGTTAGCTGCGCCACTAAAAGCTCAAGGCTTCCAACGGCTAGTTGACATCGTTTACGGCGTGGACTACCAGGGTATCTAATCCTGTTTGCTCCCCACGCTTTCGCACCTCAGTGTCAGTATGAGCCCAGGTGGTCGCCTTCGCCACTGGTGTTCCTTCCTATATCTACGCATTTCACCGCTACACAGGAAATTCCACCACCCTCTGCCCTACTCTAGCTTGCCAGTTTTGGATGCAGTTCCCAGGTTGAGCCCGGGGATTTCACATTCAACTTAACAAACCACCTACGCGCGCTTTACGCCCAGTAATTCCGATTAACGCTTGCACCCTCTGTATTACCGCGGCTGCTGGCACAGAGTTAGCCGGTGCTTATTCTGTCGGTAACGTCAAAACAGCGAAGTATTAATTAGCTGCCCTTCCTCCCAACTTAAAGTGCTTTACAATCCGAAGACCTTCTTCACACACGCGGCATGGCTGGATCAGGCTTTCGCCCATTGTCCAATATTCCCCACTGCTGCCTCCCGTAGGAGTCTGGACCGTGTCTCAGTTCCAGTGTGACTGATCATCCTCTCAGACCAGTTACGGATCGTCGCCTTGGTGAGCCATTACCTCACCAACTAGCTAATCCGACCTAGGCTCATCTGATAGCGCAAGGCCCGAAGGTCCCCTGCTTTCTCCCGTAGGACGTATGCGGTATTAGCGTCCCTTTCGAGACGTTGTCCCCCACTACCAGGCAGATTCCTAGGCATTACTCACCCGTCCGCCGCTGAATCAGGGAGCAAGCTCCCTTCATCCGCTCGACTTGCATGTGTTAGGCCTGCCGCCAGCGTTCAATCTGAGCCATGATCAAACTCTTCAGTTCAATACTGCAATTAGGTTTTGAGAAAACCTTATAAACTTGGCTCAGCAATCGTTGGTTAAACCATGATTTCTCGTGGAGTAACTTGCGATGCTGATAATCTTGCGACTTCAGTCTTACAGCACAAGCACCCACACGAATTGCTTGATTCAGTTGTTAAAGAGCGGGTGGTTAAGATCTTTCGTCTCAACCGAGGCGCGCATTCTACAGCGTCTCTTGTATCTGTCAAGCGATTATTTTAAGAAGTTTTCAAAGTTTCTTGATCAACTTCAACCACTTGCGCTTCGTTCGACTTGGCGTCTCACGTCAGCGGGAGGCGAATTCTACAGCGTTACAACCTGCTGTCAACTGCCTTTTTCATCGCTGTCGATTCAAGCATCTGAACCGAAGCATTCCTCGCTGCTTACTTCGCCCAACTCTTTGATTACCAAGGAGTTTTCCGTTTCGTCTGCGCCGGAAGTGGGGCGAATTATAGACAGATCCAGAGGGGCGTCAAGCACTTATTTCAAAGCGCCCCCAGAATACGCTCAATTGGCAGTTTTCCTGCTAACAGATCACGCTTATCGAGCTCTTATATAGCGGGGCATGCCCGAGGCGCGATTCCGATACACGTCTGGCCAGACTCAGCAGTGGAATCCTGGGCAGATACACGATGTCACTGGCATTTGTTCCACTATTGAGCGATGTTAAACCCATGCGCCTCACCATGGTGCTGCCGCACCGCACGGAAGAGCCCACCGGTTGCAGCCTGTAAATTCTGGATAGTCCTGACCGTATCCCACCGCTCAGGTAAGGAAATGAATGAAGTATTTTTTGATGGCACTGGCAGCATTGACTGTCGCTGGATGCGCAGCGACCTCCAAACCGGTCATGGGTAAACGCGGCATTCATATCAACTGCTCAGGGCTGTCGTCCTCATGGCAGCAGTGCTACGACATGGCGACGAACTCGTGCGTGTCGAAACAATACCGCGTGATTGCCAAATCCGGCGATGGCGCAGAGGACCCCGGTGAGTATCCTCTGGGCCTCAACCCCGCGGGGTACACCAGTCGCAGCATGATCATCATCTGCAAGAAGCCGGCTAACCCGTAACCGGCTTCTTCTATATGCAGCTCACCCCACCGGGCGTGTGTCGCAAATCAAACAGCGGCAGTGCTCCGGTTCAACCACTCCAGTGCGGTGCCTTCCACCAACGGGCTCAGTCGCTGCCTCACCTGTGCGTGGTACTGATTGAGCCAGTCCCGCTCCTCTGCGCTCAATGCGCTGATTTCGAGGCAGCGAGTGTCAATCGGGCAGAGCGTCAGCGTCTCGAATTTCAGGAACTCACCAAACTCGCTCTTGCCCGCTTCCTGGTTGATGACCAGATTCTCGATTCGCACTCCCCAACGCCCCGGACGATAAGTACCTGGCTCGATCGACGTGATCATTCCCGGTTGCATAGCGGTTTGCGGCGTGGCGGCTGCCTGATAGGCAATTACCTGCGGACCTTCATGCACGTTAAGGAAGTAGCCGACGCCGTGACCGGTGCCGTGACCATAGTTGACGCCTTCGGCCCAGATCGGCGCGCGGGCGATGGAGTCCAGCAGCGGCGACAGGATTCCACGCGGAAAGTGTGCCCGTGACAGTGCGATAACGCCTTTAAGGACCCGGGTACAGTCGGCTTTCTGCTCGGCAGAAGGTTTGCCGACCGGGACCATACGCGTGATGTCAGTGGTGCCGCCCAGATACTGGCCGCCCGAATCAATGAGCAGCAACCCATCGCCTTCTATCTGCGCGTGCTCTTCTTCTGTCGCGCGATAGTGAGGCATCGCTCCGTTGGCATTGAAGCCCGCGATGGTGGCGAAACTCTGGGAAACATAGCCCGGCCGCCGCGCCCGCGCCGCACTGAGCCGCTCATCAATAGTCAGCTCACTGACGGCTTCCTTGCCCAACGCGGTATCCAGCCAGGCGAAGAACTCGCACAACGCCGCGCCGTCTTGCTCCATGGCGTGGCGAATATGCTGCGTGTCAGCTGCGCTTTTCTGAGACTTGAACAGAGTGGTGGGATTCAAGCCTTCCACTAGCGTGACTTCGCTGTCGAGGTAGTCGAGCAATCCACAGGTCACCCGCGCAGGATCAACCAGCAAGCGTGCATCCTTCGGCACGTTGCGCAATGCCGTACCGATGCGCGTGTACTCATGCAGCGTGATGCCCTGCTGCTCCAGCAGACTGCGCAGCGACGCGTTGGTCTTCTGGGAAGCGACGAACAGGCTGACGCTGTCTGGTCCGATCAGCGCGAAGGATATGAACACCGGGTTGTAGGAGACGTCAGCGCCGCGCAGGTTAAACAGCCAGGCGATGTCGTCCAGCGTCGCCAGGAAATGCCAATTCGCGCCACGCTCGGCCATTGCGGCGCGAAGTCGCGCAATTTTCTCACCTCGCTTTTCGGTAGCGTGGGGCGCGGCGTGCTCATAGATGGCCTGAGTCGGTAACGCGGGTCGGTCGCTCCAGAGCTCGATCAATGGGTCGAGGTCCGTGCGCAGTCGCGCGCCTTTTTCGTACAGGTTGGCAGCCAGCGTACGCGACGAGGCCACGGCCAACACCGCGCCATCTACGGCGACGACGGTCTCTGGCCTGGCCTGCTCGGCCAGCCATTCAAGCGGCCCAGCCTGGCCGGGCTGCAGTTTGACCAGTTCGATACCGCTGCCGGCCAGCTCTTTGGCCGCCTGCTCCCAATACCGGCTGTCCGCCCACAGACCTGCGAAGTCCTGAGTGACGATGAGTGTGCCAACGGACCCATGGAAACCGGAGAGCCATTGCCGACCCTGCCAGTACCCCGGCAGGTATTCCGAAAGGTGAGGGTCCGCCGACGGCACCAGCCAGGCGTCGATTCCTTCACGGCTCATAAGGGCGCGAGCCTGCGCCAGTCGTTGCAATGCCTCTCCACCGGTTTTCGACTGCGTATTCATTGAATCTCCTGATGCCCAGAAATGTTTGCGTCGCACGCCTCTGATAATGGAGCAGCGCTCAAAGCGGAGCAACAGCGGCGCTGTAACCTGCGGTGCATGGGGCGCTGCACATTCAGACATCTCTGTGTTTCCTGCACTTCGTATAAGAACTTCAAACTCCTCCCCTTACCGATATATAAAACAGCTAATGTATTTAAATAGAACTGCAACACTTTGATCATCCGTATTAAAGCCAATGCCAATCTGTGGATTCATTTCACCGCGGCGGTGCATCCATGTTTCGGCGTTCAATAATCAAGCGCCATAAAAATGGAACGCCATGCCCACGCCCAAGTTCTGGCGGTGGAAAACTGTCTTTTAGGTTATCCAGAGGCACTTCAGGCGGCGTGGCGCACTGCGTCTAAAAAGCGACGCACGCTGCCGCACGCCAGTGATGGTTTATTGACTGCCAATTAAATCAATCACTTAGCATGTGAGGAGGCGCCGTTATCAAAAATTTAACAGAATGTTGGCGAAATAATTTGACAGAAAGTCCGCCGCCGTCGATATATATGCACGTCCAATGTTTTCCCGTTTTTGCAGTGCGGCCTCCGCGCCGTGCGTAGAGACCATTGCGACTGGAATACCCGGCAACTGCTCATGAAGTTAGCAATTCAAACGGTGTGAAATAAACGCCGGTGGGCAGTTTTTGGGCAAAAGAAAGCTTTGTTCGAATTACTGAATGTGCTCGGTGGGGCGGTAGCTTTGCCCAACGCTTTAGTCAGCCGGTGCTGAATCAAGCCACTGTTGAATGCACTCCCTATAAGTACAACGGCAGGATCTGCAGATTCGGGCGGTAGCGTGCCTGGAGCGCAATTTATTCTCTGCTCCGCTCTCCTCCCCACGAGGGTTTGTTGCGATGGCTTTATCTTTCGATATGGATGAGCAGTTGGTTCAACGACTGGCTGACGAAATCGATGCCAATGGCTTTGCAAAATTGCACGCCGCCGTGCCCACCACGGATTTGGAGCAGTTGCGGGCCTGGACTGACGATCAGGCACAAAAACACCAGGGCGAATATTTCGCCTACCACGGTGAAAGCGCACTGGCTGACAGCTTGCTGGCGAGCTACTGGTCTGACGCGCAATTCAAGGCGCTGCTGGGTGGCCTTTATCGACGCGCTGCGCGACACGACGCAGCAAGCGACCGCATCTTCCCGGTGCTGCGCTGCGTGCAAGGCAACCAGGGCAAGCGCGAGTCCAACAGCTTTCATTACGACGCCAGTCTGGTGACTGCGCTGATCCCGGTGTTCATCCCCAGTGAGGGTGAAGGACGCGGTGATCTCATGCTCTTCCCCAATATTCGACGCGTACGGTCATGGGTGTTGTTCAACGTGATCGAGAAAGCGTTGCTGCAGAACAAGATCACCCGGGGCTGGATCGTCAAAGGCATGCAGCGCAACTGGCTGAAGCCGTACGTCCTGAGGTTGGAGCCCGGCAGCGTTTATTTCTTTTGGGGCTATCGCAGCCTGCACGCCAATCAGGCGTGCCGGCCGGACGTGAAACGTGCCACAGCGCTCTTTCATTTCGGTGACCCGCATGCAGGCAGCCTGGCCACCCGGCTGATTCTGAAGATTAACCAGGGCCGCGCTCGCCGGATGAGCAGCAAGGCAGGCACCCAACCTCCTGCGTCGACCGCAGGATGATGTCTACCCACCCTGGCGTCAGCCGACCGGCACTAGACCGGCGCAGACACACCTCTGCCCTCACAGCCTTAGAAAGCTTCGCATCTGAAATGGAGAATTCGATGATCAACGTCACCAAGACTTACCTGGGCGATATCGACAAGTTCAAAGGCTACGTCGAGGGCATTTATGCGCGCGGCTGGCTGACCAACCACGGACCGCTGGTGTGCGAGCTTGAGCAACGCCTCAAGGATTACCTGGGCGTAAAACACGTCATTCTTACCAACAACGGTACCCTCGCCCTGCAAGTGGCCTATCGCGCTCTTGGACTAACGGGCAGCGCAGTCACTACACCGTTCACCTTCGTTGCTACCAGCAGCTCGCTGCAGTGGGAAGGCATCCGCCCGATCTTCGCCGACATCGATGCGCAGACCTGGAACATTTCACCTGATCACATTGAAAGCCGCATCGTGTCCGACACCACTGCCATCGTTGGCACCCATGTCTTTGGCAACCCGTGCGCCGTCGAACGGATCGAAGAGATCGCCCGCCGCCGCAACCTGAAAGTCGTGTACGACGGCGCCCATGCGTTTGCTGTCCGGCACGCCGGGCAGTCGGTTCTTAATTGGGGCGACATCAGCACCCTGAGTTTCCACGCCACCAAGCTGTTTCACACCATCGAGGGCGGCGCGATCATCACCAACGATGATGAAACAGCACGCCGGGTTCACCTGCTGTGCAACTTCGGTATTGCCGACGTGGACAAGATCGATGGCATCGGCATCAACGCCAAGCTCAACGAGTTCTCTGCGGCGATGGGCCTGTGCATTCTCGATGACATCGAGAACATCCTTCAGCAGCGCGCCGAGATCGCTGATCGGTACACCACGCGCCTGGGCGATTACGTCGACCTGCAGCGGCCGGAACACAACAGCCAGCTCAATAACAGCTACTACCCGATTGCCCTGAGCGACGAACAACAACTGCTGCGTCTGCGGTCTGCGCTGAACACCAACGGCATCAACCCGCGCCGCTATTTCTACCCGTCGCTGGACACCCTTGAGTATTTGCAGCCGCAAGCGGCGCAGACAGCGTCTCGCTCGTTGAGTGAGCGTGTGCTGTGCCTGCCGATCTACCCAGGCCTGCTGCGCGAGGATCAAGACCGCGTCATCAACACAGTGATCGCAGAAACCAGCGCTGCGCATTCGCCCTACCGCGTGCCGTCACTCGCGCAGGTCATGTAACGCCACCGCCCTACACCACCGTCATTCCGGCGAAAGGAAACTCGATGCAAACCAAGCGCTCAGTCATACGCAACACTGCGTTGAGCTATGCAGGCCAGGCCTACACGCTGCTCGTGGGCATCCTGATCATGCCGTTCTACCTCGGCCACATGGGCGCCGAGGCGTACGGCCTGATCGGGTTCTTCTCGGTGCTGCAGGCCTGGCTGCAGTTGCTCGATGCCGGACTGTCACCGAGTCTGGTCAGGGCTGTGGCGCATCGGCAAGGCAGCGACGTGCTGGACCGTTACACCGGCCGTTTGCTGCGTTCGTTCGAGATCATCTTTCTGCCGATGGCGGGCCTGTGCTGCGTCGCGATGTACGCCGGCAGCGAGTGGATCGCCGTGCATTGGCTCAACGCGCAGCAACTGTCGACGCAGACGCTGGTGCAGTGCATCGGGCTGATGGGCATCGTCATTGCCTTGCGGTTGTTTTCCACGCTGTACAAAAGCGGGATTCAAGGCTTGGAGCAACACGCATGGCTGAACATTGCCAATGTGATCATCGCTACGCTGCGTTACTTCGGCGGGCTGTTGCTGGTCAGCACGATCTCCAATGACCCGGTGCACTTTTTTGAATTTCAGGCGCTGGTGGGTTTGATCGAAGCACTGATCTTCGCTGCCCGTGCCTATCAGCAAATGCCGACGCCGTCGCCACTGACCGGCTTCGACTGGGATCTGGTCAAACCGATCATCCCGTTCGCCGCGAGCATGTCCGGCACTGCGGTGCTGTGGATCGTGCTGACCCAGATTGACAAGGTGCTGCTCTCCGAACTGCTGCCGCTTCATGAATACGGCTACTTCTCGCTGGTGGCGCTGATCACCACCGGGATCATGATGCTCTCCAACCCGCTGGCGCAGACGCTGCTGCCGCGCCTCACAGTGCTGATGGCAGAGGGTCGGCGCGATGACATGCACCAGCTGTATCTGGCAGCCAACCGGTTTGTTTGCACGTTCCTGTTTCCCCTCGCTGCACTGATCGCGCTGCACGCTGACGAGATGGTGTTCGCCTGGTCAGGCGACCAGCCCGCCGCCGAGTGGAGCCGGACAATCCTGCCGTGGTACTCGCTGGGCAGCGCCATCATGGCGGTCAGCGCGTTCCAGTTTTATCTGCAGTACGCCTATGGCCGCATGCACCTGCACGTCTGGTACAGCATTGTTTCGGCGCTGATCACGGTGCCGGTGATGTTTCTGGCCATTCGCGGGTACGGCGCATACGGCGCGGCGATCGCCTGGTTTGTCTTGCGCGTTGTGTCCTTCGCGGTCTGGCCGGTGATTGTGCACCAGCGCCTGGCGCCCGGCATTCACAGCCAATGGCTGCGCGACATCATCCGCATCAGCGTGATGACCGGCGTCGGCCTGGCGCTCAGCGAGCCTTTGCTGCGACTGATCGCCAATGGAAACCGCATCAGTATCTTCATCGGTCTGGCCGTCAGCGGCCTGATCACGCTGCTGGTTGTTGCGGCAAGCTACAAGCCGCTGGTGATGAAAATATCCGTTCTGCTCAGCAAACCCAGTGTTTAACTCGGAGTACCCAAGCCATGGATGCTAATAGCAACAAGACGAGCCCCTCGCCGTCCGCCGCGCCCTTGGTCAGCATCGTCTGCCCAGCCTTCAATCAGGAAGCCTACGTCGCGCAGACGCTGGAAGGCTTCCTGATGCAGCAAACCACATTCGCTTTCGAGATTCTGGTGAACGACGATGCCTCCACAGACGGCACCGCACGCATCATTGCCGATTACGTCAAGCGCTTCCCGACGCTGATCCGGCCCTTCTACAACGAGACCAACCAGTACTCGCAAAACAACCCGCCCGTGCCGCGCCTGTTCGGTGAAGCGCGCGGCCGGTACATCGCCTACTGCGAAGGTGACGATTACTGGACCGACCCGCGCAAGCTGCAGCTTCAGGTGGACTTTCTCGAGAGCCACCCTGATTACGTGTTGACCTACCACGATGCGATCCCTTTCGACATCAGTGGCCAATACCCCGTCCAGTTGCAGGGCAAGCTGCGCGGCGATGCCACAGCGCTTGAACTGCAAAAGGCGCGGCCTGTCTCGACGCTGACCACTGTGTTCCGCAACGTGTTCGATTCGTTGCCACCCGAGCTTCGCGCCGCACCGCTCAATGATCTGGTCTGGTGGTCGCTACTGGGGGCCTACGGCAAGGGCAAATTCATGGGCGAGGTCAAGCCGGCCATGTACCGACTGCACCCCGGCGGCGTGTTTTCCATGCGCTCCAACAAACGCAAGCTGCACATGGCACTGCAGACCTCCGGCGCGCTGGCCAATTACTACAACCGCCTGGGCAATCAGGAGCTGTATGAGCACTTCCTGATGGAGCTGGTCGAGTACTCGCTGTCCGCCATCACACCCAAACGCAAGATGCAGACGCTACTGGCGGTCGGGCAAAACTTCAGCACCAACATCAGCAAACGACTGATGACGAGCCTCAGCAAAGGCCATGTTCAATAACGTACTGGTGGTCTGCGTCGGCAATATCTGTCGCAGCCCCATGGCCGAAGCCATGTTCCGACACCGCGTGCAGAACGCACGCATACAGATCACGTCGGCCGGCACCCACGCCATGCTCAGTTCCACCACCGATCCGCTGGCCCAGGCCGTGCTGCAAGTCAACGCGGTCCCGGTTCACAAACATCGAAGCCGTCAGATCGATCGGCAGATGCTCCATGAAGCAGATCTGATTCTGGTCATGGAGCATCGTCAGACCCAGAGCGTCCTCAAGCTGGCCCCCGAGGTACGCGGCAAGACGTTTCTGATTGGCAAATGGCAACTAGAGCTGGAAATCGCCGACCCCTACCGGCGCCCGAAACTAGCCTTTGAACAGACCTACGAGCAGCTTTCGCGTTGTGTCGACGACTGGCTTCCTTATCTTCAGTCAGGAGATCCAAGATAAATGACCGCTATGAACCGTACATCTCTGGACGAGGTCCAGGACTCCCGGATCGATTTGGCGACTATCTTGCGCACACTTTTCGATCACAAAGGATTGATTGCGTCGATTGTTGGCATCTGCGTACTGATCGGCGTGACCTACGCCATTCTGGCCACGCCGATCTTCCAGGCCAACGCGATGATTCAGATCGAGCCGCGCAAAGTGGGCATCGAAGGCCGCACCGAGGTCAACAACAAGCCGTTGTCGGTCTCCCAGGCGACCACCGAGATCGAGCTGATCAAATCCCGCGCGGTGCTGGGCAAGGTGGTCGATGACCTCAAGCTCTACATCGTGCAAAAGCCCAAGTATGTACCGGGCCTGGGCAGCTACATGGCACGCCGTTTCAAGCCGGAGCGCGAAGGCGCACTGGCCGATCCGATGCTCGGTCTGAACAGCTTTGCGTGGGGCGGCGAGAAAATCGACGTGTTTCAGCTCGAAGTGCCGGACGCACTGCTGGGCGAGAAAATGACCCTGGTGGCAGGCAAGCCTGGCACCTTCACGCTTTATGACGAAGACCGCAACAAGCTGCTCAGCGGCCCGGTCGGTCAACCCGTCGAAGGCAGCGGCATAAAGCTTCAGGTGGCTGCACTCAACGCCCGTCCGGGCACCGAGTTCACCGTCGTGCGTCAGCGCACCCTGACTTCTGCGCTGGATTATCAGGACCGCCTGAAAATCCTGGAAGCGGGCAAGGACTCCGGGATCGTCTACTTGTCGATCCAGGACCCGGACCCGGTGCTGGCCAAACGTATCCTCAACGAAGTCAGCCGCTTGTATGTGCGTCAGAACGTTGAGCGCAGTTCAGCCGAAGCCGCGCAGCGTCTTGAGTTCCTGCGGTCGCAGTTGCCTGCCGTGCGCAAGCAGCTGGAACAGTCGGAAATGGCATTGAACAACTTCCAGATGGGCGCCAAGTCGGTTGACCTGAGCGTGGAGACCAAGTCGGTTCTGGATCAGGTGGTCAAGCTCGAAGGTACCCTCTCGGACCTGAAAATGAAGCGCGTCGACGTCGAGCGCCTCTATACACCGGAGCATCCGACATACCGCGCACTGATGACCCAGATCGGCCAGGTCGAGTCGCAGAAAGCCGCGCTGCTGAAGAAGATCGAAGCCCTGCCTGCCACGCAACAAGAGTTGCTGCGTCTGAACCGAGACATGCAAGTGACCTCGCAGACCTACACCCTGTTGCTGGACAAGAGTCAGGAGCAGGACATTCTTCGCGCAGGCAGCATTGGTAACGTTCGCATCATCGACAACGCCGACGTCAACGTCGAAGAGCCCGTCAAGCCGATGCGCAAAATCATCGTGCTGGTCGCCGCCCTCATTGGCCTGTTGCTGGCCGTTGCCACCGTGTTTGTGCGTCAGGCGTTTTACCGCGGCGTGGACAACCCGGAAGTCATCGAAAACCTCGGCATGCCGGTCTACGCCTCGCTGCCGTATTCGCGACTGCAAGAGCGCATGGAGAAAGCCGCGCAAGGCCGTTCGACCAGTAAAGAGCCGCGCCTGCTGAGCGTCAGCGCCCCAACGGAGCTGGCCATCGAAGCATTGCGCAGCCTGCGTACCAGCCTGCACTTCGCCATGCTTGAAGCGCGCAACAATGTGCTGATGATTTCCAGCCCGACGCCGGGTGTGGGCAAGTCATTCGTTTCCAGCAACCTGGCGGTCATCATCGCGCAGACAGGCAAACGCGTATTGCTGATCGACGCTGACATGCGCAAAGGCTACCTGCACAAGATGTTCAACCTGACGCCCAAGCACGGTTTGTCGGACACCCTGGCGGCGCGACTGGGCAGCAAGGAAGTCATCAACCATACCGAAGTGCGCGGCCTGGACTTCATCTCCTGCGGATATGCAGCACCCAACCCGTCCGAGCTGCTGATGCACGACAACTTCAACAAAATGATCAGCGACCTGTCGCCGCTCTACGACCTGGTGATCATCGACACCCCGCCGATCCTGGCGGTCACCGATGCCACGCTGGTCGGCCGCCAGTCCGGCACCTGCCTGCTGGTCACCCGGTTTGGCCTGAGCACCGCCAAGGAAATCGAAGCCTGCAAGCGGCGCCTGATGCACAACGGCATCCTGATCAAGGGCGCGATCTTCAACGGCGTGCTGCGCAAAGCCTCCACCGCCGACTACGACTGCGCTGCCTACGGTTACGACTACACCACGGTCCGCAAGTAAATCGACACCGAAGCCAAGGATATTCACATGGCCAGGACCATTGCAGTGATGCAGCCCTACCTGTTTCCCTATCTGGGATACTTTCAGCTCATTGCCGCCGCAGACGTTTTTGTCCTGGGAGACGATCTGCAATACGTGCGGTCCGGTTGGGTCAACCGCAACCGGATCCTGCACGACGATAATGCAAAACTGATCACGTTCCCGTTGAAGAAAGACCGCTTTCAGTTGCAGATCAATCAGCGCCAACTGTGCGACCACTTCAGCGATGAAGCGCAGCGGCTGATTGATCTGCTTGCCGAGAGCTATCGGGAGGCGCCGTACTTTGCGCAGGTCATGCCGCTGCTGGAACGCCTGATCCGGTTTCCGCAACAAAACATAGCGCTGTATGCCGAGCATGCCATTCGAGAAATGTGCGCTTATCTGCATATCGTGACGCCGATCCTGCGCAGTTCGGACCTGATTTTGGGCAGCGCTGCCGACAAGCAAGAGCGGATCATCCGCATTGCCCACACATTTGAGGCCACTGCGTTCATCACCCCGGAAGGCGGATCGGTGATCTACGACCGTGACCACTTTGCACGCAACGGTTTGCTGGTGCGGTTCTTCAGGATGCACCCGGTTGAATACCGGCAGTTCAGGCAGCCTTTCGTCGCCAATCTGTCGATCATCGATGTGCTGATGTTCAACTGCGTCGAGCAGGTCCAGCAAATGTTGACCGAGTACCGGCTGGACAAGAACCCGACCTGCCTCAGGTCTGGCATGATGCACGGGCTGGCGCAAAAGCCTGACGTCGTCCTGACCGGGTCTCACCGGATCGCAGTGGAGTGAAGTGTATGTCTGAAGTCATTAGCAGCTCCCGCGGCGCGGCACGCTGGTACCTCATCCAGACCAAACCGCGTCAGGAAGCGCGTGCGGCCGAACACCTGCAGCGTCAGCAGTTCGACTGCTACCGGCCGGTCAAGCACGGCGAGAAAAAACGCGGCTCCCGGGCCCCGGCTGAAGAAGAACTGTTTCCTGGTTACCTGTTCATCCACATGGATCAGGCCAGCGACAACTGGTATCCGATTCGCTCGACCCGAGGCGTGGCGCGCATTGTGACCTTCGGTGGCATGCCGGTTCCGGTCAAGGACGAGCTTATCGAGCAGATCCGCCAGCGTTTATTGGCGCCGCCTGCCAAGGTCAGCTTCAAGGAAGGCGACACCGTGCGGATCACCGCCGAGGGATTCAACGACGTTGAAGCGATCTTCCTGGCCTCCGACGGTGATGAGCGCGCGGTCATTCTGCTCAACCTGCTGCAACGCGAGCAAAAGGTCACCCTGCCGGTCAGCAGCCTGTCGCGGCCGCAAGTGCAGGCCTGATCTGATCCACACCAGCCCCTGAGTGGCTGGCTTCTGCAGTTTCTGATCTACACATTCCGATTTCTCCGGGGCTGATGTTTTCAGCCTCTTGACCCCCCTTTGCCCGGAACTCGCCATGACCCAGAAAACCACGCTGGTGACGCTCACCTATGGTGACCGTTTCAACTACCTGCACACGCTGGTCAGCCGCTCGCTGGAAAGCCCGCTGATTGATCGCGTCATCATCGTCAGCAATGCGTCCACCGCGCCGCTGGAAAACTTGCGCCGGGCCTGGCCGAACCAGGTCAGCGTGATCTACATGCACGAAAACACCGGCTCCGCGCGCGGCTACTCGGTGGGCATTCAGGCCGCGCTGGACGCAGGCGCCGAGCACATCTGGCTGATGGACGACGACAACGCGCCGACCATCAATGCCATTGCCACGCTGCATCAGGTGCTTGAAGAGCGCAAACGCATCGACGGCGAAGACAAGGCCGCCGTGCTGGGCTTTCGCCCTACTCACCAGGCGGACATCGCAGCCGGCGTGCCGAAGCGCTTCGCCATTCAGCGCCGTTCAAGCTTCTTCGGTTTCCACATCGCACAGTTGCCTTACAAAATCTGGCGCCGCCTGCCGTGGGGCGCACCGCAGAGCTCGCACACCAAACTGCCGCTGGTGCAACTGCCCTTCGCCACGTATGGCGGCCTGCTCGCCCATCGCAATCTATACCGCCGTATCGGTCTGCCACTGGATGCGTTGATGCTTTACGCGGACGACAGCGAATACACCTGGCGCATCACAGCCGGCGGGGGGCGGATCTTCCTGGTCCCCGATGCCCTGCTGGATGATCTGGAAAACTCCTGGAACATCAAGGCGCGCACCAACAACATTTATGAGAGCTTCCTGCTGGGTGGCTCGGACCTGCGCGCCTACTACGGCGCACGCAATCAAGCCTGGTTCGACAAAAACATCTGGGCCAATTCGTCGCTGCTGTACAGCCTCAACCGCTGGGTGTTTTTCCGCCTGCTGCGGCTGATCGCCAAGCGCCGCGGTGCCGAAGAGCGCCTCGGCCTGATCGAACAAGCCATCCGTGACGGTGAGTCCGGGGTGCTGGGCCTGAATCAGTCGTATCCACTATGAAAATACTGTTCATCAGCAGCTTGTATGCCCCTCACATCGGAGGTGGCGCGGAAATCATTCTTCAACGAACCGTCGAAGGCCTGCAGCAGCGCGGCTGCGAAGTCAGCGTGCTGGTGACCGGTCCCGATTCGGGGCTGAGCGTCGAAGCGGTGAATGGCGTGAAGGTGTATCGCGCCGGTCTGCGTAACTTCTACTGGCACTTCGGCGCTCAACGGCCCGGGCGGCTGGCGCGTCTGGGCTGGCATCTGCGCGACCGCTACAACGGCGCGATGCGCAGCTATGTAAGAAAGGTCATCGGCGACGAGCAGCCGCAACTGGTGGTCTGCCATAACCTCGCTGGCTGGTCGGTGTCAGTGTGGGACGAGATCACCGCTGCGGGGCTGCCTACCGTGCAGGTGCTGCATGACATGTACCTGATGTGCCCGAGCAGCAACATGTTCAAGCGCGGCCAGTGCTGCCAGCAGCAATGCGGCAGTTGCCAGACCTTCCGCAAGGGCCACGATGCACGGTCGGCGCAAGTGACGGCGGTGGTCGGGGTCAGCCGGTTCATTCTCGAGAAGCTCCAGCAGCGCGGTTATTTCAGCGCCGCGAGCCCTTACGTGGTGCACAACGCCAGCCCGTTCACACCGCCGGTCAGCGCGCCGCATCAGCGCAGGCAAGCGGACCTGACCACGAAGAAGGCGCCGCTGCGTTTCGGTTACATGGGGACGCTGTCGCATCAGAAAGGCCTGACATGGCTGATCGAGCAGTTTCAGCGACTGCCATTCGATGCCACGTTGCAGATCGCCGGGCGCGGCCAGAACGACGACGAAGCGGCTTTCAAGGCGCTGGCCACGTCGCCGAACATCAGTTTTGTCGGCTATCAGAAGCCTGAAGAGTTCTACCGCCAGATCGACGTCGCCGTGGTGCCGTCACTGTGGAACGAACCCTTCGGTATGGTCGCCGTTGAAGCCTGTGCGCACTCGGTGCCGGTGATCGCCAGCCGCATGGGCGGTTTGCCGGAAATCATTCAGGACCCGCTCAACGGTTTGTTGTGCGATCCGCAAGACCCCGACTCACTGGGCGAGGCGATGCTGCGCTTGCACCAGAACCCGGAATTGCTGGCCCGCCTGAGCAGTCAGGCGCGCGTCAGCGTGGCGTCGTTGATGAACCTGGAGTTGATGCTCGACAGTTACGAAAGCATTTTTGCCCAAACGCTGCTGGACGACGCTGCCCAGCGCCACCGGCAAGCCCTGCCCCACCCTGTTTGACCACGCCGGCATGCCCTCAAGAGATGCCGACTTTGCCGCCGACGGCCCGCGACCCACCTGAGCAAGCGCTCCGGACCGTGCCTCTTCATTGAGACAATCCATGCCCATCCCTTACCTGACCAGGTTACGACGCCCCGCGGCGATCCTGTTACTGGGCGTGTTGATCAGTTGCACTGCGCAGGCTGACGAGGCGTTCATCATTGGCGTCGACACGCATTTGATGAACAAAACCACCTCCTCGGCCAAGGCGTTGCAGTTGCTGGAAGCCGCCGGTGTCGACTCGGTGCGTGACGATGCGTATTGGTCCAGCGCCGAGCCCCGACGAGGGGCGATGAAGATCGAACCGGCGTGGCAGTCATATCTGGGCAAGGCGCAGGAACATCGCTTGCGACCCCTGTTGGTTCTCGGCTACGGCAACCCTTTTTACGAGAACTACGCCAAGCCGCGAAAGCCGGCAGTGCGCGACGCCTACGGCAACTACGCCAGCTTCGTCACGCGCCAGCTCACCGACAGCGTGGACTTCTACGAAATCTGGAACGAGTGGGACAAGGAAAACCCGGTCGACGCCGGTTTTGCCAGGGACTACGGCCTGCTCATCGAGCAAACGGCCCGACGCATCCGCGCCAACCAGCGACCGATGGTGATTCTGGCGGGCGCAGTGACCAGTCAGGGCATGGACCTGGGGTTTGCAGATCGCCTGGTGGAATCGGGCGTGCTCAACCACGTCGACGGGCTGTCGCTTCATCCTTATGTGCATTGCCGCTCGGATGAGCGCAACACCCCGGAAAACTGGATTGCCTGGCTGCGCCGGATCAGCGAGGACCTCAAGGAAAAGAACCGCAACAAAGGACTGGTGCCGCTGTACCTCACCGAAATGGGCTGGCCCAGCAATGACGGGCGCTGCGGTGGCGATGAAAAGACTCAGGCAGCGTTTCTTGCGCGCAGCTTCTTTCTCGCTCAGACGATGCCCAACATCAAGGGCATGTGGTGGAACGGGCTGCTCAACGACGGCCCCGATGGCAGCGACCCGGAGCAGAATTTCGGCCTGCTCAACCAGGACCTGAGCGTCAAGCAGGCGTACCTGACGCTGAAGGCCATCAGCCCGACGCTGCATCAATACCGCTACGACGCCGAAAAAAGTCGCGAACAGGATTCGCAGTACCTGCTGCGTTTCGCCAAGGGTTCGGAGCAGATCATGGTGGCCTGGACAGCCGGGCTGCCGCGCTCGATCAAGGTGGACGCCAGCAGCGTGCTGCGCGGCAACGTGCAATACCTCGACACCCGCTACCCGCAAAGCGGTCTGGTCGACAGCGGCATCCCGTGGAACTGCAACGAAGGGCGGTGCTCGGCCCAGGTGCCGATCGATGACTTCCCCAAAATAATAAGCCTGGGCACACGCCCGGCACTGTTTGCCATGCCCTGAATTCTGGCTTTTATCAACGGCCCGCATCGAGAGCGCCCCTTCATTCAGGGCGCTGAGGGCCGCTGCGCACGACCCCATTATTTCTTCTACAGGTCGACCACAATGATTGTGATCAATGCACGTTTTCTGACACAGGAATTGCGTGGCGTTCAGCGCTTCGCCGAACAGATATGCCTGGCCCTCAAGCAGCTGCGCAACGACGTCGTCTTCGTCGCCCCCCACGGCATTCAGATGCACGAGAGCGCCAAAGCCCTCGACGTGCAATGCATCGGTCGTCACAGCGGCCATTTGTGGGAGCAAGTGGATCTGCCGCTGTACCTGCGCCGCCAGGGCAACCCGCTGCTGGTTTCGCTGTGCAGCACCGCACCGCTGCTCTATTCAAATCAGATCGCCACGCACCACGACGTCAACTATGTGCGGCACCCGGAAAGCTACACCCGCGCGTTTCGCCTGCTCTACCGGACCATGACGCCGATCATGCTGGCGCGGATCAAATCGCTGTTGACCGTCAGCGCCTTCTCCAAGGGTGAGATTGCTCAGGTTTACAAGTACCCCGAGAAGAAGATCTTCGTGGTGCCCAACGCGGTCAGCGGGGACTTTCACCCCGGTTCGCAAGAGACCAACAAACAGGATTATCTGCTGGCGGTGTCGTCGCCCAGCGCACACAAGAATTTCAGCCGGATGATCGAAGCGTTCCTGATGCTGCGCGGCCACGAGGATTTGCAACTGCGCATCGTCGGCGGCGCGTCCGGGGTCTTCAATGACGACAACCTGCAACGCCTGGCCAGCCGCGACTCGCGCATCCAGTTCCTGGGTCGGTTAAGCGACAGCGAGTTGATCGCCCAATACCAGAACGCGACCGCTTTCGTGTTTCCGTCCTTGTATGAGGGCTTCGGCATCCCGCCCCTGGAAGCGCAGGCGTGTGGTTGCCCGGTCCTCGCTGCAAACGCGGCGTCGATTCCAGAAGTGCTGCAAGCCAGCGCGCTGTATTTCGACCCGCTGGACGTCAGCCACATGTCCGCGGCGATGGAACGCATTCTCACGGACATCCCGCTGCGCCAGTCGCTGCGGCGGCGCGGCTTGATCAACGTGGCTCGGTTCTCCTGGGAAGAATCAGCGCGACAGGTTTCCCAACGCATCGACGCGCTGCTCAGTCCGGTCAGAGACCGACGCAGCAACCAGAGCAGCGATGCCCTGGGTCGTGAATCGTCCAGCAAGCTCTGAGGCGCCGCCATGAAACGCCTTGCCTATCTCGACGCATTGCGCGGCATCGCCGCCTTGATGGTGGTGTTCACCCATTTGTACGCACCGGTCATCGGTCACGTCTGGGTCTTCGACTATCTCATTGACCCTGGCAAATTAGGGGTGCTGTGGTTTTTCATGATCAGCGGCGTAGTGATTCCCTACAGCCTCAAGCCGGTACCCGACGGGGCCCGGCGTTTTCTGATCTCACGCTTCATGCGTTTGTACCCGGCCTACTGGCTGTCATTGGTGCTGTTTGTGCTGATGCTGCAACTGACCGGTGCTGCGCTGCCGTCCTGGCCGCAGATTGTCGCCAACCTGACGATGGTGCAGGCGGCACTGGGCTTTGATGATGTCGTCGGCCTGTACTGGACGCTGTTCATCGAACTGGTGTTCTACGGTCTGTGCCTGGCGCTGTTCATCGCCGGCAAGCTTTATGACCTGGCGTTTCGGGCGCGTTGCTCGCTGGCGTTTTTGCTCGCGGCCCTGGCCATGAGCGCTGCCCGCGCGCTGACCGAACACAAGCTGCCCGTGGCGCTGCCTCTGGCGTTATCGCTGATGTTCTTCGGTTCCGTGTGGCGCCAGTGGTTGCTGGCCGAACACAGCGCGGCCCTGACGCGAAATCTGAAAATGCTGTTCGTGGCGTTTGCCGTGCTGCTGCCGCCAACGCTGATCATGGCCTACAGCAAAGACATGGGCACCGGCGAAACCTGGGGCCGTTACTGCTTCACCTACGCGGTGGCGATCGTCAGCTTTGTGCTGTTGACCCGCAGTGTTCGTCTGGACCATCCGGCACTCGTCTGGCTGGGCGCAGTGAGTTACTCGCTGTACCTGCTGCACCCGTCGATGGGCCTGCTCAGCGAATTCCTGCTGCGCGGCACTGATGCGTCGGGCTTGCTGGTGGCGCTGGTCGCCACTGTCCTGACCCTGGCCGCGGCCCATCTGTGCTTTCGCTACATCGAACACCCGTTCATTCAGCTCGGGAAACGCCTTAATAACCGCAAAACCGGACCGCAGCCCGTCAGCGTCTGATTTTGCGCCTGCTCACATGGAAAGGCTGTCGGACTGCCCTCGCGAGCTTCGCTCGACGTGCCGGGCCTCCTTCAGCCGTTAATGCAGAGAACTCCTATGAAAATTGCAATCGTCCACGATTGGCTGGTCACGTACGCCGGTGCCGAAAGGGTTTTGGCATCGCTGATTAAAATCTGGCCCGAGGCGGATCTGTTTTCCGTCATCGACTTCCTCAGTGACCAGGATCGCGCGCAACTGGGCGGCAAGGTGGCCAAAACCACCTTCATCCAGCGCCTGCCCAAGGCCAAGACCAAATACCAGCGTTACCTGCCGCTGATGCCGATGGCCATCGAACAACTGGATCTGTCCGGTTACGACCTGATCATCAGCAGCAGCCATGCGGTGGCCAAAGGCGTCCTGTGCGGACCGGACCAGGTGCATGTCAGCTACGTGCATTCGCCGATCCGTTACGCCTGGGACCTGCAACACCAGTACCTCAAAGAAGCGAACCTGAGCACCGGCCTGAAGGGCAAAGTGGCGCGGATGATCCTGCATTACATGCGTATGTGGGATCAGCGCACCGCCGCCGGCGTCGACGACTTCATCGCCAACTCGCACTTCATCGGTGCGCGCATCACCAAGGCCTACCGTCGCGAGTCCACGGTGATCTACCCGCCGGTCGACACCCGCGGTTTCGCGCTGCAGGAGCACAAGCAGGACTACTACTTCACCGCATCGCGCATGGTTCCGTACAAGCGCATGCCGATGATCATCGAGGCCTTCGCGGCGATGCCGGGCAAGCGCCTGGTGGTGGTCGGTGACGGACCGGAGATGGAAAAGGCCAAGGCCGCTGCCGCTCACGCACCCAACGTCACGTTGCTGGGCTATCAGCCGTTCGCCGTGCTGCAGGAACACATGAGCAACGCCAAGGCGTTCGTCTTCGCGGCCGAAGAAGATTTCGGCATCAGCCCGGTGGAGGCGCAGGCCTGTGGCACACCGGTCATCGCTTTTGCCAAAGGCGGTGTGCTGGAAACGGTTTGCGGACTGGATCACCCGCAGCCGACCGGGGTGTTTTACCCGGAGCAAAGCGTCGCCTCATTGATGGCGGCCATCGAGACATTCGAGATCAACGGCTCGCGCATCACCGCCCAAGCGTGTCGGGCCAATGCCGAGCGCTTCAGTGAAGCGCGTTTCGAAGTGGAAATGCGTCAGTTCGTCGAAGCCCGTCTGAGCGCCGCCCGTCAAGGACGCCTGCCAGCACATTTCCGGACGGTGCAGATGGCCCCAACCCTGGTCAGCAATGACCTTTCCGCCCGCGTTGTTCCGATCAAATCCGTCTGAGCGAGCCCAGTCTATGCGCACTCCTTTAAGGGGCATCCTGCATGCCCATCAATCGTCGCTGTCCGTCGCCCATCGGTTGCTTGATCTGGCGGTGATCGCGGTCGGCGGTTACGGCGTCAACGTGCTGACCGGCACGCCGATGAGCAGCGAAGCGTGGATGCAGATCCTGCTGGCTGCGGTGGCCTTTCACTGGCTGGCCGAGTATCACCAGCTGTACGGCTCGTGGCGCGGCGAACGCATCCTGCGTGAACTGATCAAGGTCGCCAATTACTGGGGCCTGGCCTTTGTCCTGCTGCTGTTTGTGGATTACCTGCTGTTGCAGCCCGACGATATTGCAGACAACAGCCAGATGGCCTGGTTTGGCGCGGTGCTGGTCGCGCTATGTGGTTATCGGCTGGCGATTCGCAGCGTGCTGCACACCCTGCGCGCCCAGGGTTTCAATACCCGTCGGGTGGCCATCGTCGGCACTGGCCATTGTGGCGAGCGGCTGGCCATGTCGATCGAACGCGCACCCTGGATGGGCCTGAACCTGCTGGGCTTTTATGACGAAGCGCCGCAACAGATCGACCTGGCGCGCATCGGCCGACGCATTCCGGTGCTGGGCGATCTGGATCAACTGATCCAGGACGCACGCGACGGCAAGATCGACAAGGTTTACATCACCCTGGAACTGGGCGCACAAGAACGTCTGCAGGCATTGATCAAAGGCCTGAGCGACACCACCGCGTCGGTCTACGTGATCCCGGACGTGTTCATGTTTGAACTGCTGCACGCCCGTAGCGAAAGCATCAACGGGCTGCCCAGCATCAGTATTTTCGACTCGCCCATGGACGGCGCGTGGAGCGTGGTCAAGCGTCTGGAAGACATCGTGTTGTCGAGCATCATCCTGAGCATGATCGCCCTGCCCCTGATGCTGATTGCCCTGGCGATCAAATTCACCTCGCCGGGCCCGGTGCTGTTCCGTCAACGCCGCTACGGTCTGGACGGCCGGCCGATCATGGTCTGGAAATTCCGCAGCATGAGCGTGCAGGAAAACGGCGCGGTGGTGACGCAGGCCACGCGCAACGACAGCCGCATCACGCCGCTGGGGGCGTTTCTGCGACGCACTTCGCTCGACGAGCTGCCGCAGTTCTTCAACGTACTTCGCGGTGAAATGTCGATCGTCGGCCCGCGTCCGCACGCCGTCGCGCACAACGAGCAGTACCGCAAGCAAGTGTCGGGCTACATGCTGCGCCACAAGGTCAAGCCGGGCATCACCGGCTGGGCCCAGATCAACGGCTGGCGCGGTGAAACCGACACGCTGGACAAGATGCAGAAACGCGTTGAATTCGACCTGCAGTACATCGAGCACTGGTCGGTCTGGCTGGACATGAAAATCATCCTGCTGACGCTCTTCAAAGGCTTCGTCAACAAGAACGCCTTCTAAAAGAAATATCTGCCGATAACAACAAATATGGCCAAGGGCTAGTAAGCTCGCAGGGAGGTGCACGGGTGCATGAGCGAATGTGATCCGCTGTTCGGTGTAAGTAAGGGATGCAAAGAAATCACTGCGGTGCCAGTACGCACCTATTAGGATTAGAAGGAACATTCATATGAAGGTAACGTTAGCGGCAGTGCTGCTTTCCAGTCTGGTATTGCAAGGCTGCGCATTCGCCCCTGGTCAGTACATGTCTTACAGCGATGTCACCGACAAAGACCCGGACGGGCCCGATGTCACGCTGATCAATATCACCCCGGCCACCCTGGCGCAGCAGCAGAAAACCGCAGCAGCGGCGGCCAAGCCATTGCCTCCCGAGCTGATGAGCTACAAGACGCCGGAATACATCGTTGGCCCGGGCGACGCTTTGCTGGTCACGGTGTTCGAACACCCTGAGCTGACTGCGCCCGGCTCCCAGGAGCAACTGGACGCCAACAGCCGTGAAGTGCTGAACGACGGCACGATGTTCTTCCCGTACGTGGGCCGCATTCAAGCCGCCGGCAAGACCGTGTCGCAGATCCGCGATCAACTGCGCATGGGTCTGGCGCCGCAGTACACCGAAGTGAAAGTCGACGTCAAAGTGCTGCGTTACAACAGCCAGCGCGTCCTGCTGTCGGGTGCGTTCAAGTCGCCCGGTCCGCAACCGATCACCAATATCCCGCTGAGCCTGGTGCAGGCCATCAGCCAGGCCGGTCTTGACCTGACCGACGCCAACCTTGCCGGCCTGACCCTGCGTCGCGACGGCAAGGATTACGTGATCGACGTTGACTCGCTGAACCGCAAGGACTCGCAGCTGAGCAAGATCTTTCTGAAAGACGGCGACTACCTGCACCTCAACAGCAACTCGAAGAACAAGATCTACGTACTGGGTGAAGTTCAGCGTCCGCAGGTCATCTCCTTCAGCACCACCAGCGTGACCCTGCTGGAAGCGCTTGGCACTTCCGGCGGCTTGAGCCCGGATGCCGCCGATGGCGATGCGGTGTATGTGATCCGTGCGCAGGACTCCACGCATGCGGCGACGGTTTATCACCTCGCCGCCAAGAAGCCGACCAGTTTCGCGCTGGCCAAGGGCTTTGAGCTGGAAGCCCAGGACGTGGTGTTTGTCGGCCCTGCCAACATCACCCGCTGGAGCCGTTACGTGAGCCAGTTGCTGGGCTCGAACAACATCATCCAGACCGGTGCGATGTTCAGGAATTGAGTCCGGTTTCAAGCGGCAAGTGTGAAGCTTCAAGCTGACAGCAGAGCAACAGAGCAACAGAGCAACAGAGAAATCCTCGCAGTGGTCCGACTGCGGGGATTTTTTTTTGCCCGGCATTTGGCGGCAAGTGTTGCCGGGGCAACAGTGAATCAACAGAGGGTTGGCTGTGAGTCAACAGCGGGGTCATGCAGCGGTCCAGGTTGGCCGGTTTCAGGGCTCTGCAGCACATGGCAAGCGCTGGCACGCATGCTGCTTGAATCCGGTCAAAGGGTCTTCACGCCCATAATTCTCGCGTTCACGCGGCCTGTACGGTGCCTTGCACCCCGTGTGACTGACCCCAAGGAAAGCGCTTACATGTTGGTAGTCTCGATTTCAGGTAGTCCTTCCCCACGATCGCGCTCAGGTGTGGTGCTGCAGCATGCCGCACAGTGGCTAAACGACCGCGGCGTGGAAGTCAGCGGTGTACGCATTCAGGATTTCAATGCAGAGGATTTGCTGTACGCCAAGTTCGACAGTCCGCAAGTGATGGCCTTTATCGAGGCCGTGGCCAAGGCCGACGGGCTGCTGATCGGCACGCCGGTGTACAAGGCTTCGTTTTCAGGCGCACTGAAAACACTGCTCGATCTACTTCCGGAGCGTTCTTTGTACGGCAAGGTGGTATTGCCCATCGCCACCGGCGGCAGCATCGCGCACATGCTGGCGGTGGATTACGCGCTCAAGCCGGTGCTCTCAGCGTTGAAATGCCAGGAAGTGCTGCATGGGGTATTCGCCATCGACAGCCAGATCAGCTACGGCGAGAGCCCATTGGGCGGCGATCTGGACGAACTGTTGACCCAACGGCTGCATGAAGGGCTGGATCACTTTCTACTGGGCTTGCAACACCGGACCCAGGCGCGTCACAAGGACGCTGGCGGGCATTTGAAGCTGGCGTTGTAAGCGCTCCACTGAAGGCAAGAGCCGATTCAACCCTGACGGGCTTTTGAAGGGATGCCAATGTCGGCATTCACTTCACCACGGTTATCGAACTCGTGAGCGCGTTGCAGTTGTGGCTGCTCCATCAGCTGCGCCTTGCGTGCCTGAAACTCGTCGTAGGACAAGCCGCGACGGTTGAGGTCTTCAAGCGCCAGCTGGTGGGTTTCCTCAGCGCTGTAGGGGCGCAATTCGGGATGATTGCCAGCGGCACAACCGGCAAGAACGGAGGCGGAGAGTAACAGGGAGAGGGCAAGAAGACGGTTCATTGGGAGCCTCCATTCGGCTCGTTTCTGGAATGAAGCCAAGGCTACGCGCCGGGCCTTTCCAGCAGAAATCAGTCGTCTTGATAGTGGCTATCGGGCTTGAGGAGATTTGCAGCTGAGCACGCACGTTATTGCGCAATGATCGATACCTCCAGGGCCTGCCGGGATCCCGACAGTGGCGAACGCGGAGTGTCAGAACATCCGGTTCGCCACTGTCGTAACCTCCAGCAGCTCCTACGAGAGATAGCAGGGGATCATCGCTTTTTTTTCAGACCAGAAAGTGCCACAACAGCGACGTGCCGATCAGGCCCACCACCGAGACAATGGTCTGCAGCACCGACCAGACCCAAAGCGTCTGTTTGAGCTGCAGGCCAAAATACTCGCGGACCATCCAGAAGCCGGCGTCATTGACGTGGCAGAAGAACACCGACCCGGCGCCGATGACCAGCGCCACCAACGACGCTTCGACAGGCGCCAGCCCGGCCATCATCGGCGCAAGAATCCCCGCCGTGGTCGTCGTCGCGACGGTAGCCGAACCCGTGGCCTGGCGCAGGGCAACCGCGATCAGCCATGCCAACAGCAGATACGGCATGTGCGCGCCTTCGGCGACCTTGCTGATGGTCTGGCTGACGCCGGCGTCCAGCAACGTCTGCTTCAAACCGCCGCCTGCGCCGATGGTCAGCAGCAACACGGCGATCGGCGCCAGGCTCTTGCGCAACGTGCCGCCCACTTGCTCGCGGGAAATGCCATTGGCCCAACCCAGGCAAACCGTTGCCGCCAGCACGGCAATGCCCAAAGCCACCAACGGCTCGCCGAGGAACTTGAGGGTCAACGCAGCATTGCTTTCCGGCTCAAGGGCGATTTTGGCCAGCGTACTGCCGAGCATCAGAATCACCGGCAGCAGAATGATCAGCAACGACATGCCAAAGCTCGGCTGACGCGGGGCATCGGGTTTGGCCGAAAACAGCTCACCCAACTCCGCAGGCGCTTCAATGTGCAACCGCCTGGACAACCAGTTGCCGTACAGGGGGCCGGCCAGAATCACCGCCGGCACTGCCACGCAAAACCCCAGCAACATGGTCAGGCCCAGATCGGCATGCAATGCGCTGACAGCGATCAGCGGCCCGGGGTGTGGCGGCATCAGGGCGTGCAGCGTGGTCATGCCGGCCAACGCTGGTATGGCGATTTTCAGCAGCGGCTGATTGGATTGGCGTGCCATCACGAAGATGATCGGCACCATCATCACTAGTCCCACCTCGAAGAACAGCGGCAAGCCGATGACCATCGCGACCAGCGCCATGACCCACGGCAAGCTTTTACCCTTGCCCAGGCCGAGCAGCGTTGAGGCGATGCGATCGGCAGCGCCCGATTCGGCCATCAGCGCGCCGAGCATGGCACCCAGGGCAATGATGATCCCGGCCTCACCGAGAATCCCGCCCGCGCCCTTGCTGAACGCCTTTGCCACTGCCTCCGCTGGCAATCCCGCGCCTATCCCTGCGATGAATGTACCCACCAGGATCGACAGAAAAGGCGGGAGTTTGGTCGCGCTGATCAGCACGATGATGGTGGCAATGGCGATCAGGCAGCAGATGATCAGACGGGTGTCATGGAACACCCACGCAGCAGAGGACAAATCCAACGCGGAACCCCTTATCGTTCGGTTTTGATTTCAGAATGGATTGAAACAATTTGTTTCAACCGGCCGAACCATACCGGATGCGGCATTGCGTCGCAGTGAAATTTCACATGAAATGGCCGTTTCGCCGCTGGTCTCAAACGTGGATCCCAACATCACCCGGTGGGAGCGAGCTTGCTCGCGAACGCGGCGTTTGAGTCACGCGCGCATTCGATCAGCACCTCACGCAAACCCTGGGCCGCCGCCGACAGTTGATGATCGGCCTGGGTCATCAAGCCGATACGGCGCTCGATCCGAGGGCCTTCCAGGGCGATGCAACGGGCGCCGAGCTCTTCCATCTGCGCAATGCACAGCGACGGTACTGCACTGACACCCAGTCCATTGGCAACCATGCGGCCAACGGTCGCCAATTGATGGCTTTCAAACGCGACCGACAGTTTGCCGTGCTGACGCTGCAGGTCCTCCTCCAGCAACAGCCGCACAGCAGAGGGGCGCTGGAGGGTGATGAAATCGTGGCGCAGCAGTTCGTCCCAGTTAACCTCGCGCAGCATCGCCAAGGGCGAGTCCCGGGGCACCACCGCGACGAAGCGGTCCATGTAAAACGGCGTGAAGATCAGGTTGTTGCCAGCCTCCGGCTCAAAGCCGATGCCCAGTTCGACCCGTCGGTGCCCGACCATTTCCACCACCTGCTCGTTGATCACGTCATGCACCGCGACGTTCACTCGAGGGTAGCGCTGGCGAAACACCTTGAGCGCAATGGGCAGCAGGTTGCCCGCATAGGAGGGCATGGCCGCCACCGACACCTTGCCCGTTTGCAGGGTGAAGCGCTGGCGCAGCAGTTCTTCGGTGTTGTCCCAATCGGCCAGCAACTGCCGCGCCAATGGCAACAAGGCTTCGCCCTCCGGCGTCAGGCTCACATTGCGCGTGGTGCGGGTCAGCAATTGCCCGCCCAAGTCTTCCTCCAGCGCCTTGATGGTCAGGCTCAGCGCGGGCTGCGACAGATGCAAACGTTCACCGGCCTGGGCGAAACTCAGGCACTGCGCAACGGCCAGAAACGCACGGAGCTGTTTGACGTTCATATATTTGGGTTTCTTATCAATCAATCAAAAAAACAAAATTAACAAATCAGTGGACGCAGGAGAAGATGCGACCAACGCTCTCCGATACGCTGATTGTCGGACACAACTACAAATAAGGCGGGATATCACCATGGCTGGACTCGATAAACGCGTCGCTACCTACGCAGAAGCCCTCGCCGGGCTGACCGACAACATGACCGTGCTGTCCGGCGGCTTCGGTCTGTGCGGCATCCCCGAAAACCTGATCGCAGAAATCAAACGTATGGGCGTGAAAGGCCTGACGGTGGTTTCCAATAACTGTGGCGTCGACGGTTTCGGGCTCGGCATCCTCCTGGAAGACCGGCAGATCCGCAAAATGGTCGCCTCCTACGTCGGTGAAAACGCCCTGTTCGAGCGCCAGCTGCTCAGCGGTGAGCTGGAGGTCGAGCTGACGCCCCAAGGCACCCTCGCTGAAAAAATGCGCGCAGGCGGCGCCGGCATTCCCGCGTTCTATACGGCCACCGGCTACGGCACGCCTGTGGCGGAAGGCAAAGAAACCCGACAGTTCAATGGCCGCAACGTGATACTGGAAGAAGCCATCACCGGCGACTTCGCCATCGTCAAAGGCTGGAAGGCCGATCACTTCGGTAACGTGGTCTATCGTCACACCGCGCAGAACTTCAACCCCGTGGTAGCGACCGCCGGCAAGATCACCGTGGTGGAAGTGGAAGAAATCGTCGAGCCGGGTGTGCTGCTGCCGACCGAAATCCATACCCCCGGCATCTACGTGGATCGCGTGATCCTCGGCACTTTCGAGAAGCGCATCGAGCAGCGTACCGTCAGAAAAGCCTGACACTGCGCCCGCTTCGACCTGTTGCTCCCACGAAACTACTGGCCCCCACTGGCCGGACAGAATAAAAGAGACCCGAGATCATGGCACTCTCCCGCGAACAAATGGCACAGCGCGTCGCCCGTGAACTGCAAGACGGCTTTTATGTGAACCTGGGCATCGGCATTCCGACATTGGTGGCCAACTATGTCCCCGACGGCATTGACGTGATGCTGCAATCGGAAAACGGCCTGCTCGGCATGGGTGCATTTCCGACCGAGGAAACCATCGACGCTGACATGATCAACGCCGGCAAACAGACCGTGACGGCGCGCAAGGGCGCGTCGATCTTCTCGTCGGCCGAGTCGTTCGCCATGATCCGAGGTGGCCACGTTGACCTGACCGTGCTCGGTGCCTTTGAAGTCGACGTCGAGGGCAACATTGCTTCGTGGATGATCCCCGGCAAGCTGGTCAAGGGCATGGGCGGCGCAATGGACCTGGTGGCCGGCGCCGACAACATCATCGTCACCATGACCCACGCGTCGAAGGACGGCGAGTCCAAGCTGCTGTCGCGTTGCAGCCTGCCGCTGACCGGCGCCGGCTGCATCAAGAAGGTGCTGACCGACCTGGCTTACCTGGAAATCGAAAACGGCGCATTCATCCTTCGCGAGACCGCGCCGGGTGTCACCGTGGAAGAGATCATCGCCAAAACCGCTGGCAAGCTGATCGTGCCGGACGATGTGGTTGAAATGACATTTTAACGGCGATGGCGCGGTACTTGTAGGAGCGCGCTTGCCCGCGAACCGCGGATCGCCAGACACCCACGCAGTGTCTGAAAACCTCTTTCGCGGGCAAGCGCGCTCCTACAGGATCCGCGCCGTGCACCACGTTTTTGGCAACACCTTGAGCTTTCGCACACCCGCACCTTTCGTCAGACCACCCTGCCCCTTCAGCGATGAAGGGGCTTTGCTGTCTCTGAGCCGGTGCTTTTTTCGCGTCACCGTCAACACCTGAAACGACCGTCCAGATAACTTGAACAATAACGACAAGAGGTAAGAAACCGTGGCCGCCGACATTGAAGAAAGCCGCTCCGCCCGCTTTGCCCTGCGTTGCGCCAAATGGGCGGAACGCTGGTTCCCGGACTCATGGGTGTTTGCCGCCCTGGCCGTGGTCATCGTGACACTCGCCACCCTGGTCATCGGCGCCAAGCCTGCCGACACCGCCAAGGCCTTCGGGGACGGTTTCTGGAGCCTGATCCCCTTCACCATGCAAATGGCATTCGTAGTGATCGGAGGTTACGTCGTCGCCAGTTCTCCGCCTGCGGTCAAGCTGATCGACCGCCTGGCACGCATCCCGAAGAATGGCCGCTCTGCCGTAGCCTGGGTCGCGCTGATCAGCATGGTCGCATCGCTGCTCAATTGGGGGCTGTCGCTGGTCTTCGGGGGTTTGCTGGTACGCGCCCTCGCCCGTCGCACTGACCTGAAAATGGATTACCGCGCTGCCGGCGCTGCGGCTTATCTCGGTCTGGGGGCGGTGTGGGCGTTGGGCCTGTCGTCGTCAGCAGCGCAACTGCAAGCCAACCCGGCCAGCCTGCCGCCGTCCATTCTGGCGATCACCGGCGTGATCCCGTTCACCCAGACCATTTTCCTGTGGCAGTCCGGCGTGATGTTGCTGGCGCTGGTGGTGGTCTCGATCATCGTCGCCTACGCCACGGCGCCCGGCCCGACCAATGCCCGCGATGCCAAGGAATGCGGAATCGACCCGAGCTTCAGCCTGCCACCGCTGCCGCCCCGCACCCGCCCGGGCGAATGGCTGGAATACAGCCCGTTGCTGATCATCCTGATGGTCGTGCTGGCGTCCGGCTGGTTGTACAACGAGTTCAGCACCAAACCCGCGATCACGGCGATTTCGGGCCTGAACACCTATAACTTCCTGTTCATCATGGCCGGCGCGCTGCTGCACTGGCGTCCGCGCAGCTTTCTCGATGCAGTGGCGCGCGCCGTGCCGACCACCACCGGGGTGCTGATCCAGTTTCCGTTGTATGGCTCGATTGCTGCGCTGCTGACCACGGTCAAGGGCAGTGACGCACAGACCGTCGCGCATCACATCTCGACGTTCTTCACCAGCATCGCGTCCCACGACACCTATGCGCTGCTGATGGGCGTGTATTCGGCGATCCTCGGGTTCTTCATTCCCTCCGGCGGCGGCAAGTGGATCATCGAAGCGCCGTACGTGATGCAGGTCGCCACTGACCTCAAATATCACCTGGGGTGGGCGGTGCAGATCTACAACGCGGCCGAAGCGCTGCCGAACCTGATCAATCCGTTCTACATGCTGCCGCTGCTCGGCGTGCTTGGGCTGAAGGCGCGGGATTTGATCGGTTTCTCGTTTGTGCAGCTGCTGGTGCACACGCCACTGGTGTTGTTCCTGCTGTGGGCACTGGGCACAACCCTGGCGTACATCCCGCCGATCATGCCCTGACTGGGCCCGGAACCAGGCGCGCGGAAGATGGCTTCCGTGCACCTGCCGGCCCCCTGCTGCCGACGACCTGCAGGAGCCGGCTTGCTGGCGAACCAGTCTTCTCACCCACCGCTGCTGTGACTGAACCACCGCATTCGCCAGCAAGCCGGCTCCTACGAATAATGCGCATGAGCGATGTTTATTTGCCGTCCCGAATGGCTGCCGGTTTACGCTCCGAGAGCGCTCCAATAGCGCTTCAATTCGGCTTTAACGCTGAAAGCTGTATCCCCGCGCCACCTTGGAAATCCCTGTGGTGCATTGCCGAAAGTAGGTCGCGCGGCCGCGCTCACGAATGTCCCGATGTTCTGGCGGAAGATGGCTTGCTGCGCCCGCGAGCGCCCTGCTGCCGACCACCTGCATGAACGGGCTTGCTTGCAACGACCTGTAGGAGCCGGCTTGCTGGCGAAAGCGGCGGGTCAGTCACCGGATACGTCACAGGCAGATCGCGTTCGCCAGCAAGCCGGCTCCTACGAATAATGAGCACGAACGACGTTTATCAGCTGGCGCAAATGGCTGCCGGTTTACGCTCCAATAACGCTGCAATCCGGCTTTAACGCCGAAAGCTGTATTCCCGCTCCACTCTGGAAACCCGCGTAGTGCATTGCCGATACCAGGTCGCGCGGCCGCGCTCACGAATGTCCCGATGTTCTGGATGTTCCTTCCAGGCCAGGATCGCGGCTTCACTGGCCCAGTAAGAAACGGTGATTCCCAGCCCATCGTCACCGCGTGCCGACTCCACGCCGAGGAAGCCCGGCTGCTGACGAACGAGTTCCAGCATCCGCCGTGCCGCGTCGTCATATTCCCGGGCTTCAAGTTCAGTGCGGACCGAGGTGAAAATCACTGCGTAGTACGGCGCGCCAAAGGTGTCTGCCAATGTCATGCCCCATTACTCTGCGCGCAGGCCAGCACAAATGCTTTCACAAGCGGCGGCGTCCTGCCCTCCAGCGCGGCGCGTTCCGGTTGGAATAATGTCGCGACGAAAAACGGATGCCCGTCGAGCTCCATCGCGCGAACTTCATTGTCGTCGTCATAGCCCGACGCTTTCAGCGGACCGGCGAACACATCCGTTTCCAGCGCCTTGCGTAAACCGTAGCGGCAGCGATAGCGCTCTCGGGTTTCCAGTGCGTCGTACGCGGCGGCAATCCGCGAATCGGCCCGCAGACGAATCGGCGCGAAGGCCTCGACCAGCGAACAACTCAACGGCGTGATGATCGCGTTCTCGGATTCCGGCGCGGTCTCAGCGTGCTCGGCATCCGCCCAGCCCAGATGATTGCGCGCGTACTCCAGCAACGCATGCTGAAAGCCACCGCAGGTCCCCAGAAAGGGAACCTGCCGCTCACGAGCGAAGCGAATCGCGGACAGCGCGCCGGCCATGTCGCGGTAAGGGCTCGCCGGGACACACCAGATGCCATCGAATGTCCGCAGGCTCGCTCCATCGCCGATGTCCGGCGTCGCCACCCATATTCCCTGGACGTTGAAAACCGTTTCGTTCGCTATCCTCTCCAGTGCCACCGGTATCGCCTGATGCGCTGGCACATTCGGGTCGTAGTCTCCCACCAATGCAATCTTGATTGTCTGCCGCTGACTCATCTGTGCTCCCTGATATCAAATCGCTTTGCGTAAGGTTCGGGGGCGACTATAAGCTTGTGCCCATGCAATCAGAATTGGCGTTCCGGCAAGTGATCAATGCAGCTGCGCACTATCGAATCAATCATGCCGACCTCACCCTCATCCTCGCGCTGGTACGGGGGCGGACGCTGGCCAAGGCCGCCGAACTGCTGAAGGTCGATGTTTCAACGGTATTCCGTGCGGTGCGTCGGATGGAAAAGGCGGTGGGGACGGCGCTCTTCGACAAGAGCCGCGCAGGCTATGTGCCAACCAGCGCAGCGTTGGCGCTCGCCCAGCAGGCCGAAAATGCCGAGAGCGCTTTGGCGCTCGCGCAGTTGAGTCTCGAGGAGGGCCGGCAAGTCGTCAGCGGCACCGTGCGCCTGACCTGCACCGAAGCGGTTTTGCAAAGCCTGTTGCTCCCGGCCTTGAGCCGTTTCATGCCGAATTACCCGGGCCTGCGCCTGGAGCTGAATACCTCAAGCACCTTCGCCAACCTGAGCCATCGCGACGCCGACATCGCGTTGCGTCTGACCAATACACCGCCTGGGCACTTGGTCGGCACTCGCCTCGGCACGGTTGCGTATAGGGTCTGTTCCAGCGAGGCTTACACGCGGCGCTGCGGTCAGCTGGCCCTCAACGACATGGCCTGGATCGCCCCCGACGATTTCCTCCCTGATCACTCGACCGTGATGTGGCGGAGGCAGCATCTGCCCGGCGTGAACCTGGCCTACCGCTGTAGCTCCATGCTTGCGGTCGCGCAACTCGTGCGAGCGGGCATGGGCGTGGCAGCGCTGCCGGACTTCATGCTGAGGGACTGCGAGCTTCAGCCCATAGGTGAGGCAATCGAAGGCTATGACACCGGGCTATGGCTGCTGACCCGTCCGGATTGCCGGGCGCTGAGATCGGTGTCGGCGCTGTTCCGCGAGCTGACCCAGGCAATCGAGTTGCAGGAGAAGACCTGAGGCGCGCCATACCGAGCGTGAGTCGTAGGAGCCGGCTTGCTGGCGAAAGCGGCGGGTCAGTCATCGGATGCGTCACAGGCCGATCGCGTTCGCCGGCACGCCGGCTCCTACAGATGTAGCGCACAACTAACCCCCCGTCCGGCGCAAAATCGAGGCTGCGAGCCGGGCTTGCTCAGCTGCTGCGCCGCTCTCGACGAAACTGCCCCGGCGGCATGCCGTGGGCTTTGCGGAAGCGACGTGAAAAATAAGCTTCGTCGGCGAAGCCGCAGATGTGGGCAATGTGGCTCAGTGGCTTGTTGCTGTTCATCAAGTGCGTGCGCGCCAGGCGCATGCGCCGCTCCAGGACCATTTCTGAAAAGGTGTTGCCGGTTTCCTTGCGCAGCAGGTGGGTCAGGTAGTTGGGTGACAGAAACGCCGCCGCAGCGGCATCGGTGAGGGTCATTTGCGGGTCGGCAATGTGTTCGCGGATGTAATCGGTGACCCGACTCATCGCATCACGCCGTCCCCGCCGTTCGGCCTTGTTCGCCGCCAGGGCGAGCAATTGCGCTTCATAGCGGTTGCACACCGCGCCGATCAATTGCAGCAGACAGCCGCGCAATACCGCCGGTGAACCCAGTTGCCTTGCACGGTCCACATCGCGCATCTGTCCCAGCAGCGCGGTGACCCGGCCGAACTCGACGTCATCCAGGGTGAAGTCCAGGTGCTCCTGAAACCTGAACGGCGCCAGCTCCGGCGCGTCGGCCACCGGCACGTCTTCCAGATCCATCGGATCACAGCTCAAATGCTGAAAAAGAAATTCCTGAGAAAAGTTGATCAACACAAAGTTGCCATCGTCCGGATGGGGGATGACGTGCAAGCGGTGGGGCAGGATGAACGCTAGAGTGTTGCGCGGAAACGGTCTGATCGCGCCGCCGATGTGCTGCACGGTGTCGCCGCCAAGGTTGATCTGGATCTGGAAATACTCATGACGGTGAGGCGCCGTCAGCGCGGGCCGGCCCGACTGGTCACGGATGTAAAAATCCATGCGGTCGCTGCGCTGCTGCATGCCATAGGTCTGGATGCGGGATGGATGGGCCATTGCTCAACTACCTGAATCGCCGGTTCGGACCGCCACATGTTAGGTCAACGGCAGCGGCCGCACCAAGCGATTGAACAGCTCGTTTGATCAGCCGATCGTGACCCTCAGCTCGGCAACGCCTTCGATCCCGGCGGTGACCACATCGCCGCGCTGCAGCGCCCCGACCCCGGCCGGCGTGCCGGTGTAGATCAGGTCACCGGCCTTGATGCCCACCGATTGCGACAGGTAGGCGATCACGTCCCTCACAGCCCAGATCTGATCCGCAAGATCACCGCGCTGGCGACTTTCCCCATTGACGTCCAGCCAGATCGCACCGGCCTCTGGATGGCCGATCTGGCTGACCGGGTGCAGCGGCGTCGCGGGCGCGGAGGCATCAAAGGCTTTCGCCCATTCCCAGGGCCGGCCCATTTTCTTGGCCTGGGCCTGCAAGTCACGGCGCGTAAGGTCCAGACCGACGCCGTAGCCCCACACGTGAGTCAACGCATCCTGGGGGTTGATGTTGACCCCGCCCTTGCCGATGGCGACTACCAGCTCGATCTCGTGGTGCAGGTCCTCGGTGAGCGGCGGGTAAGCGATCTGGCCCTCTGCCGGCACCACCGCGTCGGCAGGCTTCATGAAAAAGAATGGCGGCTCGCGATCGGGATCGTGACCCATTTCCCGGGCATGATCGGAGTAGTTGCGGCCTACGCAAAACACCCGACGAATCGGAAAACGGCTCGACGTTCCGGCGACCGCCAGGGACGGTGTGGCAACGGGGGCAATGACGAATTCACTCATGGCTTTTCCTTGTTTGGAGGGGCTTGGGCATGGGATGAGTGTCGCAACCTGGCGGCCCATGAACTTGGACAGAACCCATCAGGTTTTGGACGAAACAACGCAAAAACCTGCGAAGAGCCCTTAGCCACGCCCCACGAATGGCATGCCACTGGCCATCACCGTCATGTTCAGCACGTTGGCTGACAGCGGCAGCCCGGCCATGTAACTCACGGCATCGGCCACGTGCTGCACGCTCATGGTCGGTTCGACGGCGAGATCACCGCTGGGCTGCAACACCCCTTTGGTCATGCGGTCGGTCATTTCCGTCAGCGCATTGCCGATATCGACCTGGCCACAGGCAATATTGAATTGCCTGCCGTCCAGCGCCGTGCTTTTGGTGAGACCCAGTACGGCATGCTTGCTCGATGTGTAGGGCGAGCTGAACAGGCGCGGGGTGTGCGCCGAAATCGAACCGTTGTTGATAATCCGGCCGCCCTGGGGCACCTGACGTCGCATCAGCCCGAATGCACCGCGCACGCACAAAAACATCCCGGTGACGTTGGTATCGACAACGTTTTTCCACTGTTCGACAGACAGCTCGTCCATGGGCACCGCAGGCGCGCCAATGCCGGCGTTGTTGAAAGAAACGTCCAGCCGACCGAAGGTCTTTTCGATGGCAGCGAACAGCGCGTCGACACTCGCCGGGTCGCGCACATCCGTTGGTACCGCCAGCGCCTGCCGGCCAGCGGCGTGTGCCTGTTCCACCAGCGCCTGCAAGGGTTCCGGCCGACGTCCGGCGAGCACAACGGTGAAACCATCGGCCAGCAGTTGCAGCGCCACCGCGCGGCCGATACCGCTGCCAGCACCGGTGACCAGCGCCACTTTCGTTTCAGAAGACATGCGCGTTTCCTTTTTTATTGTTGAGGTTTTGGCGACGGCAGGTGACCCGCGGCACGCCGCAGGGGGTTACCCGCTAAAGACAGGTGTGAGCACCGGTTGACCGGCATAAAACGCCAGCAGGTTGTCGGCTACCCTTTGCACCGTGTCGCGCGACGCTTCAGGCGACAGCCCGGCCAGATGAGGCGTCAGGACCACGTTGTTCAGCGTTTTGAGGGCATCAGGCACATGCGGCTCGTCGTCAAATACATCCAGCGCCGCACCGGCAATACGGTGTTGCTGGAGCGCGTCGATCAAGGCATCGGTATCCACGACACTGGCCCTCGCGATGTTGACGATGAAGCCTTCAGGCCCTAACGCGTCAATCGCCGCCTTGTCGATCAGGTGCCGCGTCGAGCCACCGCCCGGCGTCGCCACCACCAGAAAGTCCGACGCTTCGGCCAGCGCCAGCGGCGTGGGGCAATAGTTGAAATCCACGTCGGGGCGCGGCGAGCGGCTGTGGTAGTTGATCAACATGTCGAACCCCGTCGCACGTTTGGCGATGGCCATGCCGACGGCACCAAGCCCCAGAATGCCAAGGCGCTTGCCGGCCAGCGAGGGTCGCGTCACCTTGCGCCATTCGCTGCGGCGCACCGAGGCATCCGCCTGAGGAATGTCCCGGATCGCGGCCAGGAGCAACGCCATCGCGTGATCGGCTACCGTCGGGGCGTTGACCCCCGCTCCGTTCGTCACCACGATGCCGCGCGCTTCGGCAGCTTCCAGATCAACCCGCTCATAGCCCGCGCCGATCACGCAGATGATGCCCAGCTTCGGCAGCGCGGCCATTTCCTCGGCTGTAAAACCCAGCGGCCCACGCGTCAGTACCGCATCAATCGTGTCGCCGCCGTCGGCCACCGCCTGCGCGCGCATCGCCGGTGTCGGCGCCAGAATCAGGCGAAACCCGCTGCTCTCCAGAATCGGCAGATACATGTTCACGTTCTCAACCAGCACCAGCACCGTTTTCATCATTCTTCCCGTCGGCAAAATACGTGGTGCTGACAGTAGCGCGAGTTAGAGCGGTTGGGCAGGGTTGCCGGCCTAAAAAGAGGGTAGCCCTGAGCGAATGCACCAGCTCTGCCACCTCGGTCAAGTTTTGTGGCTGTTGAGTTCTGGCTCAGAACGCTGATCCACGTTCAACTCTGCTGGCTCCAGAGGGCCCGTTAATCGTGTTGGGCGAATAGGCGTCATCGGGATCTTCGCAAAACACGTCATCGACGCGTAGACTTAAAACCTAACGGATGGGTTAAAGATGAGGGTGTGCAGTCATAAAGGATTTGTTATCGCGGTTTTTACCAGAGATAAACACTGTCCACCTCATGTCCACGTGGGTACCAGCAGGTGGGACGCGCGGTTCTTATTCAGTTTCTGGCATAACGGCGTAAAGCTCTGGGACGTCACTCTTTCAAAAAACGAGCCGTGCTTCCGTGTGCTCGAAGAGCTACGTCGAGTGATCAACCGCCGGGACAATCTGCGCAAGGCAAGGGACTGCTGGTGGCGAAGCCGAAGCACGGTCTGCCTGGAAAATATGGGGTGGAGCTTGCGGTCCGATGAAGTCGTCTCTTCTCTCCTTGATCAGCCTCAGACATTGAAGATTGTCAACGGTACGTATGACGCTTACGCCTATAAAACGCAGCTGTACCTCGCCGGGCACATCGAGCCACTGGAGATTGAGTTATGAAGACGATCAAAGCGCGGAAACACGAGGATCAGCCCGTTACCCAGCGCATCCTGGATCAGGCCATTGATCAGGGCCGCAAACGAAATGCGCCGAACATTCAACCGACAACGCTGCGTTTTCTGAGTGAGCTGAACGCCTTGGCCATCGGCTTTTCGGACCAGACGGCCCTCCTTCTCCCTGTCGCTAATTACCCCGAGTTGCGCGAGCTCTCGGTCATAGAGCTCGGTCAAATCGAATTGGGCTTCGGCGGGAAAGCTATCTGCCTTGAACATCGCGATATGCATATGTCGATTTCGGGGATGATTTCGGCCAGCGAGTCGCTGATGGCCATTGCTGGTAGCCTCGTCGCTGCGCGAAACGGGCGGCGTATCAGTGCGGCAAAAGCCACCGCGTCGAAGGCTAACGGGGCGAAAGGCGGCCGACCACGCAAAAAAATTGCCGAAACGTAGTCCCCGCACCTAGCGTCCGCTGGCACCTCAATGTCATCAAAATCCCGGAAACTGGCAGCGCTCCATTGCCATCCAGACCAACAGCAATGCCCTCACAACAACAATCCCGGTTGCCGGTCATGGGCATTGCTGTTTAAGGTCTGCGTCAGGCGAGAGCCGGTTTCACTCCGACAAAACAATGTGCCACGCGGCGCGGCGACGTCTGCGCCTTGAACGAACACGCCCATAAGGAACGTCAGAACCATGTTGAAAGGACTATCCAGAACGTTGAGCGGCGCCGCGATCGCCGGTGTGCTGTTGTCATCCTCCATAGCCTTGGCCGCCACTGACATGGATAAGGAACCGGGGCGAGCCCTGGCTGCCAAGATCGGCGTGCCCTGGCCAGCGGTGATTGCCCACCGCGGTGCGTCGTTCGATGCGCCGGAGGAGACCGTACCTGCCTACACGCTGGCGCGCGAACTCGGTGCCGACTACCTGGAGATGGACATTCAGCGCACCAAAGATGGCGTGCTGATCGCGCTGCATGACAACACGCTGGAGCGCACCACCAACATCGCCGAGGTCTACCCGCAACGGACCAAGGACCCGCTGAACACGTTCACGCTGGAGGAAATCAAGCGCCTGGACGCCGGCTCATGGTTCAACACGGCACACCCGGACCGCGCACGCGCCAGTTACGCCGGGCTGAAAATTCTGACCCTCGACGAGGTGATGGATATCGCCGAAGGCGGCAAGAACAAGCCCGGTTTGTACATCGAAACCAAGGTGCCGTCGCAATTTCCCGGCATCGAAGAAGACCTGAAGAACAAGCTGCAGCAGCGCGGCTGGCTGACCCAGCGACCCGCTGCCGAAAAAGGTTACGTGAACGTTGCTCACATGCCCGGCCGCGTCATGCTGCAGACATTCGAGAAGCCGAGCCTGGAATTGCTCCAGAAAAGCATGCCGGACACACCGAAAGTCCTGCTCCTCTGGCTCGGCGACGGCTCCATCGCAGCAGCCTCGAACAAGACCTTCAAAGATTCAGGCGCCAAGGACAAGGCCAGCTTTTATGCGAGCCAGCAGGTGAAATCCAAAGAAGAGTTTGCCGCCTGGATGGATTGGGCCAAAGCTCATGGCGCGGTGGGTACGGGGCCGTCTTCAGCGTTGAAAAATGGCGGTGACCAGAGCTACATGGATCTTGTGCAGACATGGATGAACAAGATGGCCCACGACCGCGGCATGATCATTCACCCGTATACCGTCGATGAGGCGGTGGATTTCAAGTCCATCAGCGAGCGTGGAGTGGACGGGTTCTTCACCAATCGGGCGTCGGAGTTGCTGAAGTTCTACGGTCGCCCGTCGAAGGAGAGCCTGGACTCGATCCTCAAGCGCAACGGTTATTGAGCCCCAGACCGCACCGCGACTCATCAAGGCGTGCAGGCTGCGGGAGTGCCGCTCCGGTCGCTCCCGCAGAACGTGTTCAGGCTGGAATGGCGGGTTTTACGCCAGCTCAGCCACTACCGCAGCCAGGGCCTTTGCCGGATCTGCCGCCTGACTGATGGGACGGCCGATCACCAGATAATCCGAACCGGCGTCCAGCGCCTGACGCGGTGTCAGAATCCGCCGCTGATCGTCCACGGCGCTGCCGGCCGGACGAATACCGGGGGTCACCAGTTGCAGCGACGGATGTGCCGCCTTCAGCGCCTGGGCTTCCAGGGCGGAACACACCAACCCGTCCATGCCGGCCTTTTGCGCCAGTGACGCCAGGCGCAGCACCTGCTCCTGTGGCTCGATGTCCAGACCGATTCCCGCCAAGTCCTCACGCTCCATGCTGGTCAGCACCGTCACGCCTATCAGCAGTGGCTTGGGCCCGGTGCGCTGGTCCAGCACCTCACGGCAGGCCGCCATCATGCGCAGACCGCCCGAGCAATGCACGTTGACCATCCACACGCCCATCTCGGCGGCAGCCTTGACCGCCATTGCCGTGGTGTTGGGAATGTCATGGAATTTGAGATCCAGGAATACCTCGAAGCCCTTGCTGTTGAGGGTTTCCACGATGTCCGATGCGCAACTGGTGAACAGCTCTTTCCCCACCTTGACCCGGCACAGTTTGGGGTCCAGTTGATCCGCCAGACTCAACGCGGCTTCGCGGGTGGGGAAATCCAGGGCGACGATGATGGGGGTCTGGCAGGCGGACATGAGCGGGTTCTCTGGCAAGTCGAAATCGGCGCGCATTGTAGCCGAACATCCCGCAGCGCGGGACCCGGCAATTGCTAAATGCCTGCCCGAACCGCGCCGTGCGTCGAGCATCTTCTACAATTGAACCACTGGACGGCGCCGCTGCTCCAACCCCTATCACAACAAGGAGAGCACTATGCCCTGGTATGCCTGGTTAATTCTGGTCGTTGCAATCGGCTCGATCGTCGGCGGCCTGCTGATGCTCAAGGATTCAGCGAAGAAACTCCCCCTGACCGATGAACAGCTCAAGCGTGTTCACGAGCGCAACGCCGAAATGGATGCAAAGGAAGCACGAGACCGCTAAACGATGCTGTGGGGGTGCGTTCCAGCGCTCCCGCAGTAAGCCGTCCTTCCCAATCCCCCTTCTTCAAATGATTTGAATCGATCAGTACCTGTCGCCTCAGTCCGTGTCGGCGCCTTCGCCCAGCGCCACCGCGTGATGGGTGGCTTGAGGGGTGACCGCGATGCGGAATGGCTGAAAGATTTTAAACATTTCCCCGTTCTCGCGAAGTTGTCTGAGCAGTTCGCTGAAGCGTTCTCCGCTGATGGGCGCGTCCGGGCGCAGCAATGCGTAGTGCCGATACACCTGATCGACGCGGTCCGAGACCAGAAACTGGTCGGCGTCTTCGGGGTTGCTGGACATGAACGTGCTCAGGTAAGAGCGCGTCACCAGCGCAACGTCGGCGCGGTCGCGCAGCACCATTAGCAAGTTGCTGTCGTGGGAGTACGTCAGTGTGGCGTTGTAATTGTCAGCGAGAAACTTGGGGTCGGCATCAAACCGCGCAAACGCGTAGTGATAGCCGCTGAACAACGCCAGACGCTTGCCATGCAATTCATCGAAATAGGTTTGCGTACGCCCTTGCGCGCGGTGGGCGACGAAGACTTCGGCGTCTTCAAGCCCCATGTCGACGTCCTCGTGGGGAATGCCCTTCCAGCCCCATTCGGGGTTCTCAAAGATAGCCATGTCAAAGCGCGACTCCTGGAAATCGCGGAACCGGCGCGGAATAGACGTCGGCACCATCTCGAAGCGGTAGTCATGCTGCATGGCGTTGAGCGCGCTGACCATCTGCGGGAGCAGACCGGTGTCCTCGCCGCGCTCGGGACGAATCGTATAGGGCGGGAAATGCGCCGCGCCAATGCGCACGACTTGCGCCGCACCGGCCTGCCAGGCCCACAGGGTCGTGGTCGTGAACAACAACGTGTTAAAAGCCATCCGCATCGGCGTGGACATCAAGACAAGGCACCTCAGGCGAAACGGAGTACGTAAGCTATGCGTTCGCGATCAATTAGACAACGGTCAAACAGAGGCTAAACCCTCGTCTTCCCCCTTCCGCCCTCCTTGCGCGCTACTGCCCCTTTCCCTTGCGGCCTGTTTGCGGCTGAAGCCGATCCCGCCAAAAGCGCTGAAACTGTCCTTGTCCTTTGCGTTATCGACCGCGCTTCGCTTTATATGAGGACGATATGAGCACCGACTGCGGATGCAATTTATGCCGAGGCGCAGTGACCAGGCAAGCGCCGTCCCGGCCATAGGCCAGTCAGTCGGCATAAATGATGCCTGTCCAGGCAAACCTTCCTCGGCAACGTGAGTCCCAATCATGGATCATCTGCGCCGGTCGCTGGACGTGATGGCCGTGATGTCACTACGCTCGATTGCGGAGCTGCGGGCTTAAAACAGGAGTTGAAGATGTCCTACTGGCTGGTGATAGACCTGGAGGCCACCACCGAAGAGGGCGGTTGGCCGGTAGCAGAGATGGAAATAATCGAAATCGGCGCATCGCTGGTCAATCAGGACGGGCGAGAAATCGACCACTTTGAACGGTTCGTGCGGCCCGTGCGCCGACCATTGTTGACCTCCTTCTGCAGGGAATTGACCCACATTCAGCAGCACTTGATCGACAGCGCATCGACACTGCCTGCGGTCTGGCCACAGTTCGAGCGCTGGATCGCTCAGTACCGCGCCAAGCTGGTGGCCTGGACCAGCTGGGGCGATTACGACCGTCAGCAATTACAACAGGAATGGCAACAGCATCGCCTCGCCAGCGAGCTGGCCACCCTCCCCCACATCAACCTGAAACAACGCTTCGCCAAGGCCCGCCATCTGCAAAAACCCTGCGGGCTGAACGCCGCGCTGCAGCTCGCGGGCATGCATTTCAACGGGCAGCAACACCGGGCGCTGTCGGATGCGCGCAATACCGCACGATTGTTACCGTTGGTGATTCCCGGCTGAGGCGTGACGCATTTATCAAAGCGGATGACGGCCTTTTACACGTTCGGCATACTGTCCGGCCTTTTCCCATCCCTTCCCAAGGAGATCAGCCATGTTCAAGGTCAACGAGTATTTCGACGGCACCGTGAAATCCATTGCCTTCAAGCAAGCAGAAGGCGACGCGACCATCGGCGTGATGGCTCCCGGAAAATACAATTTCAGTACGGCCGACCGTGAAATCATGCACGTCATCTCCGGGCAACTGAAAGTCCTGCTGCCGGACAGCGATAACTGGGCAACCTACGATGCAGCCCAGCAGTTCGATATCCCGGCGAACATCAAGTTTGATGTCGAAGCCACCGTCGAAACCGCTTACCTTTGCGAATACCGCAAGGGTTGATTCAGCCCCTCGGGTCGGCGCTTAGCCGACCTCTTCATTCCCGGCATTGAATTGCAACGCCGCCAGCCGCGCGTAAAGCGGATTGCTGGCGATCAATTCCCGATGCGTGCCCACCGCCACCAGCTTGCCTTGATCCATCACCGCGATGCGGTCGGCGTTCTGTACCGTTGCCAGCCGGTGGGCGATGACCAGAGTGGTGCGGCCCTTCATCAATGTCGGCAACGCCTGCTGAATCAGATGTTCGCTCTGCGCGTCTAGGGCGCTGGTGGCTTCGTCCAGCAATAGAATCGGCGCGTCGGCCAACAAGGCCCGAGCGATGGCCAGGCGCTGTCGCTGCCCCCCAGACAAGCCCATGCCGCCATCACCCAGGTGGGTCTGATAACCCTGCGGCAGAAGCTCGATGAACTCGTGGGCGTGCGCGATGCGTGCCGCCGCCTGCACTTGCTCCACGCTTGCGGCCGGGTTGCCGTAGCGAATGTTGTCCTCCACCGTGCCGAAAAACAGCGCCGGGGTTTGCGATACCCAGGCGAAGCAGCGGCGCAGGTCCAGCGGATCAAGGCGTTCAACAGGCACCCCTTCGATGAGCACCTGCCCCTGCTGCGGGTCGTAGAAACGCAGCAGCAGATCGAACAGGGTCGATTTGCCCGCCCCGGACGGTCCGACCAGCGCCAGCGTCTCGCCCGCTTCAATGCTCAAAGTCAGCCCATCGACGGCGTTGCGCTCTGCGCGCGAGGGGTAGGCAAACGTGAGGTTTTCAAGGACCAGGCGGCCGCTGATGCGCGCGGGGAGTGTCAGCAGGTCGCTGGCGGGCGCGGCGATTTCGCTGCGTGCCTGTAGCAGTTCGGTGATGCGCTCGGCCGCGCCCGCCGCGCGCTGCATCTCGCCGATCACTTCGCTGAGTGTGCCAAATGCGCTGCCGACAATCAGGCTGTAGAACACGAACGCCGCCAGCTCGCCCCCCGAGATCCGCCCGGCGATGACGTCCATGCCTCCGACCCAGAGCATGACACCCACGGCGCCGAGTACCAGCACGATCACCAGCGTAATCAGCCATGAGCGCTGCAAAATGCGCTTGCGTGCAGTGTCGAACGCATCTTCGGCCGTCCGGGCAAAACGCTGGCGATCCTGCGCCTGATGGTTGTAGGCCTGAACGGTCTTGATCTGCCCCAATGCTTCAGACACGTAACTGCCGACGTCCGCGACCCGGTCCTGGCTTTCCCGCGACAGGCTGCGCACTCGCCGCCCGAAGATCAAGATCGGCCCAATCACCAACGGCAGTGCCACGACCACAATGCTGGTGAGCTTGGGATTGGTGAAAAACAGCAGGATGATCCCGCCAATGACCATCAAGGCGTTGCGCAGGAACATCGACAGCGAAGAGCCGATCACTGACTGCAGCAACGTGGTGTCAGCGGTCAGGCGCGACTGGATTTCCGAGCTCCGATTGTTCTCGTAAAACCCAGGGTGCAGGCTAACGAGGTGATCGAAGACCTGCTTGCGCAAATCGGCCACCACGCGCTCGCCGATCCACGACACCAGATAAAAGCGCGCGAAGGTGCCCACCGCCAGCGCGACCACCAGCCCCATGAACAGGCCAATGGTTTCGTTGAGCAACGCGGGGGAACGGGTCATGAAACCTTGGTCGACCATCAACCGGATGCCCTGGCCCATCGACAGCGTGATCGCCGCCGTGACCACCAGCGCCAGCAGCGCCCCGAACGCCTGCTTGCAGTACGGCGCAATCAGGCGCAGCGCCAGTCGTATGGCATGCCGCTGACGGCCGGAAAATACTGAAGCCATGAATCACACCCGATAAACAAACCAGCCGCAGAGCCTACACCTCAACACCGCCCTACGCTCGTCAGCTTTTGCTGAACTCCGGCCGCTTCGCTCAGTCAACGAATGCTGTCACGCCAACGCGCTCGCACACCTGCCGAACACCTCCCGCGACGACTCGCATCCGTTCCGTGGAAGCTCGTTCAGGGTGAGTGTCACAGCGCATTCATGCAGGCGTGGCTACTATCGACGCGCAGTTACCTGATGAGGAGACAGGCCATGAGCTTGCAAAGCAGCAGCAATCAAGAACCCGTGTTCCGCCCTCAACCCGAGTTGCAACTGGGCGGCGCGATCCTTGACAGAAACGGGCAGGAAATTCTGATTACTGAAGAAATGGTCCAGGCCGCCTGCCAGGAATGCGAGAAGTACTGGGTGCGGCCAGAAAAACAAGATTGATGTACGGATTTGACTGGAACCCGGCCAAGTTGCCGGGTTTTTTATAAGCGCCGTACGGATCAGGCGGCGCGACGCAGCGCGCGAGCCAGAGTTCGAGAGGCGGGACCGGCCCTGCAGGAGCCGGCTTGCTGGCGAACCGGGTTACCCATTAACGCAGCGGTGCCTGCCGAAATGCGTTCGCCAGCAAGCCGGCTCCTACAGATTGGGGTTGATGCCAATGCGGGTGAACCGTCCTGGCGTCGGGGGCGGCTCATATCAGGCGGCGCGAAGCGGGTTGGGTCACGGCACCCTTTTTGCGCGAAGGCTCAATAGGCTCGCCCGGTTCTATTGGCCTTGGGTTCAGACGTTTGCCCCGGTCCTGTTGGCGCTGGTTCATGCGTTTGCCCCGGTACCTTGGCGCTGGGTCCAAACGTTCACCCAGTACCTTGGCGTTGGGTTCAAACGTTTGCCCCGGTCCTCTTGGCACGGGTTCAAGCATTTGGCCAAGCCCTGTAGGAGCCGGCTTGCTGGCGAACCCGGTTACCTAGTCAATGCAGCGGTACCTGCCGAAATGCGTTCGCCGGCAAGCCTGTTCCTACAGGTTTGGGTTGGTGCCAACGGCGGTGAACCGTGCTGGCTCCTATAGATTCGGGTTGATGCCAATGCGGGTGAACCGTGCCGGCGTCGAGGCTGGACGTCCGGCAGTGTGCGATTCACTTGGCGACAAGCGTCGCGCCCAAGGCCTTGACGATCTGACACAACGCTTCGGACTCGCCGTTGACGCTGACGTGCAGACTGTCGATTTCCCGGCGCGGCGGGTAATGCTTGCGCAAGGCGTCGAATGCCAGCCGCTGAGTGTGGGTATCGCCTATCAGGCTTCGGCGGAAATCCGCATCGTCGCGCCGCGGGTCGTAAACCCCGCGACACAGTGCATTGAGCGCCCAGACTGGATCAGTGGCGGCATCCAGTGTGACGTGCGCCAGCCAGGGTTTGGGCAGCAAGTCGTCAAGCTTGATGCTCGCGGGCTGGCTCAGGTATGTGCACAGCGCCTGATAAATTTGCGCGGTGCCGCGCTGACGACCGTCGAGGCTGTAGCCGGCAATGTGCGGCGTGGCGATGACGCACAGCTCGGCCAGTTCGGCGTCGACGGTCGGCTCCTCTTCCCACACATCCAGCACCGCCTGCAAGTCCTCGCGTTCCAGCAGGACGTGGCGCAGGGCGCGGTTATCGACCACTGGACCGCGTGCGGCGTTGATCAGCCAGGCGCCGTGCCGCAGTTGCTGCAAACGGCCGTGATCAAATAAATGCCAGGTGGCCGCCTCGCCGTGTTTATCCAGCGGGGTGTGCAAGCTGATGACATCGCAGCGGGCGATGATCTCGTCGAGGCTGACGTAATCGCCGCCTTCACTCGCCTGACGCGGCGGGTCGCACACCAAGACGTTCCAGCCAAGGCCGCGCATGACCTTGATCAGACGGCCGCCGACTTGACCGGCGCCGACCACGCCGTAGGTGCGGCTGGCAAGCTCAACCCCCTCGATTTCCGCCAGGGTCAGCAGACTGCCCAGCACATAGTCCACTACACCGCGGGCATTACAGCCCGGCGCGCTGGACCATTGAATGCCGGCCTGGTCGAGGTATTCGAGGTCGAGGTGGTCGGTGCCGATGGTGCACGTGCCGACGAAGCGCACGGGCGTGCCTTCGAGCAATGCGCGGTCCACCCGAGTGACCGAGCGCACCAGCAGAATGTCCGCTTCGGCAACGGCGGCGCGATCAAGCGTGCGCCCCGGGTATCGCTGGATATCACCGAAACCTTCGAAAAAGGCGTCGAGCAGGGGAATGTTTTCGTCGGCAACTATGCGCATGTCAGGGCTCCTGGAGTGGCCGCAGTGTAGGCGCCAGCGCCCTGACGAGCCAGCGTCATGCGCAACGCGTCAGCCGATCAGCAACCGATCAGTCGAGCTTCTTGCGGATCCAGTACAAAAACTCGGCATTGCCGACCTGCTTGTCCACCAGTTCGTGGCCAAGGAACACGCAGAACTTCGGAATATCGCGTTGGGTGGACGGATCGGTGGCAATCACCTTGAGCAAACCGCCAGGCGGCAAGTCGCGCACTTTTTGGTGCAGCATCATGACCGGCTCGGGGCAATTGAGCCCGGTCGCGTCGAGCACGGCGTCGACGGTGAGATGTTCGGTTGAATCAGACATGGGGCGCTCCGGAAACAGGCCGGCATTGTCGCCTAATTGATGAAGCACGCCAAATGCAGCAGCGGGCCTGAGGCGAAGAAAGTATCCGTTCGTATTCATGGACTACGCTGCTGCCTACCAACTTTGTAGGATTCTGCGACATCTTGGCGTTTGGTCATCCCGGACCCGGCACGTATAGTCCTTGACATTTCTCCGCAGATTTGAAGCCTATGTCCCTGATAGTTCTGCTGCTTCTGCCTTTCATCGGCAGCTGTCTGGCGGCCCTCTTGCCGCACAACGCACGCAACAGTGAATCCCTTCTGGCAGGCGCAATCGCCTTGATCGGCGCGGTGCAGGTCGCACTCTGGTATCCACAGATCGCCCACGGCGGGGTCATCAGAGAGGAATTCTTCTGGCTGCCGAGCCTTGGCCTGAACTTCGTCTTGCGACTGGACGGTTTTGCCTGGCTGTTTTCGATGCTGGTGCTGGGCATTGGCGCGCTGGTGTCGCTGTACGCGCGTTACTACATGTCGCCGGACGACCCGGTGCCGCGCTTCTTCTCTTTCTTCCTCGCGTTCATGGGCGCCATGCTCGGGCTGGTCATGTCCGGCAATCTCATTCAAATAGTCTTCTTTTGGGAGCTGACCAGCATTTTCTCGTTCCTGCTGATCGGCTACTGGCACCATCGGGCGGACGCCAGGCGCGGTGCCTATATGGCACTGATGGTCACCGGCGCAGGCGGCCTGGCGCTGCTGGTCGGGATGATGCTGCTCGGCCACGTCGTCGGCAGTTACGACCTGGACCGCGTGCTGGCCTCGGGCGACGCGATCCGTGCCCACGCCTTGTACCCCGTGCTGCTGACCCTGATTCTTGTCGGCGCATTGAGCAAAAGCGCGCAGTTCCCTTTCCACTTCTGGCTACCTCACGCCATGGCGGCACCGACCCCGGTGTCGGCGTATCTGCACTCGGCAACCATGGTCAAGGCCGGGGTATTCCTGCTGGCGCGCTTGTGGCCTTCATTGTCGGGCAGCGAGCAGTGGTTCTGGATCGTCAGCGGTGCCGGGGCGTGTACGCTGGTGATTGGCGCCTATTCGGCGATGTTCCAGAACGACCTCAAAGGCCTGCTGGCCTACTCCACCATCAGCCACTTGGGCCTGATCACCTTGCTGCTGGGGCTGAACAGTCCGCTGGCCGCAGTGGCGGCGGTGTTTCATATCCTCAACCACGCCACGTTCAAGGCTTCGCTGTTCATGGCGGCGGGCATTATTGACCATGAAAGCGGTACCCGCGACATCCGCAAATTGAGCGGGCTGATCAAGCTGATGCCCTACACCGCCACGCTGGCCATGGTCGCCAGCGCATCGATGGCCGGGGTGCCGTTGCTCAATGGTTTCCTGTCCAAGGAAATGTTCTTTGCCGAGACCGTGTTCATCACCTCGACCGACTGGGTCGAGATCGCTCTGCCGGTGATCGCAACGGTCGCCGGGATCTTCAGCGTGGCCTATTCCCTGCGGTTCACGGTCGATGTGTTCTTCGGCCCGAAAGCGACCCGGTTGCCGCACACGCCCCACGAGCCGCCGCGCTGGATGCGCCTGCCGGTTGAACTGCTGGTGCTGGCCTGCCTGATTGTCGGGATCTTCCCGGCACAGTCGGTCGGCCCGTTGCTCGCGGCGGCCGCACAGCCTGTAGTGGGCGGAGAATTGCCCGAGTACAGCCTGGCAATCTGGCACGGGCTGAACGCGCCGATGGTCATGAGCCTGATCGCCATGGCGGCCGGGATTGTGCTGTACCTGCTGCTACGCGCGCCGATCAAGCGCCGGCAGGTCAAAGGACCACCGCTGATCTGGCGGCTCAATGGCAAGCGCATGTTCGAGCGCGTGCTGGTGTTGAAAATGCGCGGAGCACGCCGGCTTGAGGGCCTGCTGACCACGCGCCGCTTGCAGGCGCAGCTGTTTCTGATGGTGCTGGCCGCGCTGGTCGCCGGCTTCGTGCCGATGTACGAAAGCGGCCTCAGCTGGGGCGACCGGCCTAAAATACCGGGCTCGGGCGTGTTCGTAATGCTTTGGCTGATCGCCATCGCCTGCGCCATCGGTGCCGCCTGGCAAGCCAAGTACCACCGGCTGGCGGCACTGACGATGGTCAGCGTCTGCGGGCTGATGACGTGCGTGACGTTCGTCTGGTTTTCCGCGCCCGACCTGGCACTGACTCAGCTCGCGGTGGAGGTCGTCACCACGGTACTGATTTTGCTCGGCCTGCGCTGGCTGCCGCGACGCAACGAAAATGTGCCCCCTGCCGCTCAAGCCCGGCGCCGGGCGAAAGTGCGTCGAATCCGCGATTTTGTCCTCGCGGTGGCGGTTGGCGGCGGCATGGCCGTGTTGTCCTACGCGATGCTGACCCGGCCAACGCCCAACGCCATCTCCGAGTTTTACCTGAGCCGCGCCCTGGCCCAGGGCGGCGGCACTAACGTAGTCAACGTGATGCTTGTGGACTTCCGCGGCTTCGATACGTTTGGCGAGATCACTGTGCTGGCCGTGGTGGCGCTGACGGTGTTTGCGCTGCTGCGACGTTTCCGGCCGCCCAGGGAAAGTATTGCCCTGCCGGCGCAACAACGTTTGCTGGCGCGCGACGTGGTCACCGATCTGATCAACCCGCGCCATGCCGCTGACACCGCACTGGGCTTCATGATGGTGCCGGCCGTGCTGGTGCGCCTGCTACTGCCGGTGGCTTTCGTGGTTTCCATGTACCTGTTCATGCGCGGGCATAACCAGCCAGGCGGCGGTTTCGTGGCCGGGCTGGTGATGTCGGTGGCCTTCATTCTTCAGTACATGGTCGCCGGAACTCAATGGGTCGAAGCCAACATGAGCCTGCGACCACTGCGCTGGATGGGCACCGGGCTGTTCTTCGCACTGGCCACGGGGATGGGTTCGATTGCCCTCGGTTACCCGTTCATGACCACGCACACCGCTCATGTGCATCTGCCGGTGCTGGGCGATCTGCACATTGCCAGCGCGTTGTTTTTCGACATCGGCGTGTACGCGGTGGTGGTCGGTTCGACCCTGCTGATCCTTACGGCGCTGGCCCACCAATCGGTGCGCAGCCATCGGCCGACGTCGCTGCCGCCGCCGATTGAACCGGCTGCGGCCGACACTGCGACTTCACAAGGAGCCATCTGATGGAAGAAGTCATTGCCATTGCCATCGGCGTGCTTGCCGCCTCGGGCGTCTGGCTGATCCTGCGTCCGCGAACCTATCAGGTCGTGATGGGCCTGTGCCTACTGTCTTACGGCGTCAACCTGTTCATTTTCAGCATGGGCAGCCTGTTTATCGGCAAAGAGCCGATCATCAAGGACGGCGTACCCCACGACCTGCTCAACTACACCGATCCTCTGCCCCAGGCATTGGTGCTGACAGCCATCGTGATCAGTTTTGCCATGACCGCACTGTTTCTGGTGGTGCTGCTGGCGTCGCGCGGTTTGACCGGCAACGACCATGTCGACGGCCGGGAGCTGGGTGAATGAACCTGATGAATCAACTGATCGTTGCGCCCATCCTGCTGCCGGTGCTGACAGCCGCACTGGTACTGTGGCTCGGCGAAAAGCACCGACCGCTCAAAGCCCGCATCAATCTCGTGTCGACCGGGCTGGGTCTGGCGATCGCCATCACGCTAATGATGTGGGTGCAGAAGACCGGCACCACCGGCTCCATCGGCGTGTACCTGCCGGGCAACTGGGAAGCGCCGTTCGGCATCGTCCTGGTAATCGATCACCTGTCGGCGCTGATGCTGGTGCTGACCGGCATCATTGCCTTCTGCGCCCTGCTCTTTGCCCTGGCGCGCTGGGACCGCGCCGGTGCCAGTTTTCACGCCCTGTTTCAGATTCAGTTGATGGGCCTGTACGGCGCCTTCCTCACGGCCGATCTGTTCAACCTGTTCGTATTTTTCGAAGTGCTGCTGGCAGCGTCCTACGGTCTGATGCTCCACGGTTCGGGACGGGCGCGAGTATCAGCGGGCTTGCATTACATCACCATCAATTTGCTGGCGTCCTCATTGTTCCTGATCGGCGCGGCATTGATCTACGGCGTGACCGGGACGCTGAACCTGGCGGATCTGGCGGTCAAGATCCCGCAGGTGCCGGAGGGCGACCTGGGCCTGCTGCACGCCGGCGCTGCCATTCTGGCAGTCGCGTTTCTCGCCAAGGCCGGCATGTGGCCGCTGAATTTCTGGCTGGTGCCGGCCTATTCCGCCGCCAGCGCGCCGGTGGCGGCGCTGTTCGCGATCATGACCAAAGTCGGCGCTTACACCCTGTTGCGCCTGTGGACGTTGCTGTTTTCGGGGCAGGCCGGCGCGTCAGCGTTCTTCGGCGGCGACTGGCTGATCTGGGGTGGTATGGCAACCGTGACGGTGGCGGCGATTTCCGTGGTCGCGGCCCAGCGGCTGGAGCGCATGGCCAGCCTGAGCATTCTGGTGTCGGCGGGCATTTTGCTGTCGGCTGTCGGTTTCGCTCAGCCAAGCCTGACCGCTGGCGCGCTGTTCTATCTGGTGAGCTCGACCCTCGCGCTCTCAGCGCTATTCCTGCTGGCAGAGCTGATCGAGCGCTCGCGCTCGGCCAATGACATTTCCCTGGACGAGGACGCCGACCAGTTGCCCAAGGCGCTGGAGTCACTGCACCCGGTGCCGGGCACCAATCTGGATGATGAGCAGAAAGCCGTCGTCGGCCACGTCATTCCCTGGACCATGGCGTTCCTGGGCTTGAGCTTCATGGCCTGCGCCCTGCTGATCATCGGCCTGCCGCCGCTGTCGGGCTTCCTCGGCAAACTGACGCTGATCAGCGCACTGCTCAATCCGCTGGGGCTTGATGTGGCGAAGGACGAAGCCATTCGCGGTGACAGCTGGATGCTGGTGGCGCTGCTGATTATTTCCGGGCTGGCGTCGCTGTTTGCCTTTGTTCGGGTCGGCATCAAGCGCTTCTGGACACCCCAGGAGCATGCCGTGCCCCTGCTGCGGCTCAACGAATGCCTGCCGATTGCCTTGCTGGTCGGTTGCGCCATTGTGCTGACATTCAAGGCCCAGGCGCTGCTGCATTACACCCAGGACACGGCGCAGGCCCTGCACGATCCCCAGCAATACGTGCTGTCGGTGAAAGCCGCCAGGCCGATACCCGGGCCGGCCTCGGCGGCAGCGGAGGTGCAACCATGAAGCGTCTGTTTCCTGCGCCGCTGCTGTCACTGTCCCTCTGGGCGCTGTGGCTGTTGCTCAACCTGTCGTTGAGCCCCGGCAATCTGTTGCTGGGCGGATTACTGGCTGTCTTCGCACCCTATATCTTCGCGCCGTTGCGCCCCTCGCCTGCTCACCTGCGCAAGCCGGGCGTCGCGTTGCGGCTGTTCCTGTTGGTCGGTCGCGATGTGATTGCGTCCAACGTGTCGACGGCGTGGGGGGTTCTGCGCGCCGGACGCCGGCCACCGCGCTCGGCGTTCGTCAAAGTGCCGCTGGACCTGCACGACGCCCACGGCCTGGCGGCACTGGCGATGATTTGCACGGTCGTGCCGGGCACCGTGTGGTCCGAGCTGGCGCTGGATCGCAGTGTCCTGCTGATGCACGTGTTCGACCTGGACGATGAGACGCACTTCATCGAGCATTTCAAAAGCACCTACGAACGGCCACTGATGGAGATTTTTCAATGAGCGTGCTGCTCACCAACGCAATCCTGCTGACGCTCGCGGTGTTCACACTGGCCATGGTGTTGACGCTGATCCGCCTGTTCAAGGGCCCGTCGGCGCAGGACCGCGTGCTGGCGCTGGACTATCTGTACATCCTGGCGATGTTGATGATGCTGGTCCTGGGCATTCGCTACGCCAGCGACACCTATTTTGAAGCGGCGCTGTTGATTGCGCTGTTCGGCTTCGTTGGTTCATTCGCGCTGGCCAAGTTCCTGTTGCGCGGCGAGGTGATCGAATGAATTCGTTGCAGGTATTGCCCTTCTGGGTCGAAGTGCTGACGGCGGTTCTGCTGCTGCTCAGTAGCCTGTTCAGCCTGATCGGAGCGCTGGGTCTTCTGCGCATGAAAGATTTTTTCCAGCGCATGCACCCGCCTGCCCTGGCGTCGACCCTCGGCGCGTGGTGCGTGGCACTGGCCTCGATCATCTACTTCTCGGCGCTGAAGGAAGGCCCGGTTCTGCACGCGTGGCTCATCCCGGTCCTGCTGGCGATCACCGTCCCGGTCACGACTTTGCTGCTCGCCCGCACCGGGCTGTTTCGCAAGCGCATGGCGGGTGACGACGTGCCCCCCGAGGTCAGCGACGGCAGGCAGCAGGGCCATTGACTGCGCGCTTGCGTGTTGCCTGCAGGCCATAGCTCTGGATAACTGTCGGAGGCAGTTGGCGAGAGGGCCTTATCCACACGCGGCGGTCGGCTGGCTTACTCGCTGGCTTTGAACGTCAGTTCGCCCTTGCGCCATTTCGCTGCCTTGGCGGTTGCGGCTTTCAGCACTTTGCCCAGACCCGACTGAATCTGTTCATGCGCGGCAAATACCATGAAGACGCAGTGCGACTCTTTGAACACGATGCCGTTGCCTTCGGGCACTTCGACAAAAGCGTATTCACCGAGGCCGTAGATCGTCATCTTGATGTCGCGAAAGCGGATTTCCAACTTGCCGCCTTCGCGACTGGGCAATACCGAGGCGCGGAAGTGGTCGCCTACTTTCAAGTCCAGCCCGGGTTTGTCGTCGACCACCAGTGCGTCTTCGGTGTCGATCTCGGACATGTAAATGCCTTCAGGGGATTGTTCGATGACATAAACGAATCGCGCCTGGAACAACTTCACCAACTTCGCGCGCACGTCTCCGAGCACGAATAACGCGTGGGTATCCAGATTACCTACTGCCAATGTACAAACTCCCAACCTGATAGGAACCCGCCCGGGAAAACCCGCGCAGGAAAGAAACAAGAAATGATGCGCCCGGAGCCGGACGCTGGCGTGAGCGTGGATTCTACCGGCAGTGAGTCTAACCGGGATATATCCCTTTCGTCCGCTGGCATTGATCGTGCGGTGCGCAGGGCGCAGGTGCCCCGCCAAATATCCTTCGCATGCAATATTTAAGACGGACCGGTTTAGCCGGGAAGAGGGTTGTTCAGACCCCAAGAATTATCCTCCACGCACGCGATGCCAAGTAGGACCGGCTTTAGCCGGGAAGAGGGTTGTTAAGACTGCATGAATTTGCGGTGTCACACCTGACGCCTTCCCGGCTGAAGCCGGTCCCACAACATCGCGCGCGTCCTTGAGGCCGGTCTCACAAAAGGTCCACTGGAAAATGCTTAGAACTCTTGCCCCTCGCGCGCACTCCCATGAATCAGAAGGTTACTCACTGACCACGCCAATCCGGGTTTCTGACCCGTCCGGGAGACAAAATGGAAATCATGACACCGTCGCTTGAGCTTTTATTTGAACAGCTGGGCCTGGAGTCTGACCAGGCCAGCATCGACGCGTTTGTCGGCGCGCACCACCTGCCTGAAGACGTGAAAGTTTCCGAGGCAGAATTCTGGACACCGCAACAGGGCGCGCTGCTGAAGGAAAAGATCATGGAGGATGACGACTGGGCGCCTATCGTCGACGAACTCAACGTGCTCCTGCATACGCCGGCCTGATCGATTCTGCGAAACCAAATGGCGGCCCGTCGAGGTCCGCCATTTTTTTAGTTGTATCATCGCCCCGCTCACCGCCCTGCACTTACTGCGGATAGCCAGGCTGACCAAGGTTTGAAAAGGTCCGTCGACCGTTCGCTGCAGGCGCATGCAGGAACAGCCCGTCCATCAGCGCATCGGGTCGTGCGTTGTTCCAGTGCGCCGAACGATGGATATAGCGCCTGTACAACAGCGATCGCTCGTCATCGCTCAACCCATCGCCTTCTCCCCTCGCATGGCTGATCAGCCTGGCGGCAATCGTTTGCAGTTCCGGTGGCAGAGTTATCTGCGCGCAATCGATGATCGGCATGAACGGCACACCTTCGTCGCTGGCCAGCGCGTGCATGACTCGCAGGTAAACGTGGCTTAAATGATTGTAGACGCGGCGCTCAAGTGTCACGGTCGCCACCACTGTCTTGACCCCTCTTGAAGCCGTGCCGAACCGCTCGAAACACTCAACCCCCAGTGAAGCTCCCTCGTCGGTGGGGTCCAGCAAATCTCCCGCCTGGACGGTCGACAGTTCTGCATGGGCCTGTAACCAGGCGTCCGTGGCGTCATAAGGCGTGTTGGCACCGACGAGGCTTCGGTGAGGGCGAAACAGCGCCACCTTCTCTATCTCCTGCGGCTGGTAACCCCCACCAATGTCGGAATGGCTGCCGGGCAACACGATCTCACGGGGCCAGTCGGGCTTGACGCTGTTGAGCACGAAGTTGCGGCGGTGTTCGTCGCCGGCCACCAGATGCAGGACCTGCTGCGCACACCCGGGAGGCAGAAACAGATTGACCCGCTTGTTGACCGCATCGCGAACGCTGCCCAGGTCGGAGAACCCGCCCACCGCAGCCACCGTGTCGAAAAGCCCGATGACTTTCAGACGGACACTGCCGCTGGCCCAGGAGAAGTGATCAGACAGTGGCAAGGCGCGCGGATCAAGGATAGGGTCGAGCGCACCCCGGGATTTTTTCAGCACCTCGTTCGCCAGGTGCCGGGCCGACGCGGCGCCACGACTGAAACCGAACACGTCCAGCTCCAGCGCGCCGATCACACAGCCGGGGTTATCGCCTTCAAAAGCACTGAGCTCATCGGCGATTTTTTTGACGCAGCGGCAGACCTTTGCCACCACCCCGGTAGTGCCCCGGCCAAAGCCCTGCCCGGACAACCGAGTGTCGCGCCCTCCGGAAGTGGTGCCGACGCCGCTGACATAAACCGCGCCGTACACGCATAAACCATTGGCCCCGGGCGAGGCTTTGCGTTGGCGTCTGTACAAGCCTGCAAGCCTGGCGATGTTGGTGAGACTGTTGCTGTAACTGCTGGAGGGGTCACTGTGGCGACCCCCACATTCTTTCGTGTGCTGGCCACCGTTGATTTCCGTCATGGCGTGGCAGTCAGCGCCAATCTGGCTGTTAACGCGGTTATTGCCGGTGCCGTCGAAGAACACGCCCAGACGAACGGTCACCTGCGGGGCGTCGGCGCGAGACTCGCCCGCGCCCTGATTAAAATATTTTGTCATTTGCTTCATCCCTGAGTACTGACATGGATCCGGACACTTTTAAATATGCGGACATATACCCACAGGATGAGCGCAGTTAACGTCTCGTCAACCGAGTGAACGGCACTTCAGACGCTTCCTACTTGATTATCGGAAGACAGGCGCAAGTTGAAGGGCTGAAGGGCTGAAGGGCTGAAGTCGATGCGGCAAGCGAAGCTGTATCCCTCGGAGCCGCGTTTACGATTCACCGTCTGCCGGTCAGACGTGCAGCTCAACGCTTAGGCGTCGCGGCGTGTTCCTCTGGCTTGTACCCCAGGCGCAGCCCGCCCCAGTGTCGGCCCTTGACGATGATGGGCACCGACAGGTCGTGCATCAGTTCACCGGTATCGCGCGTGTACGTCTGCAGCAGAACGGCTTGTTGATGACTGCCACAACGGATGCCGGTGCGATCATCGAATTTGCGTTTGGTGCGGTTATTGACGGCATCGACGGCTGCATCGCCGGTCAACGGCTGGCTGAACACCTGATTGTGCGTCGGCACATAGCCTTGCTGCGTGCAGGCAATGGCAAATACCAGCCCTTCATGGCGCTTGAGCAGCGGCTCCTGAATGGCCGGTAAGGTTTGGTCGGTGTAGCGATCAAAACGGGTTTGGTATTTGGCTGGGGAGGTATTGGCAATGGGCTGGTAGGTGCGGTCGAACAGGTCGCTCAGGCTGACCCGTCCTTGATCAATGTCCTGTTCAAACCGGGCGGCAATCTGTCCGGCTGCTTCCTGGGCCAGGTCATAGATGCGTTGATGGTAATCATCCAGACCTACCTGAGCCAGGCGCTCACTGATGGTTTCGGCCTGCGCTTCCATGTGCAGCGCCGACTGCGCCAGATGGCGAGTCTGATCGTCGCTGACGGCGAGGTCGCTGCGCATTTGCTCCACGGCAGAGAAGAGGCTGCTTAATTGCTCCTGGTTGGTCTGTGCGCCCTGCGCGATTTCACCCACTTGCACCTCCACATCCACGGCTAGCCGGGCGATGCTCGCCAACTGCCGACCCGTGGATTCAACCTGCGCCACGCCCCCGCTGAGATCGCCCGACAATTGACGAATCTGCTCAACGACCTGGCGCGTGCGCTGCTGGATATCAACCACCATCTCCCCCACTTCACTGGTGGCCGTGGCGGTGCGCCCTGCCAAACCGCGCACTTCATCCGCCACCACAGCGAAGCCACGGCCGTGCTCACCGGCGCGCGCAGCCTCGATGGCGGCGTTGAGCGCGAGCAGGTTGGTCTGACTGGCGATGGACTGGATCACAGCGGTCACCCGCTGAATGTCTTCACTGCGCTGACTCAACGCTTCGATCAGCTCACGGCTGTTGTCGGCCCTCTCACTGAGCTGATGCATCAGGCCAATGGACGCATTCAACACGTTGAGCCCGGCGCCGCTGCTCTCCCGTGCCTGGCTGGCGGCGCCCAGCGCTTGCTGGCTGAGGGCCGAGGTCGCACGCTCGGTGGCAATCATCACCTCGGCGCTGCTCACGATCTGCTCGGCAGCACTGACCTGGGACTTCAACTTGCCCGCCAGTTGCCGCACCGCAAACGCCACCGCAGCGGCTGACAAGGCGTTGCGGCTGGTGCTGCGGGACAGGTCGCGGGTGAGTATCGCCATCGGCTCGTCCCCGGTAACTGCAGGTGAAACGGCAGGCCGGCGCTGCAGCCACCGCGGCAACCAAAGCACCATCAGCGCAACGGGCAAACCCAGGTAGACGGAAACCTGTGCCTCTGCCATCGCAGCGAACAGCAGACACAGACCCAAGCTTTGCAGCACAGGTGTGAGCCATCGAAAACCGGTGGACGACGGATAGTCAGGAGAGGTTGATGTCGATTGGGAGGGTGCTGCCGAGTGCCGTAGTTTCGCTTCCATGTCCGCGACCTGCCCTGCTTTCATTGTTGTGAAAGCATTAAACGCCCAATAGCGGCTATGCGCCATGAGTCTTCAGTGGCAATCGGTCGGAAGGGTGGCCGGGGTCGGGGAACACGGCGACGCGGGTATGAGAAATGCGGCTCGGCCACCCCTTGCGGGCGGCCGAGTCCGAGGGATCACGCCTGACGCTGGTGGCGGTCGATCTGCTCGTGGCGTTCCTGAGCTTCGATGCAGTACTTGGTGGTCGGGCTGATCAGCAGGCGCTTGAGGCCGATAGGTTCGCCGCTGTCTTCGCACCAGCCAAAGGTGTCTTCGGCGATGCGGCTCAGGGCCATTTCCAGCTGCGGCAGCATGCGCTGGTCACGGTCAATCACGTTCACCAGCCAGTGACGCTCTTCTTCCACGGAAGCGGCGTCAGCGGGGTCGGCCGGGGTGTCCAGGCTTTCGATGGCGATGCGGCTCTGCTCGATGCGCTCGTGGATTTCGACTTTCATGGCTTGCAGCAGGTCGACGAAGAACGCGTGCTGTTCGGCGTTCATGTAGTCATCGGCCGGCATCGCCAGCAACTTTTCCTTGGTCATTGATTTCTCTATAAAAAAACGTGCATTAAGGCGATCTCAAAGGTGCGCCTCAACCTGGCATTGAAAGCGCCGTCGTCTCGAAGCGCCGCTTGGCACTCAATTTACGAGGGGCGGCAGTCTAAGGCCGGGTTCGGTACTCGGCAACATAATTGATCAGGATTCGTCCAACAAGGCCCTTGAGCCCCGGCGGCATTGACTGACGCCCGACTTTACAAGGTTCTGCAGTGATGTATTGGATCGCAGAGGGTGTCTGACCGGCCATGAGGCGATCGGTTCAAACCGATGAAAAAGCAAAAGGGCCTGAGATCAGGCCCTTTGCAGCATTGCCGGAAAGAAGGATCAGCGCTTGAGTTTGCGCTTGTTGCGGTACTGGTCGATGACCACGGCAACGACGATGATCAGGCCCTTGATGATGTCCTGGACGTAGGCGTCGACCCCGACAAAGGTAAAGCCGCTGGCCATGACGCCAAGGATCAGCGCACCGATGACTGTCCCGGTGATGCGGCCGACACCGCCCGCCAGGCTGGTGCCACCGATCACGGCGGCGGCAATGGCGTCCAGCTCGTAGGAAACCCCCATCCCTGCCTGCCCTGTCGCCGCGCGTGCCGAGGCCACCACGCCCGCCAGCCCTGCCAGCAGCCCGGCGATGCTGTAGACGATGACCAGATGCCGCTTGACGTTGATCCCCGAGGTGCGCGCCGCCTGCATGTTGCCGCCGATGGCGTACGTGTATTTGCCGTATTTGGTGTACCGCAGCGCGATGTGAAAGATCACCGCAACCACCAGAAAGATGATCACCGGCATGGCGCCCTGGCCAATCGCGGTGTAGGAATCGTTAAGCATGCTCACCGGCTGACCACCGGTGTAATAGCGCGCCAGCCCGCGCGCCGAGACCATCATGCCCAATGTGGCGATGAAGGGCGGGATGCCGGTGATGGCAATGATGCTGCCGTTGATCGCACCTGCGAGCAGACCAACCCCGAGCCCGGCGATGACCGGAGCCCATACCGGCAGGTCGGTGAGTGACGGAAACACTGCCCGCGTGTAATCGGAAGACTGTGCCAGGCTGGCGGCGATCATGGCCGACAGCGCCAACACCGAGCCCGATGACAGGTCGATGCCGGTGGTGATGATGACCTGGGTCACGCCGATGGCCAGCAGGCCAATGATCGACACCTGCAGAATCATCAGCACCAGCCGCTGGGAATTCATCAGAAAACTCTGATCGCGCACGATCCAGCCGAACAGCTCGAAGATCAGGCCGATGCCGATCAGCACCAGGAAGATGCTCAATTCGGTGGGCAGTCGGCGCTTGTGCTTGCGAGGCGCCAGCGCGGGTTTGTTATCCAGCATCGCGTTCATCGTCATGTGTGCCTCTCGTTCTTGTTCTGGTCAGCCCCGAGACGGGCCTTGGGCGCTGCCCGAGGCCATGGACTCATGGGCAGACGCCCGGTAAAGGACTCAGTGCACGGGATTGCCGGACGCCAGGTGCATGACCCGCTCCTGCGTCGCCTCGGCGCGATCGAGGGTGCCCATCATCTCGCCTTCGTGCATCACCATGACCCGGTCGCTCATGCCCAGCACTTCCGGGAGCTCCGAGGAAATCATGATCACCGCCATGCCTTCGCTGGCGAGCTGGGAAATCAGCCGGTATATCTCGGCCTTGGCGCCTACGTCGATGCCGCGGGTGGGTTCATCCAGAATCAGTACCCGCGGGTTGGTCATCAGCCAGCGCGCCAGCAGGGCTTTCTGTTGATTGCCGCCGGACAGGGTGTCAATGCACTGCTCAAGCGACGGTGTCTTGACCCGCAGCTTCTTGCACATGTCTTCGCACAGTGCGCGCAGCGCTTTCTGATGCACGAAGCCATTGCCGACGTAATGCGGCAGCACGGCCATCTCCATGTTTTCCAGCACTGAAAGGCACGGAAACAGCCCACTGAGCTTGCGGTCTTCGGTGAGTAATGCGAAGCCTTTCTCGATGGCAAAGTGCGGGTCGCTGATGCGGACCGCCAGGCCGTCGAGCAGGATCTCGCCGCGCGTGCTCGGGGTGATGCCGAAAATCGTTTCTGCGACATTGGTGCGCCCAGACCCCATCAGGCCGGCGATGCCCAGCACCTCGCCGGCGTGCAGGTCGAACGACACGCCCTCGAAGACGCCGTCGAGCGCCAGATCACGGACCGACATCAGCAATTTGCCCACCGGTTTATCGCGCTCGGGAAACAGCTGGGTCAGTTCGCGCCCGACCATCATTGAGATGAGGCTGTCGCCGTCCATGCTGTCGGCACGCTGCAGGCCGATGTAGGCGCCGTCGCGAAACACCGCCACTTCGTCAGCGATGGCGAACACCTCGTTCATCTTGTGGGTGATGTAAATGATGCCTTTGCCCTGGGCGCGCAGGTCGGCAATGATCGAGAACAGATGGGCCACTTCTTTCTCGGTAATGGCCGAGGTCGGTTCGTCCATGATCAGCACGTCGGAGTCGTAGGAGACGGCCTTGGCGATCTCGACCATTTGCCGTTCGGCGATGCTCAGGTTGCCGACCTGCTCTTCAGGGTCGAGGTTGATGCGCAGGCGTTCCAGCAGTTCTTCGGTGCAGCGGTGCATCGCGCGGTGATCGACCATGTGCAGGCCATTGAGCTGCTCGCGACCGATCCAGATGTTTTCGGCGATGCTCATGTGCGGCATCAGGTTGAGCTCCTGATGAATCATCGCAATGCCCGATTGCAGCGCCGCCAGTGGCGACTGGAACACCACCGGCTTGCCGCGCAGGACGATTTCGCCGGTGTCGGGCTGGTAGATGCCGGCAATGATTTTCATCAACGTCGACTTGCCCGCACCGTTCTCGCCCATCAGCGCCAGCACGCTGCCGGGGCGCACACGCAATTGCACATTGTCCAGCGCAACCACCCCGGGAAACCCTTTGCTGATGTTGGTGATTTCCAGCAGATACGGATGCTGGGCATCGGTGCCGGCTGCAACAGGCTGGGGCGCGGCAGCATTCGGTGAGGCCGAAGCATTTGCGGAAGCGAACATGGTCACAGGCTCCTCGTGATGCAGGGACGGCGTCAGGGCAGAAGCGCGGCAGCGTCGCGCTCTGCTCGATGGCCGCCGTTGTGCGGCGAGTGATTATTTGGGCGATTGATTATTTAAAGGTGCCGACGTTGTCTGGCGTGATCAGCTTGAACGGGATGACGATGGCCTGTTCAGGCAGCGTTTCCTTTTTCGCCAGCTTCACCGCGGCATCGATTGCGCCCTCGCCCTGCCCTTTGGCGTCCTGAAACACCGAGACCGAGAGGTCGCCTTTTTTGACGGCGCTCAGCCCGTCGGGCGTGCCATCGACGCCGGCAACGAACACCTCGCCCTTCTTGCCCGCTTGCTTGAGGGCCATGGCCGCGCCGATGGCCATCTCATCGTTATTGGAGATAACCGCCTTGAAGTCGCCACCCTGGGTCAGCCAATCATTGGTGACGTCCATGCCGCGCTGACGCTGCCAGGCACCGGTCTGCTCCTGCGTGACCTTGATGTTGGGGTAGCTTTTCAGGACTTCCTTGACCCCGGCCGTGCGGTCGCGGGTCGAGTTGTTGGCCAGTTCGCCCAGCAAAATAACGACGTTGCCTTTGCCGTCCATTTTCTTCGCCAGGTACTCCATCTGCATGCGGCCGGCTTCTTTATCGTCCGAGGTCACCGACGCGACGCCTGAAGGCAGTTTGGGATCGTCCGGGCGGCGGTTGACGTAAACCAGCGGAATGCCGGCAGCGGTGGCGATCTGGGTGATCCGGTTGGTGGCTTCGGTGTCGACGGGGTTGACGATCAGTGCGTCGACCTTCTTGCCGATCAGCTCCTGCACCTGGTCGAGCTGTTTGTTCACGTCGTTGCGCCCATCGACGAACTGCAGATCAACGCCGCCCATGGCCTTGGCCTTTTTGTTCATGTCTTCACGCATGTAGGTCAGGTAGGTGTCATCGAACTGCGACATGGATACGCCGATCTTGAGGTCGGCGGCCAGAGCGGCACCGCTGGAGAGCATTAAGGCGAGGGCGAGCGAGGTGAAGCGGAGCTGGGTGTTCATGGACGGTTTTTCTCCGGATTCTTGTTGTTGTGATAACGGATGACCAGCAGAAGTGGCCGATGCCTAACGCCGAGCGCTGGAGGCGTGCTCGGCGAGGTGCGCGACCGAACCGCCCGACGCGCCGCATACCATGACACCGCGACTTTCAACGCAGAGGATATGAGCGATGGTTTCAAGGGCGGATTCGAAAGCGGGCACGGATTGTTTTGCTGTTCTGGAGATAGCACGGGCGGTGGCGCCCAGCGGGGTGGCAAGCAAGCGGAAGAAGGGACGGCAAGCCTTGATGGCTGATCTGAGGGTGTTCATTGGCGGTACCTGTCTGCGATTGGCTTTCTTGTTTTTGTGTCGCTCGTAGCGCCTGATCCCGGAGTGACCGATATCAGGCGCCGACGGCGGTAGTCGGCAACTTGGAAATGACTCTATTGGAAAATAATTTCTACTTCAACCGGTTTTAGAACTTATTTCTATTTTGTATTTTTTGCGATGTGGCTTCTCAACTCCGCAGGGCATAAACGCCCTACCGTAGGCGCCGGCTTGCTGGCGAACGCGGTGTGTCATCCACCTCTGCGACACCAGTCCGTCACCGGTTCGCCAGCAAGCCGGCTCCTACAGATCGGTGTGTGTCATTCCGATTGCCGTTGCAGACAGATCGGTGTGTCATTCCGATTGCCGTTGCGGACAGATCCGGGTGTGTCACTCCGATTGCCGTTGCGGACAGATCCGGGTGTGTCATTCCGATTGCCGTTGCGGACAGATCCGGGTGTGTCATTCCGATTGCCGTTGCGGACAGATCCGGGTGTGTCATACCGATCCCGGTGCAGACATCGGTTCGCCAGCAAGCCGGCGCCTACAGACGAGGAATGAAAACGCCTCACATCATGACGACCCTGCCCTCCATTGCGCTGACGCGCGCGGCGTCCAGCACCTTGGCCGACGCTACTGCGTCTTTTGCATCCACGGGGTTACGCCCCCGGTTCACGACCGCCTCCTGCAGTTGCCGGTAAAACTCGCTCCAGCATCCACGCTCCGAGGGCACGCGCTCGCGGTGTTCGCCCTGCTCGAACCAGCCCCAGCGTCGATGCTCTTCCACGCCCCAGCGTTCACCTTCGGATTTGGGCGACAACCCGGCCAGCGCTGCGGCCTCCTGACCGTCGAGGCCTTCCACGGTATAGCACCCTTGCGCGCCATTGACGCGAAAACGCGGCCCCTGGGCGTTTTGCAGGCAATTCCCCCATAAATGCGATACCACACCGTTGGCATGCGTCAGCGACATAAAGAAGCCGTGATCGACCGCTTGCTCGGGCGTCGCGAACTCAAGTTCGGCGTAGACCCGCTTAACCGGCCCGAACAGCAACAACGCCTGATCGACCAGATGGCTGCCAAGATCACGCAAGATTCCGCCGCCGCTTTGCTTGCCCACCGAGGCGGGCGAATAGCGCTCGACCCGGGATTCGAAACGGCTGATCTGGCCCAGAACGCCTTCATCTATAAGCTTGCGCACAGTCAGAAAATCCGAGTCCCAGCGCCGGTTCTGGTACACGCCCAAGAGCACCCCACGGCGCTCGGCGGCGTCCACCAACTCCTGGGCTGCCGCAGCATCCGGCGCGAACGGCTTGTCGCTGACCACAGGGACGCCGAGGTCGATGGCTGTCAGAATCAATGCACGGCGGGAGGCCAGCGGCGTCGAGATCACCACCGCATCGACCCCCGCCGCGACGAGCTCAGCCAGGGTATCGAACGCCGGCACTTTGGGGTGATCGTTGCGCAGGTCCTGGCGACGCTCCGGCGAGCGGGTGACCACGCCGGCGAACGTGACGCCCGGCAGGCTGGCAATCAGCGGCGCATGAAAATAGCGCCCGCCTTTGCCATAACCGATGAGTCCGATTTTCATAGTTCTCTCCATTTTTCACGGACGTATACAGCTCCTACGGAACGGTGGTCCTCAATACTGGCGGGCTTTGGCCAACGCCGCTTTTTGCCGCTCATACGCTTCGGCCGTCGTGCCTGTGGTCGACACCTGCGCCACGCCCACCCGCCACCACGACAGATACCCGTGGATCATGGTTTTAGGCAGCACTTTGATGTCGATCAGCGTCGATACGGTTTGGGTACGCGCATCGGCCAACGCCGCCCGCAGTTGCTCGGCATTACTGACCTTGTAGGTCTTGCAGCCGTACGCTGCAGCGCTCATGGCGAAATCCACCGGCACGAAGTCACCGTCCAGCAGACCGCTCTCGGGGTTACGAAAACGGAACTCGGTGCCGAAACTGCCCATGCCGTTGCCCATCTGCAGATTGTTGATGCAACCAAACGCCATATTATCCAGCAGCACCACGTTGATCTTGCGCCGCTCCTGAATGGAAGTGGCCAGCTCGGAGTGCAGCATCATGTAGGAGCCATCGCCGACCAGCGCATACACCTCGCGCTCAGGCGCCGCCATTTTTACACCCAGCGCGGCATTGATTTCATAACCCATGCACGAGTAGCCGTATTCGACGTGGTAGCTGTCCACGCTGGTGCTGCGCCACGCCCGCTGCAAATCCCCGGGGAGGCTGCCCGCGGCGGCGACGATCACCGCGTCCGCCGGCAAATGTTGATTGAGTTCGCCCAGCACCCGACTCTGGGTCAGGCACGAGCCGGTCATCTCGATGAAATCACGCAGCACCTGCGGGTCAAGATGGCCGCTGACTTCCGGCTCGAAACCTTCGGCCTGGTATTCCAGCGCATACAGCCGATCCACTTCGGCTTCCAGCGCGGCTCGCGCCTCCTGCGGCTGAGCGCCCCATCGCGCGCAGTAGTCGCCCAATCGCTCCGCGAGTAGCTCAAGGGCCAGACGCGCATCGGCCAGCACCTGAACGCCGTCGAGCTTTTGCACATCAAAGGCGCCGACGTTGAGGTTGAGAAATTGCACCTCGGGGTTCTGAAACAGCGACTTGGAGCCAGTGGTGAAATCGCTGTAACGGGTGCCTACGCCGATGATCAAATCCGCCTCCCGCGCGAGGGTGTTGGCCGCCAGCGTGCCGGTCTCGCCGATGCCACCCATGTTCAGCGGATGGTCGGAGATGATCGCGCTCTTGCCGGCCTGGGTTTCACTGAAGGGTATACCGAAGCGTTCGGCGAACGCCTGCAATGCAGCGGCCGCGCCGGAGTAACGCACGCCGCCGCCACAAATAAGTAAAGGCCTGCGCTTGCTCGTCAGCAGGGCAACGGCATCGTCGAGCATCGCCTCGGTGGGGGGACGCCGGTCGATACGGTGTACGCGCTTTTGCAAAAACGAGTCGGGGTAGTCGTAGGCCTCGGCCTGCACGTCCTGGGGCAACGCCAGGGTCACCGCGCCGGTTTCGGCAGGGTCAGTGAGGACACGCATGGCGTTGAGGGCGGCGCTCATCAACTGCTCGGGGCGATTGATGCGGTCCCAGTATTTGCTGACGGCCTTGAAGGCGTCGTTGGTGCTGATGCTGAGGTCGTGGAACTGTTCGATCTGTTGCAGCACCGGATCGGGCTGGCGACTGGCGTAGACATCGCCCGGCAGCAACAGCAGCGGGATTCGATTGGCCGACGCGGTGGCAGCGGCGGTGATCATGTTGGCGGCACCGGGGCCGACCGACGAGCTGCACGCATAGACTTTGCGCCGCAAGTGCTGCTTGGCAAAACCCATCGCGGCATGGCACATGCCTTGTTCGTTGCGGCCTTGATGCACGACCAGGTCGCCGCTGTCCTGCTCAAGCGCCTGGCCCAGGCCCAGCACGTTGCCATGCCCGAAAATGGTAAACACCCCGGCAACGAACTTGCTTTGCACGCCGTCGACTTCGACGTACTGATTATCCAGAAACTTCACCAGGGCCTGGGCCATGGTCAAACGTGTGGTGGTCATGCGTGCACCTTGTTGTTATTGGAGGTGATGAATCTCTACGCGCGATGGTCTGGCGGCTGATGCCGACCGTGTTGACTGCGCTGCCGCCGCCAACACGTGTATGAGGATCAGGTGGTGCGATCTGCAGGAGCCGTCTTGCTGGCGAATGCACCGGGTCAGTCAACCCATTTGGCGCTGGTCAACCGCTGTTCGCCAGCAAGCCGGCTCCTACAAATCATCACTCACCCGCGTGTCCGTTCAGTCCTGACAAATATCGGCATTTACTTCGCCGTCGGCATGCTGAACTCGGCGCCTTTGGCGATGCTGTCCGGCCAGCGCTGCATGACGCTTTTATAACGGCTGTAGAAGCGCAAGCCTTCCTCGCCGTAGGCGTGATGATCGCCGAACAGCGAGCGTTTCCAGCCGCCGAACGAATGCCAGGCCATCGGCACCGGAATCGGCACGTTGATGCCCACCATCCCCACCTTGATATTGCGCGCAAACGCCCGGGCGATGCCGCCATCGCTGGTGAAGCACGACACGCCGTTGCCGAATTCGTGGGCATTGATCAACTCCACGGCCAAGGCAAAATCAGGCACGTGGACGATGCCCAGCACCGGCCCGAAGATTTCCTCCTTATAGATAGTCATCTGCGGCGTTACGTCATCGAACAGCGTGGCGCCGACAAAGAACCCACCGTCCGCACCGGGCACCTTGAAGTTGCGGCCGTCGCTGATCAGCTTCGCGCCCTCCTCCACGCCCTGGGCGATGTAGCCCTCGACCTTGGCCTTGTGCACCGCCGTGACCAGCGGGCCCATGTCCGAATCGGCGTTCATCCCGTCGCCCACTTTGAGCGCGTCAATACGCGGCAGCAGCTTGTCGATGAGCTTCTGGCCCACGTCGCCCACCACCACGGCGATGGAAATGGCCATGCAGCGCTCGCCCGCCGAACCGTAGGCTGCGCCGATCAACGCGTCGGCGGCCTGGTCCAGATCGGCGTCGGGCATGACGATCATGTGGTTCTTCGCACCGCCCAATGCCTGCACACGCTTGCCGTGGGCGGTGCCCTGCTGGTGGATGTATTCGGCGATGGGCGTGGAGCCGACGAAGGAAATCGCCTCGATTCCCTTGTGCTGCAGCAGCGCATCCACCGCCACCTTGTCACCTTGCACGACGCTGAATACGCCGTCCGGCAGCCCGGCCTGCTTGAGCAGGCGCGCCATCAGCAGGCTCGCCGACGGGTCGCGTTCGGACGGTTTAAGGATGAAGCAGTTGCCGGTGACCAGCGCCATCGGAATCATCCACAGCGGCACCATCACCGGGAAGTTGAACGGCGTGACGCCAGCGCACACGCCCAGCGGCTGACGCAGGTTCCAGTTATCGATGCCGCCACCGATGTTGTCGCTGTAGTCGCTTTTCAGCAGGCTCGGCGCGCCGCAGGCGAACTCGACGATCTCGATGCCGCGCACCACTTCGCCCTTGGCGTCGGAAAACACCTTGCCGTGCTCCCGACAAATAATGGCCGCCAACTCGTCGTGGTGCTGGTCGAGCAGCTCCTTGAATTTGAACATGACCCGCGCCCGGCGCAGCGAGGATTGATCGGCCCATGCGGGAAACGCGGCCTGTGCGGCGGCGACGGCCTCGTCGACGGTCTTTTGCTCTGCCAGCGCCACGCGGGCCTGTACCGCGCCGGTCGCGGGATTAAACACATCGCTGTAGCGCTCGGCGCTGTCGTGAACCTGGCCGTTGATGTAATGGCCGATGATCGGGGCGTTGCTCATGACGGGCTCCTCTAATGGATTGGGGTCTTTACGAAATGTCGGCGAGCGCGTGTCAGGCGAGCCTGATTCTTGCCCGCATGGCGCTCGCGCAGCCACTGGTTGTAAAGAGCCTACAGATCCAGCAGCCAACTGTGCTGCGGATCGTTGTGAAATTGCCAGGCGCGCTTCGGGCCGGCCATGACGTTCAGATAGTACGATTCGTAACCATAGGGCACGGTGACCGGGTGATAGCCCTTGGGCACCGTTACCAGATCGTTGTTCTCCACGGTCATGGCCTGATCAATGCTGCGATCGTCGGTGTACACGCGCTGGAACACATAGCCTTGCGGCGGGTTGACTTGGTGGTAATAGGTTTCTTCGAGAAAGCTCTGGTGAGGCAAATCATCCTCGTCATGCTTGTGAGGCGGATAGCTTGACGAATGGCCCGAAGGGGTCCGCACTTCCACCACCAGCAGCGAGTGCGCGGGTTCCGAGTCCGGCAGGATGTCGCAGACGTAGCGGGTGTTGGCCGCCTTGCCGCGCACGCTGCGCTTCATCGAATCGGGAGCGATCACGCGTGCGGGCAAATCCGCAGACGGGTCGCCCGGCGCGACGCATACGGCAATCTGCACCGCACTCAAGGCCGTCACCTCGGCCTGACTGCCCGGCGGCAGGTACACGGCAAAGGGCGACTTGTCTTCGAACACCGATTGCCGATCGCCCAGGTTCTGCCAGTCGAAACGGCCTTGCCCCGGCGCCTCGCCCGTGACGCTGATGCGCCCGCTGAGCAGCACCAGGCATATTTCCTTGTCTTGCGAGCTCACCGGCAGGCGTTCGCCGACGCTCAATCGGTGCGCGGAAAAACCCACGTACGTGAGGACGCCCTCGGCCAGCGCCACGACGTCTCGGCCTTCGGCCTTGCTCTTGACCAACAGATTCATGTTCACACGCTCCAAGGTTGAGGCGGTTGCTGACGGGCATGGTGAAGGTCATGCCCGGAGGCGTACTGCAACTGCGCAGCCGACAGCAGCGTGCGCAGCGTTTCGAAGCCTTTTTTGGCGAAGGCATAGCTCGGCGCCACGGCCGGGTCCTGTTCGGCCTCGACCACCAGCCAGCCCTGATAACGCGCCTGCATCAGCACGTCGAGCAGCGCGGCGAAGTCAATGTCTCCGTCGCCGGGCACGGTGAAGGTGCCGTTGACGATGCAGTCCGGGAAGCTCCAGAGATTGTTGCGCGCCAACTGCACCACAGGCTTGCGCACGTCCTTGAAATGCACATGACAAACGCGGTCAATGTGCGCGCTCAGCACCTGCAACGGGTCGCCGCCGCCCATGTAGCAGTGCCCTGAATCGAACAGCAGGCCGACTTCATGGCCGGTCAGGGCCATCAGGGTGTGGATGTCCTGCGGCGACTCGACGTAGGCGCCCATATGATGGTGATAGGCCAGACGCACACCGCGGGACAAGGTGAAACGCGCCAGTTCGGTCAGCTTGTCGGCGTACCCCTGCCAGGCGCTGTCGCTGTGAAATTGCGGCCGCTCGACCAGACGAATGCGCTGGCCCTGGATCGAGTCGGCGACCTCGCCGTACACCAGCACCGTCGCGCCATTGTGCTTGAGCAACTCGACATGGCCGGCGATGGCGTCGATTTCTTCCGCCGCAGACCGACTGGCGAGCCTGCCGGAATACCAGCCCGACACCAGCGCCAGATCATACGGACGCAGCACATCGGCGACGCCAGCTGCGTCCCTGGGAAACTTGCCGTTAAGCTCAAAGCCTTCGTAGCCGATTGCCTTGCCCTCGCTGAGTGCAGTGCTGAGCGGCGTTTCACCGCCCAGTGCCGGCAGGTCGTCGTTGCTCCAGGAAATAGGGTTGATGCCAATTCGGATTGCAGAAGCGGGCATGGCTGCACCTTTATTGTTGTTCTCACGTTCAGAGCATCAGGCCCGGCGCCACAAGGCGCGGCGCCTGTTGATCAAGCATGGCTGTCAGGCCTGGTTCGTCAGGAGCGGTTGTCAGGCCCGGGCGTCGCGCCAGGATTCGATCAGGAATCCGAAGTTGCTTTGCACTCGAGCGATCAGCCCTGCGTCATCGATTTCGCCTTCCAGCCACGCGCGGCTTGGCTCGTGGAATATCGTACGCCCCACCGCAAACCCCTTGCAGGTCGTGCTCTTCGCCGCATCGCGAAAGCCGGCGGCCAGGGTTTCGGCAGGCGCATTAAGCCCCAGCAGGACCACCCCACGGCAATACGGGTCGCGTTCCTGAATGAGCGCATCGAGCTGTTCCCAGACCTCTGCGGACTGTGATTCGATTTTCCACCAGGCCGGATAAATGCCCAGGTTATAAAAGCGTTTGAGGGAACGGTAGATCACGTCAGGGTGGGTCGAGGGATGATCCTTGGGCGCAATGACTTCCAGCAGCAGTTCATGGCCACTGGCAAGTGCCGCCTGATACAGCCCCAGCAATTGCGCCTCCTGCTCCAGACGCAGCATGGGTTCGTCGTCCGGGTGGTATTGCACCAGGCACTTGATGATCTGTTCCTGCGGCCAGGCCTGCAGCGTGCTGCCAATCGAGCGACCGTGCTCGAACGCCAGTGGACGCGACCCTTGCACCTCTACCGGTCGGGCCACCCACCAGCCGCGACCGGTGGCGGCGTTCAGCGCGTCCTGCCCGAAACGCTGATCGGCCAGCAGACCGACATCGGCAGCGATACCGCGTTTTTCCAGGTCCGCCTCGACCCGCGCGACAGCCTGAACGAACAATTGCTTGAGCTGGCTGATGCAAGCCGGATCGCGCCCGGCTTTTTGGGCCAGTTCGACCAGTTGCCCGCGATGATCAAACGCGAAGATGAACAGCGGCTGCCACTCGCGGCGCGGCACGCTGACCCGATGCAGGCGCTGCAATATCGGGTCTTGATCGGGCCGGGTGATCGGCATCGGGCTGTTGAACAGGTATTCCAGCTCGACCATCGTCGGCATGGCCGGCGCGCACGCATGGCGCGACACCACCAGACCGCCGCAGGCGTTGGCCAACTGGCAGCAACGCTCGTCGCTGGCGTCCTCGAGCCAACCCTTGAGGAAGCCGGACATGAACGCGTCGCCCGCGCCCAGCACGTTCAACACTTCCACACGCACGCCGGGGTAGATAGCGCCGTCTTCCAGCCGTGCCGGGATGGCGCCGTGAATCACCGTGCAGCCTTGGGGGCCGAGCTTGACCACCAGGGTTGCCGCGCTCAGCTCGCGAACCCGGCGCAAGGCGCTGAGCAAATCGGTCGAACCGCCGGCGATCAGGAATTCTTCTTCGGTGCCGACGATCAGATCGAACCGCGGCAGGATGCGTTGCACGTGCTGGCTGACCGTCTCGTCCGCGACGAAACGGGTTTCTCCATCGGCCTTGCCGGCAAGGCCCCAGAGCACCGGCCGGTAGTCGATGTCGAGCACGCACTTGACGCCGTGTTTTTCGGCATAGTCCAGCGCCTGCGTGCTGGCGCGCATCACCTGATCGGTGGAGAAATGCGTGCCGGTGATCAGCAGCGCCTTGCTTGAGGCGATCTGCGCTTCCCGGATGTCCTCGGGTTGCAGCGCCATGTCGGCACAGTTCTCGCGGTAGAACACCAGCGGAAAAGTCTCACGGTCCTTGATGCCGAGCAGCACCATGGCGGTCAAACGCTGATCATCGACCTTGATGCCGCTGACGTCACACCCCTCGCGCGCCAGGGACTCAACCAGAAAGCGACCCATGTGGTCATTGCCAACGCGGGTCAACATGGCCGACTTGACGCCCAGCCGCGCGGTGCCGAATGCAATATTGGCGGAGGACCCGCCGAGGTATTTGGCGAAACTGCTGACATCCTCCAGGCGCGCACCGATCTGCTGGGCATAGAGATCAACGCCCAGCCGCCCAAGGCAAATCACGTCCAGCTGACGTCCACTGGCAAAACGAGTCTGGCCCATGCCGGCCCCTCTTATCTTATTGTTATTGGCTTGGCGGCAAGCACGGTGCTTGCTGCGAGTTGGTGGGTGCAGACTAGAACGACGCAACGCCAGGGGCAATGGATTTTTCTAAATTATTTTCATGTGGAATTTATTTTCCACTTTGCATTGCGCGTCGCGGCCTGCAAAACTGGCGGCCTGCCATCCAAAACAAATACGCCAAAGGATCCACACGTATGTCCAGCCTCGATCAGCCAGGCTCGCCCGACTCGGGAGACGAGGCTGCAACGCCCGTCACCACCGCCCCGGAGTCGGCTGACGCGCTGCTCAAACTGATCACGGCCGAATACGAAAGCCTGCCGCGACAGCTCAAGCGCATCGCCAGTTACATGAGCCAGCAGAGCGACCGGATCATGGTCGATCGCATCAGCGACATTGCTCGCGAGTGCGAAGTGCACCCGTCGGCCATCGTGCGGTTTTCCCAGCGTTTCGGTTTTAGCGGGTTCAGTGAGATGCAGGCGCTGTTCCGCGAGGCGTACACGCATAAAACCACGCCGGTGCAGAATTACCAGCAGCGCATTCGCAGCATGATTGCCAACAAATCACAGAAGGCCAGCGCGGGCGACCTGGCGCGTGAATGCGTGAACGCCACCCTGTCGGGGCTTGAGCGACTGGCCCTCGAACTGGACGATGAGGCCTTCGAGAAAGCTGTGGATCTGGTCGTCAATGCCGACAACATCTACGTGGTCGGCGTACGGCGTTCGTTCGCGGTCGCCGATTATCTGGTCTACAACCTGCAACACACTAACAAGCGTATCCATTTGATTTCCGGTCTTGGCGGCAGTTACCGCGAGCAGATGCGCAGTGTGCGCGCCAATGACCTGGTGATTGCCATCAGCTTCACGCCCTACGGCAAGGAAACCCAGCACTGCTTGCGTATCGCCCAGCATCATCAGGCCAAGACGTTGATCATTACCGACAGCAACCTGTCGCCACTGGCCAAGCGGGCCAATGCTGTGTTGCTGGTCAACGAAGGCAGCTCGTTCGCGTTCCGTTCGCTCAGCGCCACCCTGTGTTTGTGTCAGGCGCTGTTCATCGCGGTGGCCTACCGGCTGGAGCTGAAAGTGGATGAAATGTCCGAACAGGCCGGGTTCGAGGACTGACATAAAACTGTCTTGTACAAACCCGACGAACTGTACAAGTTTGGGTATAGCTTTTTAACATCACCTGCGTGATTATCAGCTGCACTGCAAAAGGAACACGCATCTGAGCCGCTTCGCGCGCTTGCAAGGTCATGGATCGGGCCCCCCTTTTCCACTTGCCCTGAGCCGCCATCATGTTTTTCGACTCGCCTAAAAATAAAATCATCCAGGATCTGCAACTCACCGTCGCCCACCAGACCAGTCTGCTGGAGGCCATCAATCGCTCGATGGCCAGTATCGAGTTCGATCTCAACGGCGTGGTGCTCAAGGCAAACGACAACTTTTTTAAAACCATGCGCTACCGGCCCGAGCAGGTCATCGGTAAGGAACACCGCATGTTCTGCACCGCCGAGCACGCGCGCAGCCCTGAGTACGCGCAGCTGTGGTCACGGTTGCGCAACGGCGAGTTCGTGACGTCGACCTTTCAGCGGGTGGCCGGCGACGGCACGACGGTGTGGCTTGAGGCCAGTTACAACCCGGTGCGGGATGCCGACGGCAAGGTCATCCGGGTGGTCAAGTACGCTATGGACGTCACCGCCAAGCTTCAGGAAGAAAGTGAAACGCGCAACAAGCTCCAGGCCATCGACCGCGCCATGGCGGTGATCGAGTTCAACCTGGATGGCACGATCATCGCGGCCAACGACAATCTGTTGCGCCTGTTGGGCTATAGCCGACAAGAGCTCTTGGGCAAGAATCACCGGTCGCTCTGCCCGCCTGAACTGGCAAACAGTGCCGAGTACCAGGATTTCTGGCGTCGTTTGAACAAAGGCGAGTTTTTCAGCGATCAGTTCAAGCGCATCGGCAAGCACGGTCAGACGCTGTGGCTGGAGGCTTCGTATAACCCGGTGTACGACGCCAGCGGCAAGCTGTGGAAGGTGGTCAAGTTTGCGTCGGACGTGACCGCGCGTATCGAGAAGCACGAGCAGGATTCCCACAGCGCGGCGCAGGCCTATCACATCTCGGTGCAGACGCAGAAATACGCCGAGCAAGGCACTCAGGTCATCCAGCAAGCTGCCAGCGAGATGCGGCAGATTTCGCAAAACATTGACGATTCTTCGCGAATCATCGGTCAGTTGGGCGAGCGATCAGAGCAGATCACGGCCATCGTCAATACGATCCGCAGTATTGCCGACCAGACCAATCTGTTGGCGCTGAATGCGGCCATCGAGGCGGCCCGGGCCGGGGATCAGGGCCGTGGATTTGCGGTGGTGGCCGATGAGGTTCGGCAGTTGGCCGGGCGCACGAGCCGCTCGACTCAGGAGATTTCCGAGATGATTCAGGTGATCCAGAGTGAGACGCGGCAGGCAATCGTGAGCATGGATAACACGCGCACGACGGCAGTAAAAGGTGTTGATCTGGCGGATCAGGCGGGCAATGCGATTGTGCAGATCAGTTCGGGGACCAACGATGCGGTGGATGCGGTGAGGATGTTTGCCGGGCGGGATTGATTGTTTGCTTTCAGATCAGGGGCAGGATCTGCATCTGCATCTAGAGCATCTGCCTGGGGGCAGACTGTTTCGCCTTCGGCGAGTTACTTGATAAAGCCCCAAGTAACCAAGGGCTTGTGCTCCTGGTTTGGCCCCTCCTTCGTCGGGGTTCCTTCACTCCGGTCTTGCTCCGTGGGCCCGCGCCGAACGGACATCCATGTCCTGACGGCGCTCTCGCCGCATCCATGCGGCTCGGCCCACTGCGCAAAACCTGCGTTCAGCCTGCACCCAAGTCGCGATTGGCGGTGTTTGGGCGTTTTGCGTATGAAGAGCAAAAGCAGAGCACAAGCACAAGCACAGGCACAAGCGGGAGCGGATGCGGATGCGGATGCGGATCAACAGCTTCCCGGCTGAAGCCGGTCCCACGGGATGCACGCGGTGCTTTTTGTGGGACTGGCTTTAGCCGGGAAGAGGTCAATTCAGACGCTGGCAATTTTGGGATTGTTGAGGGGGATGTTTTCCAGCGGCTGACCTGAAGTGGATCAGGCGCGGCTCTGGCGTCTGACGCACCGCTTTGGCCAGCAAGCCGGCTCCTACAGACCGGGGGTGCTCCGCGATGGACCTGCATTGAAGCCTCTGCCGCAGGGGTAGGAGCGCTTACCCGCGAAGGCGATTTTGCTCATACATCGACGTCGCCTGACAAAACGCAATTCCCCTGTAGGAGCCGGCTTGCTGGCGAACGCGTTGGGTCAGGCGCGCCATTTGCTTGGCCTAACGCATTCGCCAGCAAGCTGACTCTCACAAATAGAGCCATTGCCAGTGCGGCGCTACAGTTGCCCTTCGTTCCTCTTGCGCATCGCTTTGGCGCGTTTTTCCAGCACCACGTACACCACCAGCGCGAGCATCAACGGGATGAGGAAGTAGATCACCCGGTAGCCGATCAACGCGGCCAGCAGTTGGCCTTTGCTGAACTGGTGTTGCATCAGGGTGATGAACACCGTCTCCAGTACGCCAAGCCCGGCGGGGATGTGGGCGATGACGCCGGCGATGCTGCTGATCAACAAAATGCCCAACACGGCGGGGTAGAACGCTTTTTCCGGCAGCAGCACGTAGATCAGCAGCGCCATCAGTCCCCAGTTCAGCGCGCCGAGCAGAGCCTGGCGCAGGGCCTGATTCAGCGAGGGCAGGACCAATTGCTGCTTGCGGACGGTCCAGGTGCGTTTTTTGGAGAAACGACAGGCCGCGAAATAGGCGAAACACACCGCCAGCAGCACGAAGCCGATCAGTTGCAGGGTGGTGTCGCCGATCTTCCAGCCTTCCGGCAGGTCAACGAAGTCACCGGCGAACACAAACCCGGCCAGCAACATGTAACCCAGCCAGTTGGTGATCAGGCTAAGGCTGAGGATGCGGGTGATGGTCGGAACGTCCAGCCCCAGACGCGAGTACAGCCGGTAGCGCAACGCGATGCCGCCGACCCATGAGCTGAGGTTCAGGTTGAAGGCGTAGCAGACGAAAGTGACCGGAACGATTTGCTTCACCGACAGTTTGTGTTCGGTGTAGCGCCGCGCCAGGACGTCAAAACCGCAGTAGGTCAGGTAACTGCCCGCCGCAATGGCAAAGCCCAGCGCCAGAGTGGTGGCCTTGTACGACTCCAGCGCATGCATCACCTCGTTCCAGTCGAGGTTTTTCATCAAGGTGAACAACAGCACCGGCACGGCGATAAAAAAGAACAGCGTGAACGCACGCTTGCCCCATATCAGCCAGGGCTTTTGCTTGCCGGTTTCGGCCGGCTTTTGCTCGTGAGTGGACGTGTGCGAAACGCCATTCATAGGGACTTCTCCTGATCGGACGACAGCTCATTCTTGATCACAGCCGCCTCCGGCAGCGTTTCGGGTGAGCGCAGCGGTTTCAGCCGTGGCCCGTGTACCGGGAACAGACCGGCGATGGCCGGAAAGTGGCGCAGAAAGTGGAAGCTCAGGAAGATCATCGGCGCACGCCACCACTGCCCTTTTGCCAGTCCCTTGAGGTTGACCTGTTTGCTGTGGGCGACGGCAAGATCGCGCAGGTGTTCGTGCAGACGCTGGTTCAGAGCGTGGTCGCGGATGAACAGGTTGGCTTCCAGGTTCAGCGCCAGGCTCAGCGGATCGAGGTTGCTGGAGCCCACGGTTGACCACTCGTGATCGATCAACGCGACCTTGCCGTGCAGCGCGCGCTGCTTGTATTCGTGAATGATCACGCCTTCGCGCAATAGCCAGGTGTAGGTCAGGCGCGAACACACGCGCACGAACGGCATGTCCGGCTTGCCCTGCAGAATCAGCGTAACTTTCACCCCACGGCGCGCCGCATTGCGCAGTTCACGCAGAAAACGGTAGCTGGGGAAAAAGTAAGCGTTGGCAATGGTGATGCGCTGCGTCGCGTTGCGCATCGCCATCAGGTACTGCTCTTCGATGTCAGTGGTGTGATGGCTGTTGTCACGCTCGGCAAGCAACATGCGCGCACTGCCGGCCTGCCGCGTCACCGGCTTGAGCGGCGTGAAGGTCTTGCGCACCGCGGGGCCCAGCATGCCAAGTGTCGAGCGGTAGATGTCGGCAACGATGGGGCCACGCACCAGCACGGCGTAGTCCTGTTTGGCGGTCACCCCGGTGTCGGCCATGTGGTCGACGCTGTAATTGATGCCGCCCATGAACGACAGCTCGCCGTCGATCACCACCACTTTGCGGTGCAGGCGCCGGAACAGGTTGGTGCGCATGCCCATCAGTTTGGGCCGCGGGTCAAACAGCTGAATCTGCACGCCCGCTTCGATCATCTTGCTCACGAACTCGGTACTCAGGTCGCTGGTGCCGTAGTCGTCCACGGTGATGATCACGCGCACGCCGCGGCTCGCGGCCTCGATCACTGCCTGTTGCAGCCCCTCGCCCACCCGGTCCTCGAAAATGATGAACGTCTCGATCAGCACTTCCTCGCGCGCCGCACGAATAGCGTCGAACACCCGGGCGAAAAAATCCTCGCCGTTAATCAGCAACTCCACCGAGTTGCCGTCTCGCCAGATGCCACACATGGCGCCTACAGCCTTCATAGCGTTACCTCCACCGCCAAAGGCGCATGATCGGAAAGGTGCGACCAGGGACGATTGGACATCACCCTGGGCGACCGGATGTGCAGATTGCGCACGTAAATACGGTCCAGGCGCAGCAATGGAAAGCGCGCCGGGAAGCTTTTTGCCGGTTTGCCGGATGTTTCAACGAACACCTCGCGCAGCCCGGCAGGGGTCAACACCTCATCGGCCTTCTGACGCCAGTCGTTGAAGTCCCCTGCAACGATCACCGGTGCGCCCACAGGCAGACGCCCCACCAGATCGGCCAGCAATTTCAGTTGCTGCTGACGATGGACCTCCTTGAGGCCCAGATGCACACAGATCGCATGCAGTTCGCCGACCTGCGGCACGTCCAGCACACAGTGCAGCAGCCCGCGCTCTTCGGTGCCGAGGATGGAGATGTCGAGATTGTCGTGGCGAATGATCGGGTACTTGGACAGCAACGCATTGCCATGGTGGCCGTGGGGGTAAACCGCATTGCGGCCGTAGGCGAAATCTTTCCACATGCTGTCGGCGAGGAATTCGTACTGTGAGGTCGTCGGCCAGTTCTTCACGTTTTGGGCGTGGTCCTGATGTTCGCCGTGCACCTCCTGCAGGAACACGATATCGGCGGACACCGATCGCACCGCGTCGCGCAATTCCGGGAGGATGAAACGTTTGTTGAGGAAACCGAAGCCCATGTGCATGTTCATGGTCAGCACGTTGAGCGTGACTGAGGCCGACGCGCCTTGTCGTCGGCCGTTAAGGTCTTCGGGAATCAGGGCACTGGTCACAACGTGGCTCCATGCAAATCGCCTGGCGCAACTTCCAGGTTTTCAGTGAGATTGAAACGCTCAAGCAGGCGTCGCGCGTCATAGGGCGCACGGACCTTGATGTCGTTATCGAAATAGCAATAAACGTCGCGAGACTTGCGCGCCCGGGGCGTTTTTTTGACGATCAGCTGCGCATCCTTTGGCTGACCGCCCTGCTGCCAGGCATCGATGCGGTCGCCCCAGTGCTTCAACGCCTCGGTCGAATAACCGCTGGCGTAAAGCTCTTTGTCGCCATGCAGCCGTATGTAAATAAAGTCTGTGGCCAGGTCTTCGACATGCGGCCATTTGCCGGCGGTGTCGGCGACCACCAGTGCGACCTTGTATTTGCGCAACAGTGCGACGAATTCCGGTACTAAAAAGCTTTCATGGCGGATTTCGACGGCGTGGCGCAGCTTCAGGCGCGCAGGAATATCCAGATAACCGGGCTGCTGCAGCCGCTCGGCGCAGCGGCTTGCGCAAGCTTTTGCCGCTTTACCGTCATGGGGCAGCAACTTCAAAAAGTGTTCGAAGCGCTCGGCATCGAATTTGAAGTTAGGCGGGAACTGCCAGAGGAACGGGCCCAGTTTGTCCTTGAGCTGAAAGACCCCGGACGCGAAGAAATTGGCGAGCGGCTCGTCAATCTCTTTGAGACGGCGGGTGTGGGTGATGTAGCGCGGGCCCTTGACGCTGAAGACGAACCCCTTCGGTGCCTCTGCATACCAGCGTGCGTAAAGGTCAGGCGACTGCAGTGAATAGAACGAGCCATTGATCTCGATGCTGTTCACGGCCCTGGAGGCGAATTTCAACTCGTTTTTCTGCGTCAGGCCTTCGGGATAAAAGTCCCCGCGCCATGGCGTGTAACGCCAGCCTGAAATGCCGATACGGATGTCGCCCATGCCTACGCTCTCTGATGTTCTGTCGCGGCACCTGCCGCGTCACTTCTGAACTAGAGATAAGAAGCTTGAGAACCGGGCAGGTTCCCTTGGCATTCGGCGCGTGGGTTGCGGCTTTGCGCCACGTCACAACATCTCCAGGAGCCGGCTTGCTGGCGAATGCGTTGGGTCAAACCGACGGCTCGCTGACGGAACGGGTTCGCCAGCAAGCCGGCTCCTACAGATTCAGGGCGTGATCACAAGCTGCGTCACGCCCACCGCTGCGCTCGTTCGGCAGACAGAGGGTCAACCCGGACACCGCATTGGCGGCACGCGGGCAGGCACCGATGGGTGATTTGAGCAGTACGTTACAGCTTTAGGTGCAGCAAGTGCCCTGTTTTTGCTGGCCAATCCGAGATGGCAAAGCAACATCTGTAGGAGCCGGCTTGCTGGCGAATGCGGTGGATCAAAATCCGACGGCTTGCTGACGGAACGGGTTCGCCAGCAAGCCGGCTCCTACAGATTCAGGGCGTGATCACAAGCTGCGTCACGCCCACCGCTGCGCTCGTTCGGCAGACAGAGGGTCAACCCGGACACCGCAATGGCGGCACGCGGGCAGGCACCGATGGGTGACTTGAGCAATACGTCACAGCTTTAGGTGCAGCAAGTGCCCTGTTTTTGCTGGCCAATCTGAGATGGCAAAGCAACATCTGTAGGAGCCGGCTTGCTGGCGAATGCGGTGGGTCAAAACCGACGGTGTCGACTGACGGAACGGGTTCGCCAGCAAGCCGGCTCCTACAGATTCAGGGCGTGATCACAAGCTGCGTCACGCCCACCGCTGCGCTCGTTCGGCAGACAGAGGGTCAACCCGGACACCGCAATGGCGGCACGCGGGCAGGCACCGATGGGTGATTTGAGCAGTACGTTACAGCTTTAGGTGCAGCAAGTGCCCTGTTTTTGCTGGCCAATCTGAGATGGCAAAGCAACATCTGTAGGAGCCGGCTTGCTGGCGAATGCGGTGGATCAAAACCGACGGCTTGCTGACGATACGGATTCGCCGGCCGGCTCCTACCGATTCAGGGCGTGATCACAAGCTGCGTCCCGCGTCCGCAATCAGAACTCTGCCAGCGCTCTTCTGGCTTTTTCCCGCGCGCCGCAGACGGTCATCTGGCACCAGCGCCGCCGACCGTTTTTCGAGGTGTCGAGGAAGATCCAGTCGCAGTCCGGGGTTGCGCACACCTTGAGCCGCGAGAGCTCGCCGCAGGTCAGCAGTGTTGACGCCTGCACGGCCAGCCGGCCCATGAAACCGTCGGTCATCGAACCCAAATCGTCGCCTACACGCCAGCGCCACAAAATGCCAACCGGCGTCGATACGAGTAGCCGCTGGTAAGCGGTGGCCGCCAGTGCCTGATTCAACGCCTCCAGGCTCTGCGCGTCGGCTTCCCGCCCCAGCGCCAGTGGCAACAGCAGACGATACAACGCTTCACGAAAGTCGATCATTTGCTGAAAGGCAGTCAGCGTCTGCCAGGAGGAACGCCTCACAAGCGCCACGAAATGCTGATGCTCGTCTTGCTCGATCAGCCCGGCATGAAAGAACCAGTGAACCACGTCCTCCAGACTGCTCAGCTTATCGACGACTTCCTTCAACCCTGTACCCGGGCGACGTCCGTCACAGGTATTCAGGTAGTCCAGCACCGCTGACCCGCCGACGAGACGGATGGCATTGATCTTCAGTTGTCCGATAGACATGGCAGGCCCCAGCGCATAGCAGTGCATGAATGATGGCAGACAACGGGCAGGACGCTTTTGTTTCGGACGGCCGAGGCTTGTAAAGAGGGCCCGCAGTGCTGTGGTGGACAGAACGGTGCGATGAGCCCGCTTTTATTCATTGGTTTGTCGCCAAGGCGTTTGTATAGTGATTTTTTCCTGCGGGATTGGAGTCGGCAGCGTGACACAAACGAATTTCGAGACCGACATCCGGGCGATCGGTCAGATTGACTCCATACCGATGATCCTGCGAATGGTGAAGCGCGTTACGGGCCTGGGCTTCGCCGCCGTGGCGCGGGTCACGGACCGGTACTGGGTCGCTTGTGCGATTGATGACTCTATCCAGTATGGGCTGGCGCCGGGCGATAAGGTCGACGTCGCGACGACGATCTGCCACGAAATCTCGCAGCACAAACAACCCGTGATTTTCGGCCACGCCAGTGAGCATCCGGTGTTCGCCACCCACCCCACTCCCCGGCTTTTCGGGTTTGAAAGCTATATCTCGATCCCCATCATTCGCGCCAACGGCGAGTTTTTCGGCACGCTTTGCGCAGTGGATCGCACGCCCAGCGCGATCGAAACACCTGAAGTGCTGGAAAACCTCACCCTGTTCTCACAGCTGATCGCTGCAAACCTGGACATGCAGGATTCGCTCGATCTAAGCCAGCGTGAGCTGCTGGACGAGCGTGAGACCAGTCGGCTGCGCGATCAATTCATTGCCGTGCTGGGCCACGATTTGCGCACGCCATTGAGCGCCATCCGCATGAGCGCCGATTTAATCGACAGCCGTGTCACGGAGCGATCGACCCGTAAACTGGTTCACGCCATCCAGACCAGCACTCAGCGCATGGGTCTGTTGATCGAGAACGTGCTCGACTTCGCCCGAGGACGTCTGGGCGGCGGCATCCCGGTGCGCCGGACCCACGTCGACGATCTGCAATCTGAGCTGCACCGGGTGATTGAAGAGGTGCGCAGGTCTCACCCCGCAGCGAGCATTCAGCAATCCATTGACATCCCCACGGCGATTGATTGTGACCGGGTCAGGGTGGGGCAATTGCTGTGCAACTTGCTTGGCAATGCCGTGACCCACGGCGACACGCATTTTCCGGTCACGGTTCGGGCGGGGGTGGAACACAACCTACTGGTCATTTCGGTGACCAATCAGGGTCAACCCATTGAGCCGGAACGACTGGGGCTGCTGTTCCAGCCGTATACGCGTTCGGAGAAAAGCGGCTACGGCGGCGGCCTGGGACTGGGTTTGTACATCGCCGCAGAGATCGTCAAAAGCCACGGCGGCTCGATCTCCGTCGTGTCCACCGCCGCTGACGGCACGTGCTTCAAAGCCACTCTTCCGTTACACGGGGTACCCCACTTGTCCGACCACGACATGGCCGAGTAAGCGCAGCGCCACGCCTGCGTCACGATCAGTAGTTGCCCGCCCAAAGGCGCGGCCGACGAGTGGCCCAGGCCATCTCGCGCTCGAGTTGCCCAGCCAGCCCCAGCAGCATGCCTTCCTCGCCAAATCCGGCCATGAACTGCATGCCGATGGGCAAGCCGGTTTCAGGGTCGTGGGACAGCGGAACGGACATCGCCGGCGCACCGATGACATTCGCCAGCGCAGTGAACGGAGACTGATCGAATACATGGTTCATCCAGCCTCGCCCGTCCAGCTGCTCCTGCGCAGCGTTGTAGTGGCCGATCATCGGGGCCAGGCTTGGCAAGGTGGGCGACAGCAGCAAGTCATAAGCCTCGAAGAAGCCGCCAAGCTTTCGGGCGACGGTGTTGCGCTCGAACAAAGCGCCCAACAATTCGGTGGCACTCAGGCCTTTGCCGTACTGGTACAGCGCCAACGTGGCCGGCTCCAGATGGCTTGCATCGATGCTACGCCCGGTTGCGGCTGCAATCGCATCCACCCAGGCCGCCGTGTTGGACGACCAGAACCGCCCGTTCAGTTCAACGAAAGCCGCCCAGCTCATGCCGATATCCGGTTCGATTTCTTCCACCCGGTGCCCTAGGGCTTCAAGTTGCCGGGCCGCCTGTTGCAGTGCCCTGCCGACTGAAGGGTGCAGCGCGTGGCCATTCAACGGCCGCGTCTGCACACCGATGCGCAATGAACCCGGTGTGCGCCGGGACTGCGCGAGGAAGCTCTCGGCCGGTACGGGAATCCGGAAGGGATCACCCGCTGCGCTGCCATGAATCGCGTCCAGCAATGCTGCACTGTCGCGCACCGATCGGGTGAGCAGGCCGTGTACGGCAAGGCCGCTCCAGACCTCATCGATGTCTGGCCCCACGGGCACACGTCCGCGGCTCGGCTTCAGGCCGAACAGGCCGCACATGGAAGCCGGCACGCGAATGGAACCGCCGCCGTCGGTGGCGTGAGCGATCGGCACCATACCTGCCGCGACGGCTGCGCCAGAGCCGCCACTGGAACCTCCGGCACTTCGCTGCAGGTCCCAGGGATTGCGGGTCGCGCCATGCAGACGGCTTTCCGTGGTGGTGCTCGCCGCGAACTCGGGTGTCGTGGTCCTGCCCAATGGCAACAGGCCGGCAAGACGCAAACGGGTCATGAGCTGCGTATCACTCTCGGCAGTGCAGCCCAGCGCCAGCCTGCTGCCCAGTTCGTTGCGCCGCCCCTTGGCCGTAATGCCCACGTCCTTGATCAGAACGGGCACCCCGTTGAACGCGCCTGTTCGCGGCGAGCGTTCGTCGTCCCATGTTTCGATCACCGCATTGATCTGCGGGTTGAGCACTTCGATGGCGCGCAAAGCCGCAGTACGAACCTCGTCGGCACTCACATGTCCGGCCTCGATGAGCTGACTCAGGCCGGTGGCATCCTGTTCGGTGTATTCACTCAGGTGCATGGCAATCTCCAATTCGGTATGATCGATACTCTTCGGTATCGGACGATACCGAAGAGTATCATGCGATACTTCCCGGTATCGCTGTCAAGGAGAAAACGATGCGCCCCTCACCTATTCCTCAGTTGCCGCCCAGAGAGCGCATCATCGAAGCCGCCACTGCGCTGTTCATGGAGCAAGGGATCACGCGCGTCAGCGTGGATGCCATCGCCGCCCGGGCCGCGTCGACCAAGATGACGGTCTACCGCCATTTCGAAAACAAGGATGCGCTGGTGCTGGAGTGGCTGGGGCAACTGATCGAAAGCTACGCCGATGCTCTGGACCGGATGGCAGCGCAGTACCCTGATTCGCCGCGTCGGCAATTGTTGGGATTCGTCGATTACATCGTGCAGGACCTTGAGCGCTCGGGTTATCGCGGCTGCCCGTTCACCAACACGCTGGCCGAAGTGGCCGAGGATGATCATCCCGTCCGGGCGATGATCCAGCAGCACAAGCAACAGCAGTTCGCCCGACTGACCGCCCTCTGCGCCGCCATGCACCTGAACGAGCCTGGGCATGTCGCCGAGGAGCTGACGTTATTGATGGAGGGCGCTCAGGTGGTGGCGCAAAACAGGGGCATTGAGCACGTCGGTGAACGCCTGACCGCGATGGTGCAGCGGCGGCTGCGGTCGTAACGGGCCAACCTTGCCGCCGCACTGCTTGCTGGATTGGCTGATTGACAGCCCCTTTATGCTGACGACTTCAGACCAGCCAAGGGTTTTCCTGCAAATGGCGGGCTTCAAACGCTTCAATGGCCTCGCGGCGCTGCAGCGTCGTGCCGATCGCGTCCAGCCCAAGCATGAGCGACTGTTTGCGCAAGGCTTCGATTTCGAAGTCGATGCTTTGCCCATCGCAGAGCTCGATGCGCTGGCTCTCCAGATCGATGGCGATAGACGCCGTGTCGCCCTGGCTTATGCGGTCGCTCAATGCCTTGAGTTCGGGCGGCGTGAGCGTGATGACCAACACCCCGTTGCGCTGGCAGTTGTCGTAGAAGATCCCGGCGAAGCGTGTGCCGATGAGCGCCCTGATGCCCAGCTGCTGCAAGCCCCACACCGCGTGCTCCCGACTTGAACCGCAGCCGAAGTTGGGCCCGACCACCAGAAAGTTCGCGTTCTGCCACGGCGCTTGATTCAGTACAAAATCAGGGTTTGGCGTGCCGTCGGCCAGAAAGCGCAAGTCAAAAAACACGCCCCGGTCCAGCCCGCTGCGATCGATGCCCTTGAGAAACTGCTTGGGCATGATGACGTCGGTGTCTACATTGGCCGCAGGCAAAGGCGCGGCGATGCCTTGAACCCGAGTAAAAGGTTGCATATCAAACCTCCGCTCCAAATTGACGAACATCGACCAGATGGCCAGTGACCGCAGCAGCGGCAACCATTGCCGGGCTCATCAGGTGGGTGCGCGCACCCGCGCCCTGCCGCCCCTCGAAGTTTCGGTTGGTGCTCGACGCGCAGCGATCTCCCGGATTGAGCACATCGTCGTTCATCGCCAGGCACATCGAGCAGCCCGACTGGCGCCACTCGAAACCGGCATCGCGAAACACCTGCGCCAACCCTTCTGTCTCGGCCTGGTCGCGCACTTGCGTTGAGCCGGGAACGATCATCGCGCGCACGCCCTGCGCCACGCTTCGGCCTCTGACGACACGCGCCGCGTCGCGCAAGTCTTCGATGCGCGCATTGGTGCACGAGCCGATGAACGCATGGCTGATGGGAATGCTCGCCAGCGCCGTGCCCGGCGTCAGGTCCATATAACGCAGCGCACGCTCAAGGTCCTGCCGCAGGATCAGATCAGGCTCTTGCGAGGGGTCCGGCACGCAGCCGGTGATCGCGGCAGCCTGGTCCGGGCTGGTGCCCCAGGTGACCATGGGCTGCAGCTTGTCGATGTGCATGTGCACTTCGCGGTCGAACCGGGCGCCGACATCGGTGTGCAACGACTGCCATCGCGCGACCGCCTGATTCCACAACTCACCCTTTGGCGCGCGAGGCTTGTCGGCCAGGTAGGCATAGACTTTCTCGTCCGGCGCCATGAATGCGCCCCTGGCGCCGGCCTCCACCGCCATGTTGCAAATGGTCATGCGCGCCTCGACGCTCAGCGCACTGATGGCCGGCCCGGTGAACTCGATCGCGTAGCCGGTTGCGCCAGACGCGCCGATCTGCCGGATCAATTCCATGATGATGTCTTTGGAGACCAGCCCAGGGCCGGGCCGGCCTTCAACCGTCACGCGCAGGGTCTTCAGCCGCTTGTACACCAGTGTCTGGGTCGCCAGCAGGTGTTCGATTTCAGAAGTGCCGATGCCGAAACCAAAGGCACCCAGGGCGCCATAGGTGGTGGTGTGGCTGTCCCCTGCCGCGATCACCATGCCAGGCAAAATGAAGCCCTGCTCGGGCGCCACCACATGCTCGATGCCCTGGCGCTTGTCGAGAACGTTGAACAGCTCGATGCCGAAGTCCCGACAGTTCTCCTCGAAGTAACTCACCTGGCGCGCGCCACCGGGATCCGCCATGGCTGCATTACGTTCCGGGGCCGTAGGGTTCACATGGTCAACCACACACAGCGTCGCGCTGGGCCGCCAGACACCACGCCCGGCTTGCCGCAGGCCGCTGAAGGCTTGCGGGCTGGTGTATTCGTTGGCCACCTGGCGGTCGATATAAAGCAGCACGTGGCCCTGGTCATCCAGTTCACAGACGGTGTGTGCGTCGATGTGCTTTTGATAGAGCGTCTTGGGAAGGTCAGTCACGATGGGTACCTCTTGTGGTTCGCCTGCTGCCATCACCTGTCGACTGCGAGGCGATGCAACCTGGCTACAAGATAGCCTCGTGACCGCGCCCATCAATGGCGCAAGAGTGGATGCAAAGTCCACGAAACGTGTACGAGCAACGATTAACGTCGTTCGATGGCCCCACCTGAAACACACTTCATGAACTTTCCTCACACGCCTGGGCTCTTGCATCGTCCGCCGCTTGACCTCAGGCTTTCGGGGAACTGCTCAAGGAGTCGAACCATGTTTGCCGGATTCCAGACCTATAAACGCCACGTCAACGGCGTCGACATCAATTTTCGTATGGGCGGTACAGGCCCCGGTCTTTTATTGCTGCACGGCCACCCTCAGACCCACGTCATCTGGCACAAGGTCGCGCCTCGGCTGGCCGAGCATTTCACTGTGGTAGCGGCTGACCTTCGCGGCTACGGCGACAGCAGCCGGCCTGCCGCGGATGCCGAGCACAGCAATTACTCCAAGCGCACCATGGCGATGGATAACGTCAGGTTGATGCGCTCGCTCGGTTTTGAACAGTTCAGCGTGCTGGCCCATGATCGGGGCGCACGCGTTGCTCATCGCCTGGCCCTGGACCATCCCGATGCGGTGCAGCGCCTGGCGTTGCTGGACATCGCGCCCACGCTGGCGATGTACGAGCAAACCGATGAAGCCTTCGCCCGCGCGTATTGGCACTGGTTCTTTCTCATTCGGCCGGCACCGCTGCCCGAGAGCCTCATCGAGGCCGATCCCGAGCAATACCTGCGCAGCGTGATGGGCAGCCGCAGCGCGGGCCTGACGCCTTTTACTGACGCCGCTTTCGCCGAATATGTGCGGTGCCTGCAATTGCCTGGCAGCGCCCGGGGAATTTGTGAGGATTACCGCGCCTCCGCCGGTCTGGATCTGGAGCACGACCGCGCGGATATTGCCGCCGGGCGCCGTCTTGAGATGCCGCTGCTTGCCCTGTGGGGCGCCGATGGCGTGGTTGGCCGCTGCTTCGAGCCTCTGAAGGAATGGCAAAAGGTCGCGAGCGATGTGCGCGGTTACGCGCTGCCGTCAGGTCATTACATCGCCGAAGAAGCGCCCGAACGCCTGCTCGAAGCGGTTGAAGATTTTTTCCCCGAGCTGCTGTCGGCGCGTTCGCCGAGTGGCATTCCTGGAGGTAGCCAATCGCACGTGCCCGGCTGAGCCCACACTGGAACAGCGGGGCTCAGGTGCGTCGACACGGTGCTATTCTGATCGCCCCTTTGGCCACCCGTTTCACTCACGATGACGCTCATGAAAGGCTCGACGCCGCTTCCCGAGGATCTGCGGGTATTCCTCACCGTGATCCGAAAATCCGGTTTTGCCAGCGCCGCCGATGAGCTGGGACTGTCGGCCGCCTACGTCACCAAGCGCATCCAGATCCTCGAAAGCACGCTGGGCACTCGCCTGCTGCACCGTACCAGCCGCCGCGTGAGCCTGACCGATGACGGTGAGCGTGTGAAGGTCTGGGCCATGCGCATTCTTGAAGACTTCCAGGGCATGGCCGACGAGTTGGGCGACGCTCACCAGACGCCTCGGGGCCGGCTGCATCTGTGCAGCAGCTTCGGTTTCGGTCGGAACCACGTGGCCCCGGCGGTATCGATGCTGGCCGAACGTTATCCCGAGCTGGAGATCCGTCTGGACCTGTTTGATCGGGTAGTGGACATCGTCAGCGAAGGCTTCGACCTGGAGATCCGCGTGGGCGACGACCTGCCCGGACAGCACATCGGCCGCCAACTGGTCCGGAACCGGCGCATCTTGTGCGCGGCGCCCGGCTACCTTGAACGCAGAGGTACCCCGCAATCGCTTGTGGACCTGGAGCATCATGATTGTCTGGTCATCAAGGAGCGCGACAACGCCTTCGGCGTGTGGTCACTGGAACGCGATGGCGCCCATGAAACGGTAAAAGTGCGCGGGCCGCTGTCGTCCAACAGTGGGGAAATCGTGCTGCAATGGGCGCTGGATGGCCGAGGCATCGTCTTGCGTTCGATGTGGGACGCCAAGCCGCTGCTGGAACAGGGAAAGCTGGTCCAGGTGCTGCCCGGCTACCACCAGAATGCAAATGTCTGGGCGGTGTACCCCACGCGCCTGGCCCACTCGGGCAAACTGCGCGCCTGCGTGGAGTTTCTTGAAAATCACTTTATGGCGCTGTCGATCTGAGCGGGGACACCGCCTGCCCGGCTGGACAGCACCACCCATTGTAGGAGCCCGCTTGCCCGCGAAGGGTGCGCAGGCACCACGCAAGCGCGGCGGGTTCACGCCCGGATCAAAAGACCGACCAGCCAATCCGCGAGCTCAGCCGCTCCAGCGCCGCCATCCCGGCGAGGGAGTTGCCTGCGGCATTTAGCTCAGGCGACCACACGCACACCGTGAACTGCCCCGGCACGATCGCCACGATCCCTCCCCCGACGCCGCTCTTGCCGGGCAAACCGACGCGGTAGGCGAAATTTCCGGCCTCGTCGTACAGACCGCTGGTGGCCATGATCGAATTCACTTGTTGGGTCTGCCGCCGGGTGAGGATTTGCTCGCCGCTGTGCTTGCAGAAGCCATCGTTGGCCAGGAAGCAGAACGCCCGGGCCAGATCCAGACAGCTCATTTTCAGCGCGCAATAGCTGAAGTAGCTGCGCAGCACGGTTTCGACCTCGTTATGGAAATTGCCGAACGATTGCATCAGGTACGCCATGGCCGCGTTGCGCGCGCGGAATTGATATTCCGAATCGGCCACACGGGCATCGATCATCACCTGCGGGTTGCCCGACAGGCGCCGGGCGAAGTCACGCATCGACAAGGTCGGCGCGGCGAAACGCGACTGGTTGATGTCGCAGATCACCAACGCGCCGGCATTGATAAAGGGATTGCGCGGGCGCCCGCGCTCGAATTCCAGCTGCACCAGCGAATTGAACGGCTGCCCCGAGGGCTCATGACCCAAGCGCTGCCAGATGGCCTCGCCGGAGTGGCCAATCGCCTGAACCAGGCTGAACACCTTGGAAATGCTCTGCACTGAAAACGGCACCTGAGCGTCACCCGCGCAATAAAAGGTGCCATCGTTGCCGTACACCGCAATGCCCAACTGTTCGGCTGGCACGTCGGCCAGCGCGGGAATGTAATCGGCTACTTTGCCCTGGCCGATCAGGGGACGCACTTCGTCGAGGATCTCGTTCAACAGCGTTTGCATGGCGGACCTTGTCATTGTTTCCCCGACGGCAGCAGGGGCTAGCATTCAAGACGAATGCAGAACGGACGGCATCACACGTTCGATGAGAACTTCACCGGTTATTTTTTTTGGGGGGGTGCGTTGCGCCGCAAGTAATCGGGAGAGCCCAGTCAGCGCAACAGGTCTGCGGCGTTGACCATCTTGAGGCCCCACTCCACACGCTCGGGAATGGCCCGGACCAACTGCTCGCGGTCCTCGCCCAGCAATGCCCGAAGCTGATGCGGGGCGAATACCAGATCGATGAACTGACGGGCCAGCCCGTCAGGGTCGGACGGCTGGTCCGGGCCTGCGAGAATGGCCGAATGCACACGCAAGAACCCGCCTTCCCAGCCCAGGCGGTTCACCTCGGCGGCCAGCGACGGGGCGCGGGTAGACGTGGCGATCACCAGGCGCATCATGGCCAGCGTCCGGGGTTGCAGCGCATGTTCCAGAATGCCGCGGCCCACGTGTCGCAGACGGTCTTGCAGCGCGAGCGAAGGCGTGGTCTCGGAAGGGACCTGCAATGTGGCGACATGGCGCTGCACCACCGCCTCAAACAGCGCCTCTTTATTGGCATAGCGCGCATAAAGGGTGGCCTTGCTCGCACCTGCCGTGCGGGCGATGTCCTCACATGACGTGCCGTCGAGACCGCAGGCCAGAAAGCGCTGCAGGGCCGCATCCAGCAACCTGCGCTCGACCTCCCCCGCTTCGCTCTGCCGGGGCCTGCCGCCTTTGGATGGAGTCTTGATTGTGGTCATGGCCGGCAACTTACAGCCGCCTTGTTTGTTCGTCAACTAAACGGTAACGTTCAGTTAAATCGGCTCGGCAAACGCCGTTTCCGTCCCTTCATTCCGATCATGAGAGCGCGCCTTGAATCACACCACTGAGTTACCCATCGTGGTTGCCGGCGCTACGGGCGATCTCGGCCAGCGTGTCGTGCAGGCGTTGGCCACGCGCGGCGCCCGCATCATCGCACTGGTTCGGCCCGACACTGAGCCGGCGCGACTGGAAGGATTGCAAGGCAACCATACCGTGATCATTCCAGTTTCACTGGATGATGCTCACGGCCTGCGCCGTGCCGTCGCCGGCTCGGGTTGTGTGGTCTCCACGCTCAATGGTCTGGAGACGGTCATCATCAAGCAACAGACCGCGCTGTTGGAGGCCGCCGTCGCCGCCGGAGTCCCGCGGTTCATTCCGTCGGATTACTCGCTCGACTACACCCGTACCCGCCCCGGCGACAACCGCAACATGGACCTTCGCAGGCAATTCGCTGCACGACTCGACCACGCCGACATCGCCGCGACTTCCATCCTCAACGGCGGTTTTCTGGAGTTGCTGGAAGGCGATGCCCCCATCGTATTGCCCGGGCGCCGGGTGCTGCACTTCGGCGACGCGCAGCAAGCGCTGGACTTCACGGCCAAGGACGACGTCGCGGCCTTCACAGCCGACGCCGCCCTGGACCCTGACACGCCGCGTTTCTTGCGCATTGCCGGCAACAGCGTGTCGCCCGCGCAGATCGCCAACACCCTGGCCGAGCTGACAGGCCAACCCTACCGCACCTTGCGTCCGGGCAATCTCGCTGCGTTGTCGGTGATCATCTCCGTGGTGCGTGCGCTCACACCCGCAAGCGACAAGCCTTTTCCTGCCTGGCAAGGCATGCAGTATCTACGAGACATGATGAGCGGCCGCGGCAAGCTGCTCGAGCTTGACAACGACCGTTACGGCCAACGTGAATGGGCATCCGTGCGCGACACCCTGGCCCGTATTCATGTGCAAGGAAACCGATGATGACCGACCGCATTCAGCCCTTCCCCATCCACATCCCGCAAGCACAACTCGACGACCTTGCCGTACGCCTGGCCCAGACCCGCTGGCCTGACGCGGAGACCGTCTCCGACATCAGCCAGGGCCCGCAGCTTGAGCGAGTGCGCGCGCTGGTCGAGCACTGGCAGAACAATTACGACTGGCGCGCCACTGAAACCCGGCTCAATCAGTGGAACAGCAGCCGGACCGAAATCGACGGGCTGGGCATTCACTTTCTGCACATCCGTTCGCCCCATGCTGACGCCCTCCCCTTGCTGATGACCCATGGCTGGCCCGGCTCCCTCCTGGAGTTCAATGCGATGATCGGCCCGCTCACCGACCCCACCGCCCACGGCGGGCAGGCCAGCGACGCGTTCCATCTGGTGATTCCGGCCCTGCCGGGTTTTGGTTTCAGTGACAAACCACGCTCACCGGGCTGGGGCGTGGGCAAGACCGCTGCCGCCTGGGTTCAATTGATGAAACGCCTAGGCTATGGCGACCGCTGGGCTGCCCAGGGCGGTGACTGGGGCGCGGCCGTGACGACGGCGTTGGGTCACATGAGCCCGCCAGGCCTGGTGGGCATTCATCTGAACATGGTGATGTACCAGCCCACCGACGCTGAAATCACTGACGCCACGCCTGAGGAACAGCGCATGCTGGCCGACGCTCAACGCTATGAGCGCGAGCTGTCCGGCTACATGAAAGTCCAGAGCACCCGTCCGCAGTCGATCGGCTTTGCGCTGGCCGATTCGCCGGTCGGTCTTGCGGCGTGGATCTACGCGTTGTTTCAGGACGCCTCCGACAGCTCCGGGCAACCGGAGCAGGTGATCGACATCAACGCGTTGATCGACGACATCATGCTGTACTGGCTGCCCAACGCAGGCCCCAGCTCGGTGCGTTTCTACTGGGAAAGCATCCGTGAAATGCAGACCCGCGGTCCGGCCCCGCCTCAGCCCACGGCTGCGGGTGTGAGCATGTTTCCCGGCGAGCTGCTTCGCCTTTCCAAGCGTTTGGCGCACGCGCGGTTCGATGATCTGAGGTTCTTCGCCGAAGCCGAGAGCGGCGGCCATTTCGCCGCTCTCGAAAACCCGACGGTACTCACCGAGCACGTGCGCGAGACCTTCCGCCTGCTGCGGTGAAGCCATAGGCGCCTGGCGTTACCCCAACGTCGGCATCAGCAATTGCGGCAGCCCGGAGAGGTCTTTCAACACCGCATCCGGGTGCCAGGCCGGGTCGAGAGGTTCACCTTCACGGTCAATCCAGACCGACCGAATGCCCAGTTCCTGGCATACCTTCAGGTCAGAGAACTGGCCCATGGCGACGTGGATCGTTTCATCCCGCGTAACCCCCATCACGGCGTGAGAATGCTCGAACAGACGGTGATCGGGCTTGTAGACGCGTGCCTGCTGAGCAGTGATGACAAAATCGATGGGGGTCCCAATCGCGGCGATGGTGCCGCCAATTAATGCGTCGCTGGTGTTGCTGATCACGGCGATCCGGTAATGCTGGCGCAACCGGGCAAGCACCTCAGGCACCTCGGGGTGCGGCGCGATCTTCCCCAGAGTGGCCAGGAGGATTTCAAGGTCTTGGGCATCGGCCTCAAAGCCGTTTTCACCCAACGCTTCGCGCAGGCTCGCTTCAAGCACCGCCTCATAGTCCAGAAAACCTGATTGCTGTTGAAGCTCAACCGCGCGCTCACGCAGCCGGACCGCGAGGGCCGAGCTGCTTTGATCCGGGGCCTCGGCCGCGAGATGCCGCTGGAGGATGGCGGCGGCAGCGTGGCGGACGGCTCGGTGCCACTGCACCAGTGTGCCGTAGCAATCGAAGGTCAGGACCTTGGTGCGGGAATTGATTTCAAGCATGGGAACAGGGTCTCCGAGGATGGCTTAAACGTCTTTCAACTTTAGCCTCTTGGCATTTCCAGCCTGGGCCAACTAGAAAGATTGACGCCCTCATGTTTAAGCGCAAAGACAATGTGGGCGAGGTAATCACCAGCGTCCGGTGCGACCGCCGGCGGAACTGCGAGCGCGCCGGTGATCTGCTCAATGCGGGTGACGGGTTGAACGAGTGCAGGCTTCTTTACCCCTATAACCTCCAGCTCCATCGCCTTGATCAGATGGGCGTAACCCACTAGATTTCCCATATCTCCCCCTCTCTATGGCTGGATTTTCTTAACCGCGCCAAGATTTTCTTAAAATGTGCGGCGAACACTCAGAAAATATTAACCGACAACGGCCAGGCGACCATGAGGTATTTGCAACTAAGGCGTTTGGCTTCTTTGAAAGCGGCAACGCGGAGAGGTTTGAGATCCAGATCAGCCAACCTGGCCAGCATTCGTTAAAGCTTTCCTGTTTCAGGTCGAACACTATCCATTAGGGATCAGTGTTTAACCAAGAGGGGAACCGTTGGAATGCGGATGTTCAAGGAGCTATACGAGTCAATCGAGCTGCAGTTTTTCAACACCCTGACCAAAAAACTCTCGAGCCTCTTCCTGCTCGTCGCGGTCAGCGGCGGTGTGTATTGGCGCGCCGTGAGCACGCGTACGGACATCCTTGCGAAGCTCAGCAGTACCTCACTGGATGCGACTGTGGTGCAGGGCATCGAGAGCAGCCTGGACAGTCTTGGCAACGCCATTCTGTTCAGTACGCTGTTTACCTTCGCCATGATCAGCTTCATGGTGTGGTATTTCCGTCACCTGATCGTGCGCCCGGTCACGCTGATGACCCACGCCCTGGAAGACATTGCCAACGGCAAGGGCGATTTGTCCAAGGACCTGCCGCTGCTCACCCACGATGAAATCCGGGTGCTGGCGAGCACGTGCAACCGCTTCCTCGCCAGACAGCGGGAGACCATCAGCGAGATCCAGGCGCTCACGGTGCAGATTGCCGTCGAGTCGGCGCGCTCCCTGAAAAACATCAGCGATTCCAGCGACAGCGCCACCCATCAGGCACGTTTTGCCAAAGAAGTGATGGAGCAAAGCAATATGGCGGTGGGTAATATTCACGAGGTCTCACAGCAGACTCAGGGCATTACCAGCACGACGGCGCAGAACCTCGACATGGCCCGCAACTCGTACGCCGAGCTGCTGGAAGTCACCGGCAAAATTAGCGAGATCTCCAACAGCCTCAACGAATTCAGCACCCTGGTCGCCGCTTTGACACAGCGCTCTTCGAGCATCAAGTCCATCGTTGGTCTGATTCAGAAAATCTCCTCGCAGACCAATTTGCTGGCTCTCAACGCTGCCATCGAAGCCGCACGCGCGGGTGAGAGCGGACGCGGATTTGCGGTGGTTGCCGACGAGGTGCGCACGCTGGCGCAAAACGTCAGCACGGCCACCGATGATATTTCCCGGGACATCGACGCGATGTTGCTGGAAGTCACGTCCACTCACGAACAGACCTCGCACATCAGCCATAGCGCGCGCGAAACCCGCACGATCGTGGAGCGGGCTTCCGGCCACTTCGAGAGCATGATCATTGATTTCGAGGCCACCAGCGGCAAGCTGGCGGGCATTGCAGAGCACGTCGAGAACTTCGCCGTGAGCAACAGCGGAATCAACGAGCGGGTCGCGCAAATCTATGCCGACAGCCAGTCGATCGATCAGCGCATGCAGCATTCCGCAACCGCTACGCGCGATTTGCTGGGCGTCGCCGAGCGCGTACAGGCGATGCTTGGCAGTTTCGTGCTGGGTCACGGCGCCCTTGATGCGGCGGTCACCCGGGCGGGGAAATGCCGCGACACTCTCCAGCAACGCCTGGCAGAGCTGCAGCGTGAAGGCCTGAACCTGTTTGACCAAAACTACAAGCCGATACCGAACACTGACCCGAAACAGTACGTCACCAGCTACAGCGAGCGCTTCGCGAAAGTGTGCCAGGAAGAAATTGACGCACTGACCAAAGGCACCAAGGGTGGCAAGGTCTCCTTCATCGTCGACAACCGGGGCTATTGCCCGGTCAACAACAGCTGGGTCTCGAAACCGCCCACCGGTGACCGCACCATCGACCTGCCGGTGTGCCGCAACAAGCGCATGTTCGCCGACCCGGTCGGCCTGCGCGCCGCAGGCAATACCCAGCGCTTCCTGCTGCAGACCTACCTGCGCGACACCGGGGAAATCATGACCGAAATTGACGTACCGTTCTTTTTTGACGGTCGTCATTGGGGCAACTTGCGGATGGGCTTCGATTCGTCGGTATTGCTCGCGAAGTGACCTGACAGCGGCAAACGAGTGTTGCCCCGGCAGTGGGTCGTCGGGGCAATTACCGATACCCGTGCGCCTGGATGTTGAACAGGCTGGCGTACCGCCCGCCCCCAGCCATCAGTTGCTCGTGAGTGCCTTCTTCCAGAATCCGGCCCTGATCCAGCACGATGATGTGATCAGCGTTGCGTACGCTGGAAAATCGGTGAGAGATCAGCAACGTCATGCGCCCTTCGGCGTACGTGCGGAAGCGCTCGAATACGGCAGCCTCCGCCGCAGCGTCGAGGGCGGCCGTCGGTTCATCCAGAATCAGCAGATCGGCCTCACGGCGCATGTAGGCCCGTGACAGCGCCAGTTTTTGCCATTGCCCGCCGGACAGTTCCTGGCCGCCGACAAACCAGCGTCCCAACTGCGTGTAGTAGCCGTTGCTCAAGCGCTCGATGAATTCGGCGGCGATCCCTTGAGTGGCCGCATCGCGCCAACGGGCCTGGTCATCGAACGCTGCGACGTCACCCACTCCAAGGTTTTCGCCGACCGTCATCTGGTAACGGATGTAGTCCTGAAAGATTACCCCGATGCGCTGGTGCAAGGCCTGCTCGTCCCAGTCCTGCAAATCGCTACCGTCCAGCAGGATCCGGCCCTCGTCAGGCGTATAGAGCCGGGTCAGCAGTTTGATCAGTGTGGTTTTGCCCGAGCCGTTTTCGCCCACCAGGGCCAGGCTCATGCCCTGCTTCAAGTGCAGGCTGATGTTGCTCAGCGTGGGCTGCGCGGCACCCGGGTAGCGAAACCCCAGCCGCTCGCAGCGCAGACCGTCGCCCGGGCGCGCTCCGGCCTTAAGCGTGCCTCGGCCAGGCGCCACCGGCACCTCCAGGTACTCGTAGAGGTCGGACAGGTACAGGCCGTCCTCGTACAAACCGGCAATCGCGCTGAGGCTGGCAGTGATGGCGACCTGTCCTTGCTTGAACAGCACCAGGTACATGGTCATCTGCCCCAGAGTGGTCTGGCCGCGAACGGTGTCCAGCACCACCCAGGCGTACGCCACATAGAACGCGGCGGTGCCCAATAACCCGAGGGCAAAGCCCCAGCCATCACGGCGCACGGTGAGCCGGCGGTCTTCGGCGTACAGGCGCGTGAAATTGTCGCGGTAGCGCTGCAGCAACAACGGCGCCATGCCGAAGAGCTTCACTTCCTTGGTGTGAGCCTCCTGGGACAGCAATGCTTCCAGGTAATTTTGCTGGCGGGTTTCCGGAGCGCGACGCTGAAACAGGCGAAAGGCATTACCGGAAAAGTGCGTCTCGGCGAAGAACACCGGCAGCGCGCCGAGCACCAGAATCAGCAGCGCCCAAGGGGAAAAATGCACCAGTAACACTGCAAAGCTGGCCAGCGAAATAAGGTTTTGCGCGAGGCCCAGGCCTTTGGTAACCAGGCCCAGTGGCCGGGTGGACGCATCGCGGCGCACGCGCACCAGCTTGTCGTAAAAGGCCGAGTCCTCGAACTGCAGCAGCGAAAGGGTCTGGGCCTTTTCCAGGATCATCAGGTTGACCTTCTGGCCCAGCTGCACCCGCAGCAGCGCTTGTTGCATCGAAAGCGCCCGTTGCGCCGCGGCCAGCAACGCCAACGCGCCCGCCTCCGCCAACACGTAACGCAGGACAGGCCAAACCGGCGCCTGGCTTCCAGTCGCATGGATCTGCATCGCCTGAACCACGGCATCGACAATCCGCTGGCCGATCCAGGCGGCAAGTGCGGGCAAAATGCCGGCAATCAGCGTCGCCACGATCAAGCCGCTGAACAGGGGGCGGGAAGTCTCCCAGACAAGGCCGACCGCCCTGCCGCTCTGGGTGGAAAAAGCAGTCAAGCGAGTGAACAACGACATTGGAAGCACAGGCTCCGGGTGGGCAGTGACAGGGGATTGTACCGGCTGGGTCGGCACGCCTCGCCGATCTTGTTGACGCAGCAGCGCGGGTTGCGAATGAGACCGGTCTGGTCTCGAGGAATTCGATCTGAACGTCCTGGTGCGTATGACGCAGTAAAGGTGCATCAAGCACGCCCGGCACTCTCGACATTCAGTCGCGATGTTGGGCTCGTCATTGTGACCCGACAAGTCGAGCGACAACAGGCGCAGCGGTAGCAATGCCCTGCCGGTGAAATAGGGGCCCGATGCACGCGGCGCGGCGAATCCAGCGCCTTGCCCGCTTTGTCGTACGGATTGCAGCGTCACGAATAGCAATACATATCATTACTGTTACATATCAAATATCATTCGCGCCCTTTGGCATGGACGCCAACACGTCTTTCTTCCAGCTAAGGCTCCCCTCGATGCGTCGTACGTTGCTGTCCCTTTGTGTGCTCCAGGCTTGCTCGCCTTCTTCGTGGGCTGAAGAGATCCCCGCCCTGCCCCACAGCCTGGAATTGGAGGCGACAGACATTGTCGGTACCGCAGATTATGAGTCGGCCTTCGGCCCGGTGAACGGATATCACGCCACTCGTTCAGCCAGTGTCACCCGCACCGATACCTCGATCCATGAAACCGCCCAGTCGATCAGCGTCGTTTCCAGGGACGTCGTTGACGATCTGGGTGCGACGCGCCTGCAGGATGCGCTGGACTACGCAGGCGGTGTGGGGCGGGCCAACAATTTTGGCGGACAAGGCCTCACCACCTTTACCGTACGTGGCTTCACCACGGGCGAGTTCTATCGCAACGGGTTCCCGATCAACCGGGGCTACCCGAATATGCCGGACGCCAACAGCATCGAGCGTCTTGAGGTCATTCGCGGCCCGGCCACGACTTTATACGGCCGTGGCGATCCGGGCGGCACGTTCAACGTCGTATCCAAACAGCCCACTGCCGAACGCACCGTGACCCTGGGCAGTCAGCTCGATGATCAGGGCATGAAACGCGGCACCCTGGACGCCTCTGGCCCGCTGGACGATGAAGGTCGTCTGGCGTACCGACTGAACGTCATAGGCGAAGGAGGAGACACATTCAGGGATCACGTTGAAACCGAGCGGTACGGAGTTACCCCCGTCCTGAGCTGGCAAGCATCCGATGACACCAAGGTCGTTTTCGAGGGGGATTTCATGCGTAACAATCACCCGCTGGATCGCGGCGTGACGCGTTACGCCAAGCAGATCGGTACGGCCTCCCGGGACACTTTCTTTGGCGAGAAAGACGCCGGCAAGTTGCACAACGACAACAACATGGCTCAATTACGTTTCGAGCATCTGCTCAATGAAAACTGGACACTGGCCGGCGGTTTCCAGTGGCTGGACGGCAGCTTGCAAGGCAACGCGATAGAAGCCAACGGCGTGGCTGACGACGGCCGCACCCTGGGCCGCAATTTCAACTACCGCAAGCTTGAGTGGACGGATAAGGATACCCAGCTGAACCTGACCGGCCACTTCTCGACGATGGGCCTGGACCACACCTTGCTGACCGGCGTGGAGGTCGAAAATTACGATTACACCTCCATCATTCAACGTTCCAGCGGTGCCGTCAGTGCGTATCCAATCGACATCTTCAATCCGGTGTACGGTCAGCCGCGACCTGCCTTGACCCGCACGCCCACCCACGACAAGGAAAACCTCAAGACCTACGCGGCCTTTGTGCAGGATCAAGTAGCGCTCACTGATCGCTTGAGGTTGTTGGGCAGCGCTAGATTTGAGCGTTTCGAGCACGACTACGACACTTACGTGCCGGGCGGGAAAAGCTGGGAGGCGAGCGACAACGCGGTGACACCACGCGTGGGCCTGAGCTACGACCTGACTGACACTGTCGCGGTCTATGCCGACACCGCTCGCTCGTTCAAGCCCAACACCGGTGCGAGTCGTCAAGGCGGCGGCTTTGAGCCGGAAAAGGGCAAGTCCTATGAGATCGGCGTCAAATGGGAAGCGCTGGATCGCCAGCTCAGCGTCGATGCCGCGATCTATCAAATCGAAAAGCGCAACGTGCTGACCACAGACCCGGTCGACTCAACCTTCAGCGTTGCGGCAGGCGAAGTGCGCAGTCGGGGCCTGGACATCAACGTCGCCGGCAATGTCACACCCCAGTGGCGAGTCATCGGCGGTTACGCCTACGTCGACGCTGAAGTGACCAAGGACAACGTGCTGCAATCCGGCACGCGTTTGTTGAACATCCCGAAGAACAGTTTCAGCCTGCTCAACATGTACGAGTTTCAGGATGGCGAACTGAAAGGGCTTGGCCTGGGTGTAGGTGCGAAATACGTCGATGAGCGTGCCGGACAGACCGCCAACACGGCATTCAGCATGGGCAGTTACGCCGTCGCCGATCTACTGAGCTACTACAAGGTCAATGACAAGATCAGGCTGAATCTTGACGTGAAAAATCTGTTCGATCGGGATTTTGAAGAAGGCGCGTTCGGCAATGTGTACGCCTACCCTGGAGAGCCCCGCACCGTTCAGGTGGGTGTGTCTTATACGCTGTGAGCCGTCGTACGGGCAGGAGCAGTGACGGCTGGTGACCCCAGTGTTTGACGCGCATTCGCACACCCTTGGTGCGGTTTTTCGATAAGGGCCTCTCCGACCCTGTGCCCAAGCCTATGAGTGAGTCTTGCCTCCGTTCGACGCACAAGGGGCCATGGGTCGATAGCTCTTCCACCCGGCAAAAAGCTACCCAGGTCGCAAAGGGTTTTTTGGACAAGCCCATTCCGGGTGGCTACGATGCCAACCCTGCGCACCTGGGCCGTCTACGGGTTGTGCAGACCACTTTGCCAGGGACGACAAAAGATGTCTGAGTTTTACCAGTACTTCAAAGAAAACATGGATGCTCTCGGGCTTGCCGCCCCCGAAACGCTTTTCGCCAACGCAACCACTGCGCTTGCGACTGCCACGGCCCTGGCCACCCAGATCGACAAGTTCGGTTCCAGGGTCACCCTTATGGAAATCGTTGGTGCGGGCACGCGGCTGGAAAAGCTCGCCGTAGTCGGCGCCTGCTCGGCCGCTTTCTACGCGGGCGCTGTTGTTGGCAGCATCGCAGTGGCGACAGGACGCGTACTTGCCAACGGCACGTCGATGTCTGACGTCATGTTGTTGCTGACGCGCAACCAGCTGGACCGAGAGTGGATGCGGACCTGCATTCAGCGGCACCCGGGCCTCTACACGTCGAACCACCCAGGGAAGATGCTGTATCGACACTGGCAGCACACCGCATGAAAGATTCTTTCCTGCTGTTGATCTGCGCACTTGGCCTCTCGATGCTCGCCTGGGCAATCTTGCATTATCTGGGCGACGACGCGTTTTCGGTGCTGAGTGTCGTGCTACTCATCTCGCTGGGGCTGGATAACTTCCGCTTGCGTCGGACTCTGGCCAGGGACCGCGGCGCTGCTAGGAAATAACCCTCACCACGACTACAGGCCATCGCGTCGCCGCATCGTTGCGGTACACCGGTGCATCTGGAGAAGTCTCAGCAAGCCAGACTGACGCTCTCCTTTTATGGGTGCACCCTTCGGCGACTCGCACGAACCTTTGGGCTGGTGCTTTTGCCGGACGTGATCTGGGGCGGGTTCTGTAAGTGCGGTTCTTCGTAGAGCTATCAAGGCGGTTGGTCGCGCCTGACCGCTTTCGACCCAACGTGGTCAGCTGACCGGCGGGCATGGGCTGGATGACGGCCACCAAGGAGCTGCAGATTCGATATGAACGTGCTTCTGCGTTTGAGGCATGAAAGAGGTATCAAGCGTGCCTAGCGCTATCGAAATCCAGTCGGCGAACTCGCCTTGTGATCGCGACCAAAACAAGGTTGAACCACATTGCCCGCAGAACTCCCGTGATGCAATCTCAGAGGAAGCGTGGGTTCTGACCCATGAAGAACCGCGAAGTATTTGCAGCGCGCCGCGCGGTACGCTGCCGTACGAAGCGAATGCTGCGCCATGCGCTTTGCGACATTGGCTGCAGTAACAGTGGCTGACTGCTTTTGGCGGGCCGAGCAGCTCATAAACCACGGCTGCGCACAGGCAGCTTCCTTGATAAACCTCTGTCATACGTTGTTCCATGCAGGTGATTAGGTGCCAGCTTAATCGCCGCGATCTAAGCGGTCGAATGACTGACCGCTTTCGGCCAGGAGCAGCCCTTTCGCAAATCTCCAAGCGCGTTTACAAACCAGATACCGGCACAAGTTTAGGCGAGACGTCATGACACTTTCCAAAGGCGACATCGTAAAGCTGATCGATGTTGACCAAGCAAAGGTAGTGCTCTCTGATTGGTTGAACTCCCGGGAGGCGGCTCCTGGAGATATCGCGGAAGTGGAAGAGATTTCAATGGGTGAAGCTGGATGTATCGCTCGCTTGCTGTGCGAGTCACATGCAGGATCTCTCGAATGGAGAGCCTCATATTTTGAGGCTGGATTGACCTATGAGGTGCTTCGTAGCTATCCCAATGATGTCCCCTCTTGAATGTCTGTTCGGGACCGACTTCCACCTGTCGCCACAGTCAGCTTAGGGTCGAAAGCAGCCGGTGTGGCTAAGCGCTTTGGGCCGAAAGCGGTTACCCCATTTCTGTGCGCTACGAGCGGACCGATGGAAGCAACCTTAGCTCAACATCGTAGGCTGGCCGCGCCACTTTCACTCCTCTAGAGGACGCCATGCGAATCAGCTGAACAGGGGCAACTACCTGCTTTTGATGTATTCGAGCAGCATGTCATGACCGTCGATAATGTCCTCGCAGATCGCTTGCCTAGCGGCGGCGCCATCTCGAATCTTCAATGCGGCCAGTACTTCCCAATGGTGCTCAATCGCAATCTTCTCAGAGAAACGATTGTATGCCAGAGCAAGGAGCGGCCCGGTGCGCATCCACAGGCTGTCCAGGAAGCCTCTCATTAGTGGCATCTGCGCGATGTCTGCGAAAAAGAAGTGAAAGCTTTGATTGAGACTCAACGCTTCTCCCATATCTGCACGATGAATAGCATCTAGGTTGGCATTGATATTTGATTCAATGCGCTCCAAATCCTCGTCGGTGACCATTGAGGCCGCCGTCTGAGCAGCCAATCCCTCCAGCGCCAAGCGCACTGAATGAATCTCCAGATACTGCTGGACCGTCAGGATTGGAACACGAATATCTTTGGGGGTTTTCATGACAAGCGCTTGCTCTTTGGCAAGCTGAAGAATCGCGTCCCTCACAGGCGTGACGCTGGTGCCCAACTGAGTCGCCAAGTCACGAATACGAAGTTTGTCATCGGGTTTGAGCTTGCCTGTGACCAGCGCTTCCCGCAGCGACGTATAGACGCTGGTACCGAGATATGCATGATTTATTCCGCCGATTGGGTAGCTCATATCAAATCCGAATTATGAAGGCTCTAGCCGGGCATGGACGAGCCGGCCGGCAGCACAGCAGACATCATCACCCTTTTATGGCGAAAAAACCAGCTACACAACATGATGCATCATGCATTATGATCAGCTACGCGGTCCCATCCCATAGCGAGATCATCATGAGCACAACACGTTCGTCACTTGCCGATAAAGACATGCGTCACCAGCTGCACCCCTACACAAATGCCCGAGCTCATGAGGAGCAGGGGCCGTTGGTAATCGAGCGAGGCGATGGGGTGTTTGTGATTGATGAGCATGGCAATCGTTACCTCGAAGCCATGGCCGGACTGTGGAGCACAGCATTGGGCTTCAGTAATAAACGTTTGGTGGCGGCTGCTGAAAAGCAGATGTCGACGTTGCCCTTCTACCACCTGTTCGGACACAAGGCTCACGCGCCGAGTATTGAACTGGCAGAGAGACTGATCAACATGGCTCCTGTGCCCATGAGTAAGGTGTTTTTCACCAACTCCGGGTCTGAAGCCAACGACACCGTGATCAAGCTGCTCTGGTATCTCAATAACTCGTTAGGCAAGCCAGGTCGCAAAAAACTCATAAGCCGCATTGGCGGGTACCATGGCATTACTCTCGCCAGTGCAAGCCTTACCGGTCTGCCAGCTAACCAGCGTGGCTTCGATGTGCCTTTACCGGGCTTCTTGCATGTGGGTTGTCCTCACCACTATCGTCACGCGCTGCCTAATGAAAGCGAGGAACAATTTGCCGATCGCTTGGCCTTGGAGCTGGATACGCTGATCCTGAGGGAAGGCCCTGAAACTATCGCGGCTTTTGTAGGTGAACCCTTAATGGGCGCCGGTGGCGTGATTGTGCCGCCACGGACTTACTGGGAAAAAATCCAGAACGTATGCCGCAAACACGACATTCTTATAGTCGCCGATGAGGTGATCTGTGGATTTGGACGTACCGGCAACATGTTTGGCAGCCAGACATTTAGCATCAAACCGGACATCATGATTTTGTCCAAACAGCTGTCCTCGTCGTATTTGCCTATCTCTGCAATCCTCCTCAATGACAGGGTTTATCAAGGCATCGCTGACCAAACCAAGTCCTTCGGCGCCTTGGGTCATGGTTTCACCGGCGGTGGTCATCCTGTCGCAGCCGCGGTTGCGCTGGAAAACTTGAAGATCATCGATGAAGAAAACCTGGTTGACCATGCTGCGAGCATGGGCGAGCTTCTGCGTCGAGAATTGCAGCGCTTCAGCGACCATCCTCTGGTAGGCGAGATTCGCGGAGCTGGGCTCATTGCCGCAGTGGAGCTGGTCGCCGATCGTACAACCAAGGCTCCTTTGGATGTACCGGGCACGCTAGGCCGCCACCTTGCAGGACGCGCTTTAGCTCACGGCATGATCACCCGCAACATGGGTGATGCTATTGCCTTTTGCCCTCCACTGATAATCAATGCAGATGAAGTGAGGTCAATTGTTGAAAGATTCGGCAGCGCACTAGACGACACGAGCAAATGGGTCAACGGATAAACCGTTTTGCTACAAAAAAGGCCTGGTTTTAAACAGGCCTTTTTTGTGAACGGCGAGGACTCAGTCGAGCTCAGCAAGAACCGCTGGAACCGCATCAAACAGATCGGCTACCAAGCCGTAATCAGCAATTTGGAAGATTGGTGCTTCCTCGTCCTTGTTGATTGCGACAATAACCTTGGAATCTTTCATGCCAGCCAGATGCTGAATGGCACCAGAAATACCAACAGCAATATACAGTTGCGGCGCAACGATCTTGCCGGTTTGACCTACCTGCATATCGTTCGGCACGAACCCTGCGTCTACAGCCGCACGAGAAGCCCCTACTGCGGCGCCAAGCTTGTCGGCAAGCGAGTACAGATGTTTAAAGTTATCGCCGTTCTGCATACCACGGCCGCCGGCTACTACAATTTTTGCTGCGGTCAGTTCAGGACGATCAGACTTGGCCAGTTCTTCACTCACAAAGCTCGATTTGTTCCCTTCGTGCACTGCACTGACAGCTTCCACTACTGCTGCCCCACCCTCACTGGCAACCGCGTGGAATGCGGTGGCACGCACTGTAATCACTTTCACCGAGCCGGAGGATTGCACAGTAGCAATAGCGTTACCGGCATAGATCGGACGCTTGAAGGTGTCAGGCGACTCCACCGAGATGATCTCGGAGATCTGATCGACATCCAACAATGCAGCAACGCGCGGCAGGATGTTTTTGCCGTTAGAGGTGGCCGCCGCCATTATATGGCTGTAGCCCGGAGTGAGACCGACCACCAAAGACGCAATGTTTTCCGGTAACTGGTGGGCGTAGGCAGCATCGTCAGCAGACAGGACCTTAGTCACGCCTGCAATTTTTGCAGCAGCTCCAGCCAACTCACCAATCCCCTGGCCAGCCACCAGCACATGAATGACTTCGCCGATTTTAGTCGCCGCCGCCACAGTGTTCATCGTGGTCGGAGACAATGTTGCGTTGTCGTGTTCAGCGATTATGAGGATATTCATTTAGATTACCTTCGCCTCATTCTTCAGTTTGTCGACCAACTCAGCTACCGACTTGACCTTGATGCCGGCGCTACGTGCAGCTGGTGCTTCGACCTTAAGCGTTGTGACTGTGGAAACGGTTGATACACCCAAGTCTTCAGGCTTCAGCACCTCGAGCGGCTTCTTCTTGGCTTTCATAATATTGGGCAGTGACGCATAGCGTGGCTCGTTCAAGCGCAGGTCGGTCGTGACGATTGCGGGCAGCTTCAGGGATACAGTCTGGGCACCCCCATCGACCTCTCGCGTCACCACAACGCTGTCGCCGCTGACTTGAACTTTCGAAGCAAAGGTACCTTGGCCATAACCGGTCAGCGCCGCTAGCATTTGGCCGGTTTGGTTGTTGTCGCTATCGATTGCCTGCTTGCCAAGAATCACTAGCTGAGGCTGCTCTCTAGTTACAACCGCATTGAGCAACTTGGCTACGGCCAGGGAGCTGAGCTCTGCGGCGGATTCGACCAGGACTGCACGATCCGCCCCCAGAGCCAATGCCGTTCGCAATTGTTCCTGTGCATTGGTTGTGCCGATGGAGACGACAACGATCTCGGTAGCGATTCCCTGCTCTTTCAGGCGTACAGCCTCTTCCACAGCGATTTCGCAAAATGGGTTCATCGACATCTTAACGTTTGCGAGATCGACGCCTGAGTTATCCGCTTTTACGCGAACTTTCACGTTGTAGTCGATCACGCGCTTTACAGAGACTAAGACCTTCATCGTTTACCTCAATGAGCACCACGGGGATGTGTTGGAAGAAAACATCAGATAGCACTGGAGCCACGGAGCTTTTCGTTACGACGGCGCAACCACTCCATAAGGAGCAACAGTAAGGCAGAAGCACCGATCATCAAGGTCGCCGCCGCAGCGATAGTCGGGTTGAGGTTCTCGCGAATTCCGCCAAACATTTGCATCGGTAAGGTGCGTTGTGCGGGACTGGCTAAAAAGAGTGTCACCACCACTTCATCGAAGGACGTGGCGAACGCAAACAACCCCCCGCTGATCACACCGGGCGCGATCAAGGGCAGCATCACTTTGCGAAACGCGAAAAACGGAGGTGCCCCAAGGCTTGCAGCAGCACGTGAAAGGTTACGGTCGTAACCCTGCAATGTTGCCGACACGGTTATCACCACGAAAGGAACCCCCAGCACCGCATGAGCCAGGACCAAGCCCAGATAGCTATTGAGAAGGTTCATCTGAGCGAAAAAGAAGTAGAGCGCTACGGCGACGATCACCAAAGGAGCGATCATCGGCGAAATAAGGACGGCCGTGACAAGCCCTTTGCCACGAAACTCACCACGGGCGAGTCCAACGGCCGCCAGAGTACCTAGCGCGGTTGCCAGTAAAGTGGCTGCCGGCGCGATGATCAAGCTGTTGCGCAGTGCCCGCATCCATTCTTGAGAACCAAGAAATTCTTCATACCAGCGGAGTGAGAAACCGCTCAACGGGTAGCTGAGAAATGACCCTTCATTGAATGATAGAGGCACAATCACCAAAATTGGGACCACCAGAAAGATCAGCATGCCAAGGCTGAATACGCTAAAGATCGGCGACCAGATTCGCTCGATCCGTGTGGAATGATGATTCATCAAACACCTCATGCGCGTTGGCCTGGATTGGCTGAGCGGGTAATGCGCGAATACACCCAATAAAGCAGGAGGACGATGATCAGCAGCTGGCTACCCAAAGCTGCGGCCATCCCCCAATTGATGGTGGAGTTGGTGTAAAACGCGACAAAGTAACTAAGCATCTGATCACCTGGTCCGCCTAACAGCGCAGGCGTGATGTAGTAACCGATAGCCATGATGAAGACCAGCAACGCACCTGCTGTCACACCCGCGAAAGTCTGTGGCACATATACAGACCAGAATGCCCGGAACGGGTGAGCTCCGAGTGAAACCGCGGCACGGACATAGTTGGGAGAGATGCCCTTCATGACCGCGTAGAGAGGTAGGATGACGAACGGTAAAAGTATGTGGGTCATGGAGATATAAACCCCGACCCTGTTGAATACCAGTTGCAGCGGCTCGTCAATAAAGCCTAGGCCGACCAGCGTACTGTTGATCAAACCGCCTTTCTGCAGCAGCACGATCCAGCCAGCCGTGCGTACCAGCAAAGACGTCCAAAACGGCAGCAACACCATGATTAGCAGCAGATTGGCCCGATTGCCAGGTTGCTTAGCGAGCCAATACGCCACTGGGTAGCCGAACAGCACGCACAACAACGTCACCACACTGGCCATCCACAATGTTCGCAACATTACCGACAGGTAAAGCGCCTGACCTTGGGGCAGCTCAACAATGTCACCGCTTTCCACATCAACCTGGCGATCGAAGGCGGCTAGCACGTAATAGCTGGTGAAATTGCGCCCCGCGCGCTGAATACTCCTCCAGGTACTCGCCTCCGCCCACATCGTCGATTGGGCGATCAAAGCGCGGCCTTTGGATACGGCGTCGGCATCAGGCAATTTGTTAAGCGTCAGCGTGAGCAAGGCGCGATAGCGGCCGTCCTCATAGCCTAGACGTTTAACCAACCCCGGGATTTTCCCGTCCGCCTTGGCCACTTTCAAATCCCTGACCAGCGCCGAATAAACTTTCTCATCAGGACGGCTCTTGCCATCCCATTCACGGAGTTCCAGTAGAGTTGACGGTAGCGCCCTGGCCACCTCTGGGTTGTCGACGCTCTTCCAAAGTATGTTGCCAATCGGGAAAACAAAGCAGATTAACAAAAACATCAAAAGCGGAGCGACCAACAAAATGGATCGCTTACGGTAAGTACGTTCGGCATGCAGCAGTCGCTGCTTGAGCGAAGCACCCTTTTCGGTTGAATGATCGAGAGCCGTCAGGCTGACTTCTGACATGCTGGTCTCCAGGTATAGAGGCTGATCCGGCTTCAGCGCCTGAAGCCGGTGTTGACGGCTTAGTTAGCCGCCCATGCGTTGAAGCGTTGCTCCAGCTCTTCACCGTGCTCTATCCAGAACTCGGTATCCACGCCGCGCGCCCCTTTGAGGTTGGCAGGAGCGGTAGGCAAGTCGGCTCGCACTTTTGGGTCGATTTGAGCGATGGTCTGCGTATTGGTCGGGCCGTATGGAATGGTTTCGGCGAACACTTTCTGGTTCTCGGGGCGGTTTGCAAAGGCGATGAATTGCTCAGCCAATGCTTTGTTCTTCGATCCCTTGACGATCGCCCAGCTGTCCAGATCGTACAAACTACCGTTCCAGACGATAGAGAATGGGTGTCCTTCATTCTGCGCTGCTGTGACCCGCCCGTTGTACGACGAGGTCATGACCACATCCCCGGAAACAAGCCATTGCATTGGCTGAGCACCAGCCTCCCACCACTGTATGCTCGACTTGATTTGATCAAGTTTTTTAAAGGCTCGATCGACACCCTCGGGGGTGGACAGCACTGAATACAGCTGGCCTGGAAGAACACCATCTGCAAGGAGTGCAATTTCAAGAGTGAATTTCGCACTCTTGCGTAGCCCACGCTTGCCTGGATATGTTTTCACATCCCAAAAATCGGCCCATCCGGTGGGAGCCCTGGAAAGTTTCTTCGAGTCGTACGCCAAGACGGTCGACCATATAAAAATGCCGGCGCCGCACTCAGTGGCAGCTGATTCGATAAACTGTTTCTTATCGCCTAGCTTTGCCCAATCCAAAGGCTCAAACAGCCCTTCACTGCAGCCACGCACCAAATCCGGGCTTTCGACTTCAACCACATCCCAGCCAACTTGGCCCGTCTCGACCATAGCTTTGATCTTGGCCATTTCGCCGTTGTACTCACCTGCTTCGATGGTGGCGTCATTTGACTTGGAGAAGGGCTGGTAGAACGCTTTCTCCTGAGCCTGTTTGTTTAGCCCCCCGAACGAAACAACCGTGAGTTGCTGGGCCTGCGCCTGACTTGCCACACCCACCACAACCGCCAAAATCGCAATTTTCTTCAACATGGAAACGCTCCTGAGCAGTGTTTGGTATTGCTTTTTAGTGGAGTAACAAAGGATCAAGCGCACTGGCGTCATGGCTGAGCCAACCAACCGGAACGGTCTGACCAGTCATCCAGCTATCTTTCATGTCAGCGATAGGGACCTTGGCAGTGAACTCCTGATGGCCAGCAACGTTGAGTCGTACCCGAACGTGATCGCCAAGGTAAATAAGCTCTTCGATGCGTCCAGGGAGGCTGTTTGGAGAGGGCCTGTCTAGCTCGATACGTTCTGGTCGTATCGACAGCGACGTAGGGTCGCCAGCAAGCAGATTCGTAGCGGGACGCGCACCTACTTCACAACCGTTGTTCAGGCGTACCCGACATTCAGCGCTGGAAACGGCGATAACAGTGCCCGGCAATGCATTGTTTTCACCGATGAAATGAGCCACGAAGGAGTTACGAGGATGCTCATAGAGCGCTTTTGGCGTGTCGATTTGCTGGATCACGCCATCGTTGAAAACTGCAACACGATCGGAAAGTGTCAGGGCTTCAGCTTGGTCGTGAGTGACAAAGACAACGGTTAGCCCCAGTTGACGATGCAAGCGCCGGATTTCCAGCTGCATCTGTTCGCGCAATTGCTTATCCAGTGCTCCGAGCGGCTCATCCATCAGGACAAGGCTTGGCTCAAACACCAGCGCGCGTGCTAACGCGATACGTTGCTGCTGTCCTCCGGATAGCTGTGCTGGATACCGTTGCGCAAGGTGAGCCAGCTGGACCATATCCAGTGCCCGCTTGACCTTAAGCTCGATATCAACAGCGCTCATGCGCCTGACCCGAAGTGGAAAAGCGAGATTGCCCGCTACGGTCATATGGGGAAACAGTGCGTAGTTCTGGAACACCATGCCGATTCCGCGTTCGTGCGGCGCCACAGTGTGTAACGGCTTCCCAGCGAGCAGGATTTCACCTTGGGTAGGTGTTTCGAAGCCTGCCAGCATCATCAGGCTGGTCGTTTTTCCTGAGCCTGAAGGCCCAAGCAATGTCAGGAATTCACCACGCTTGATGTCGAGGTCAAGATTTTTGACCACCAATTGCTCACCGTCGTAGCTTTTTTGCACGCCTTGGAAGCGTACATAAGGGGGGGCAATGCTCATCGCTGCACCTGCTTATTGTTGTTATAGAAAAGTTGCTTCAGCTGGGAGGGGATCATTTTAAGCATACCTGAGATTATGATGCATCATGTTTTATATTTGATGTTCCAAGCATATCGCGTGCCAGGATTTCTCTGGCCTTACAGCCCATTGGCTGGCGGCTTTACAGGGGCTTCAGAGGCTTGAGGCACCGGGCGGGTGCGGATCGAGTGCTGAGCGCACTGGGAGGGGGCAAGATAAAATTTGACAGCACGCCGGCTTTTAAACATGATGCATCAAACATCAAATCACTTCAAACGAGGACTTCTCATGAGTGAGATAAAGACCCTTCTGCTGACAGGCGCAAGCAGAGGCATCGGGCATGCAACAGTCAAATACTTCAATGCCGCGGGATGGCGTGTCTTTACCGCTTCACGTCAGAGCTGGGGAAGTGAGTGTCCTTGGGCAGATGGCCAGGAGAATCACATACATCTTGATCTCGAAGACATCGGCAGCATTGAGGCCAGCCTAGAGCTGATCAAAACGAAGCTGGGTGATGGCAAGCTGCATGCGCTGGTGGACAACGCAGGCATGAGCCCCAAGGGACCTGAGGGAGGTCGACTTGGTGTATTGGAAACTGACTACGCGACGTGGCTCCAAGTATTTAACGTCAACCTGTTTTCCACCGCGCTGCTCGCCAGAGGCCTGTTTGAAGAGTTGAAGGCTGCTCAAGGCACCATCATCAATGTGACCTCCATTGCTGGCTCAAGGGTTCACCCGTTCGCCGGCGTTGCTTACGCATCGTCTAAAGCTGCGCTCTCTGCTCTGACCCGCGAGATGGCCTATGACTACGGTCGTTATGGCATTCGCGTGAACGCTATCGCGCCAGGTGAAATTGATACCTCGATTCTCTCTCCCGGTACCCAGGACATTGTTGAGCGAGATATTCCTATGCGTCGGCTCGGCAAGCCTGAGGAAGTCGCATCCCTGATCCATTTCCTGTGCACTTCGGGCGCCTCTTACATCAATGGCGCAGAGATCCAGGTCAATGGCGGTCAGCACGTCTGATCGATTGCCCTTTCTTCGTGGAACGTTTACCTGGAGTCTCTATGAAATTGCGTGATAGCAGCCTGTTCCGCCAGCAAGCCTACATAGCCGGAGTCTGGAGTGACGCCGATAACGGACAACGTCTTACCGTTAACAACCCAGCAACGGGTGAAGCACTCGGTTACGTACCTAAAATGGGAGCTACGGAAACCAGCCGAGCCATTGAAGCTGCAGAACAGGCTCTGCCCGCCTGGAGGGCACGAACTGCAAAAGACCGCGCCACCATTCTGCGCCGCTGGTTCGACCTGATTATGTCCAACCAGGACGATCTGGCCTGCTTGATGACCTTGGAGCAGGGCAAGCCCCTGGCCGAAGCCAAGGGTGAGATTGCCTATGCTGCGTCCTTCATCGAATGGTTTGCCGAAGAAGGAAAACGCATTTACGGCGACATCATTCCAGGTCATCAGCCTGACAAGCGTTTGCTAGTGACCAAACAACCTATTGGCGTGACTGCAGCAATTACGCCTTGGAACTTTCCATGCGCGATGATCACCCGTAAGGCCGGCCCAGCTTTGGCTGCTGGTTGCACCATGGTGATCAAGCCAGCTAGCCAGACGCCCTTTTCTGCACTGGCCTTGGCGGAGCTTGCCGCTCGCGCTGGTATTCCGGAGGGGGTCCTGAGTGTTATTACCGGCTCTGCCGCACAGATCGGAGCCGAACTCACCGGCAACCCCATCGTCCGCAAACTCTCGTTTACCGGCTCCACCGAAATCGGGCGTCAATTGATGGCGGAATGCGCTCAGGACATCAAAAAGGTGTCGCTTGAGCTCGGCGGGAACTCGCCGTTCATTGTGTTTGAGGATGCCGATCTCGATGCCGCAGTTGAAGGGGCCTTGGCATCGAAATACCGCAACGCAGGGCAAACATGCGTGTGTGCCAATCGGTTGTACATCCACGACAGTGTGTACGACGCGTTTGCCGAAAAACTGCAGGCAGCCGTCCGCAAACTTCGCTTAGGTAATGGTCTGGACGAAGGCACCACCACGGGCCCATTGATCGACGAAAAAGCGGTGTTAAAGGTGCAGGAGCACATTGCTGACGCGGTCAAAAAAGGAGCACGCGTGATTGAAGGCGGTAAACCCCATGCACTGGGGGGCAACTTCTTCGAGCCGACCATCATGGTGGATGTGCCCAAGACAGCTTTGGTCGCACGTGAAGAAACCTTTGGTCCGCTGGCGCCCCTGTTTCGCTTCACAAGCGAAGCAGACGTCATCGCGCAAGCCAATGACACCGAGTTCGGCTTAGCGGCGTATTTCTTTGCGCGAGACTTGTCGCGAGTTTTCAGAGTCGCCGAAGAGCTTGAGTACGGAATCATCGGCATCAACACCGGCATTATTTCCACCGAAACCGCACCCTTTGGAGGCATGAAAGCTTCTGGCTTGGGTCGTGAAGGCTCCAAATACGGTATCGATGACTACCTGGAAATCAAATATATGTGTCTGGGTGGCATTTAAGACTTTGAAGGAGTCGTGAAGTGAATGTCGATATCGATTGCTTGGTAGTGGGCGCGGGCGTGGTTGGCCTTGCAGTGGCACGCGAAATGGCCCAGGCCGGCCATGAAGTGCTGGTAATAGAAGCTGGCGAGGCGATCGGTATTGGCACGAGCTCGCGTAATTCGGAGGTCATCCATGCCGGAATTTATTACCCGCCAGGAAGCCTGAAAGCGAGACTTTGCGTAGAGGGCCGACACGCCCTATACGCTTACTGCGAGAGTCACGGAGTCAGCACGCGAAAAACCGGAAAGTTGATTGTCGCAAACACTGACGCGCAAGTTCATCAGCTCAATCAACTACTGCAGCGTGGGCTCGAGAATGGTGTAGATGACCTACGCATGCTTAACCGTGATGAAGCCATGGCTCTGGAGCCTGCGCTCGCCTGTATTGCTGCGTTGTATTCCCCCTCTACCGGCATCGTCGATTCTCATGCGCTGATGCTGGCATTGCAGGGTGATGCCGAAGCGGCAGGTACCAGTGTCGCGTTTCACACTCCCCTGCTTGGTGCCAAGGTTACAGCGGAAGGTTTCTTGCTGGACATTGGGGGGGAGTCTCCAATGCAGCTAACTTGCAGCAAGCTGATCAATGCAGCTGGGCTTCATGCCCCCGCTCTGGCGAGGTCTATCGAAGGATTAGCGCCGGAAAAGATACCCCGACCTTATCTGTGCAAGGGCAGTTATTTCAGCGTAGCCAAGCGAGTGCCCTTCACGCATCTCATATACCCTGCACCAAGTGCTGATGGTCTCGGAGTGCATATGACGGTCGACTTGGGGGGACAGGCCCGTTTTGGCCCAGACACCGAATGGGTAGAAAGTGAGGACTATCAGGTCGACCCCGCGCGCGCGGACGGCTTCTACTCGGCCATTCGCAGCTACTGGCCTGATTTGCCGGATGACAGCCTGCAACCAGGCTACAGCGGGATTCGGCCAAAAATCTCAGCCCCTGGCGAGCCGGCAAAGGACTTCATGATTAGCAGCCAGTGCGCCCATGGTATTCCGGGATTGATCAACCTATTTGGCATCGAGTCACCAGGACTAACATCCTGCTTGGCGATTGCTAGGCACGTACGCAATTTATTTGAAGTTTAAAGCGCTTTTCTCAAGCGCAACTACACTCGCATCACCATGTCGGCGAAGCCGCCTGTCCCTCCTCGCAGATGAGCATTAGCGATGAAATTCAGCCATAAAATATTGCTGGCCGCCGTATCGGTCGTCACCCTTGCGTTCGCTTCTTTTTCGACTTACACCGTGAAGCATCAGGAGCGCTACATCCTTAATACGATACAAGCACGCCTTAGCAATACAGGCCAAAGCACCGCTAACCATGTGCAGAGCTGGTTCGATGGGCGTGTATTGATGATACAGAACTTGAGCCAGAACATAGGCTTGGACCCGCGCCCTGAAAATATTAAAGCGTTAATTTCGCAAAAAGCACTAACGGGTGAATTTTTGCAGAACTTCATCGGCTTGGCGGACGGAAACGTTGTCATGGAACCGACGACATCGCTGCCCGAAAATTACGACCCACGCACGCGGCCGTGGTACAAGGACACTGCTTCTAGCCAGACGCTGAACCTTAGCGAGCCGTACATCAGCCAGGCTACCCAACAACTGGTTCTTTCAATCAATTCACCCTTAAACAGCAGCAATCGCCTGATTGGTGTTGCCAGTGGCGACCTAAGCCTGGATGCCTTGACGAAGATGATCGATGGGCTGAGCCTGAACGGGCTTGGATATGCATTCATCGTAAATGCGCAGGGCAAGGTGCTGGTCAGCCCCAACCAGCAGCATGTGATGAAGACGCTGTCTGAAATATATGGCGACAGCGCACCCCGATTGGATCAATCGTTCAATACAAGCACGCTGGATGGCCATGAGCAGATTATTGGCTTCACGCCGATCAAAGGTCTCCCAGGCGCGCAGTGGTATGTCGGGATCTCTATCGATCACGACAAAGCCTACGCGGCGCTCGATGAATTGCGGAACTCGGCAATCCTAGCAACGATTATCACTGTTGTTCTCATCATTGCCCTGTTGGGTGGCTTGATGCACATCCTGATGACCCCCCTGCGAACGCTTGGCAACGCCATGCAAGCGGTAGCTAAGGGAGAAGGCGATCTGACCCTGAGGCTGTCAGCTCAAAGCAACGACGAGTTTGGATCAGTAGCGCAGTCCTTCAACACATTCGTGGCGCGTATCCACCAATCGATGCTCGAACTTGCGTCTACTACAGAGCTTCTCAACCGGATGGTCGAGCAGGTCCATAATAGCTCCACTTCCTCACTGCAAAGCTGCGACGAACAGAACCAGCGTAGCAACAGCATCGCTACATCACTGAATGAGTTGGGCGCGACCGCTCAAGAAATTGCGAGGAATGCATCCTCCGCGTCTGTGCAGGCATCGGCTGCTAAGTCACAAGCAATGGACGGCCAAGGTGTTTTATCCAAGACCCTCTCGGCGATCAACGATCTTTCTGAAAAAATAATCACATCTTCGAGCCGACTCGAGGTTTTGAATGGAAGAACTGTAGATATTGGCAGGATTCTTGAGGTGATCAAAAGCATATCCCAGCAGACGAACCTACTTGCATTGAACGCCGCTATTGAGGCTGCGCGCGCCGGGGAGGCTGGACGAGGGTTTGCCGTGGTTGCCGATGAGGTCCGTAGCCTTGCGCATAGAACGCAATCCTCGGCAGAAGAAATCCAACAAATGATCGAAGAGCTCCAAGCAGATTCACGCTCGTCCGTAACTACCATGAATGAAAGTCAGCATTACAGCGCGCAGAGTATTTCCATCGCCACTCAGGCTGGTGAACGTTTTGACGCTGTTACCCAAGGAATTACGCTGATTGATGGGGTGAACCAATCAGTGGCCGCTGCTACTGAGGAGCAAACATCGGTAATCGAATTGCTAAACGTTGACATCGTCGAGATAAACACGCTCAACGAGCAATCTGTTCTCAGTCTCAATGCCACCCTTGCGGCCTGTGAGCAATTGCAATTGCAGTTCTCCGGATTGTCTAAGCTCGTAGGATCTTTCAAGGTGAGGTAGGCTTTGCTCGAGCAGGAAAATCAGCACTATCGTTTCTGGCCAGCGTGATAACTGCGCTGTCGGCGTATTACTTAGGTATGAGTACTTCCCGACCCACTGGGTTGAAAACAACCGGTGGGAAGGTCTCAAAAATTACTAAACCCGATGCGTAACTGGAACCTCTACCCTCTCCAATCCCGCTTGGTCTTGGCTACGAGACAGCTAAATCTAGTCGGACGAAGTAGGCATTTAACGTAAATGCCGTTATTCGCAGCCAGTAGGTAGCATGAGCCTAAAGTCCGAGCGGCTGCTTTGGGTCGATTGCGGCCTGTCACAAAAAGCTATTCCCCCTGAGCGGACACTCGCCAACGTCAGCCAAGATCAAAAGCAGCTCGCCCCGTTACTGCAACGGAACATACACGTCCGTTTGCCATTGATCCTGCGGTGTTTGCGGATACACGCTCACGTAATGGAAGAACAGTGGCTGATCACGCAGTTCTTCGCCACTGGCAGGCAGCCAATCGCGGTAGATCGGATAGATCGATTCGCCAATGTGGTCCGGCGACCCCACGTGCCGCACTACGACGCAGCGACCGCCAGCAATGACCTGTTCGTGCACGCCGAACGCATTCGGTTTCACCGCCTCGTGAATCTCGCCGCAAATGGCGAAGCGGAATGCTTCTGCTGGCGTGGTGTCGGGATTGCCGTAGGGAATGCCAAAGCTGCGACTCGATGCCACCGGCGACTGACCGCTCTGCATGCGCCACTCGATGAACCTGCTCACGCTCTCATTGACGAGCCTGGGCGAGCCGCAATGTTCAAGCGCTGCGACCCGGACTTCTGGGAATTCCACGATGCGTACTTGCATGATGATAGTCCTGGAAAAATGAGGTGTGGCGAACACCGCATGCCAGACCTGCCAGTTCGGCGCCTTCCTGAACGCACTCGGCGTCATACCGACCGCCCGCTTGAACGCCCTGGAAAATGCCTCGGGACTGTCGAAACCGGCACTGAGTGCCGCCTCCAGTACCGAGTGATCCGCAACGGCGGCCAAGCGATGGGCGGCGTGTCGTAGCCGCATCAGTTGCACATAACGTGAAACAGGCACGCCGACGAACGCGGTGAATTGGCGATGGAAGTGAAACGTCGAAAAGTTCGCCACATGACTCAACGTCTTCACCGACAGATCACCTTCGAGATTCTCATCAATGTAGGCGAGTACGGCGTTGAAGCGCTTTGTGTAAGCGACGTTGATCGGCGTGTCGGACAATGGGGCAAGCTCCTGGAAGTACGATCGGCAATAGAGTGACTACAGCGACGCGAGCATGCCTAGCCGGGTTTGCTCAACGCAGGTTTTGGGTTGGAGCATCCATAGATGAGTGACCGCCCCTTTTACCCCCGTGACGTCTTCCATTGAGTGTTCTTTCCGATTGGCCAACGGATGACGCCAGTCTAGAGCGGCAGTTTGATAAAGAAATGTCCAACGTGACGGTAATAATGGCGCCATCGCTGTAGGAAAGGGGACGGATTTATTTTCAGAGTAACAGCTGGCTGTGCGGTTTTAGATCGTTAGCTGCCCTTCCTGAAAGGCAGCTGTTGGCGATTCTGTTGAAAAAGTCCGCCATGTTTTCCACCGTAGAAAAGTACGCGTTTGAGATTGAAATCTCTCCATTTAGCAGAGGATTCCGGACCCACACTTCGCGTAGCGGCGCCTAAAAAAGGAATTTTCGGCGGTCAGTATGTAGGCGGTTTAGAGGAACCGACGTTTTCAACAGAATCGGCCGAAAGCAGACAATCAAAGCAGGCCGCTACCGAACCAAGGCGGCCATATTCTAGATATCTGATCTCACATCACGCATCACGCATCACGCATCACGCATCGATGATGTGCAAGGAAGGCCAAACAGCGGCCCAATTTTTTGATCGGATACGATCGAGGTACAGCGCCTTTTTCTCCACCTCGAATCTTGAAGTTGGTCTGACGACGAGGTTAAAAAGATCGTCAAGCCCGAAGGGTGCAGCCACTTCAATGACTTCGTCTTTACCAAGCCTGACTGCGACGGCTGTTGCCGTTTCAGGCCATGCCTCCATAGCGCTTGTAGCGCAACAATAAGGCGGGTCGTCATTGCGTACATGCATTCGAGCCTGGTTTTTTACGGACCAATTCAATGAAGGGGCCAATCGGCACAGATTGGCCTCTATGAGATTGTCGACGGCAGGATCCAGGAGTGTTTCATCAAACCAGATGACGTCTATGTCAGATGGCAGTGGCGAAAAAGGGCGACCGTGCTGCATATCCCATATCGCGCTGCGGACTAAGCCTGCACCCACCCAGCAATCCGGGAGGCATAGATCCCTGACCAACCGGAGCACGCGTAACCGCGCGGGATCGGCGCACAAGGCGCTCTGCAGTTGATGAAGCTTATCCATTCGCCCGTCAGTCCGTGCATTTGATGCCACACCTTACCAGTTCGGACGTGGCTCATCCGCTTTTGGCCGCTAGCAGCTAGCGCAACAGCCAGCTTTCGGCCGACAGCGCTCTCCCCACCGCGCCCTTCTCAAACTGATCGGCACCCGATATAGAAGCCCCAACACGACCTCTGACACGCGAGCGATCAGTGCTGCTTCATCCGGACAGAAGAACCATTATCGGGATTCTGTGTAGTGCCTTGATCATTATTCGAAGTATCGAAGCACCCGGACAGCCCTGCCGAAAGTAAGGTGACAACGCAAAGCGTTTTGAAATAGCTCATGAGGTGCTCCAAGGTGGTTATAAAGATGAAACGGTGCTCAAAAGGTCCAGGTCCGGGGTCAGCCCGAGATTAATCGGGCTCCGCATTGGCGGGGCGACAATCTCCGCATCCAATCTGAGGCGAGGTCCTGAGAGTCAGGCCTTTCATTCATTGAACTGGCGCATGGTGCTTTCGAAAGCACGATTGGCCATGACTTCCAGGGGGAGCTTGCGGTGGGTGTCCGAAATCACTTCCAACCCCCACGGCCCCTCATAACCTTTGGCTTGAATCGCATGGATAAAAGCTGGGATGTCGAAGATGCCGTCGCCCGGTAAAACACGCTTATGAATGGTGTCCATCCATAGCGGTTCGATCGGGTATCTGTGCGCATCATTCAGCTCCACCGACTTTATGAACCGAGCCGGGATTCGGGCGATTTCGCTGAAGTCGATGCCCCCGCGCTGCAGATGCCAGATATCAAGCAGAAGACCGCCGTTTGGTTGATCGGCGCCTTCGACAATAGCCAAGGCCGTTTCGACTGTGCGCACGTTACTGAACGGCATGATTTCAAGGACTATGTTGGCGCCAACGTCGGCCGCTTGCTGGCAGAGCACGGTGAACTCTTTGACCATGAGTTCAATGTCTGCCGAGTCTTCCCCTATGCCGGGGCCAATTTTGATTGAGCGAACGCCTAACGCCCTGGCTGCTTCAAGCAGTTCTCGACGGACCTTGTCTGACTGGCGTCGACGCTCTCCGGTGTGATACCAGTCCACCAGGAATTCCAGCTCAATGTGCTTGATGCCGTTCTGCTCAAGGATGGACTTCATGGCGGGATAGCCGATCTGATCCACCGTGGCGATCATGCCGTTATGTACCAGTCCGATACCCGTGAAGCCTGCCCTGCCCGCCGCCTCCATTCGGTCGTTGAAGGAAAACGGGCTCACTTCACTGGGGCCCATCGGGTAAACGTCACCGGCAATCGTCCAGTAGGCCGCGAGCAGTTCTATGTTTTGAGTCGTCATTGCTTTTCCGTCCTCTCTCGCTGTTCAAATGAATGTTCAGGCTAAGGTAGAGTGCTAACGCGATAAAGACGGCAAAAGTCGTTACTGAGTAGAGCAGGAGTAGACAATGCCCTCTGTAGAACAGGCCTTGAGCGGAGTTGTGATTTTTGTCACGGCAGCAAGAGCTGGCAGCTTTACCCTGGCCGCCGACCGGCTAGGCATCACTAAATCCGCAGTGGGAAAGAGCATCGCCAAACTGGAAGACAGGTTGGGCTGCAAGGTTTTTCATCGATCTACTCGACGCCTGGCACTCACCGTGGACGGCGAGGCTTACTTTGCAAGCTGCTCGCTGGCCGTGGATGAAATTCTCGCTGCTGAAGCATTTCTCACGAGCAATCAGAAAACGCCCGGCGGTCGTCTTCGTATCGACCTGCCAGCAGCGTATGGACGTAGCGTCGTTCTTCCAGTGCTCCTGGACATCCTCGCGGCGTACCCCGAGCTCAAGTTGACGGTGACGTTCTCCGACAGTGTGGTCGACCTTATTGAAGAAGGGATTGATCTCAGTATTCGATTCGGGACGCTCAAGGACTCAAGCGGCCTGGTCGCCAGGCGTCTGGCTGTACAGAAGCAGATCATCTGCGCCGCGCCTTCATACATCGAAAAATACGGTCACCCGAAGTCCCTGGAAGAGCTTCAACAGCACCGCTGTATCGTCAACTATCGACGGGGCCAGAGAGTAAGTTGGACGGTTCTGGATGAAACCGGTGTATTAACCCGGATCACTCCACCGGGTACTCATGAGGTAGGCGACGGGGATGCAATCATTGCCATGGCCGCGGCCGGACAGGGAATCTGCCAGATGCCTGGCTCGTTGATCCGGGACCATCTCAATGCCGGGAGGCTTGTGCCTGTGCTGGAGAACTACAGCCAGGGAGACGTGGCCATCCACGCTGTCTGGCCGCAGACGCGGCATCTGCAGCCGAAGGTAAGGCGTGTCGTGGATGAGCTGGTTGCCCGCGCCGAGAAGGGAGACCTGAGCTGATCCGGCAACGCCCAAACGCCTTGCGTAAGCGCGGTGCACCCGCGGCCATCAGCCGTACTGCTCAAGGGGGAAGGTTGCCTGTCACATCTGCGCTTTTCGGGTCATAAAGGTCATCCGCCCGCACGCAGGTGCTTCACGCCTGAGGCGTCGTGGGCCCATTGCTCAATAGCACGACCCGACCGAACCGGGCGTTGCTCTCCTGCGGGGTAATCGCCAGCAATTGATCCAACCGGATCTCCCGGTGACCGTCGGCGGTCTCGACCTCGAGGAACTCCTCCTTTGTGGGCGAGGTTCGCGTGGTGATCGCCCGGGCTGTGACGCGCTGGCCGTCAATCAGTTCGATGGCCAGGGTGTAGCGGTATAAACACGCAATCTCCAGGTAGTCATAGAGCTCGCACTTCAGGGGTCGGTACGTCTTCATTGCTCACCTCCATGCATGAGGATAAAACCCACCTTGATTACCGTGCCCGTTGCACGACTAGTCTCGGTGTTTGAGACCCACGGAGGCGCGGCAGTTTCGGGACTCGATACTTCCCTGCCGGTAAGGCCAGCAGCCACGATCCTTCATGCCGGGCGATTGGCGGACGATCGTCAGTTTCATTTTCCGTGGGGCGTCCAGACTCGGGGCAGGATCGGAGCCAACTCGAAGCGGCACGACATTGTCCGCGCCTCTGGGAATGAAGTCTTGGTCATTGAAGAGTCCCGAACTCTGCGCTCGGCTTGCACTGTGCGGGCAGCATTACCTTAGCAACTTGCCGGGCAGACTGGATCATATCAGGACGATCCGGCGCGATGACTATCGGACCAGAGTGTGCAAAACCGTCGACCGGCACCCTTCCCTTTCGACGAAACCTTGCCGGCAGGCATCGCCTGTCTGAACGCAAAGCCCTGCCCCGACGTCCAACAGGGCACTTCGACCATGCTCCTCAAGGTGCCTTATGAGTTTGATACCCGGACTAGACAGCAAAGCTCACGTCCTGATCGCCGGCGCGAGTCGCGGTATCGGCTTGGCGTTGTGCGCGGCGATGCTTGCGCGCGAAGACGTGGCCCAGGTGTGGGCGCTGGCGCGGAAAGCCAGCACCTCTACAGAGCTGGCGGGACTTGCAGAGACCTATGGCGACCGCCTCAAACGAGTCGACTGCGATGCGCGCGACGAGCAGGCTCTCGAGACACTGGTGAGTGAGGTCCGAGCCGGGTCTGTGCATTTGCACCTGGTCATCAGTGCGCTGGGCATTCTTCATCAGGACGGAGCAAAACCAGAAAAGGGGTTGGCACAGGTAACGCTGGCGAGCCTGCAGGCAAGCTTCACGACCAACGCATTTGCACCGATCCTGCTGCTTAAGCATTTACTCCCGTTACTGCGCAAACAGCCCTCGACCTTCGCGGCGCTGTCTGCGAGGGTGGGATCCATTGGCGACAACCGCCTGGGTGGCTGGTACAGCTACAGGGCGAGCAAGGCGGCGCTCAACCAATTGCTGCACACCGCCAGTATCGAATTGAAACGCCTCAACCCTGCCTCGACTGTATTGGCGATACACCCGGGCACCACCAACACAGCGCTTTCTCAGCCGTTTCAGGGGAACGTCCCTGATGGTCAGCTGTTCGAGCCAGGGTTTTCGGCCGATCGCATCATTGAGCTGGTCGCGGCACACGGGCCGGCCGACAGCGGCACCTTCTGGGCCTGGGACAACAAGCCCATCGTGTGGTGACGGAGATGTGCCAACGGCGCCCGTGGTTTAAGTGCTGCGGCGTTTACGTGTCGCGGCGCCAGCGGATGGCCCGACGTCGTTAAACTTCGTTGCTCATGGTTTTCACGGAATCGGGCAACCAGGTCAGCCGACCGTCACGTGCCAAGTGATAACGCCTGAGGTCTCTGGCCAGAATGAGCTCGCCATTGAAGCTCTCTTGCGCCTCGGCGTGGATGTCCGCGATGGAAGGGCTGCGTTCAGGATTATCCTGATACCGCGCGCTGAAATGCGTCAGCACCAGATTCTTCACACCGACGTCTTCGGCAAAACGCGCAACGGAAGCGGCGGTGCTGTGACCATAATTTTCACGCCCCTTGGCCAGCGCTTCGGTGAACGTTGCCTCATGAACCAGCACGTCAGCATTGCGCGCCACATCCTCCAGCAGTTCGGGGGTGTCGTTGTCACCGCATACGATCACCCGACGTGACGGCTGGGTAGGCTGCGCATAATCGGTGGCGAGCAGCAAACGCCCATCGTGTTCAACGTCGCGGCCGCGAGCGAGTTCGCCCCAGAGCTCGCCGCGAGGGATGGCTTCCTGCTCCAGGCGTTGCACGTCCAGACGCGCGCCGTGATTGATTTCATCGAACACATAGCCGTGGCACGGCACGCGGTGGGAAAGCGCGACCGCGCTGACGTGAAAGTTGCCCACCTGACAGCCCTCGAAGGTCTCGGCTGCGTGCAGGCGCAGTTCAAAGCCAAGGTGCGATCCGGTAACGCTCAGCCCGTGGAGCACCCAGTCATGCAGCGCTTGCGGCAGGATCACGTCGAGTGCCTCGGTGCGCCCCGACATGCTGGCAGTGGTCAGCAGGCCCGGCAAACCGAAGCAGTGGTCGCCATGGACGTGCGTGATCATGATGCCGCGCAGGGTATGAAGTGACAGGGATGTGCGCAGCAACCGATGTTGCGTCGCCTCACCGCAATCCACCAGACACCAGTTTTTGCCTTCGGACTCGACCACCGCCGTGCCGCTGACGTTACGCACGCGGGTGGGTACTCCAGCGCTGGTACCGAGAAAAAGCAGGTCCATATACTTCCCCTTCTAAACGATGCAGATTTGGCGAGCAGGCCGGATGATCAGCCGTGACCTGAAATCATCTACGTCGCAAGACGCTGCGGCCCGTTTGCACATTCACTTGCTGTGGATAGACCGCGTGCGCTTACCGGCAATTCCATCTGTTTTGAGTGTGTCAGTCGCTTTCGCAACTCAAGGGAGGCAGCAGGCCGACGATCAGTACAGCCCACCCAGTGAAATCGTCGCCCCGGCACCGGCTTGAAGTCCCACGTTGAGACCGGCTGAGACGATGACGCCTTTGGCTGAGCGCAGCAGACGCGAGGCGCTGTCGTGAGGCAAAAATAAACTGCCCAGCGGGCTCAATGTGGCAGCCGCCATGGCCAGCAGTTTGGGGTCCAGCCCAAACAGCATGGCCGACCCGCTGGCCCCGCCGACCAGTCCCACCCCTCCTTCGATGAAAACGCAGGCGCCTGTGAAGTCTTCTCGCACAAGGCCACGTTCAGCGATCGAGTCGGCCACCAACACTTGGCCGAACGCCGGGAAGTCTTCACTTGCGCCTGCGGCGCCAACGCTCTTGCCTCGCACACTCAAGTTGACTTTGCCGAATCGCGGCAGACGTGCGCCGATACCCAGGCCGGCCCCGACCGAGCCGTAGCGAAACTGCTGGTCGTTTCCCTTGGGGTCAATCAGGGTCAACGCGCCGCCAGCGGCGGCGGCGAACACCAGCGTCAGTCCACCACCGCTGGCGGTCTTGTAGCGCCAGTCACTGACGCTGACAGGTAACGGGATTTGCATCTGAATGTCCTTATCAGGGCCGCGCCACGCGGCGGCGGCGGATCCATGCGACCAGGTGATAGCCGCCGCCCGCCGTGAAGACGACTGCGAACACGCTGGCTAGAAGACTGGCGCCCCATAACGCGCCACGATCTCCGATGATCGCAGTTTTTTCCGAGGCTTCGGTGCGATAAAAGACGGTCACCGCATCACCCACGGAATAGCCGAAAATCAAGCCGCTTTCAGCGTAGCTGACCGCGTGTCCTGTGGCATCGGTGAAGTCAATTTGAGGGTGGCTGCCGTCCGCATTGAGGGCGCTGACATGCCCTTGGGCTCGCTGAGCCTGGGCGAGAAAATCCAGACGGTCGCTGACCAGGCAGAAGGTGATGTAGAGCAAGAAAAGGCCTAACGGTACGAACACAAGGGCTCGAATAAAATCGCCTCGGCCGGAGGGGGGTGTATGGTTCATGGCAAATCCTTGCATCGTCCTTGAGCGGCGGCCATTACATGGGACGCGCCGAAGCCTGTCAAGCATGGGCTTGGCAGGGTTGACGCGATGCACAGTTGCCTGAGCACACCAGCGCAATCGTTCACCCGGTCATGACCGGCACACCGCGAAAACTGGCGCGTGCTCTTTCGCCCCTCAACCAGGAAATCGAGATGCCCGATCTTGTTCGTAACGCGACGAGTGCCGACGCAAGAAGGATCAGCGAAATTATCGTTGCGGCGTTGCGTAAATCCAATGCGCGAGACTATTCGCCAGAGGTGATCAGCCAGGTAGCGCAAAGCTTTTCCCTGCCCCAGGTCGTGCGGCTGATCGCAGAGCGAGATGTGTATGTAGCAATGATCAATGACGATATCGTTGCCACGGCGAGTCTTGACCAGAATATCGTCCGAAGTGTCTTCGTCGATCCGCACCACCAGCGGACCGGGATTGGAAAGCGACTGATGGTGCATCTGGAATGCGTGGCTGCCAATCACGGGCATGAGGTGCTGCGCGTACCCTCTTCGATCACGGCCGAGGGATTTTATGCCTCTCTTGGATTTTCGAAAGTTCGCGATGAATTTCATGGCACGGAGCGCACCGTTGTCATGGAGAAGCAACTGGTTTGAATCCCTGAGGCCCGAAGACGCCCTCACTTTCCAAATGGGCATGGCCCGATCACTAACCGCTGCCCCCGCCCACGCGTGACCAAACCTTTGCGACTCACTACAATCCGCCATCCCCGGAACCCATCCGGGCTTGCCTGGAGGGCGGGATGGAGCTTGAACGCCGCAATAACGTCAAGGTGACCGGTGAAGGCCCTGCAACCTTGATCTTTTCACACGGCTTTGGCTGCGACCAAAGCATGTGGCGGTATCTGGCGCCGGACTTCGCCGGGCGTTTCAGGGTCGTGCTGTACGACCTGGTAGGCGCCGGCGGGTCGGATCTCACTGCCTATAGCGCGTCCAGATATAACTCGCTTGGCGGCTATGCCGACGATCTGGCACAACTCATCGAGCAGTTCGCCATCGGGCCGGTCATCACGGTCGGCCACTCGGTCAGCGCAATGATAGGCGCACTGGCAGACAGGCAGTCGCCCGGGCGCATTGCCGGCCACGTGATGATCGGGCCATCACCCTGCTACATCAATTCGGATGATTACGTCGGTGGGTTCACCCTCGAAGACGTCGAGTCACTGCTTGATACCCTGGATCGCAACTACCTTGGTTGGTCCAGCACCATGGCGCCGGCGATCATGGGCGCGCCCGGCCAACCTGCGCTGGGTGTCGAGCTGACCAACAGCTTTTGCCGCACTGAACCGGAAATCGCCAAACAATTTGCCCGCGTCACGTTCCTCTCGGACAACCGGGCTGACCTTCAGGGGCTGAATACCCCTACGTTGATCATCCAGTCAACCGACGACATGATCGCGCCGGTTGAAGTCGGCGAGTATCTGCATGCAATTCTTCCCAACAGCGAGCTTTGCCTGGTCGACAACGTGGGGCATTGCCCCCATATGAGCGCGCCCAGCACCTGCGTCGCGGCCATGAATCAGTTCCTGCAACGTTGGTTGACGCCTGTTCATGAGCAGTGACCGACCGCCTCTGCCTGACGTTGAGATCCTGTTTTCAGGCGCGCCTTGCGGGCTCGTGGTCACCGAACAAAACGGTACGATTGTTCGTGCCAATCTCACTTTCTGCACCTGGATCGGGATGACGGAAAACGCCCTGCTCGGAAGGCGTTTTCAGAGCCTTTTGACCATGGGTGGGCGCATCTTTCACCAGACGCACTGGGCCCCTTTGATGCAGATGCAAGGGTCGGTGGCGGAGGTGAAACTCGACGTGCTCCACCATGACCGGCGCATCATCACCATGCTCCTGAACGGTGTGCGGCGCGAACACGCCGGTGGCTGCTTCCATGAGCTGGCACTGTTCACCACAACCGATCGGGACATGTACGAGCGTGAGTTGCTCAATGCACGAAAGGTTGCCGAGCAGTTACTGGCGCAGAAATCCGAAGCCGAAAACGCGCTCAGGGAAGCACAGGAAAAATTGAGGGCCGCGTACCTCAAGGCCCAGCAACGCGCTACGTTTGCCGAACAAATGGTGGCCATTGTCAGCCACGACCTGAAAAACCCTTTGACCGCCATCAAGATGGCCACTCAAATGTTGAGCAGAAGTGAACGTCCTCCCAGAGAGACCACGCTGCTTGGACACATTGGTCAATCGACAGACCGGGCCGAACGGATGATTTCAGACCTGCTCGATCTGGCCCTGGTACGCGTCGGACGCGGACTGGCGGTCAAGCGTGCGCCCGCGGACCTGCAGCAGTTGGCACGGCAGTCCGTCGAAGAGTTGCAAGTGGCATTTCCGGCTGCCACCTGGGTACATCAGGCCTCGGGGGAGGCAGTCGTGATGCTGGACGCAGATCGCCTGCAGCAGGCGATTGGCAATCTGGCCAGCAATGCGGTGGCCTACGGCGACACGTCGCTGCCCATCACCGTGAGCTGCCACATTGAAGAGGAAAGCGTGCTGCTTTCAGTTCATAACCACGGCGCCCCGATACCCGAATCGGCCTCATCGGCCTTGTTTGAACCCATGGTGAGAGGGGTTAGCGAATCCGGCGACCTGCGCAGCATTGGACTCGGGCTGTTTATCGTCAGGGAAATCGTGGCCGCTCACGGCGGCACTGTTTCGCTGGAATCAACAGCAGACACCGGGACTGTATTTAGCCTCAAATTGCCGAGGCACTGACCCTGACGCGTCTGGCGCCGGCTGGACGCGAAGTGACTCGACTGCAGGCTCAGGTTGACGATCCAGAACGAAGCCTGGCCCTTGCGCAGGCACACGACACCTCAACGAGGGCCCTTGTTTTCCGACAGGCAATTACCGCCGTCAACCACCAGAACTTCGCCAGTGATGTAGCTGGCCTCGGGGGAAGCCAGGAATGCTACTGCAGAAGCCACCTCATCAGGCCGGCCTGCGCGGCCGACCGGCACGTACTGCGCGGCGGCCAGTTCTTCGCGGGTGCTCGACTGGGTGGCGATCCAGCCAGGCGCAACGCAATTGACCGTGATGCCGTACGGCGCCACCTCAAGCGCCAGGCTCATGTTCATGCCGACCATTCCCGCTTTGGCAGCAGCATAAGCGGCTTCCCCGGGGTTGCTGACACGCGTGCCGGTCGTCGAACTGACATGGACGATCCGTCCGTAGCGGCGGTTCTGCATGCCCGGCAAAACCCCTCGGGTGAGTAAAAATGCGGTCGTGAGATTACGGGCAATCGAGGTATTCCAGGCGTCGAGGCTCATCGTCGAAACTTCCGAAAACGCTTCGGCATCTCCCTGAATGGCCATGCCGGCGTTATTCACGAGTACGTCGATCCTGCCCCACAGCGACTCTGCCCACTCAACGAGCTCTGCGACTTGAAGCGGCTGGGTGAGATCCGCCGCGCGGCCTTGAACCTCATAACCCGCGGCGCTGAGCTCGGCGACACGTTCATGGATACGAGCGCTGCTGCCGGTGATGATCAGCTTTGCGCCAGCGTCGCCGAGGCGTTTGGCGATGGCAAAGCCAATGCCCTGTTCGCTGCCCGCTCCACTGACCAGGGCAACCTGACCGCTCCAATTACTGAACATGGGCTGCTCCAAAGGGTTGTGCAGAAAGTAATGCCTGACAACCCAGCGTAGACGCTGCCCGCGTGGAACGATGCAATCGTTTGGTCAGCGACGGCTTCAGGTTGCGTCACTGTCGGTGAGGTGAATGCCCAGATCATGGCGCCCCGGGGCAATGTGCGGTTTGAGGGTCAGCGCCGGAATGTCGTAATCGCCAGCGTTCTGCCGACGAAACGGCAATGGCTGATCAGTGAACAGGTTATCGAGCCTTTTCGCATAAGCGCTGCACAGCTGGTCGAACCGAGCGGCGTCGACTTTACCGGTTTTATAAACCGGGAAAGGCGGCAGGACCGTGAATCCCGGATAAAACAGGATCCCGTGCTGAATAGGAAACAACACGTCGTTCAAGGCCCCGCTCACCCCGCGATCACTGTAGTGCGATTCCCATCCGCCCATGGTCACCGTCAGCATTGCGCGCTTGCCCGCCAGGGTGCCCTCACCGTAGCGATCGCCCCAGTGTTTTTCGCTGTGCTCACCCACACCGTAGGCAAAGCCATAGGCATAAACGCGATCAACCCATCCCTTGAGGATGGCGGGCATCGAAAACCACCACATCGGGAACTGGAAGATCACCGCATCGGCCCACAGCAGCTTGGCCTGTTCAATCTCTACGTCTTTGGGCTGGGCACCTGCGGCGAACACCCGTTGCGACTCGACGGCAGGATTGAAAGGCGTCTGGTGGTCGTAGCCAGGGGCGTCGTCAGGATCGAGCGCCGCCTTCCATTGCATTTTGTAGAGGTCCGAAACCTCCACCTCATGACCCTTCCCCTTCAGATGAGCGATTGCGAAGTCCCGCAACGATCCGTTGAGCGAGCGGGATTCAGGGTGGGCGTAAATCAAGAGTATGTTCACAGCAGGCACCGGTTGATTGAGATGCCACACCGTAAGTGTGAATTCGCTATGCTGGAAATGAATTCCTGAAACAACTGGTATTGCCATGCACTATAGCTTGCGCCATCTCGACCTCAACCTGTTGTTAACGCTGGACGTGCTGTTGACCGAGCAAAACGTGACGCGGGCGGCGCGCGTGTTGAACCTTGCCCAGCCAACCGTGAGCCTGCAGCTCGGCAGGCTCAGGGACATGCTCGACGACCCCCTGCTTTTACCCGGCCCTAGGGGAATGCTACCCACCGAACGTGCCCGCGAGTTGCGCAAGCCGCTGAGCGATGCCCTCGCGGCATTGGGGAATGCGCTAAGCCCTGCTGAAACCTTTGATCCCGCCTGCGCGACGCACACCTGGAGGGTCGCCGCCAGCGATTACGCAACCACCGCCCTAGTGTGGCCGTCGCTGCGGTTGATCAGAAGCACAGCCCCGAATACTCGTCTGGCGCTGCTGAACAAGAACCCTGTCGACCTGGCCGGCGATCTGGAAAGCGGACGGCTTGATCTCGCTCTGCACATTCGTGGCGAAGCCCCACCGAAGCTGCGTCAACGTTCGTTGGTGCATGAGCGCTACATGCTGGCCGGCCGGCGCGGACATCCCGCTTTCAAGTCAAAGCTGACCCTTAAAGCGTTCTGCGATCTGGAACACGCCATCATGTCGCCCAACGGCGCCGGGTTCGCGGCAAGCACAGATCAGGCACTGGCCGCCGAGGGCCTGGAACGCAAAGTCGTACTATCAGTGCCCAATTTCAACTCACTGATTTCAGCCTTGACCCACAGCGATCTGGTGGCTGTGGTGCCGGAGCGGATGCTGTGCGACCAACCCTCTCTGCATGTTCAGGCACCCCCGCTCCCCATACCCGGATTCGACATGCTGATGCTGTGGCCCGAACGCCTGCACCGCGATCCCGCCCATCTGTGGCTGCGAGATCTCATTGCTTCAACGGTCCAGAGCACCGCCGACGTGCCTATCCGAACGCAGTAGTCAAACCCGCGTGCGCATCAAGCCAGCTTGACGTTCATGGTGATACGCGCGTTGAAAACCTTACTGCCCGCTTCGTCAAAAATATCGACTGACACCACTTTGTCTCCGGGAGTCGCCCAGTCAATTGCGCTGCCATCAGCGATGGCGTGAACGTCACTTTTGGCTTTGGCCAGGTATTCAACCGTCATGCCTTTTGGAATCCAGCGAGCGCCAGCGGGAATGGACACCTCGGTCATCATCCCGCCCGCCAGCTCTGCGGCGTTGCACAGCGCAATGGCGTGTACGGACGCCAGATGGTTGGTGATTTCCTTTCGAAACGGGACGTGGACTTCGGCTCTGCCGGGGGCCAGAACCGAAATTTGGGGTGTGATGGTGCTGAAGTACGGAGCCATTTGGCAGGCCATATTACTAAAGGCTGACGCGCCAACGCTTTGATACATGCTCAGTGTCTGACTCATGGATACACCTCAGTCTTTGAACGAATCGGATTAAACAGAATAATATTCTGTAACGGAACGATATTCTGCTAATAAGGAATCGTCAATCCCTCGTTCTCGGTCACGCTTTCCGATACGATCCGGCTTTTCGCGAGAAAACGATGGAACCCGCCGATCTTCTAGAACGCTGCTACCCGGGCCGACGTGCCGAATCCAAAAGGCTGATTCTTCGTAGCGCCCTGGCGTTGTTCAATCAGCAGGGCATTGAAGCGACGACCATTGAGCACATTCGAAGTGACAGCGAGATGAGCGTTGGCGCGATCTATCATCACTTCGAAAACAAGGAGGGGCTGGTGGCCGCGTTGTACATGGCCGCCTTGGAGGATCAGGGCATGCTTCGCGACGATTACGTAGGAGCGGCTCAGTCAGCCGAGTCAGTCATTCACGCTTTGGTGTACAGCTACGTCGACTGGGTCACGCAGCAACCCGAGTGGGCCAGGTTCCAGTTTCAGGCCCGCTATGAGGTCGCCAAAAGCGCCTTTGGCGACCGCCTTATACAGGCCAATCAGGCGCGCAATGCCAAGCTCAGGGCTTGGTACGAAGACTCGGTACAACAAGGGGCGATGCAGCAATTCCCGCTGGATCTGTTGCTGTCGCTGATCATTGGATCTACCGAAAACTACTGCAGGGCCTGGCTATCGGGGCGAGTGAAAAACAGCCCTGATCAATACCGTACCCAACTCGCTGAAGCGGCTTGGCGAACGGTCAGAAACTAACAGGCGCGGCAGCCGCCACTCGCCGTGCCGGTTCGCGACAACCCTCGCGGCCAGTGATCTGCCGGCCAGACAAACATAAAAAACACTGTTGATCCATCCAGTATTCGGGTTTAGGCTTGCCGGAAACATCTGCACTCCAACGGCGCCCTCTCATGACTCACTCACCTCACCTCCCGGATGACTCCTTCCTTGAACTCGGCGTACCCACCGAGCTTGAGAGCTACCAGCACCAGTGCCTGATGCTCGTTGACGAGCTTCATGACGCATGGTCTGACATCAGACGGTTGAAGGCCGACGCGCGTACGTTGATCGCCATGAACGACGTGCTCAAGGCTGAGCTGAAAGCGTTGAAAGGTGGCGCTCATTAAATGCCGCCAGGCTGCTTCAAACGCTTGCCGCCAGCGCTTTTGCCGAGCGGATGCAGGCCGCAGGACACGCATCCGTTGTGCGCAGTCAGGCGCTCAGCGAAGGCCAAAGCCCATGCGGGTCAGCTGATCAACAAGGTGCTCGCGACCATGCAGATTTGCGGCGCTGTGCAGTCGATTGACGACCTGCTCCGACCAGCCGTTTGCCTTCATGCCCTCGCGTTGATAGAAGTCGCCCAGCCGCTGGTCATAATCGGCGACCGCCGCTGGCTCCGGCTCCGCCGAGTAGGTTTCGTGGTGAAGCACCGCTGCTTGTGGAAGTCTCGGCTTGACCTTGCCTGGCAGCTCCGCAGAGGGGTACCCGACGCAGAGGCCGAACACGGGATAGACGTGCGCAGGTAGCCCGAGCTCTTTGGCAACCCCTTCGATATCGTTGCGAATGGCCCCGATGTAAACGCTTCCAAGCCCCAACGATTCCAGTGCCACAACGGCGTTTTGCGCCGCCAGCGACGCATCGATGGTGCCGAGCAACAGGCTTTCAAGATAAGGCAGCGCCTGCAGCTCGACGTCTTGCTGTGCAGCGATGCGAGAAACCCGGGACAGGTCGGCGAGCCATACGAAGAACAGCGGCGCCTGTCGGATGTAGGCCTGGTTGCCGGCCAGCGCCGAGAGACGCGCCTTTCGCTCGGGCTCCTGCACCGCCACAACGCTCCAGACCTGCAGGTTTGACGAGGTGGCTGCAGATTGTGCAGCGGCGATCAGGGTCTCGATCAGCCCATCCGGCAACGGCTCGGAGCTGAAGGCCCGGACGCTGCGATGATCAAGCAGCAGATCGATTGTGTCGCTCCACGGGGCGAGCGGAGATGCATCAGGCTCGCCGTAGCGAGCCGCCATTTTTGCCTGGCTGGTGGGGGTCATCGGGGTCTCTCCAAAAGGTTGACCGAGGCTATCAAATCGATGCCCCTCTCGCATGTCCCGGTCGGAAATCTTCATCCAGCCCACTTCCACGTCAGGTCCAGGCAAGCACGCAGAAAGGCAGACAGGCATGCGGGAGCCGAGGCGCTGCCCGTTGCCGACTGCCACTTGACCGTCAGTCATTCGCTGGCCATTCCAGACGAACCCGCCGCCGCAATCCGCTTTCCAACTGATATGCACGGCATAACGCGGTGCCAGGAGGTTGTGATGAACACAGAGACCCGATTTCAAAGTGACCTGGGCGGTGACGACCCGATGCCGACGTCCCCCGACCCGCTGTCACCTCGCCGGACAGACTTGCACCCCAGCGACCAGCCAGGCGTGGACGAGCTACCCGATAACGAAGGTCAAACCCCGGCAGATACGGACCAGGAAGCCTCGCGTCAGGGAAATATGCCGGATGTGGACGTCGATAATGCCGAGCTGGATGACCAGCCCAATCCTCGCTAACCCGACAGATGCCTCCTGACGACCCGGTCGTCAGGAGGTCTGCCTCCCTCTCCTACCCTCGCGCCAGCAGCCAGTCGTCGATCATCCCCACCGCCTCCTGCACATCCACCTGGTCGCTGTGAATGTGCAGCTCGGGAAACACCGGTGGCTCATAAGGGGCATCCAATCCGGTAAACCCGGAAATCGACCCCGCCCGTGCGCGGCGGTACAAGCCTTTGGGATCGCGGGCCTCGGCCACCGCCAGCGGCACATCCACATAGACTTCCACAAACCGCGTGCTGCCAACAATCGATCGGGCCAGATGCCGAGCTGCGCGCGTGGGCGAGATCAACGCAACCATCACCGTCAGTCCCGCATCGGCCATGAGCGCGGCCACCTCGGCGACGCGGCGAACGTTTTCATCGCGGTCCTGGGCCGAGAAACCCAGGTCCCGACACAGGCCGGTGCGCACCGAGTCGCCATCCAGAATGCAGGTTGTCAGGCCACGGTTTTGCAGTACCGGGCCGAGGCTGTCGACAATCGTCGATTTACCCGCTGCCGATAGCCCCGTCAGCCAGATGACCCGCGGCCTGATGTGGGCGCCAGTCGCGGTGGTGTGCTGAAAAGCATACGGCGTGAGGTGGTTGTGTCGGGTCAGGCCAGGGTTGTAGGTTTTCATGTGCAGGCTCCTCCTTGAGTCAGTGTCAGGCGTGGGCTTGATGGACGATGAAATCGACGCTCATGACGTCATACACCGGTTTGAAATCGCCAAAGGAGCGCGGGGTGTGGAAGCCGGCCTCGCGCAATTCTTCCTGTAACTGGCGGGGTCGAATCGGGAACACCCGCAAGCGGTATTGAGCCCCGTCGGCAAAATCGTAAACAAACTCGCACCGTGACTCGTCCAGTTCACCGAGTGTCACGCGGGCGGTCTTGCCACAATAGTAATAACGCCCCGAGGACGAAAAGCGCCCGGCGAGAATGGCCTCGAAATTGCGCTGATCCACCAGCAACAGCCCGCCGGGTTTGAGCATCCGCCGGAACCGCTCAAGCGCCGCTATGCGCGCCTGCCGGTCAAACACATGGCACAGGGAGCTGCCCAGACATAGCACCGCATCAAAGGTGCCCAGCACCCGTGGATCCAGCGCCTGCCAATCGTGGCAGTGGACTGGCACGCCGATGCCGAGTCGATCCAGGTTGCACCGTGCGCGATCCACCATCGTTGGGCTGCCGTCGCTGGCGGTCACATCAAAACCGGCCTTGTGCAACTGCGCCGCATGGAAGCCGCTGCCAGTGGCGACATCCAGCACTCGCCAGGCGCGGGCCTGGCGCAGAAGATCGGAAAAGAACGCCCCCTCACCGGCTGCCCGTTTTTCCCAGTCGATCAATTCGTCCCAGCGCGCGACGAAATCTTCAGCGTACTGCCGAGCATAATCGTGGTCCGCACTACTCGAAGCTTCAACGGGCGAAAGCGCGATGGCCGGTGGCATGGGCAACGACTCCTTTGTGCGCGCCGTTCCCGGCGTAGGTTTTGTATTTGCAGCCCAGCTCCTCGGCCCAGGCAGCGGCGTCGCTGACGCGCATTTCGGCCATGGAGAAACCCAGCTCACGCTGCATGACGGCCATTTGTGACTGGCCGAACACCGCCGTACCGTCGGCGCGAATCATGCTGATCCCGTCCAGCCGCTGGCCGGCTTCGTTGACTTTTATGGCTTCTTCGCGGGTGACGCCGTAGGGCAGGTCGAGCAAGACCTTGCCCATACCGACCTTGATGGGGTAACCGCCAGGCAGACCCTGGGGCCCGGGTGCATGGACCCGCACCTCATTTTCAGCGAAGAGGTTTTCCAGCACGGTCACCGCCGACATCGCCGTCAGGTACTGCCCGTCCGTACCACCCAACCGTCGGAACTCGCTGGCGATACAGCCGAAGATAGCGTCGGCGGCATGCTCATCGGTGCGTTCTTCACCCTCAATCCAGTACGTCAGACTACACGTGGGGTCTGGCACTTGCGGAGGCAGACCATGCCGTGGCACCCAGTGGCTGAAATAATGGTGCCCCACCAGTTTCACCCTGACTTGCGAGGGATGGCATTCGGTAAGGCGCGCAATCGCGCTGCGCGTGGCGGGAACCAGATTGGCGATGTTGCCAACGCCGACATCCGGCGCCATGCCCACTTTGTACAGAATCGGGTTCACCGCGTCCGGAAAGGCAGCATTGATCACCAGGCACTTGGGGCACGATTGTTTGATCGCCCGCATCAAGGCGTGGGCCGGCGCAAGGTGCATCGGCAGCCAGGGGCCCAACTGGGCGTGATCAAGGGCGGCAAACTTGTCGGCCGGCAGCTGCGTTATCACGCGCCAGGACTGCAAGGAAGCGCAGTTGAGCACGATGTCCGGTTTGATTTTCAGCAGCGTCTCGGCGTTGCGGCCGATCCACGATTCCTTCAGGTCCATGTGGTGGCTGTGGATCTCGACCGCCACGTTTTGCTGGAGCGCGGCGAGACGGATGAGGTTGGTCAGCCGGTCCGCCTTTTCCAGATCCCGGCTTGCCACGTGAAACTCGAACTGATTGCGAGGGGCCAGGATCTGCAGGATCTGCAGACACAGGTTGCCGCCGCCGACGATGAGCAGTTTCTTGCGGTGCATGGTGTTCTCCCTGAAACGCGTGAACAAGGGTGGCGTTGCCAATGACTAGCGCGGGTACGCGCCGTTATCCACGGCAATGACTTTGCCGGTCAGGTGCCGGCTTTGCGCCGACAACAAAAACAGGATGACGTCGGCCACGCCCTGCGGCTGGAGCGGTGCGTCGATGATTTCCTGGCGCTCGTACTCCCGGCGCCGGTGCTCGGGGATGCGATCATGAATGGACGTGTCGCGAACCAGCGCCGGCGACACCGCGTTCACTCGGACACGGGGCGCGAAATTCCAGGCATTGGCCTTGGTCAGCCCGATGACCCCGGCCTTGGTCGCGCCATACAACGCGTCCATGCTGCCGACCTCACCGGCGACGGAGGTGACGTTGACGATACTGCGCGAATGCGTCGCCCTGGTTTCACGACGGGCGAAGTCCTTCGACAGGTAGATCAGCGACTTCAGGTTGACCGCCCAGATCTCCTCCACCTCCTCGTCGCTGTAGTCGTACACGCTTTTGCCGTGATACACCCCGGCGTTGTTGACCAGTGCCTCCAGTGCACAATGGCGATGACGGTCGTACAGATCACCAATGAAGGACTGGTAGACATGCGGCCGGGAAAAGTCCGCCAGATGGGTTTCCAGCCGGTGCGTTGGCAGACGGGCCTGCAGGGCTTGCAGCCCGAGGCGGTCCTTGTCGGCAGCAATGACGTAATAACCGGCCTCGACGCAGGCAATGGCGGTGGCCTTGCCAATGCCATTGGCCGCGCCGGTGATCACAACCTTCTTCATGGCGGTGTCGGGGATGACGTCCTGGTTCATGGCTGTACCTGCTGGGTGAACTGATTCATGCGTTCGTAGAACGGGCGATGACGTTCGTAGTGGCCAATCAGGTGAGGAGGAAGACGCAGACAATCCGCCCCGGTCTCCTTCGGGTCCGGCCTGATCGCGGTGCTGTTCTCGGCATCCTTGTGCCAACAGCGCCACGCCTTCCATTGCTCGGGACACGCCGGCGCCCAACTCAGCGCCTGGGGCAGGAACTCCAGTTGCAGGTACTCGCAGAGCTTGCGTAGCGTGTATTCGGGATGCCGGGCGAGGTCCTCGGCGTTGATCACGTACGGGATTTTTCCGGTGATCCGGGTGACCGCGCAGAAAATCTCGTGCAGCGCCTGATGGCCGATGGCATGCACCGGCATGTGCGCAAAGATGGCGTGATGAGACAGGATGGCGCGCGCGGGCTCGCGGATGATGAACACGTGCTGCTGCTCGCGCAGAAATGCGTCATCGGCTTTCAGCGCATCGACGCAGTGGTAACACATGTCCTTGTGAAAGACGTTTGAGCGCTGCCTCGCGGTGCGCAACATCGCCTTGATCGCTTCATAGTCACGCGGCATGTCGCCATTCAGGTCGTCATGGGGAATGGCCGACCGGGCGTCAAAGGCCATGTACGCAAACGGTTCATGAAACACCTCGAAATCACCGCGTTCGATAAACACCCGCTCCAGCACGGTCGAGCGAGAACGCGGATGAGCCCACAGGGCGATCATGCGGTTCATGCGCGCTGCTCCATGCCAGTGTGACGGGGCGCCGAACGGGGCACACAGTCAGGCCCGTCGAGGGTGTCGCTGACAAACCGGTGCAGGCGCTCAACACCACGACGCGCGTCATTGGCTGCGGTCAGAAAGGCCGGTTGGCGGGCGAACTCGTCGGCCGCAAGACCGCCTTCGAAATACACCTGATTGAAATAGGACAGGCCGAGCAGACGGTCGAGCACCTTGTCCGGTATCGCCAGCCACTGCGGCGACGGCTCGATCGGCCGCCCCGACTGTGCGCGGCGCACGAGGAACTCGAGGATGGCCGGCGTCAGCGTATAGAGCGTGGTTTCGGCCCCGGTGCGCTGCAAGTGCCAGCAGTGCTCGCGTCCGCGCGCGTCGGTGTCGACCTTGATGCTGCACAGCAGCAGTCGGGCTGGCGTGTCGCGCCGGCGCATCAGCGCCTGCATCGCTTGATACACCGCCAGTTCAGCCCAACGCATGTCCGTACGGGTCAGGTTAATGCGATTGCTGCGTGCCTGCCGCACGAACTCCACCTCCGACCCCAGGCGCCCGATCATGAAGCTCACCACGTAGCGCGCCCGCTTCAGATTCACCCCGTTGGCCTGCGCTCGTTGTCGGCCGGCGTGAATGGCTTTCAGGCAGGCATCAAGCTGCGAGACCGAAAAGCAGAAGGTGTTATTGATGGAACAGCCCTGCGCGACCAGGTGTTCGATGGCGTGATAGCCCTGCGCGCTGCCCGGAATCTTGATCATGATATTGGGCGCCAGCGCGGCCAACTCCAGGCCGCGCGCCACCAGTGCGTCGCGGTTCATCCAGTGCCCGCCTTCGATCTGCGCCGACAGCCAGCCCGCCTGATGCCGCGATTGCCTGAACAGCGGCAGTAGCCGCTCTGCAGCCTCAACGATCGACTGATCGTAGAGCCTGGCCACTCGCGCATGGGCGGGCATCGTCGACGGCACCGCGTTGAGGACATCCCGGTAATGCGCCGCATGGTTCATGACCGCCTGACTGATCAATACCGGGTTAGTGGTGGCGCCACTCAGGGCCGAGCCCGGCTGACCCCATTCTTGCGGGAGAAGGTCTGCGATAAATGCCTGCATACCTGGATAGCTCCGCAACAACTTGAGACGGCAGTCGTTATATATAACAGGCGAAGAATCAAACCAGACTTCCGAGTCGGAGTTATAATGTTTTAAAAGCTGAACGAAGCCCGAACCATCCATGAAGATGCCCTTCCTTTGTCATGAGAACACGGAAATCGAAGCCCACATGCAGCACGGGCAAAATGCCAGCTTTTTCAAGCTAATAGTCGGATGACTGGGGCTTCGAGACCTTACGATGGATCCAATCGGACAACCTGTCAAACGCAATTCAGTGGATTTTTAATGCCGAATTGGAATAAGAAGTTTAATCGTGCGTCTTAGTAGCTGCAGAGGGCATGAGTCAGTCCGAGGCCCTTTTTCGGAGAGATTCAAATGGATGAAATCATATGAGTGCCGCGTTACTTATAAAAACAATAAGCCGTTCACTTATATCAATGACCACGTGCTGAATAGGCATGCTTCTCACGTTAGTTGTAGATCTAACAATAAGTGTGATCAATGGAACATGCGCATTGCCTCAACGGATAAATGCACGCCTGGGCGTGTTCGATCACACATGTCACTCGACGGCCGCCGAGCGTTGGGTTATGAAAGCGAGACGGCAACCACCGCACCGGCCCGGTTTTAACAGCCGGACCGAAATAGATCAAAAAACAGACCAAGAGACCTGACCGTGAGCACACCTTCCGACACCCAACGCTACAGCTACAAGGCCCGCTGGTTTCACTGGGTCATGGCCGTCCTGATTGTGCTGGCCTATGCGCTGATCCTGAGCCGTACACAGCTTGCCCGAGGCAGCGACGCCCGCACCTTCGTTGTGCAGACGCATTTCTGGGTCGGTATCGTCGTGCTGGTGATGGCTTTCTTCCGGGTTGCCGAGCGCCGCCGTCACACGCCGCCAGGTATTACCCCGCCACTTGAAGGCGTGCTGCGTCTGGCGGCCACGCTGTCGCATTACGCGCTTTACGCTTTCCTCTTCGCACAACCCCTGCTGGGTCTGTTTACAGTGCTGCTGGAACGCGGCGCCTTGCCAATCCCCCTTACCGGGATGAGCATTCCTGCGCCCTTCGACATGTCCAAAGACACCGCCGAGACGCTGGAGCACTATCACGTCTTGCTCGGCACTATTTTTTACTACGTCATTGGCCTGCACGTGATCGCGGCCGTCTGGCACCACTTCGTGCGCAAGGACAACACGGTCAGACGTATGGTGTGAAGGCGGCCTGGCGCGAGCAGTTGCCCCGCTCAGCGCCGGGCTCCGATCAGGCGCGTGGGGCGGGCGCGGCCATGCGAGCCTCATCAAGAAGCCCGCGAATAACCTGCTCCTGTTCTTCGTACGCGCCTTCCCCGAAATGGCTGTAACGGATCTGCCCCCGGGCATCGACAAGGTAGTGCGCAGGCCAGTATTGGTTGTCGAACGCGCGCCAGATCGCATAGTCATTGTCGATCGCGATTGGGTAGTTCAGGCCCAGCCTGGCCACGCTCTTGCGCACGTTGTCGATGACCCGCTCGTAGGGGTATTCAGGCGTGTGGACGCCGATGACCACCAGACCGTCCTTCTCGTACTTTTTCGCCCATTCGTTAACGTGCGGAATGCTGTGCCGGCAATTGATGCAGTCGAATGTCCAGAAGTCGACGAGCACCACCTTCCCGCGCAGGGATTCGGAGGTCAGCGCGGGTGAATTGAGCCACGCCAACGCGCCGGATAACGACGGCATCTCGCCCTGGCTGCTGACGTCCGGCGCCGCAGCCGCTTTCACGCTGCTGACCACATAATCGATGGCCTTGGGCACGCTGCTCAGCAGCCGCTGCTCGACTGCCGCTGCGGACTCGGACGACGTCCCGGCCAGGAGCTGATTCTGCGTGCCGGTGGCAATGCCGACGGCCACCAGCAGTGCCGCGAGACCAGCGCTGCGACGCAGCCAGGCGGTCACGGGCAGCGACAACTTCAACCGCGCCAGCAAACCGCGCCCGGCAAAGATCACAACACCCAATGAAACCGCGCTGCCCAGCCCGTACGCCAGCAACAGCAAGCTGGTCTGCGGGTTGGGCCCTTGCAGCATCGCCCCGCTCAGAATGATCCCAAGAACAGGGCCGGCGCAGGGCGCCCACAGCAACCCCGTGGCGACACCTATGAGCACCGAGGCAAAAGGTCCTGACAGCCGCCGCGTGGCGGGGTCGAGGCGATTGCCCAACGCTACCAGCGGCAGCGTCAGCCAATGGCTGACCCGCGCGCAGAGCAGCGACAGTGCGAACAGCACGAGGACCACAAGCGCGACGTCACGACCGATGCCGTTGGCGGCAACCACCCAGTCGCTGCTGACCACTGCGAGGCTGGAAACCAGAGCAAAGGTCAGCATCAGCCCTAGCAGCGTCATGAGAATCGACGCTGCCGAACGATCCGCGCGGGCAAAGAGAAACGGCACAACCGGCAAGATGCAGGGGCTGAGCACGGTAACGATGCCGCCCAGAAATGCGATCAGGAACATGGACGTTCACCTCCAGCGGAGGCGCCGCCTGGAGCGCGGGCGAAGAGAAGATCAGGTGTAAGGTTTTTCCAGTTCATGACGGGGCCCCGGGCGATGAATGCGTTGGATTGAAGTCATCGAGGGCAATCGCCTCGATGGCGTCATTCAACGCCCGGGAAGTGTCGTCGATGTGTCCCGACCGCAGGCCAATGGATCAACGAGTGTCTGGCCCGCATTGCGATACACCGCGATACACGAAGCGCATCAGCGGTGCCTGTCAGCCGAGTCCACCGTTCCGTCTACCGGATCAGGCGGCACGGGGCCGTCCTGGCTGGTGTCGATGCTGACCACCACCGACATCCCAGGACGCAACCGGTCCACCTCGGGCTGGTCGTCGTCGATGGTAATGCGCACCGGAATCCGCTGTGCAATCTTGACGAAGTTACCGGTCGCATTGTCGGCAGGCAGCAGGCTGAACTCGGACCCTGCCGCCGGTGAAATGCGCTGCACCCGGCCGTGCATCTTCAGGTTCTCAAGGGCATCGACGGTGAAGCTCACTGGCTGCCCCAGACGCACATTGGCCATTTGGGTTTCTTTCATGTTGGCGATGATCCAGCGCGGCCGCGGGACCAGCGCCATCAACTGCGCCCCGGAGTTGACATAGGCCCCGAGGCGCACGCCAATCTGTCCCAACTGGCCGTCGCGGGGCGCCGTGATGCGCGTGTTAGTGAGGTCGATCCGCGCCAGCTCGATGGCCGCTTCGGCGTTTTTCACCGAGGCCTCCAGGGAGCCACGGTTGACGATCACGGTTTGCAGGTCCTGACGGGAGATTTCCAGCGCCGCCCTGGCCTCGGCCAGGGCCGCTTTCGCCTGAGCGTCCGCTGCGCGCGTGACGTCAAACTCACTTTTCGACACCGAGCCGTCGGTGACCAGCGCCTGACCACGGCGCAGGTCGGCACCGGCCTTTTCACTCTGCGCCTGAGCATTGGCAACGGCCGCCTGACGCTGGGCAATCGTGGCCTCGGCGCTGCGTCGCTGCTGCAGATTATTGGCCAGAGCGGCTTTCTGGATGCCCAACTGCGCCAGTCCCTGATCGAGGCGCTGCTGGTAAATCCGGTCGTCAATGCGCACCAGCAGATCGCCCTGCTTGACCCACTGGAAATCCTGCACCGGGACTTCGTACACGTAACCGCTCAGCTGTGGGCCAATGAGTGTGGTCTGGCCTCGTATCAACGCGTTTTCCGTGCTCTCGATCGGGCTGCTGAAAGGCGGCAACTGCCAGGCGTAAAGCACCACCAGCACCCCGGCCAGGGCGATGCCGCCGAACAGGATCGCCGACACCAGGCGAATGCGGGCCGAACGCGGCTGCGTGGTGGCCGGCATTACCACAGGAGCGGGTGCAGGTGCTGCGGCCGCGGCATGGGGAGGTGTCGAACTGGCGGCCGGGTTGCTGCTGTTATCGCTGCTATCGCCGGTAGGTTTGTCGGATTGAGTCATGAAGAATGAGCGCCAGAAGGTTGAACGGGGGATGCCACTGGAGTCGCCGGGGTAAAGGGCGCCACCGGCTCTGTGGTAATCCACAGCCAGGTCGCACGGCTGGTGATCCAGATCATGGTCAGCACCGCGATGACCGCGATCAGCATGAACACGTCGTTGTAGGCCAGCGTATTGGCTTCACGGGTGGCGGCGGTGGCCAGCGAACGTATGCCCAGGTTGGTGCGGGCTGCCGGATCGGCAATGGCCGAAATATAGGCGCCGCTGGAGCTTTGCAGCCGCGACTGCACCTGAGCGTCGATCAGCGTGACATGTTCGACAATGTGCGCCGAATGGAATTTCTCGCGCCAGACCTGAAAAGTCCCCAGCAGCGCCGAGCCGATCAGGCTGCCGACGTTCTGCGTGATCCCGAACATCACCGAAAAACTGACCATGTTGCGCGGGTTGCTGATCACCCCGCTGATGCCCAGCACTAGCGTCGGGCCGAGAAAAAACGTACCGCCAAACGCCAGCAGGAACTGACTGAAATACATCTGCGGGCCACGGGTCAGGCTGGTCGAGAAGCTGTCCATGCTCGACCCGATGGCCATCAATGCCAGCGAGATGATCAGCGGTTTGAACAAGTGTTGCGGGTTGATCGTCAACGCGCTGATGACCAGCCCGGCAACACTCCCCAGCAGCATGAACAGGTACAAGGTATGCAATTGCTCGGAGCCCTGGTTCAGCCCCTGAAGAAACCCGACAGCGCCGGTCGACTGCTCAGACAGCACAATGCGCGTCAGCAGCACGCCGAAGGCGAAACGAATCATCCGGCCACTGCCCAGCCAGCGAGTGATCAACAGCGGTCGGACGCGATTGTGTTCGATGCACAGCCCGGCCAGGATCAGCACGATGGACGAGGCCAGGGCCATGCCAATCCACGGTTCTTCCAGCCACCACTCGATCCGCCCCAGCGACAGCGCAGCACACAGCGCGGCAAACCCCGAGGCCAGCAGTGCGAAGGTCAGAAAATCGAGTTTTTCGAAGGCTTTGAAGCGATCGCCGGGCGGCAGCTTCAAAATCAGTACACAGCCCAGTGACAGCAGGCACATCCCCAGCTCGAAGAGGTAGAGACCGCGCCATTCGGCGATCTGCAGCAGGTCCTCGGACACCAGTCGCGCCAGCGGTGTGGCCAGCTGCGCGGTGCCCAGCCCGAGCACTAGCGCTTTCATTCGCCATTTCTGCGGGAAGGCCTGAATCATGTAATACAGCCCAAGCGAACTCAGCGCTGCACCGACCATCCCGTGGGCCGCCCGTACCGCGATGGCCGAGCCGATGTCGTTGACGAACAGGTGCGCAAAGGTGACGAGGGCGTACAGCACCAGGAATACTTCAGTGAACGCGCGCAAGCCGAATTGCTGGCGAAACTTCACCAGCAAGAGGTTCATCGAGACGTTGGTCATGACATAAGCGGCAGGCAGCCAGGCGATCTCAGCCTGAGTGGCCCCCAGCGAACCCTGCAGGTATTGGAGGTTGGCCACCACCAGCGCGTTGCCCAACCCACCCGTCAACGCCACGATCACGCCGACGATGGCAAACGCCCAGCGCTTGGGCGTGGCGTGCAAAGGCGTCGACGGCGAGCCCGGCAGTGTCGGCCGCTCGTGAGGTGCCCAGTCGTGGGGTCGGTACTTGTCGTTCATTGAGCAGACCTGATGAATGCCGTGCTGTGACCCCGCGCGGCGCGATATGACTCCCTGGCCGCCTGAAAACCTTGATGGACGTTGCGGGCCCCCTCCTGGCCCGCAACGTCACGTTCCACACTAGCTGATCATTCTCAATTCGCGGGTCTTCTCCAGGGTGCGGTCGAGGGTAACGTCGACCGCATGAATGCTCGCCTGCCGGTGCTTGAGCATCCCGCCGTCGCGGCCGTTGAAGACCGCGTTGGCCTCCGCAAGGATCGACAGCGCCACGCTGTCCGGAGCGTCGCCGCCCAGGTCCAACCCGACCGGATAGTGCAGATTGGCGCACGCAGCGGCTTGGCGAGCCTGTTCGGGGAGTTCGTCCAGCAGGCGCTCGGTGCGGCTGCGCGGTCCGAGCTGACCGATATAGCGCGGGGTAGACAGCAGCACTTGGCCGAGCCAGTGACGATCCTGGCTCAAGCTGTGGGTCATCACTACGACTGCGGCGTCCGCCACCATGGCATGCAGTTCGGGCATCGGCTGCAACGGCGCCGAAAGAACCTGATCAGCATCGGGAAAGCGCTGTGCCCGGGCGAAATGCGAGCGCGCATCGATGACGGTAATGTGCCAACCCTGCAAGCGCGCCATGCTGACCAGGGGCATGGCGTCATGCCCGGCCCCAAAGATAACCAGCCGGCGCGGCGGGGCGATGTATTCCAGCAACACTTCAACGGCTCCGTCCGCGCCTTCATAGGTGCGAGTGGCCGAGCGACGGGCGTTGAGCACGGCCTTCAGATCCTCAGCCACCGCCGTTGCCAGCCAGCGCTCGTGCATTTCAATCTGCACCTGTCCGGCTGAACGGATCGCCACCCGCTCGCCCAGAGCCGTGTGACGCTCGCTTTGTGTACCAATGACGGTGGCGAGCGCCGCAGCTGTCCCGCTGGCTTTCACTTCCCGCAGCACGTCGACCACCAGACTGGCAGCCCGCGGCATCCCCTTCTCCTCGGGGTGATCTTCAAACAGCACCCGTTCAAACAGAATGTGCACGGTGCCGTTGCAACCCAGCCCGAAACTGAGCTCGGCATCTTCGAGCTCATCATCATCTTCGCCCGTGCTGTAAGTGCGCAGCGCGGGCTTGCCGCTTGCGGTCAGCCACCAGGCCTTTTTGCTGACATCGCTCTCCAGGCATCCGCCGCTGACGGTGCCGGTCGCTTCGCCCATCGGCGCGATGATCATGCGTGCGCCCGGACGGCGGTAGGCCGAACCTTCGACCTTGACCACCGTGGCGATTACCACGTCCTGCTGCCCGCGTTGCGCGTCTTCAAGCGCCGCCAGCAGACTGGATAGATCATTCATGCGCGTCCCCAAAAACCGGTTGATTCATTTCGGCGTTATTCACTCAATGCTTGCAGGATGCATACAGCAGGCGTGAGCGTCCTGAACGCATGTGCTGTTGTGCTGACTCCCAGTGGCCGCACAGGTTCAGGTGTGCTGCGCAACAGCGCTCACTCATCCAGCGGCTGTTCATCCCTCATTTGGATATTAAGTTGAACATTCGCGGCAAACGCACTCTCAAAGCCTGGATCGCCGTTCCGCCTGACTGCGTGGAATCAATCCACCGGACTGACCAGGCATCGGCTACGCCGGAGAGCACCTGATGACGCGCCAATTACGCCAGCTTCGCGAAACATCCGCCACTCACACGCTGTGCCAGCGTTTTCAGGCCGTGCGCGACCGTACCGAATTTCTGGTTGAGCCACTCAGTGCCGAAGACATGGTGGTGCAGTCGATGCCCGACGCCAGCCCGGCCAAGTGGCACATGGCGCACACCACCTGGTTTTTCGAAACCTTCCTGCTAATCCCCAACCTGCCAGGCTACGCAGTTTTCGATCCGACCTTCGGGTATCTGTTCAATTCCTATTACGAAGCCGTTGGCCCGCGCCACCCTCGTCCGCAGCGCGGTCTGATGACGCGGCCCAGCGTGGATCAAGTGCTGGCCTATCGCAAGCACGTCGATGAAAACATGACGACGCTGCTGATGACGCCGCTGAGCGATGAGATGAGCAGCCTGATCGAACTGGGGCTGGCTCACGAAGAGCAGCATCAGGAACTGTTGTTAATGGACATTCTCCATCTGTTCAGCTTGTCCTCACTCAAACCTGCCTACAGCCCGCGCTGGCCAAAAGACATGTCAGGCCGCCGCGGGCATTTCAAGCCGCTGAGTGCCGGGCTCACTGAAATCGGTCATGACGGCGACGGGTTTGCCTTCGACAACGAAGGCCCGCGTCATACCACCTATCTGCAGTCGTTCGAAATCAGCGATCGGCTGGTCACCAATGGTGAATGGTTGAGCTTCATTGCCGACGGCGGTTATCACACGGCGTCCCTGTGGCTGTCGGAAGGCTGGACGCTGGTGCAGGAACACGGCTGGAATTCGCCGATGTACTGGCAACACGACGAAAACGGCTGGAAGCGCATGAGCCTGCGAGGCCTGGAGGGCATTGACCCCTCTGCGCCGGTGACGCACATCAGTTATTACGAAGCGGCCGCCTATGCCAACTGGGCCGATGCACGCCTGCCCACTGAGGCGGAATGGGAGGCTGCCGCACGCGCGGGCTTGCTTGAACAGGTCGATGACGTCGCCTGGCAGTGGACCCAAAGTGCCTACAGCGCTTACCCGGGCTTCAAGCCTTCGATGGGCGCGGTCGGCGAGTACAACGGCAAATTCATGGTCAACCAGATGGTCCTGCGCGGCGGCGCCAGCGTCACTTCGCCCGAGCATTGCCGTCTGACGTACCGCAACTTCTTCCACGCCGACAAGCGCTGGATGGTGTCCGGCCTGCGCCTGGCACGCGACAGCCGTCAGCCGGGCGTCGTGGACCCCAACGACAGCGAGTTTGCCCGCGACGTGGTCGCCGGTCTCGGCGCACCGGTCAAAACCCTGTCACCCAAATACTTTTATGACGCAGCGGGCTCCGATCTTTTCGAGTCGATCTGCGAGACGGCCGAGTACTACCCGACCCGCGCCGAGACCGGCCTGCTGAAAGGCATCGCCGGGCAGATCGCGGCGAGCATCCCGGCAGGCGCAGCGCTGGTGGAGTTTGGCAGCGGTGCAAGCGAGAAGACTCGTCTGGTGCTGGATGCCGCGCCGCACATTGCGGTGTACGTGCCCATCGACATCAGTGCAACAGCCCTGAACAAGGCCGCGCGCGCTTTGCGCCAGCGCTATCCGGCGCTGACTGTTGCGCCGCAGGTTGACGACTTCACCCGCGTGCTGACGCTGCCCGAAGAAGCGGACGGCCATACCCGCGTAGGCTTCTTTCCGGGCTCGACCATTGGCAATTTCACGCACCAGCAGGCGGTGGATTTCCTTCACCGCGCCCACGACGTGCTGGGCGAGAACGCGCATTTCATCGTCGGCGTCGATCTGGTCAAGGATGAGCAAACGCTGGTCGCGGCGTACGACGATGCCGAAGGCGTTACCGCGCAGTTCAACAAAAACCTGCTGACGCGCATCAACCGCGAGCTGCATGCCGATTTCGACGTGGCTGCGTTCGATCACCTGGCGGTCTGGAATGCAGAGCAGGCGTGCATGGAAATGCACCTGGTCAGCCGCCGGCAGCAGAGCGTTACCGTGGCCGGCCACACTTTCCGCTTCGCCGCCGGTGAACGGCTGCACACCGAGAACTCTCACAAGTTCACGGTGGAATCGTTCACCGACCTGGCCGCGCGTGGCGGGTGGAGCGTCAGTGAGCACTGGGTCAGCGACGCGCCGGAGGTGGCGCTGTTCAGCCTGCGAGCGTGATGGGCAATGCATAGGGGCGATTGCTCCCGCGCATGCTGTAGAACCGAACTGTAGGAGCCGGCTTGCTGGCGAAAGCGTTGTGTCAGCGCCTACACCACTGGCTGACACAACCGGTTCGCCAGCAAGCCGGCTCCTACGGTAGATCGACGGCGCCGCCCAGTTTTACGCACGCCGCGACATCCGTAGAGGCGCTGCTGCCTGAGGTCTCGCACGTCGCGACAGCCGTAGAGGCGTTGCTACTTAAGGTCAAGCACGTCGCGGCAAACGTGGACCCATACGCACCCGCATCTGTAGACGCCGAACCTGTAGGAGCCGGCTTGCTGGCGAAAGCGTCGTTCCATCCACCGCAACAAATGGATGACGCAACGGCTTTGCCAGCACGCCGCCTCCTCCGATGGATGGCTCTCGCGGACATGCCGTACAGGAATCTTAATTGTCATTTGTAAAATGGCGCTGGTAGGATCCGTTAGCACCCTCACGGATTTCGGCAGTCACGCCGGGAATTGAGTAAAACAATAATTAACAGGGAGTCAGCGATGACGGCACAGGTAGCCCCTGCCGAATGCGCGAGCCAGCCACTGGCCTGCGACACCGTTCTGTTCGACGTACGCAATCATATTGGCCACCTCACCCTTAATCGCCCTCAAGGCCTCAACGCCATTGATCTGCCCATGATTCGCCAGCTGCAGTCCCGACTGGACGCATGGGCGAAGGATGACGACGTCTACGCCGTGGTCTTGCGCGGGTCCGGCGAGAAGGCTTTCTGCGCAGGTGGCGACATTCGTTCGCTCTACGACAGCTTCAAAAACGGCCGCACCGAGCATGAGGACTTCTTCGTCGAAGAATATGCCCTCGACCTGACCCTTCATCATTACCGCAAACCCGTCGTCGCCCTGATGGACGGCCTGGTGCTGGGCGGTGGTATGGGCCTGGCGCAAGCCGCCGACCTGCGCGTGGTCACCGAGCGCAGCCGACTGGCGATGCCGGAAGTCGCGATTGGTTACTTCCCTGATGTGGGCGGCAGTTACTTCCTCTCCCGCGTGCCGGGCGAGCTGGGCATCTATCTGGGCGTCAGCGGCGTGCAGGTACAGGCGGCCGACGCGCTGTATTGCGGACTGGCAAACTGGTACCTAGACAGCGCGCGCCTCGATGAACTCGATCTGCAGCTGGATAACCTCAGGTGGAGCCTGACCCCACTCAAAGACTTGCAGGGCACGCTGGCCAAACTGGGCGTGCAGCATCTGCCCGGCCCGCCGCTGGCCAGCCTGCGTCCGGCCATCGATCATTTTTTCGCCTTGCCAGACGTGCCAAGTATCATCGAGCAGTTGATGGAGGTGCGCGTGTTCGATACCCATGTGTGGGCGATGGACACCGCACACTTGATGCAAACCCGCTCACCGCTGGCGATGGCAGTCACGCTGGAGCTGTTGCGCCGCGGCCGGCATCTGACGCTGGAGCAATGCTTCGCCCTGGAGCTGCATCTGGATCGCCAGTGGTTTGAGCGTGGTGACCTGATCGAAGGCATTCGTGCCCTGATCGTAGACAAAGACAAGAAACCGCAATGGAGCCCTTCCAGCGTGCAGGCATTGAATGCCGAGCACGTGGCAAGCTTCTTCAGCGGTCATGAGGCCTGACCTATGCAAGATCTTGAACTGACCGAAGAACAAGTGATGATCCGCGACATGGCGCGAGATTTTGCGCGCAATGAAATCGCCCCCCACGCGCAGGCCTGGGAGAAAGCCGGCTGGATCGACGACGCGCTCGTCGCCAAGCTTGGTGAGCTGGGCCTGCTGGGCATGATCGTCCCCGAGCAATGGGGCGGCAGCTACATCGATTACGTGGCCTACGCCTTGGCGGTCGAAGAAATCTCCGCCGCAGATGGCGCCACCGGCACGCTGATGAGCGTGCACAGTTCAGTGGGCTGCGGGCCGGTCCTCAACTATGGCAGCGAGGCGCAGAAACAGCAGTGGCTGGAAAAACTCGCCAGCGGACAGGCCATTGGCTGCTTCTGCCTGACCGAACCGCAAGCCGGTTCCGAGGCGCACAACCTGCGCACCCGTGCGGAGCTGAAAGACGGTGAATGGGTGCTCAACGGCGCCAAGCAGTTCGTCAGCAACGGCAAACGCGCGCAGTTGGCGATCGTCTTTGCCGTGACCGACCCTGAGTTGGGCAAGCGTGGCCTGTCGGCATTTCTGGTGCCGACGGAAAACCCGGGTTATCGGGTCGACCGCCTGGAACACAAGATGGGCATCCGCGCCTCCGACACTTGCGCGGTGACGCTCAGCGACTGCCGCATCCCCGCCGACAACCTGCTGGGTGAGCGCGGTAAAGGCCTGTCGATCGCCCTCTCCAACCTGGAAGGCGGGCGCATCGGCATTGCCGCTCAGGCGCTGGGCATTGCGCGTGCGGCATTCGAAGCCGCACTGGGTTACGCCCGCGAGCGCGTGCAGTTCGACAAGCCGATCATCGAACACCAAAGCGTCGCCAATCTGCTGGCCGACATGCACACCCGTATCAATGCCACGCGCCTATTGGTGTTGCACGCCGCACGCTTGCGCACGGCGGGCAAACCCTGTCTGTCGGAAGCATCGCAGGCCAAGCTGTTCGCCTCGGAAATGGCCGAATGGGTGTGTTCCAAAGCGGTGCAGATCCACGGGGGCTATGGCTATCTGGAGGATTACCCGGTGGAGCGATATTACCGGGACGCACGGATCACCCAGATATATGAAGGCTCCAGCGAGATCCAGCGGCTGCTGATCGCTCGCGAGCTGCGGCATTACGCGCTGTAACGGGCAAGCCGGCTCGATGTCGAGCCGGGACCTGCTTCATTGCGGCGGTCGTAACGTTCAGAGCGTTGGCAATACAAAATTGTGCCGCCCTAGACGCAGTATCAACAGCGTCACCGAGTCGGCGTTGGCCAGCAGGACACGGCTGCGTTTTTGCGCATCGCTCAGAAACACATGCCGTGCCTCCTCCAGCGTGCGGGTCTTGGTCAGTGCAAGAACGGCGTTATACGCCTCGCTGTCCTCGGGATTCAGATCCCCCCACTCGCCGTCCTTCATGTGTACAAACAAATCTTCCCGGTGACTGGTGTGGGAAAGCCCCTCGTTCTGCAGCCGCTCCAGATCCGCCTTGAGCTGAATGCTGTTGGCACTGTCGGCGACGATCAGGTCTGGGTACGGCGCGGCGGTTTCCAGGTACGCGATGTCGTGTGTGCCCAGAACCAGATGCGAAAGCTCATGAATCAAAGTGGCCGCACGGTGATGGGCCGGCATGTCAAAATCCGGCGCGCTGGCGCTGAGCGCGAATGGCGGAACTTCGAAAAACCGCTCCGTCAGGAACACCCTCCTCTTGGGGTCCGACCTGATGATGAACGCCACCGTATTCTCGTTACCCGGGCGGGTGGACCCCACCACAAAGCGCGGCGATGAATAAGGCGACAGCGAAGCATCCATGACCTCGTCGAACAGCGCCTTGATCGTGCGCTCGGTCTCGATCAACAGGTCCGCGCCGGGCGGGGTCACGCCAAAGAAGTCGCCGACGATCTCAAGCACGCGCTCGTCCACCGGCATCTCCGGGGTGTGCACGTTCAGGTTGTCGAGGCAGTTTTCCAGATAGCGCTTGGCTTGCAGGTGCGCTTCGCCGATGTTCAGCGCCCGTTCACGGTAAATCTTGCGAATCTCCGGCATGCCCGTGGCTTCGATGATCAGCGCGTCCTCGGCCGTGGTTTCGGCACCTTCGGCGCGCATCTTGGTCAGCAGGCCACCGCCGCCTTTCAAGCCTGCATCGAGGTCCAGCTGCCAGCGCTGGTGCCCGTCCAGCTTGAGGCCGGGCCCAGGGCTGCCGTCTTCGCCGGTGATCAGCCAGCGGCCATCCTCACTGCGGCGCTGGACTTGATACACCCGCCCCCCGACTGCCGCGTAAACCTTCTCGGTCTTGCCATCCAGGTAAAGGCTCAACAATTCATCGCGCTTGAGCTCGCTCAACGAGACGTTTCTGGCCTCCAGCGCGTGCAAGCGCTTGAGCTGCTCGGGGGTCAACCGTAACCCTGCCCACTCGAAAGTGGTCGAGGTGGACTCTTCACCCGTCGACAGCTCGCCGGCAATCAGATCATCCTTTTCGGCCTGCTCGCGTGCCGCCGCCATCACGCCCAGCGCAGCCGAGAATTCGGACAGGGCCTCGCCCCAACGACGCCCCGAAGCAGACGCCGCCGAAGCACGAAACAAGGTATGGCTTTGCCACAGCGCGACCATCGTGGCGAGTTTGCCTGGCAAGAGGCTCAACACCTGTTCCAGCCCCAGCAGGCCAAGAAACTTACTGGACGCTTGATCCGCCTGCGCGGTGGTCACTGTATTCGCAACGCCCATGTCGATCAGCAGGTTTACCGTGTCCCTGAACATGAAGTGGAGTGCATTGCCCTTCTCCTCTGCCAGTGCCACCGTGACCGGCCCCGGTGCCCGCGTCGGAACATCGCCGAAACCCTCGGCGAAAAACGGCAAATGGGGTTCGATGAACCCCCCATGCTCGTAACGTCTGCGCACCTCGGCCTCAAGACGATCCAGAAGCATCTGCTGCAACAGCTCATCGTTGCGGATATCGGCCAGCAGCGCGGCCGAGTCCGGGTACTCACGAAACACGAAGCCCGGATGGACGATCGCGTGCAGGACAACAGGGCCTGCGCCAGGGTCGCGCGGGCAAATCAGGTACATCCCCTTCACCGTATCCGGCGTCATGCCTTCGTCAGCCACCAGCCGAAGGGGGCTGATGATCACCGTGCTGTCGTCCACCGGCACGCGGGCGATCCCGTCCGGCATCTCGACGATGCGGGAGATGAACGCATACGCGCGCTCGCTCAGGGTGCCCTCGAGTTTTTGTTGCATTGCCACGGCCTGCAGCATCGGCGGGAACTGATCGACGTACAGTTTGAGACGCCTGGACCAGTCCGGCGCCGCAGGATCGAGTGATCGACGCAGCAATGCCAGGAAGGCAGTACCGACATCCACGTGCCGGACCATGCTGCGCAAATAGTGAGGGGTGAGCAGACTGACCGCGTCGGGGTGTTTGGCGGATTCCACCGTCAGCATGCCGTCCGGGATGTCGACGAAACGGTTGACCGCATAGTCGGTTAACGATTCGCGAGTGACGACGGTGGCTGCGGGAACGCCCGAGGGTATTTGTCCCAAGCCGGGCAAAGCAGGCACATAGCGGCGCAAGGTGATGGTGATCTGGTCCGGGTCCCAATGCTTCTCGGGAAAGTCCCTGGCGAACTGATCGAGTAGCCGGTCGCGCGCATATTCACCCAGCGGCGGGATGCCGAACAGGAAATCCTCTCCATCGCTGGTCGCCAGGTAGTAACGGCGCCAGATCGCATTGTAGGTCTTCAGGTCAGTGACAGACGCCGTCCGCAGCCATTGGGGCAGCAACTCTTCGAACAGCGTGCCGTCGAGGCGTAATGCCAGGCTGTCGAGCATGACGACAAGTTGATCATCGAGCTCGGTAGATCGGGCCAGTGCGCCAAACAAACGTGCTTCGAATCGACAGCGTCGTGCGCGTGCACACAGTTGCTCAAGACTTTGCTGCTGCCGGTCGAAAATAGTCTGCTGCAACGCTTCGATCGCATGTCCGTCCACCCGCTGCAGGTTCAGGCGCATCGGTGCATCGCGATCCTGCGCCAGTAAATGACGCAGCAGCAGTTCTCCGCGCACATCGAGCAATCGCAGCCAGCGCTCGCGGTGCGCGCCGCGCAGGGCGCCGAGCACTTTGGCACTCAACGCCTGCATCGAATCGTAATTGCGCCAGCCGCGCGCGCCGACCCACAGAAGCACCCCGGCCGTCGGGTTTTTCGGTTGCCACAACACCAGGCAATCACTCATGGCAATGCCGGTCTGGTCGCCACAGGCCAGCGCAACGGTGAACACTTCAGTCATCGCCGGACCAGCGATGGCTCGCAACTGCCTCACGGGCGCATCCAGCACCTGTCGGACCACGTCTATCGACGCTTCCGACAACACCGCCATCCGTTGGCGTAGCGCCAGGTCCAGGCGCAGCGCGTCTTCGCGCAAACCCAGCGCCACGGCCACCGGCTGCAGTTGCCGGTTGCCCAGCCGGGCGACGCCCGTGCGGGAATGCTTGAAGCGCTCCAGATAGCGCTCGGTGAAATCGATCGCGGCGTGTTCGATGGCCAAATCGATCAGTTCCAGATCTACAGACACGTCGGGGCTGCCTGTCTCAAACACGATCTGCGCGCCAGGCACAACAGGCGCCCTTCGGTGCCCGCTTACGTGTTCAAGCAGCAGTGAGACGAGGTCCATCGACACCGCTTCAAGGGACTCGCTCACCACCACCGCGCCCGTTTCAACATCGGACGCATCCACCGGGGATGATTCGAGCCAGCGCACCCTCACATCACGTGCCCGCAAACGGATGCCTGACGCCACGCAGACATAGGCTTGCAGCGCGTTTTCGGCGTAACCAACAAGGACGTTGTCCAACTCGCGCAGGTGGGCGGCGCCCGCGTCGGAATCCTCGGTGCGCTCCAGCCACGAAGGGGCCAGCTGTTGCGCGGTGGGTCGGGTGCTCCGTGCACTGTCGGCAACGGCCAGTACCGTTTCGGAGGGATCAATGCGTGAACCCACCTGGATCAGATCGTCTGCGTCAGAACTTGCCCACGTGCGAGCGAAGTTCAGCGGCATCTCACGGCTCCAGCGTCCTACGCTGAAATGCTGCTGACAGGGATCGATGAGCTGACGGACGTCCAGGGCGTCGTCGATCATCGCCGAACGCTTCTCTGGTTGCGTAATGACCGCCCACGCCCAGCGCAGATTGCGCGCCTGCATCGAGAGGATCGACTCGATCCGCTCCTCGAATAACGGCCCGGCAATGGCCTCGAACGACAATTCCAGCCCATCGACTTGCAGCAATCGATGTTGATCAGCCAGGGGCACGGTCGGCCTCAGAAGCTCGCGACCTTCAGGGCTGGAGCAGAATGCGCTGAGTGCTGCAATGCCCTCGAATCGCCTGAAGTCGTGCTCTGGCGTAAACCACAGGAGCGAATGGCCCGTCGGTGCAGTAACGACCCAGGCAAATGTGCCGGCCATGGGTGTCTCCACGCCGTCCTCCCAGTGCAGCCTCAGCCGCACGCAGCGCGCATCGGTGCCGCCCGCATCGGCTTCGGCCCACAGGCACTTCTGCAGCGCGGCCGACTCCTGCGCCAAAACGGTACCGTCGTGAGCGCGTTGATACAGCCTGTGAAGGAGGCTCGCAGTGTAGCGTCGCCGCGCCAGGTCACGCATGGGCTGAGCCTCTGCAGGACCGCTCCAGAACTGCGCAAGCCGCTGCGCGAAGTGGCCGGGCAGCACCTGCACCGTGTTGCGCAATGCCTGAGCCAGAAGATCGGCATCGCCGACACTGAGTATCCGGCCTTCGCTATCAAGGTATTGCCGTGCGGAGGCAGCGTGTTGCCCGCTGCTGCACACATCTTCGAACGCAAGTTGCGCCAGGGTTTGCGTGGTCAGCATCACCTCGGCTTCGGACTGCGAAGCCGGCTGGATAACCCGCACCAATTGCGTCGCGGCGTCGAGTGTCAGATGGGGCAACAGGCGCTGCAATTGAAAATCCAGCGCTGAAGTGACCGTGCTGAAAAGACTGGGCGTGCCCCGGAACTGCTCGGTGAATTGCCGGACCGAATTGGCCTGAAACTCGACGATGGCGCGCATCTGGGCGAGGAACACATCTCCCTCGATCTTTTCGTATTCGTAAGCGACCGAGCGGCTGCCGTGGGCAAACTTCGTGATCAGTGCGTTCAGAAGTTGGCGGCGGTTATCGAATGCCTCGAGCCCCGCAGCATGCGTGAACAAAAAGATCCGCGCGTCGGCAACATGCCGCTGGCTGATCAACAGCGCGGAGGACAACTCCAGCGACAAAGGCGTGCCGTCCTCGGTCAACAGCCGGTCAACCCGCACGGGGCCGGCATCCACCGCCAAGCTGGCAGCGGGGGCGATGGCGGGCACAACAGGCGCAGGCGGCAGCGCCAGCGGTTCAAGCCAGGCCCGCTCTGCAGGCTGAAGCCGACCTGAGCTCAGGCCGAGGTCGAGTTGATGGAGGAAGCGCTGCCGAAGAGAAGCGCTGTGGAAATAAGAGGTGATAACCGTGGACATTGCAGCTCCTTGGGCAAACGCCCACGCGGCGCAGAGCCGGGCGTGGGCAGGGAAAGCCAGGGAGCGTAGAGAACAAATTCGAGGCGTCTGCGTTACATAACGCTGTACACGGGCGGGGGGATTCGAGGTTAACTGGCGAAGACGCGGCGCGCGCCAGCCGCTCAGATGCCGAGCCTGACCACGCCCGGCGCCAGGCAGCGGGATCAATCAGGCTCGTACAGGGGCCGCTTGTTACGCTTTCAGCGTGCGCTCTACATGGCCGGCGAAGGCATCAATGATGTTCTGCAGGAACGGCCGGGTTTTCTCGTTCAGCTTGCCCTGCTCGTCAAAGAAGGTGCCCGCGTTGCCCAGGTAGGCTTCGGGCTGCTGCATGCACAGGACGTTGAGGAACACAAAACACTGACGCAGGTGCTGGTTGGCGCCAAAGCCACCGATGGCTCCCGGTGAGACGCTCACCACCGCCGCCGGCTTGGCACTGCCCCAGGCACTTTTGCCGTAAGGGCGCGAACCCACGTCGATGGCGTTTTTCAACGCGCCCGGCACCGAGCGGTTGTACTCCGGGGTGACGAACAGAAAACCGTCTGCTCCCTGCAAGGCTTCACGGAAAGCAGCGTAGGCAGCAGGTGGTGAATCGAGGTCGATGTCCTCGTTATACAACGGCAGGTCACCGATTTCGACAATGCTCAGCTTCAGGCTGGACGGCGCCAGTTCGGCCAGTGCGTGGGCCACTTTGCGGTTGATGGAGTCTTTCCTCAAACTGCCGACGATGACTGCAATTGTATGAACCTGGCTCATGAAGCGGACCTTATGCGGTGGTTGGAACCCACAGTTATAGATCAAAGATGCGCGCAAATCTGCGTTGTTTTTCCGCTGGTAATCATCGAAGTGATCGATCTGGCTGTTGGATGCAGAACGCACGGCTCAACCAAGGCATGCTACCGTCGGTCGCGACCGTTTCACCGCAGGTCAAAAAACTCCCCCTTGAAACGGGCATCTGAAGGCCTTGGGTGAATAAGCACCCGGTGGAAATTTCAGAATTACCTTACAAGCGGACACGGTTTATTCACTTGCAGTGTTAGGATGCAGGCGAAAACGAGCAGTTATTTCCAGAGGTTACAAAGCAAATGGCTTCAGTTCTAGTTGGGCAATTTCATGCCAGGGATGAAGAAGGTCGCATCTACCCCGTGCAGGAATTCCGTGAATCCCAGCCTGTGGCGGCGGACGGCACCGAGCCCGTTTCCACTTATCGCCTGGCCATTGGCGACCGTGTCAGATATCTCGGTGGCGAAGAGTTCGAGTTGGTGCAGTCGGGTATCAAATTGACGCGCGTTGTCTGACGCCCCTTAAAGCCGAGCGCTCGCCGCAGGTGACTGCGCAGCGCCGCATGCGATGGCGCGGCTTACGAAGGCTCTGTTTGGCCCACCTCAGTTGGGTCAAACAGCAAATACCAGAAAATGGCTGACTCCCGTGTCGCGGGCTCGATTGCGCGATAACGCAGATGGTCCACGCCGCCGACCACAAACCCATAGTCCTCATATAACTGGCACGCCCCCAGGTTGTTGTTCTGGGTTTCCAGCGTGATCCCCGGCAGCCCCCGCTTGCGACTCCAGAACTGCGCCACGTCCAGCAGCCTGCGCGCGACACCGTTGCGTCGCGCCTGCGTGTCGACCGCCAACTCATCGATGTGGGCGAAGCCATTCCAGTGCTGACTGACCACCACATGCCCCACCGGCTGCTCATCAAGCCAGGCCACCAGCACGGTGCTGTCCGCTGCGTCGCGATAATTGCAAAACTCTTCGGAATCGATGCCGTAGTTTTTCAGGTATGGCTCAACCGGATCTACCTGCCACTGTGCAACAGGCGCGCCGATCTGCACCTGGGCGTAGCCGGAGACGGTGAAGGTGAATTCGCTGTTGAGAATGTAATCCTCGAAGCACTCGTCAGCGACACGAATACTGAACGTCGGGCTGGACGTGTCCACCATGAGCCTCCTGCACCGTTGCCGGGATCGACATCACCTTTATCAAAGGCCGCTGGCTGGCGCCAACATGGCCTGTTGCGCCGCTGTCTCGGTCAGGCTTGCGCCTGGCTTTGTGCTTCTAGCAGTTGGGTCCACAAGGCCGGGGCGCCAGCGGACTTTTCGATCACTGCCAGCCGCGCCTGGTGCTCGGCCAATTCGGCTTCGCTGGCGAGGATGATGCGACCTGGGGTGCGATTGGCGATGCGGCGGATTTCGGAAGGACGATCGCCCCCCCCCTCGCCGTCGTTGTTGCCGGCCAGCGACAGCGTCGTCTGGCCACCGGTCATTGCCAGATAGACTTCGGCGAGGATCTCCGAGTCGAGCAATGCGCCGTGCAGTTCACGACCGGAGTTGTCTACGTCGTAACGCTTGCACAACGCATCGAGGCTGTTGCGCTGCCCGGGGTGGCGCTCGCGGGCCATGGCCAGGGTGTCGAGAATCGAGCAGTAACTGCTGAGGTTGGCGCGGTCGTGCTGACCGATCAGCGCGAACTCATTGTTCAGGAAGCCGACGTCGAACGCCGCATTGTGGATGATCAGCTGGGCGCCTTTGATGAACTCGAAGAATTCGTCGGCCACCTCGGCAAAACGCGGTTTGCCGATAAGGAACTGGTCGGTGATGCCGTGGACGCCAATGGCGCCCTCGTCGCTTTCCCGATCCGGCTGCAGATAAACATGGAAGTGCCGCCCGGTCAGGCGTCGCCCGATCAGCTCGACGCAGCCGATTTCAATGACCCGGTGCCCGTCGGTAACGGGCATACCGGTGGTCTCGGTATCGAGGACGACCCTTCGTTCAGTGATGATGTTTTGTACAGTCATTGCCTACCGCCTCAGCTTCAGGCGCGGATATTAGCATGGGGGTTTTGGGATGTGCGCGCGCGGCTATCGCCTTCTGGCGACGCGCGAACGCTGTTTCTGCAGGAGCCGGCTTGCTGGCGAAAGCGTGTCAGGGATGAAGATGTCGCCTGAACGCATGTATCGCCGCCAGCAAGCCGGCCCCTACAGTCGTGATCATCAGCGTCAACGGGACTGTGTTGATCAGGCGTGTTTGATCCCGCGCACTTCATCCACGCCACGGTTCGCCAACTGGTCAGCGCGTTCGTTGCCGGCATGGCCGATGTGCCCGCGCACCCACTTCCAGCTGACATTGTGCCGGCCGACTTGCTCGTCCAGCTGCTTCCACAGATCGGCGTTTTTCACCGGCTCCTTGGCCGCCGTCTTCCAGCCGCGTTTTTTCCAGTTGGGCATCCACTCGGTGATGCCCTTCATCACGTACTGCGAGTCGGTGACCAGCACCACTTCGCAGGGCCGCTTCAGCTCTTCCAGGCCGCGAATGGCACCCAGCAACTCCATGCGGTTGTTGGTGGTGTTGGCTTCACCGCCCCAAAGTTCTTTTTCCACGCCCTTGCACACCAGCAATGCGCCCCAGCCGCCGGGGCCGGGGTTGCCTTTGCAGGCGCCATCGGTGAACAGTTCAACGGTATCGCTCATTGCAGTGTTTCCAGAAATTGAGAAAGCCAGGGCGCCAGCCTTTGGATCAGGACTCGGGGGTGCGCCGATTGACCTTGGCCATCGGCAGGGGCAGCAATTTACCCATCGGCTCGCGACGCGGCATGCGCACGGGTCGCAGCCCTACCCCCATCTTGCGTGCGATCAGCAGATAGAAGCCGCCCCCGGGACTTTGCCAGCCATCGCCAAAACGTTCGAGTCCGGCCAGGCGGGCCTGCCACCTGGGCGAAGCAAGCGGCGGACGATAGCACCCGAAGCGGCGTTTCTCCAGCGCGAAGCCCAGCAGGTTGAGCCAGTCGCCGACCCGCGAAGGCGAGATGCAACGCGCCTTGCGCAGGGCATCGTTGGCGAAAAAATGACGGACTCCCCACGTGCTCCAGGGGTTGATGCCGACAATCACCAGATGCCCGCCGGGACGCACACTGCTGGCGGCCTCGCGCAGCAGGCCGTGGGGCGACAGGCAAAAATCCAGGCCGTGCTGCATCACCACGACGTCGGCAGCATGCTCACTCAATGGCCAGGCCTGCTCTTCGCACACGATCTCGACCCCCGGCAGCGGCGCACCGAGCCGCACGTTGCGCTGCACCTGCTTTGCCGTCGGAGGTGTCTGTGCGGACGGGCCGTAATGCACCAGATAACCGCCAAAAAAGCGCTCGAGCTCTTGTTCGAGAACGCGGCTTTCTTCCTCCAGCAATAACTGTCCCAAGGGCCCGGACAGCCAATCGCGGGCGGAGCTGATCAGCTCAAGCCACTCGGGGTCGGCCTGGGCGAACGCTTCATCGGTCATTTCCGGTCTCCTTGTGGGGGCGATGCGAGCCGTGAGTCGCCTGGTGCGCGCGAGGCTCGCCTCGGCCCTGTTCAGACTCTAAGATGCTTCTCTATGTTTCCAGCCAAGCGAACCGCGCCATGATACAGGTCGATGCCCTGCCCGCTTTCAGCGATAACTACATCTGGTTGTTACAAGACAATGCCGCCAAACGCTGCGCGGTCGTCGATCCCGGCGATGCAGCCCCCGTGATCGCCTGGCTTCAGCGCAATCCTGACTGGCGCCTGAGTGACATCCTCATCACCCATCACCATGCCGACCATACCGGCGGCGTCGCGCAACTCAAGGCACTCACCGGCGCCATGGTATACGGCCCGGCCAGCGAGAACATTCCGGCACGGGACGTCGCGCTGGCGAACAACGATGAGCTCACCGTACTCGGCCTGACATTCGCCGTCCATGCAGTTCCCGGACACACCTTGGGCCACATCGCGTTTTATCACGCCGATGAGCGTCAGCCTTTGCTGTTCTGCGGCGACACGCTGTTTGCTGCCGGCTGCGGCCGCCTGTTCGAAGGCACGCCCCAGCAGATGCACGCGTCCCTGAGCCGGCTCGCCGAACTGCCCGACAGCACGCTTGTTTATTGTGCTCATGAATACACGCTGAGCAATCTGCGCTTCGCCGTCGCCGTCGAGCCCGACAATGCCGATGTAGCGCAACGGTTCGAGCAAGTCACCCAATGGCGGGCACAAGATCGTATCAGTGTGCCCTCTACGCTGGCGCTGGAGCGCAGGACGAACCCGTTTCTGCGAGCCTCGGTCAGCTCGGTGAAACAAAAAGCAGACGAACGGAGCGGAACCGACAACGCAACGCCCACAGAGGTCTTTGCGGTGCTGCGGGCGTGGAAAGATAAGTTCTAATCGGGCGGCAAATCGGTACGGAAATTCTGAAAGGTTGACCGTTACCGAGCCGCTTTCTAGAATCGCCCGACATTTTCGCCTGGAACTATTCCCCAGCCAATGTCGTCATCCATACGCAAAACCATTAATTCCGACACATTGACTCGGTTGGCCCAAGCGATCGCAGTGATTGCGAGCGCCACATTGGCAGGCTGCCAGAGTACCGGCAGCCTGGAATCCGGGAACGGCGCAGGCGCTTCCCATTCCGTTGCCAGCACCAAACCCAAACCTGTTTATATCGCGCGCAAACCTGTCCCCCTGGCCCCTCCCCATGATGTCTGGGAGCGGATGCGCCAGGGGTTTCAGCTGCAGGACGGCAACGATCTCAATCCGCGCATTGACCAGCAGCGTCTCTGGTACGCCAACAACCCTTCGTTTCTCGAAACTGCGGGCAACCGTGGCAGCCTGTACATGCACTACATCGTCGAGCGCCTGGAAGAACGCAACATGCCGCTCGAACTGGCGTTGCTGCCAATCATCGAGAGCGCCTACAACCCCATGGCGTTGTCGCGCAGCGATGCCGCAGGGATCTGGCAGTTCATCCCGTCCACAGGCCGCTACTTCAACCTGCGACAGACCAACTTCTACGATGGCCGGCGCGACATCACAGCGTCGACCACGGCGGCGCTGGATTACCTGACCAAGCTTCACGACATGTTCAACGGTGACTGGCTGCTGGCACTGGCCGCCTACAACGCCGGTGAAGGGACGGTCAGCCGCGCCATCGAGCGCAACGACAAGCTCAACCTGCCAACCGATTACTGGAACCTGCCCCTGCCGCAGGAAACCCGCGACTACGTGCCGAAACTCCTGGCGCTGTCGCAGGTGGTGATGTCGCCAGACGCCTACGGCGTCAACCTCAACCCGATCGACAACAAGCCCTACTTCCAGGTCGTCGAGCTGAATCAGCGCATGGACCTGTCGAAAGTGGCGGCCATGGCGAACATCGACGAAGACGAACTGGTCCAGCTCAACCCGGCATTCAAAAAGCGTCTGACCATCGACGGCCCGCAGCACCTTCTGGTGCCAACGTCGAAATCCCAGTTGCTGACGGCCAACCTGTCAAACATGAAGCCTGAAGAGCTGGTGGACTGGCAGCAGTATCGCGTGCGTCCGGGCGACAGTCTGGCCAGCATTGCCAGTCGCTACAAAGTGTCGACCAACACGCTCAAGGACCTCAACAAGCTGTCCGGCAACCAGTTGAAACGGGGTCAGGCCCTGACCATTCCGGTTCAACCGGGCATGCAGACCGCGATGCCGGTGTTTGAAGAAGTCGCCGAAGTCGACGAGAAGCCTGTGCGCACCCGCACTTACCGGGTGAAGAAAGGCGACAACCTGGTGCAGATCGCGCGCATCAACAAGGTCGACGTCAAGGATTTGCAGCACTGGAACAAGCTGTCCGGCCAGAATTTGAAGGTCGGCCAGACCCTTGTGATGCAGGACAACAGCAAGCCGGCGAAGGCCTCCTCCCGCGCAGTCGCCAAGGCCGACAGCAGCAGCAAAGGTGAAGACGCCGGCAAGAAGTCGATGCAATACAGAATTCAGAAGGGCGATTCGATGTACCTCGTCGCCAAGCGTTTCAACGTCGAAATGCAGCACCTCAAGCGCTGGAATCCGCGCAGCGGCCAGGCCCTCAAGCCAGGCCAGACACTGACGGTGTATCTGCCACATTGATAACTCGCGCGCTATGCGAATGCTCCCTGCAGGAGCGACCGGGGTGGCGCTCCACCTTGCCCGCGAACGCGGTCTTCCAGACGCTGATGCGCTGCCTGACAAACTTCAATCGCGGGCAAGCGCGCTCCTACAGGTCGGGACGCTCCAGCGGTGGTCGAACGTAACGCCCCAACAACCGGCATTGCCTCAACGTCCCTGCTCTTTTTCCAGCCGATACAAGCTGTTACTGTTACCGACCGCTGCCTGGATCGACCGCCGACTTGATACGCACCCTGCTGCTGACTTTCAGCCTGGTCTTGAGCACAACAGCCGCCGCGACCCTCAGCGAAAGCCATGGTTACGCACAATTCGGCCTGCTCAAGTACCCTGCCAGTTTCACGCATTTCGACTGGGTCAATCCTGAGGCGCCGAAGGGTGGCACCCTGCGAATCATGGCCAACGGTACATTCGACACCCTTAACCCTTACACCTTCAAGGGCAGCAGCCCGATCTCGACGCCCAACTTCGGCCAGTACGGTGTCAGCGAACTCAATGAACCGCTGATGGTGGGCACCGGCCAGTACGATCCGTCCGGGGACGAACCCACCTCCAGTTATGGCCTGATCGCCAAAACCGTCGAGTACAGCGAGGACCGTAGCTGGGTGGTCTTCAATTTGCGGCCCGAGGCGCGCTTTCACGACGGCAAGCCAATTACCGCCTACGATGTCGCGTTTTCCTACAGAACACTGCTCAAGGACGGCCATCCGCAGTACCGCACCGCGTTGCAGGAAGTACAGCGGGTGGACATCCTCAACCGTCACCGCATCCGTTTCGTGTTCAAACGCTCCGGCAACCCCCTGCTGATTCTGCGCCTCGGCGAGTTGCCGGTGCTGCCGCAGCACTACTGGAAGAACCGTGACTTCAAGGCGACCTCCTTTGAAGCGCCCCTGGGCAGCGGCCCTTATCGCATCACCCAGGTGCGGCCCGGTCGCAGTCTTGTGTTCGAGCGGGTGAAGGACTACTGGGGCAAGGACTTGCCGGTCAACCGCGGTAAATACAACTTCAACCGCGTCGAAGTAGAGTTCTACCGCGACGCCGACGTGGCGTTCGAAGCCTTCAAAGCGGGCGAGTTCGACATTTACATCGAGCACCAGGCCAAAAACTGGCTGACCGGCTATGACTTCCCGGCGGTGGCCGACGGCAAGGTGATCAAGGCGCAGATCCCGCACCAGATCCCCACCCAGACTCAAGGGCTGTTCATGAACACCCGGCGTGGCGCATTCGCCGACATTCGTGTGCGTGAAGCGCTGGGCCTGATGTTCAACTTCGAGTGGACCAACCGCACGTTGTTCAATGACGCCTACAAGCGATCGACCAGCTATTACCCCAACAGCGAGTTCACATCCAGTGGGCTTCCTGCGGGCCGCGAGTTCCTGATGCTCGCGCCCTACCGGGAGCAACTACCGGCCAATCTTTTCACGCAGCCCTTCGCGGTGTCGAAAACCGACGGCGGCGGCGTTCCGCGCGATTCCATACGCAGGGCGCTGGCCCTGTTGGCCGATGCCGGCTGGACGTTCACCGAACGCGGCCTGACCAACAACGCCGGCCAGCCGTTGCGTTTCGAAATACTTCTGGTCAATCCGAATCTAGAACGAATCCTGCAGCCCTACATCGAAGACCTCACGCGCGTCGGCGTGGATGTCCATCTGCGCACCGTTGACCGCGCGCAATACAAACAGCGCCTGGACCAGTTCGATTTCGACATGATCCTGATGACTCTCAATCAGACCCTCAGTCCCGGTCTGGAACAATGGCAGTACTTCCACTCCAGCCAGGCCAGCATCAAAGGCAGCAAAAACTACGCGGGGGTGGCAAACCCGGTGGTGGACAACCTGCTCAATCAACTGCTGGCGGCCAAAACGAGGGACGATCAGGTGGCCGCAACCCGCGCGCTGGATCGCGTGCTGCTCTGGCAGCACTACATGATCCCCAACTGGTACCTCAACAATCACCGTCTGGCGTACCGCAACCGGTTCGCCATGGTCACCACCCCGCCCTACACCCTGGGCCTGCGTGCGTGGTGGCTCAAGCTTTCGGAGAAAACCCAATGACTGCCCTGCGCTCATTCGCCCGCGCTGGCGGCCTGTTCCTGAGCCCGTTCGTGCTTGCCCCGCTGCTGTTGGGCGTGGCAGGTGCATCCCGGGCGGCTCCGCAACACGCCATCACCCTCTACAACGAGGCGCCGAAATACCTGGCCGACTTTAAACACTTCGATTACGTGAACCCGGATGCGCCCAAAGGAGGAATCCTGCGCAGCGCCGGCTTTGGCGGTTTCGACAGCCTCAATCCGTTCATCAGCAAGGGCGTACCCGCCGACGACATCGGCCTGATCTACGACACCCTCGCCCGTCAGGGCCTGGACGAGCCGTTTACCGAATACGGCCTGATCGCGGCAAAAATAGAGAAAGCCCCGGACAACAGCTGGGTGCGCTTCTACCTGCGACCCGAAGCGAAATTCAACGACGGCCATCCCGTCCGCGCAGAAGACGTGGTGTTCAGCTTCGACACGTTGATAAAAGACGGCTCACCCCTGTACCGCAGTTATTACGCTGACGTGGACCAGGCCGTTGCCGAAAATCCGACCACGGTGCTGTTCAAATTCAAACACAACGATAACCGCGAGTTGCCGCTGATTCTCGGCCAGCTTCCGGTCCTGCCCAAACACTGGTGGGCCAGTCGCGACTTCAGCAAAGGCAGTCTCGAAATCCCGTTGGGCAGCGGGCCGTACAAGGTGGTCGAGGTCAAGGCCGGACGCTCGGTGCGCTATGAGCGGGTCAAGGATTACTGGGGCAAGGACTTGCCCATCAACAAGGGCTTTTACAACTTCGATCGGCTGTCGACCGATTACTACCGCGACAACACGGTAGCGCTCGAAGCGTTGAAAGCAGGTGCCTTCGACTTCTGGCAGGAAATGGCCGCGAAAAACTGGGCAACGGCGTACGACGTTCCGGCCGTCAGACAGGGCCGCCTGATCAAAGAGGAAATTGCCAACGGCAACCCTCAGGGCATGCAGGGCTTTATCTTCAACCTGCGCAAACCGATGTTTCAGGACGTGCGGGTACGCCAGGCCCTCAGTCTGCTGCTGGACTTCGAATGGACCAACAAGCAGTTGTTCTTCGGCAGCTACACCCGCACCAAAAGCTATTTCGATAATTCCGACATGGCGTCCAGCGGTTTGCCTACGCCTGCCGAGCTGAAAATCCTCGAACCCCTGCGCGGCAAGCTGCCGGAATCGGTCTTCACCGAGGCCTTCAAACTGCCGGTGACCGATGGCAGCGGCATCATTCGCGAACAGCAGCGCAAGGCGTTTCAGCTGCTCAAGGAGGCCGGCTGGAAAATCGTTGGCGACAAGATGGTCGACACCGAAGGCAAGCCGGTCACCATCGAATTCCTCCTCGCCCAGACCGAATTCGAGCGCGTGCTGTTGCCTTTCAAACGCAACCTGGCCGACATCGGCATTGACCTGGAAATTCGTCGTGTCGACGTCTCGCAGTACATCACCCGCCGCCGCTCCCGCGATTACGACATGATCGTCGGCAGTTTTCCGCAGTCCAGCTCACCGGGGAACGAGCAGCGCGAGTACTGGGATTCATCCGCTGCCGACAAGCCGGGCAGCTACAACGTCATCGGCCTCAAGGACCCGGCGGTCGACACCCTGGTGAACGGCCTGATCAATGCCGATTCGCGCCAGAGCCTGATCGATCACACCCGCGCCCTCGACCGCGCGCTGCTGTGGGGCTATTACGTGATTCCGAACTGGCACATCAAAACCTGGCGCGTGGCGTATTGGGATCACCTGGGCCATCCGGGCAAGACCCCGCTCTACGACATTGGCACCGTGACGTGGTGGGTCAAGCCTGACGCGACGCCGGCCATTCCGGTGCAGGTCGCGCCGGATCAGGCTCAGCCAGACACCGAGCAGCCCAAGGGCGCGGAGCAATAACATGCTGGCCTACATTCTGCGGCGCCTGCTGCTGATCATCCCGACCCTGTTCGGCATCCTGTTGATCAACTTCGTCATCATCCAGGCCGCCCCGGGCGGGCCGGTCGAGCAGATGATTGCCAAGCTCGAAGGCTTCGAAGGCGCCACCAGCCGCATCGCCGGTGGTGGCGCCGAAGTCTCGGTAGCCGGCTCGACTTACCGCGGCGCACAAGGCCTGGACCCGGCGCTGATCAAGGAAATCGAGCACATGTACGGCTTCGACAAGTCGGCGCCCGAACGGTTATGGATCATGGTCAAGAACTACGCGCAGCTGGACTTCGGCGACAGCTTCTTTCGTGACGCCAAGGTGATCGACCTGATCGTCGAGAAGATGCCGGTGTCGATCTCGCTGGGGCTGTGGAGCACGTTGATCATGTATCTGGTGTCGATCCCGCTGGGCATCGCAAAAGCCACGCGGCATGGCAGCCACTTCGACGTCTGGACCAGTTCGGCGATCATCGTCGGCTACGCCATCCCGGCGTTTCTGTTCGCCATCCTGCTGATCGTGGTGTTCGCCGGTGGCAGTTATTTCGACTGGTTTCCGCTGCGTGGACTGACCTCCAGCAACTTCGATGAAATGACCTGGCTGGGCAAAGTGGGTGATTATTTCTGGCACTTGGTATTGCCGATCACCGCCCTGGTCATCGGCAACTTCGCCACCATGACCCTGCTGACGAAGAACAGCTTTCTGGACGAAATCGGCAAGCAGTACGTGGTCACGGCCAAAGCCAAGGGCCTGACCCAGCGCCGCGTGCTGTACGGCCACGTTTTCCGTAACGCCATGCTGCTGGTGATCGCCGGGTTTCCCTCAGCCTTCATCGGCATTTTCTTCACCGGCTCGCTGCTGGTGGAAGTGATCTTTTCCCTGGACGGCCTGGGCCTGATGAGCTTTGAAGCAGCCATCAATCGCGACTACCCGGTGGTGTTCGGCACGCTGTTCATCTTCACCCTGCTGGGGCTGGTGGTGAAACTGATCGGCGACCTGACCTACACGCTGGTGGACCCACGCATCGACTTCGACCGCAGGGATCATTGATATGACGTTGTCCCCTCTCAATCGACGCCGCTTCGAACGGTTCAAGGCCAACAAGCGCGGCTGGTGGTCGTTGTGGCTGTTTCTCCTCCTGTTTGGCGCCAGCCTGGGCGCCGAACTCATCGCCAACGACAAGCCGCTGGCCGTGCGTTACGACGGCGAATGGTATTTCCCGGTGTTCAAGCGCTACCCGGAGACCACCTTCGGCGGTGAGTTTCCGCTGGAGGCCAACTACAAGAGCCCCTACATCAAGGAGCTGTTGGCGGCCAAAGACGGCTGGACGCTGTGGGCGCCGATCCCCTTCAGCTACCAGAGCATCAACTACGACCTGAAAGTCCCGGCACCTGCCCCACCCTCGCAGGACAACCTGCTGGGCACCGACGACCAAGGGCGTGACGTACTGGCGCGGGTGATTTACGGCTTCCGAGTGTCAGTCCTGTTTGCCCTGACGCTGACGATCCTCAGCTCGATCATCGGCGTGATCGCCGGCGCGCTGCAGGGTTTCTACGGCGGTTGGGTCGACTTGATCGGCCAGCGTTTTCTGGAAATCTGGTCCGGGTTGCCGGTGCTGTATCTGCTGATCATCCTCGCCAGTTTCGTCCAGCCCAATTTCTGGTGGCTGCTGGGCATCATGCTGCTGTTTTCGTGGATGAGCCTGGTCGACGTGGTACGCGCGGAGTTTCTGCGCGGCCGCAACCTTGAATACGTGCGCGCCGCCCGGGCGCTGGGCATGGAAAACGGCGCGATCATGTTCCGCCACATCCTCCCTAACGCGATGGTATCGACCATGACCTTCATGCCATTCATCCTGACCGGCGCGATTGGCACCCTGACCGCGCTGGATTTCCTCGGCTTCGGTCTGCCCGCTGGCTCGCCGTCGCTGGGGGAACTGGTAGCGCAAGGCAAATCCAACCTGCAGGCGCCCTGGCTGGGCATCAGTGCCTTTGCGGTGCTGGCAATCATGTTGAGCCTGCTGGTGTTCATCGGCGAATCCGCCCGCGACGCGTTCGATCCGAGGAAATGACATGAACCAGGACAATCTGATCGAAATCCGCGATCTGTCGGTGGAGTTTGTCGCAGGGAGCAACGTTCAGCGCGTGGTCGAGGGCATCAGCTTTGACATCCGCAAGGGTGAAACCCTGGCCCTGGTCGGCGAAAGCGGATCAGGCAAGTCAGTCACCGCTCATTCGATTCTGCGGCTGTTGCCCTACCCGCTCGCGCGCCACCCCAGCGGAACGATCCGCTACGCCGGTGACGACCTGCTGCATGTCAGCGAGAAACGTTTGCGGGGCATTCGCGGCAACCGCATCGCGATGATTTTCCAGGAACCGATGACATCGCTGAACCCGCTGCAGTCCATCGAAAAACAGATCAATGAGGTGCTCGGCCTGCACAAGGGGCTGACCGGCAAAGCGGCAACCCGGCGGACGCTGGAGTTGCTCGAGCTGGTCGGCATTCCGCAACCGGCCAAGCGTTTGAAAGCCCTGCCGCATGAGTTGTCCGGTGGTCAACGGCAACGCGTCATGATCGCCATGGCCCTGGCCAATGAGCCCGAGCTGTTGATCGCCGACGAGCCGACCACCGCGCTGGATGTGACGGTCCAGCTGAAAATCCTCGAACTGCTCAAGGAATTGCAGGCGCGGCTGGGCATGGCGTTGCTGCTGATCAGCCACGATTTGAACGTCGTCAGGCAAATTGCCAACCGAGTATGTGTCATGCAGCGCGGTTGCATCGTCGAACAGGCATCGTGCGAAGAGCTGTTCCGCGCGCCGCAGCATCCGTACACCCGTGAACTGCTCAGCGCGGAGCCCAAAGGTGGCCCGGCGAATAACCCGCCGGGTGCGCCCCTGCTCGAAGTTGAGGACCTGCGGGTCTGGTTTCCGATCAAGAAAGGCGTGTTCAAGCGCACGGTCGATCATGTCAAAGCGGTCGACGGCATCCACTTCAGTCTGCCCAAGGGTCAGACGCTGGGGATTGTCGGCGAAAGCGGCTCGGGCAAATCGACGCTGGGCCTGGCGATTCTGCGGTTGATTCGCAGCGAAGGCGCGATACGCTTTCATGGCCACGCCCTGGACGAGCTCACACAGCATCAGGTCAGGCCGCTGCGGCGCCAGATGCAGGTGGTGTTTCAGGACCCGTTCGGCAGCCTGAGCCCGCGTATGTCGGTGTGTGACATCGTCGGCGAAGGCCTGCGGATTCACAAAATGGGCACGCCGGTCGAGCAGGAAGCTGCGGTGATCGAAGCGCTCAAGGAAGTAGGCCTGGACCCGGCAACCCGACACCGTTATCCCCATGAGTTTTCCGGGGGGCAGCGGCAAAGGATCGCCATCGCACGGGCATTAGTGTTAAAACCGGCGCTGATTTTGCTGGACGAGCCGACGTCGGCCCTCGACCGCACCGTTCAGCGCCAAGTGGTGGAGCTGTTGCGCTCCCTGCAAACCAAGTACAACCTGACGTATTTGTTCATCAGCCATGACCTGGCGGTGGTCAAGGCGTTAAGCCACCAACTGATGGTGGTCAAGCAAGGCCAAGTGGTTGAACAAGGTGTGGCAGAAGACATCTTCGCTGCACCGCAACATCCTTATACACAGCAGCTGCTGGAGGCCGCCTTTTTGGCGCCGGCAGCTGTCGATTAACCTGAAGAGGAACAAAACAATGGGTTTTCTCGCCGGTAAGCGCGTCCTGATCGTCGGTGTCGCCAGCAAATTGTCCATCGCATCCGGTATCGCTGCCGCCATGCACCGTGAAGGCGCTGAGCTTGCCTTCACGTATCAGAACGAAAAACTCAAAAAGCGCGTGGAAGAATTCGCCGAAAGCTGGGGTTCGAACGCTGACCTGTGCTTCCCTTGCGACGTCGCCAGCGACGAAGAAATCGCCAAGGTTTTTGAAGAGTTGAGCAAGAAGTGGGACGGTCTGGACTGCATCGTGCACTCCGTGGGCTTCGCACCGGGCGACCAACTGGACGGTGACTTCACCCAGGCCACCACCCGTGAAGGTTTCCGCATCGCCCACGACATCAGTGCCTACAGCTTCGTGGCCCTGGCCAAAGCCGGTCGTGACTTGATGAAGGGCCGCAACGGCAGCCTGCTGACGCTGTCGTATCTGGGCGCCGAGCGCACCATGCCGAACTACAACGTGATGGGCATGGCCAAGGCCAGTCTTGAGGCCGGCGTTCGTTACCTGGCCCGCAGCCTGGGCCCTGAGGGCACTCGCGTCAACGCGGTATCGGCTGGCCCGATCCGCACGCTGGCGGCCTCGGGTATTTCCAACTTCCGCAAGATGCTGGCGGCCAACGAAGCCCAAACTCCGTTGCGTCGCAACGTGACCATCGAAGAAGTGGGTAACGCGGGTGCTTTCCTGTGTTCTGACCTGGCTTCCGGTGTCAGCGGCGAGATCATGTACGTCGACGGCGGTTTCAACACCACGGCGATGGGTGATCTGGAAGGTTGATCGCATAGCGGGTCTCCGGCGCTTGCTTCGGGGAGCGCTGCCCAACGTGTAGAAGCCGGCGTGCTGGCGAAGACGGTGGATCAGACGGCCATTTGGCTGGAGGGTCTGCCGTTTTTTTTCGTGCTGGGTTTGCCAGTCGGGTTTTGCGGCGTTCGTTATAGGCGGCCTGACGGCCTCGGGCTTCGCCTTCGGCGAGTTAATTGGAAAGGCGTTTGGCCTGCACCCACGTCGCGATAGGTGTCGTCTGGGCTTTATGTGTATGAAGATCAAGATCAGAAGCGAAGCGCGCGGATCAAAGGCCTCCCGGCCAAGCCAATCCCACTTGGGACGCGCTGTTTCAAAAATCTTTGACCGATCATCGTCGTACCTGACTGAACGCATTTTTTTGTAGGAGCCGGCTTGAACTGGCGAACGCGGCGGATCAGGAATGAATACGTTGACTGACAGAATGCATTCGCCAGCAAGCCGGCTCCTACGATGAAATCGCGGTCATCCAGTGGACCGGCTTTAGCCGAGAAGCTGTTGCTGTGATCTTGTCTCAAACCCAACATTGCGGGTCCCTTCAAGCACGTAGGCCAAATACCGGCCACAAAAAAGCCCCGACTCTCACGAGTCGGGGCTTTCTGTTAACCGCGTTCTACGTCGATCAATATTTCTCGATCTTCGCCGCCGCTTCAAGCTGCGCGCGGTACGCCGCGAAATCCTGCTGGCCCTCACGGGACGCCAGGAAGCGACGGTATTGGCTCTTCTCCTCATCCGTCGCCGGAGCGGCCTGATTGACGCCATTCAAGCGCACAATCACAAAGCTGCCATCCGCTGCAGTCAGGCTGCCATACAACGGCTTGTTCTTGCCCTCAGGTTTGGGCATACGGAACAGCGCCTGCAGCACTTGAGGCTCAACACCTTCCTGGCCGCGTGAAGCCGCTTCCACCACCTTCCAGCTCTGACCGTCCTGCTTGGTCGCTGCATAAGGCACCTTGCCGTCACGCAGGCCTGCCAGAAGCGCCTCACCGCGTGCCTTCACCGCATCGCTGGCATGCTGCTTCGCCAATTGCGCGCGGATCGGTGCCGATACCGCTTCCAAAGGAAGTTGCTCCGGCTGACGATGCTCCTTCACATGCACCACCACGACCGTCTCGGGGTCCAGTTCCAGCGCGGAGCTGTTGGAGCCCTCTTCCATCACTTCCGGGCTGAACGCGGCCTGGATAACGGCTCGGTTGGCTGCAACCCCTTCACCGCCCTCACGACCGAATGGCGCAGTCGTTTTCACTTTCAAGCCCAGGTCCTGAGCAGGCTGAGCCAGATCCGATGCTTCGAAAGCAGCATCTTCGAGCTTCTTGCTCGCATCGACGAACTTCTGCTCGACCTGCTGGGATTTGAGATCGTTGGTCAGCTTCTCCTTCAGGCTGGCGAACGTCGGCACCGATGGCGCTTCAACACCCAATAGCTTGATCAAGTGCCAGCCAAACTGACTGCGAACAGGCGCGGATACCTGATCCTTGTTCAGCGCGTACAGCGCGTCTTCGAAGGCCGGGTCATAGACACCCTTGCCGGCGTAACCCAGGTCACCGCCTTTGGTGGACGAGCCCGGATCCTGAGAAAACTCCTTCGCCAGTGCGGCGAAATCTTCGCCTTTGGCCACTCGCTGCTGGATCTCTTCGATCCTGGCTTTCGCCTGAGCGTCAGTAGTCTTGTCGTTGACTTCGATCAGGATGTGCGCCGCACGACGCTGCTCTGCCAGGTTGGCAATCTCTTTCTGATAGGCCGCCTGCAGGTCTTCATCCTTAACCGACACCTTGTCGAAGAAAGACGACTTCTTCAGCTCGATGTAATCAAGCACCACCTGCTCGGGACTCAAGAACTCCTTCGCATGCTCATCGTAGTGAGCCTTGATCTCGTCATCCGTTACCTTCACGCTCGACGGGTCTGCGGGCAGCGTCAGCGTAGCGAAATCGCGGGTCTGTTTTTCCAGACGCGCGAAGGCATCCACTTGAGCGTCAGTCACAAATGCACTGCCGCCGATACCGGCGCGAATCTGGCCGATCAGCATTTCCTGGCCCAGAATCTGGCGGAACTGAAGACGCGTGTAACCGAGCTGGCGAACCACCTGGTCAAAGCGATCGGCGTTGAATTTACCGTCAACCTGGAATTCAGGCGTCAGCAGGATCTGTTGGTCCAGTGCCGCCTCGGAGAAACCGAACTTCGAATCAGCGGCGCCCTGCAAAAGCAGTTTGCGGTCGATCAGGCCCTTAAGCGCTGAATCACGCAGCATCTTTTCGTTAAGCATCGCAGGATCGAAATCCTTGCCCAGCTGTTGCATCAGCTGACGGCGCTGCATTTCAACAGCCTGACCCAGTTCAGCCTGAGTCACTTCTTCGCCATTGACCTTCGCAGCATCCTGCGAATGGCTGGTAGCCCTGAAAATGGCATCAAAGCCGGTCAGGGCCATCAGAGCGATGATCACCCCGATAATGGTCTTGGCAATCCAGCCTTGTGAATTGTCCCTGATATTCTGCAGCATGCGTCCCCCAGAGGGTTGTACTCGACTCACCAGGCTGCGGCACACGGTAACGCGGAGCGTGGGTTGAATCCGGATAGAAGAAAGGCGCATCCGAGGATGCGCCTTCTCGTAACTTGCAAAGCGGACGGGGTTCGATGTGCGTTCCCCGAGTGACAGTCCAGCGCTTGACCAACCGCACTTGCCGCTTCACGACCAGAACAGAGATAACGCTGTCCTGAGCGGGCAAAGTAAAAGAACTTAGTTGACGGCTTCTTTCAGGGCTTTACCGGCTTTGAAGCCTGGTTTCTTGGCCGCTGGAATTTCCAGGGTCTTACCGGTCTGAGGATTGCGGCCGGTGCGGGCAGGACGATCAGTGACGGAGAAAGTGCCGAAGCCTACCAGTACAACAGAGTCGCCAGCCTTGAGAGCGCCAGTGACGGATTCGATTACAGCGTCCAGCGCACGGCCAGCAGCAGCTTTCGGGATGTCAGCGGATGCGGCGATAGCATCAATCAGTTCCGACTTGTTCACTCTAAGTCCCCTTATATATTTGAGTATTTCTAAGTTTTTTTGGGTGCAACCAAACGAACACTGAGCGGCCTGAACAGGCTTAAAGAGCCGCTTTATAGCAAGGGCTCCAAAAACCTGTCAAGGAAGGCCTCCCAGACTAATGCGTGCTGATCCTCTCCTTGGCGTCAGACTCGCGTTTTTCATCCTTGGCAACCATCTCGGGAGCCACGTCCGGCAAGGGCTCCGGCGCGTATTGCAGCGCAATTTGCAGGACCTCGTCAATCCATTTAACCGGTTTGATCTGCAGGTCCGCCTTGATGTTGTCAGGGATTTCCTTCAAATCGCGAACGTTCTCCTCGGGGATGATCACCGTCTTGATGCCCCCACGGTGAGCAGCCAGCAATTTCTCCTTCAAACCACCTATGGCCAGTACCTGTCCACGCAGGGTGATTTCACCCGTCATGGCGACATCGGCACGGACCGGGATCTGCGTCAGGGCCGACACCAGTGCCGTGCACATGCCCACGCCGGCGCTAGGGCCGTCTTTGGGGGTAGCGCCTTCCGGCATATGGATATGCGTGTCGCGCTTCTCGTGGAAGTCCAGGGGGATGCCCAGGCTCTTCGCACGGCTGCGCACAACCGTCAGCGCAGCGGTGATTGACTCGACCATGACGTCGCCAAGCGAACCGGTCTTTATCAGTTGCCCTTTGCCCGGTACAACAGCCGCCTCGATGGTCAGCAGCTCGCCGCCGACCTGCGTCCAGGCCAGGCCCGTCACCTGGCCGACTTGATCCTGCTGTTCTGCAAGGCCATAACGGAACTTTCGAACACCGAGGTAGTGCTCCAGCGTCGCTGCAGTCACAGTGACGGAGAAACGCTTCTCTTGGGCGTGCTCCTTGACCGCCTTGCGGCACACCTTGGCGATCTGGCGCTCAAGGCTGCGCACACCCGCTTCACGGGTGTAGTAGCGCACGATGTCTCGAATGGCTTCCTCTTCAAACTCGATCTCGCCCTTCTTCAAACCGTTGGCAGCGATCTGCTTGGGTGAGAGGTACTTGGTCGCGATGTTGATCTTTTCGTCTTCGGTGTAACCGGGCAGACGGATCACTTCCATCCGGTCAAGCAGCGCCGGAGGTATGTTCATCGAGTTGGCGGTGCACAGGAACATGACGTCGGAAAGGTCGTAATCGACTTCGAGGTAATGGTCGTTGAAATTGTGGTTCTGCTCGGGATCGAGCACTTCCAGCAACGCCGATGCCGGGTCGCCACGCATGTCGCTGCCCATCTTGTCGATTTCATCGAGCAGGAACAGCGGGTTGCGCACACCCACTTTGGTCATCTTCTGAATCAGGCGACCTGGCATCGAGCCAATGTAAGTACGGCGGTGTCCACGGATCTCCGCCTCATCGCGCACGCCGCCCAGCGCCATGCGAACAAACTTGCGATTGGTCGCGCTGGCAATCGACTCCGCCAGCGAGGTTTTACCCACACCAGGAGGACCGACCAGGCACAGCACCGGACCGCGAATCTTCTTCACGCGCTTTTGCACGGCGAGGTATTCGAGGATCCGCTCTTTGACTTCATCAAGACCGTAGTGGTCAGCGTCGAGAATGTCTTCGGCACGGGCGAGATCCAGACGGACCTTGCTCTGAGCCTTCCACGGCACCTGGACCAGCCAGTCGATGTAGGAGCGAACCACCGTCGCCTCCGCAGACATGGGCGACATCTGCTTGAGCTTGTTCAGCTCGGCGGTCGCCTTGGTCATCGCGTCTTTTGGCAAACCGGCCGCATCGATGCGCTTCTTCAGCTCTTCGATTTCGTTGTGGCCTTCTTCGCTGTCGCCGAGCTCTTTCTGAATGGCCTTCATCTGCTCGTTCAGGTAGTACTCGCGCTGACTGCGCTCCATCTGCTTCTTCACGCGACCGCGGATACGCTTCTCGACCTGCAGCAGGTCGATTTCGGCATCCAGCAACGCCAGAACGTGCTCGACCCGGGCGGAGAGGTCGATGATTTCAAGAATTTCCTGCTTTTGCTCGATCTTCAACGCCATGTGCGCGGCCATGGTGTCGACCAGACGACCCGGCTCGTCGATGCTGTTGAGCGAGGACAGCACTTCAGCCGGGACTTTTTTGCCCAGCTGCACGTATTGTTCAAACTGTGCCAGCAGGCTGCGGACGAAGACTTCGGATTCACGATCCGGTGCATCAACCTCGTCGATCAGCGCCACTTCGGCGCGGCAGTGACCGTCCACCTCAATGAAGCGCTCCACCGAGCCACGCTGCTCGCCTTCGACCAGTACCTTCACTGTGCCATCCGGCAGCTTCAGCAACTGCAGTACGGTCGCGACAGTACCTACGCTGTAGAGCGCGTCTTCACCAGGATCATCATCGGCAGGATTACGTTGCGCGAGCAGCAGAATCTGCTTGTCGCCAGTCATCGCGGCTTCAAGGGCTTCGATCGACTTCTCGCGTCCCACAAACAGTGGGATAACCATATGCGGGTACACCACAACATCGCGCAGTGGCAACAGAGGCAGTTCAATGGTCGTCTTCATGATTTCGCCTCTACGGCGGCCTTCAGGCCATGGACAGATATAAATAAGCTGAAAATCAAGATGGGGGTTGGACCTTAAAAAAACAAGCGCCGCTTTGAGTTAATCCGCCAGCGGTGCAGAAACGGCAACAGCCCGGCCCAGTCGGGTGAGGTGTTGGGAGGAAACGCGAAAAGGGCCCGAGGGCCCTTTTCGTTTCCAGTCGCCCGGTGCGTTGCCGAGGGGCTACGCGTCCGGTGCCGCCTTGGCAGGTGGCTCGCTGTTTTCGTAGATCAACAGTGGCTTGGAAGTGCCTTCGATGACGCTTTCGTCGATCACCACCTTGCTCACGTCCGACTGCGACGGAATCTCATACATGGTGTCGAGCAAAACGCCTTCGAGGATCGAGCGAAGACCACGGGCGCCGGTCTTGCGCTCAAGCGCGCGGCGGGCAACCGATTTCAACGCATCGGGGCGGAACTCAAGGTCCACACCTTCCATTTCGAACAGCTTGCCATACTGCTTGGTCAGCGCGTTCTTCGGCTCTGTGAGAATCTGCATCAAAGCAGCCTCATCCAGTTCGTCGAGGGTCGCCAATACCGGCAGACGACCTACAAACTCCGGAATCAGGCCGAACTTGACCAGATCGTCAGGCTCGACTTCACGCAGGGACTCGCCGACCTTCTTGCCCTCTTCCTTGCTGCGAACTTCGGCGTTGAAGCCGATGCCGCCCTTGGTGGAGCGATTCTGGATGACCTTTTCCAGGCCAGAGAACGCGCCGCCGCAGATGAAGAGAATATTGCGCGTGTCCACCTGCAGGAACTCCTGCTGCGGGTGCTTGCGACCGCCTTGGGGCGGAACGGAAGCCACAGTGCCTTCGATCAACTTCAACAGGGCCTGCTGCACGCCTTCGCCCGACACATCACGCGTGATGGAAGGGTTGTCCGACTTGCGTGAAATCTTGTCGATTTCATCGATGTAGACAATACCCATCTGGGCCTTCTCGACATCGTAATCGCACTTCTGCAGCAGCTTCTGAATGATGTTCTCGACGTCCTCACCCACGTAACCGGCTTCGGTCAGGGTGGTGGCGTCGGCGATGGTGAACGGTACGTTGAGCAAACGCGCAAGCGTTTCCGCAAGCAATGTCTTGCCGGAGCCCGTAGGGCCGATCAGCAGGATGTTGCTCTTGCCCAGTTCAACGTCGTCGTTTTTCTTGTCGCGCTGGTTCAGACGCTTGTAGTGGTTGTAGACCGCTACTGCGAGAACCTTTTTGGCACGCTCCTGACCAATGACGTACTGGTCAAGGATGCCGCTGATTTCTTTGGGCGATGGCAATTTATGCGCACTGCTCTCGGCCTGTGCTTCCTGCACCTCCTCGCGGATGATGTCATTGCACAGGTCGACGCACTCGTCACATACAAATACCGAGGGGCCGGCAATCAATTTACGCACTTCATGCTGGCTTTTGCCGCAGAAGGAGCAATAAAGCAGTTTGCCGTTGTCCTCGCCGTTGCGGGTGTCAGTCATTCGATCGATCCAATCCGGTAGGCTTGCAACACAAGATGAAGGCAATTGCCCGATATTTCAAGTCCGCAGGTGGCGCGGCGATGCCGACCACCCGGGATCATTGCCCTTCACGCAATCATTTGGCCATTTGACGACGGTCGATGACCGAGTCCACCAGACCGTATTCAGCAGCACGCTCGGCGCTCATGAAATTGTCGCGGTTGGTATCACGCTCAATGGTCTCAAGCGTCTGACCGGTGTGGTGCGCCAACAGTTCGTTCAGGCGCTGACGGATGAACAGGATTTCCCGGGCGTGGATGTCGATGTCCGACGCCTGGCCCTGAAAACCGCCGAGCGGCTGGTGAATCATGACGCGCGAGTTAGGCAGCGCAAACCGCTTGCCCTTCGCACCACCGGCCAACAGGAAAGCGCCCATGCTGCACGCCTGCCCCATCACCGTCGTCGACACATCCGGCTTGATGAACTGCATGGTGTCGTAGATCGCCATGCCTGCAGTCACCGAACCGCCAGGGGAGTTGATGTAAAGATGGATGTCCTTGTCCGGGTTCTCCGCTTCAAGGAACAGCAGTTGTGCCGAGATGAGGTTGGCCATGTAGTCTTCAACCGGGCCGACCAGGAAGATGACGCGTTCCTTGAGCAGGCGGGAGTAGATGTCATAGGCGCGCTCGCCACGGGCGGACTGCTCGATAACCATCGGGACCAGGCCGCCAGCGGCCTGGATGTCAGAGTTCTGCTGAATATAAGAATTGCGGGACATGTCTCGCATTCACTCCCAAATAGTCATGTCTTGAATACGCATAAGCCAGCGCGAAGGCTGGCTTATGGTGTTTTCGAACGAGAGAAGGTGATCAGTCGGCTTGTGGAGCTTCAACCGGCTTGACTGCCTCTTCGTACGAGACCGCTTTGTCGGTCACGCTCGCTTTCTGCAAAACAGTATCCACAACTTGTTCTTCCAGCACAACCGAACGAACTTCGTTCATTTGCTGTTCGTTCTTGTAGTACCACGCCACGACCTGCTCTGGCTCCTGGTAGGCCGAAGCCATTTCCTGGATCAGCTCGCGAACACGGGTGTCGTCTGGCTTGAGGTCGAACTGCTTGACGACTTCAGCGACGATCAGACCCAGCTCGACGCGGCGCTTGGCCTGCTCTTCGAACAGCTCGGCTGGCAGTTGGTCAGGCTTGATGTTGCCACCAAACTGCTGAACAGCCTGAACGCGCAGACGGTTTACTTCGTTTTCCAGCAGCGCTTTAGGCACTTCGATCGGGTTGGCGGCCAGCAGACCGTCCATTACCTGATTCTTGACCTTGGACTTGATCGCCTGACGCAGCTCGCGTTCCATGTTCTTGCGAACTTCGGTGCGGAAGCCTTCGATGTTGGTTTCCTTGATACCGAATTGCTTGAAGAACGTTTCGTTCAGCTCAGGCAGGGTCGGTGCCGACACCGTGTTGACGGTAACGGTGAACTCGGCGGTCTTGCCAGCCAGTTCCAGATTCTGGTAATCCTGTGGGAAAGTCAGGTTCAGAACGCGCTCTTCGCCCGCCTTGGCACCGACCAGACCGTCTTCAAAACCCGGGATCATGCGACCCGAACCCAGCACCAGCTGAGTACCGGTGGCCGAACCGCCAGCAAATGCTTCACCGTCGATCTTGCCGACGAAATCGATGTTCAGCTGGTCTTCGTTTTGTGCAGCACGGTCAACCACTTCAAAGCTGACGTTTTGCTTGCGCAGGATTTCCAGCATGTTGTCCAGGTCGGAATCGGCAACGTCAGCCGACAGACGCTCGACAGAGATGGATTCAAAACCGGCAACGGAGAACTCGGGGAACACTTCGAAAGTCGCGATGTACTCGAGGTCCTTGCCTTTTTCAAAGGTCTTGGGCTCTACGGAAGGTGCGCCAGCCGGGTTCAGCTTTTGCTCGACGACAGCTTCGTAGAAGGTTGCCTGGATCAGGTCGCCCAGTGCTTCTTGACGAGCACCGTCTTCGTAACGCTGGCGGATCACGCTCATAGGCACTTTGCCTGGGCGGAAGCCCGGGATCTTGGCTTTACGTGCGGTCTGCTGCAGACGCTTGTTGACTTCAGTCTCGATGCGCTCAGCAGGCACGCCAATGGTCATGCGGCGCTCGAGAGCGGAAGTATTTTCAACAGAAACTTGCATGGATATTCCTCGTTGCACAGACGTTAGCCGGCCGTTTCCGACCCCAGAATCAAGGGCAAGCATTCTAGTGGGTCAAACTCAAGAAGTCACCCTACTGAACAAGGGTAAATAAAGTGGCGTGCAGCCCGGGAATCGCAAGCCGATGATTCGGCCTGCGGGAGGTGTCTGGGACGCACCTGATCGCCCCCCATATAAAAGGAAGCGAAAGGACGGCCCAGTCATGATCCAGCCCCTGGAGGCACACCTTGTGGGCCTTGTGTCATGGACACATCAAGCGAGGGCCACGATGAAACCTGCGTTGAAACAAAAAAAGCCGCACAAGGCGGCTTTCTTTATCCCCTCAACACTCAAATAAAGTGTTGCGAGGCTTGTAGCTGGTGCGGACGGAGAGACTCGAACTCTCACACCTTTCGGCGCTGGAACCTAAATCCAGTGTGTCTACCAATTCCACCACATCCGCGTTTTGAAGCGCTTAAAGCAAAGGCGCCAGATTATGAATCTGGCGCCTTTTCGAATATGGGGTGGACGAAGGGGATCGAACCCTCGACAACGGGAGTCACAATCCCGTGCTCTACCAACTGAGCTACGCCCACCATATTGCGTTGTAACCGACGCATTCAAACTGAATGCTACTTGTGCCAAAGTTGCCTAATGGCGCACCCGGCAGGACTCGAACCTGCGACCATCCGCTTAGAAGGCGGATGCTCTATCCAGCTGAGCTACGGGCACTTATTTATTTGCCTTCGTTTAGACTGCAAATCAAGAGCTTTCAATCACGCTGAGCCGATCTTAACTCTACCTGACTTATTCAACCTTTCGACCGGATCTGCCGTTTCCGGCTAATCCTGTGTGGGGTTGTGCCCGACAAGTGCGACGAATCTTATAGACGGCCCAAAAGGTCGTCAACACTTTTTTCTAAAAAATTGAGTTAATTAAAGGGCTTAGCTTATTAAGCGAACCAACCGTCTTTGCCCTTGGGTCAGGTCATGCGAGAATGCGCGCTCTTTTTCCCTCCCTTCCGATGGTTAATCACGCGTAATGACTGCAAAACTAATAGACGGCAAAGCGATCGCAGCCAACCTGCGCCAGCAGATCGCCCAACGAGTCGCCCAGCGTCGCGAGCAAGGTCTGCGCACGCCCGGCCTCGCGGTGATTCTGGTCGGCAGCGACCCCGCCTCTCAGGTTTACGTCTCGCACAAACGCAAAGACTGCGAAGAGGTCGGCTTCATCTCGCAGGCCTATGACCTGCCCAGTGAAACCACCCAGACCGAACTGACCGACCTTATCGATCGCCTCAACGACGATCCGGCCATTGACGGCATCCTGCTGCAACTGCCACTGCCCGAGCACCTGGAGTCGTCCAGCCTGCTGGAACGCATCCGTCCGGACAAAGATGTCGATGGCTTTCATCCGTATAACGTCGGCCGCCTGGCCCAGCGCATTCCCCTGCTGCGGCCCTGCACTCCCAAGGGCATCATGACCCTGCTGGAAAGCACCGGCGTTGATCTGTACGGCAAGGACGCAGTGGTCGTCGGCGCGTCCAACATCGTCGGTCGTCCGATGGCGATGGAACTGCTGCTGGCAGGCTGCACCGTGACCGTGACCCACCGCTTCACTCAGGATCTGGCCGGGCACGTCGGCCGCGCCGATCTGGTGGTTGTGGCCGCGGGTAAACCGGGCCTGGTGAAGGGCGAGTGGATCAAGCAGGGTGCGATTGTCATTGACGTCGGCATTAACCGTCAGGACGACGGCAAACTGGTAGGCGATGTGGTGTACGAAACCGCCCTGCCCCGTGCAGGCTGGATTACACCCGTGCCCGGTGGCGTGGGCCCGATGACCCGCGCCTGCCTGCTGGAAAACACGCTGTATGCCGCCGAGACGCTGCACGGCTGATCGCTCCCGTATTGCGCAGCAAAGCGCACCAATGAAAAACGGCACCCGAGGGTGCCGTTTTTTATTCGCCGGAAGTCTCTCCAGCCAGCTTATTTCTTGCCCGCTTCCCAGCTCTTCAAGAGGTCGGAGTAAGCGATGGTTTCGCCCTTCGGCTTCTCGTTGGCCAGCTTGCGTTGCGGCGCCAGGAACGCACCGTTGCTCTTCTCTGCCTTGGTGTACCACTCCTCAGCCGAGGTTTCCGGGTTCATCTTCGGTGCGCAACCGCTGGCATCCTGAACCTTGGAGCGCTCGATGCGGGTCATGATTGCATCCTGATCCTTGGCCAGACCGTCGAGAGCCGCCTGGGCGGTTTTCTCGCCGGTAACGGCCTCAGCCACATGGCTCCACCACAGCTGAGCCAGCTTCGGATAGTCCGGTACGTTGGTGCCGGTCGGCGACCACTGCACGCGGGCCGGGCTGCGATAGAACTCGACCAGACCACCGAGCTTCGGCGCCAGGGCCGTCATCTCTTTGGAGTTGATGTCCGATTCACGAATCGGCGTCAGGCCCACGATAGTTTTCTTCAGCGAAACCGACTTCGACGTTACGAATTGCGCGTAGAGCCAGGCCGCAAGGCGCTTCTTCTCTTCGGTGGACTTGAGGAAGGTCCAGGAGCCCACGTCCTGATAACCCAGCTTCATGCCCTCTTTCCAGTAAGGACCTTTTGGCGATGGCGCCATCCGCCATTTCGGCGTGCCGTCGGCGTTCATGACCGGCAGACCAGGCTTGGTCATGTCGGCGGTGAAGGCGGTGTACCAGAAGATCTGCTGCGCGACGTTACCCTGGGACGGCACCGGGCCGGACTCGGAGAAGGTCATGCCTGCAGCTTCAGGCGGCGCGTAGGCCTTAAGCCAGTCGATGTACTTCTGGGTGGCATACACAGCGGCCGGGCCGTTGGTGTCGCCGCCGCGGGTGATGCTTGAACCGACCGGGTGGCAGGCTTCTACGCGAATACCCCACTCGTCCACGGGCAGACCGTTGGGCAGGCCCTTGTCGCCGCTGCCGGCCATGGAGAACCAGGCGTCAGTGAAGCGCCAGCCCAGGGATGGATCTTTCTTGCCGTAATCCATGTGGCCGTAGACTTTCTTGCCGTCCAGTTCCTTGACGTCCTCGCTGAAGAACTTGGCAATGTCTTCATAGGCCGACCAGTTGACCGGGACGCCCAGCTCGTAGCCGTATTTGGCCTTGAACTTCTCTTTCAGGTCAGCACGGTCGAACCAGTCGGCGCGGAACCAGTAGAGGTTGGCGAACTGCTGGTCGGGCAGCTGATAAAGCTTGCCGTCTGGCGCGGTGGTGAAAGACGTACCAATGAAGTCCTTGAGGTCAAGCGTAGGGGAAGTGACTTTCGACCCCTCGGCGCTCGCCATCAGGTCTGTCAGAGACATCGCTTTGCCGTAGCGGAAGTGAGTACCAATCAGGTCGGAGTCGTTCACCCAGCCGTCATAGATACTTTGGTTGGACTGCATGGCAGTCTGCAGCTTCTCGATCACATCACCTTCCTGCAACAGGTCGTGGGTGACCTTGATGCCGGTGATTTCAGTGAACGCCTTGGCCAGGGTTTTGGATTCATATTCGTGGGTGGTCAAGGTTTCGGAAACCACCTTGATGTCCATGCCACGGAACGGCTCGGCCGCCTTGATGAACCACTCCAGCTCCTTGAGCTGGTCGGCATCGGACAGCGTGGTCGGTTTGAATTCGCTGGAGGCCCATTTCTTGGCGGCATCCTCGTACTGGTCGGCCCAGGCCGAAACGCTCAAGCCACTGAGCATCACCATCGTTGCTACCGTCACACTATGTCGCAGCTTGTTTTTCTTATTGAACATAGACACCTCTTGTGTTGATTCTTATGTGATCCCGCGTTTCAACCTTCGCTAAAGCCTTCTCAACCCCAACGCATCACCACCAACAGCCACACCAGGGACAGCCCGGAGGCGACCCAGATATTCCAGCTGGTCGCGCCAATCACCAGCAGGTGCAGATAGGCGCTGCCGAGCAGGCCGATGAACAAACGATCGCCTCGCGTGGTGGCAATCGGCAAAAACCCGCGACGTTCAATGCTCGCCGAGCGCAGTTCCCACGCGGTCATCGCCACCAGAATCGCAGCGATGGACGCGAAGAAAATAGCAGTCGGCAGGGTCCAGGACATCCACTCCATTTTTCGACTCCTCAGACACGACCAAGAGCAAAGCCCTTGACCACGTGATTACGAACGAACCAGATCACCAGCATGCCCGGCAGGATGGTCAACACCCCCGCCGCTGCCAGCACCCCCCAATCGATACCTGATGCCGAAACGGTACGCGTCATGACCGCCGCGATCGGCTTGGCGTTGACCGAGGTCAGCGTACGCGCCAGCAACAACTCGACCCACGAGAACATGAAGCAGAAAAACGCAGTCACACCGATGCCCGAGCCAATCAGCGGAATGAAAATCTTGCCGAAGAACTTGGGAAAGCTATAGCCGTCAATGTAGGCGGTTTCGTCAATTTCCTTCGGAACACCGGACATGAAGCCTTCAAGGATCCACACCGCCAGCGGTACGTTGAACAAACAGTGCGCCAACGCTACCGCAATGTGCGTGTCGAACAGGCCGATGGACGAGTACAGCTGGAAGAAAGGCAGCAGGAAAACCGCTGGCGGCGCCATCCGGTTGGTCAGCAGCCAGAAGAACAGGTGCTTGTCGCCGAGGAAACGATAGCGTGAAAACGCGTAGGCCGCTGGCAATGCGACACTCAGCGATATCACCATATTCAGGCAGACGTAGTACAGCGAGTTGATGTACCCGCTGTACCAGCTTTCGTCGGTGAAGATGACCTTGTAATTCGCCAACGTGAAGTCCCGGGGGAACAGGGTCAGCCCGCCGAGGATTTCGGTGTTGGTCTTGAAAGACATGTTGACCAGCCAGTAGATCGGCACCAGCAGAAACAGCAGGTAGATCCACAGCGGAATGAGCTTTTTGAACGACACTTTTTCGCGCTTGTTCATGGGCGTGCCTCAGTTCTTTTCGCTGTGGGTCATGGCGGTGTAGAACACCCACGAGACCAACAGAATGATCAGGAAATACACCAGCGAGAACGCCGCCGCAGGCCCCAGGTCGAACTGGCCGAGGGCCATGGTCGTCAGGGTCTGGCTGAGGAAGGTCGTCGAGTTGCCTGGACCGCCACCGGTGAGCACGAACGGCTCGGTGTAGATCATGAAGCTGTCCATGAAGCGCAGCATCACCGCGATCAACAGCACGCTCTTCATCTTCGGCAACTGGATGTGACGGAACACGGCCCAGTTGGACGCCCGATCGATACGCGCGGCCTGGTAGTACACATCCGGAATGGCGCGCAGACCCGAGTAGCACAGCAATGCCACCAGCGAGGTCCAGTGCCAGACATCGATGACCAGCACGGTCACCCAGGCGTCCGACGCGTTGGCCGCGTAGTTGTAGCTGATGCCCAGCACATCATTGAGGATCCAGCCGAGCAGACCAATGTCACCACGGCCGAAGATCTGCCAGATGGTCCCGACCACGTTGAAGGGAATCAGCAGCGGGATGGTCATCACGATCAGACAGAGTGAAGACCAGCGACCCTTGGTCGGCATGGTCAGCGCAATGGCGATGCCCAGCGGGATTTCGATCAGCAGTACGCAGCCGGAGTAGATGAACTGGCGCAGCAGCGAATCGTGCAGCCGCGGATCCTGCAGCACCTGGCGGAACCAGTCGGCGCCGACGAAGTAGCGGCTGGACTGATCGAAGATGTCCTGCACCGAATAGTTGACCACGGTCATCATCGGAATAATGGCGCTGAACGCCACCAGCAGGAACACCGGCAGGACCAGCCACCAGGCTTTGTTGTTCTGCACTTTACTCATGGGGCACCTCGCCGGCCGGCACTGGTTGGGTAGCGGCCTCCAGCAAAAATTCATCGGCGTACAGCATCAGCCACTGCGCAGGGAAACTGATCCATGCCTGGCCCTGGGGCACCGGCTTGTCTTCCTGCATGCGCACTTTCAACAGCTGGCCGGCCAGGTTGAGGGTGAGGATCTTGTAGGTCCCCAAATCCTCGACGTAGGTCACTTCAGCCTGCATGGCGTCGTCAACGGGTCCGTCCCAGACATGCACGAATTCGGGACGAATCCCGACTTTCAAGGTGCTCCACTGAGTCGCGGCCAGCCGCTGCTGCAAAGCGTCGGACAGAGGCAGATGAATGCCGCCGAAACCCACACCGCCCACCTCAGGCTTGACCTCAATGAGGTTCATGCCGGGGCTGCCGATGAAGTAACCGACGAAGGTGTGATGCGGTTTTTCGAACAGCTCGCGAGGCGTGCCGAACTGCACGATCTGACCGCCGTACATCACTGCAATCTTGTCGGCGAAGGTCGATGCCTCCAGCTGATCGTGAGTGACGTAAACCATGGTGATGTTGAACTGCTCGTGAATCTGCTTGAGCTTGCGGCGCAGCTTCCACTTCAGGTGCGGGTCAATTACGGTCAGCGGTTCGTCGAACAGAATTGCCGACACGTCATCGCGAACCAGGCCGCGACCCATCGACACTTTCTGTTTTTCGTCAGCGGTGAGGCCCTTGGCTTTCTTCTTCAACAGCGGCTGCAGGTCCAGGACATCGGCGATTTCATGCACCTTGATCTTGACCTTGGCTTCAGGCATGCCCTGATTGCGCAGAGGAAACGCAAGGTTGTCGTACACCGTCATGGTGTCGTAGACCACCGGGAACTGGAAAACCTGAGCGATGTTGCGCTCCTCCGGCGACATGTCGTTGACCACCGTCTCGTCGAACATCACCTTGCCTTCAGACGGGCTGAGCAGACCGGAGATGATGTTGAGCAGGGTCGATTTGCCACAGCCGGACGGGCCGAGCAAAGCGTAAGCACCGCCCTGCTCCCAGATGTGGGTCATTTCACGGATCGCGTAGTCTTCAGGACCTGACGGGTGGGCGCTGTAACTGTGTGCGAGTTGTTGCAAGCGGATCTCGGCCATCAGGCAACCCTCGCCATGCGCAGGCCCGGCGCCTGGATAAGGCCGCCCTGCTGATCGAATACGAACAGTTTGTGAGTCGGGATGTACACGCGAATCGGCGTGTCCACGTCGTATTCGTGAACGCCCGGCAAATGCAGCACCAGCGAGAAATGCTCGTTGCGCACGTGCAGGAATGTTTCAGAGCCGCTGATCTCGGCGAGCTCGACGGTCACTGCCAGTTCGAGGTCGTCGTCGTTGGAGGGCACCAGACTCAGATGGCTCGGGCGCACGCCGAAGCGGTAGTCGCCATCGCCGATGCGGCGCAGGTCAACGTTCAGCGGGAAGTGAGCAAAGTTGGCGAAGCTGACTTCGTTGCCTTCAATGCGACCCGGCATCAGGTTGATCGGTGGCTCGGAGAACAATTCGGCGGCCAGCACGGTTTTCGGCTGGTGATACACCTCGGGTGTTCTGCCGCTCTGGATCAGCCGGCCTTCATGCAGAATCGTCGTGGTACCGCCCAGCGCCAGCGCTTCGTTCGGCTCGGTGGTGGCGTAGATAGCAATGGTGTTGCGCGTCTCGAACAGCTGGCGCATCTCCTGCCGCAGTTCTTCACGCAATTTGTAGTCGAGGTTGACGAGAGGCTCGTCAAACAGAATCAATTCAGCGTCCTTGACCAGTGCCCGCGCCATGGCGGTGCGCTGTTGCTGGCCGCCGGACAGCTCAAGGGGGTAACGAGGGAGAAATTTCTCGATGCGCAGCATCTTGGCGGTTTCCCGCACGCGTCGGTCAATTTCCTCTTTCGACATCTTGGCCTGGCGCAGTGGCGAGGCGATGTTGTCGTAGACGGTCATGCTCGGATAGTTGATGAACTGCTGATAAACCATCGAAACATTGCGATGACGCACCGCGACATGGGTGACATCTTTGCCATTCATCAGTACCCGGCCGCTGTCTGGTTTGTCCAGACCGGCCATCAAGCGCATCAGGCTGGTTTTGCCTGATAAGGTGCGCCCCAGCAATACATTGAATGAGCCGGGTTCGAAGCTCAGCGACGCATCGTCGATCCAGATCTGACCGTCGACTGCGCGGCTGACGTGCTCAAGCGTGAGAGACATGGCGTGCCCTTTTTATTTGTTTTGTTCGGGGTGTTGCGTGTTTTGCCTTGCGGCGGGTCGTGACATTCGCCGACCGCTTGTTGGATAGCGACAATCGTGCCAATCCGCTGCACGCTCAGCCCAAGCGCTGAAAAGCCCGTGCCAGAGCGGTTATGCTGCTGATTCGCATGGAGGGGCGTTCACAGGCGAACTTAAATGAACAGCAAAGGCTGAACACTTGAACAAAATGAACGTTGACTTTGAACAATCCTGAACAACAATGGGTGGACGTTTTCGAGCAGGGATGCTCCGCCCAACCGGCATCTCGACAACAATAAGAAGTACTCGGACGGAGCCATTCAATGGCCACACCAGGCGCATCCCCCAGCCACGACACCATCATTCAGGATTCGTGGGCCCGCTGCCGCGAGTTCGGCCTTGACCACCAGTCACGCCCCTCCTTCGGCCGTCTGCCCGAACAGCAAGTGTCGCAACTGCTGGAACGTCACCATTCGCTGGTGCAAACCACCCACCAGCAAGTGCTGCCGTTTTACGAGAACATTCTGAGCAATTCCAATTGCCTGATCCTGCTTGCGGATCAACAAGGCCAGGTGCTCAACTCCTGGGGCAATAAACGCTTCGTCGAGCCGGACCAGCAACCGGGCTTCGTCGCAGGCGCCAGCTGGCTGGAGCAAGGGGCTGGCACCAATGCCATCGGTACTGCGCTTGCCTGTGAACAGGCTGTTCACATTGAACACGATGAACACTTTCTGAAAGCCAACCGCTTCATGACCGGTTCTGCCGCACCGATTTTCGATGCGTCGCGACGGATGATTGCGGTGCTCGATGTGTCCAGCGACAGCTTCCTGCCGCCTTCCCATACCCTTGGGATGGTGAAGATGATGAGCCAGACCATCGAAAACCGACTGATCCTCGACCAGTTTCAGGACGGCTATTTCCAGCTCATTTTCAATACCGGCCTCAACAATCTGGACAGCCAGTGGGCAGGGTTGCTGGTGTTCGATGAAAGCGGCCGGGTGCTGTGCGCAAATCGACGCGCTGACAATCTCCTGGGGGTCAGCTTGTTGAACGCCCATATCGAGAACCTGTTCAAGGCGCCCATTGAACATTTGCTGGATCAGGTCGAAGGCCAGCCCTTCCCGCTACAGGCGCTGGGCCATAACCGCTTTCATTGCGTGCTGAAAAGGCCCAAGGCGCCTGTTCTCAAGCTTCGGGCCGTACCTGTTACTGCGCGGGCTTCCGTTCCCACGTCGGTGGCGCTCTGCGCTGCAGATGAGCGTGTGGAGAAAGCCGCCCGTCAGGGTCAGCGGTTGCTGGAGAAGAACGTGCCGCTGCTTGTCCTGGGCGAGACGGGTGTGGGGAAAGAAGTGTTCGTCAAAGCCCTGCACCGCGCCAGCTCGCGAGCCGATCAGCCGTTGGTGGCGGTCAACTGCGCGGCGATTCCGTCGGAGCTGGTCGAGGCCGAGCTGTTTGGCTATGAAAAAGGTGCGTTCACCGGCGCTCACCACAAAGGCAGCATCGGACTGATCCGCAAGGCCGACAAGGGCACGCTGTTTCTGGATGAAATAGGCGACATGCCGCTGGCGGTTCAGGCGCGCTTGCTGCGTGTTTTGCAGGAGCGTTGCGTGCAGCCGGTGGGTAGCAGCGAGCTTTATCCGGTGGACATCCGGGTGATTTCCGCCACCCACTGCTCATTGCGTGAACATGTTCAGAACGGGCGGTTTCGGCAGGATCTTTACTACCGCATCAGCGGGCTGAACCTGGAATTGCCGCCGCTGCGTGAGCGCAGTGACAAGGCCGGGCTGGTGCTTGCCATCTGGGAACAGCACCGCGAACCTCAACAAACGGCAGGTTTCGAGCCGCAGGTAATGGAGCTGTTCGAACGTCATCCATGGCCGGGTAATTTGCGCCAGTTGAGCAACGTGATTCAGGTGGCGTTGGCGCTGGCCGACGATCAGCCGATTTCCACGGAGCATCTGCCGGAGGACTTTTTCGCTGATCTGGCGATAGGTTGCGAGAGCGTCGAGCCCGAAACAGCGTTCAACCGCAAGGCCGCGCTGGACACGCCGGAAGAGCTGAACGAGTTGCTGCAGGCGGCGGGCGGGAACATCTCGCAGCTGGCCAAGCAACTGGGGGTCAGCCGCAATACGCTGTACAAGCGGCTGCGGGAACAGGGGTTTTAGCCTGAGCCCGGCTGACATATTGCGGCGAAACTCAGCCCCTGCGAATGCCGACTTGCTGGCGAAACACAGAGCCCTGTAGGAGCCGGCTTGCTGGCGAAAACGGTGGGTCAGTGGATCACTCCATGGGTGATTCATCGCATTCGCCAGCAAGCCGGCTCCTACAGTTCCAATATCCAATCGTCCGTGCGCTGGACAGCAAACGTGATGCGGAGCGTCAGACGATGCATTCCCGAGCAGAGCGGAGAACGACCCGCACAGAATTGTAACGGCGGCTTGGTCGAGAATGAATATATGGCTATATTTGGCCAATATTTCCAGTGAGCATCCGTCATGATCATCGTTCCCCTAGGCGAGGCCAAAGACAATCTGTCAAAACTGGTGGATGACGCCGCAGCAGGCCAGACCATCACGATCGCTAAACATGGCCGCGCCATGGCACGCCTGGTTCCGATCGGGCGGCCCACCGGTAAACGCATCGGTGCTATGAAAGGTATTCTTCAACTACCCGACGACTTCGATGCACCGCTTTCTGACGCGGTGCTTGATGATTTCGAAGGCGGTCGCTCATGAGGATACTGCTGGATACTCATATTCTTCTGTGGGCTCTGACAGACGACCCGAGGCTCTCTCCCAAAGCAAAAAAACTGATTGAAACCGCTACTGAGGTTTATATCAGTGCAGCTACGTTTTGGGAGATGTCGATAAAGATCGGGCTAGGGAAGCTGACGGCCGATCTAGAGGAGATTCGCGAATACTGCCAGGACAGCGGCTTCATCGAACTTCCTGTCAGCGTGGAACATGCCATTGCGGTCAAAGATCTGGAACATCACCACCGCGACCCTTTCGACAGGCTGATCGTTGCGGCTGCCATTACAGAACCCATGAAACTTATTACCTCAGACGCGATGGTTGCCAAGTACACGTCACTGGCAGTGCTGGCCTGAAGCGACTGAACGCGGAAAGCTGCAGGTCACCAGACGTCAAGATCATCTGTGCCAGCTGAACTTCGCCACTCTGATCCTTTCCGCGAAGAGCGGGAAGAATCACGGCAAATGCATCTGCTGGCGTATGAACGGTGGGAGCGAGTTTGCTCGCGAAGAGGCTGGTACAGCCGCTAAGTATTCAGCGGCAGAAAGCCTGCTTTCGCGAGCAAGCTCGCTCCCACATAAACCGTTTACGCGGCCGATCAGTCCGCCAGACGCCAGGTCGTCCCGCCCTTGCCGTCTTCCAGCACGACGCCCATGGCGGTGAGCTGGTCGCGGATGCGGTCGGATTCAGCCCAGTTCTTGTCCGCACGCGCTTGCAGGCGGGCGGCGATCAGGGCTTCGACTTCGGCAGCGTCGACACGCCCCTCCGCGCCGGCGCGCAGGAAGTCATCGGCTTCCAGCTGCAACACACCCAATACGCTCGCCAGCTCTTTCAGCCTCGCTGCCAGACCTGCCGCTGCGTTGACATCGCTGTCGCGCAGACGGTTGATCTCGCGGACCATTTCAAACAACACGGCACAGGCTTCCGGCGTGCCAAAGTCGTCGTTCATGGCTGCAGAAAAGCGCTCGACGAATGCTTCGCCGCCTGCGGGCTCAGCGACCGGAAGCCCCTTCAGCGCGTGGTAGAACCGCTCCAGCGCACCTTTGGATTCTTTCAGGCTGTCTTCGGAATAGTTGATCGCGCTGCGGTAGTGGCTCGACACCAGCAAGTACCGCACGACTTCCGGATGATATTTATCCAGCACATCGCGAATGGTGAAGAAGTTGTTCAAGGACTTGGACATCTTCTCGCCATTGATGCGGATCATGCCGCAGTGCATCCAGGCATTGGCGTACGTCTTGCCGGTCGCGGCTTCGCTCTGGGCAATCTCGTTTTCATGGTGCGGAAATTCGAGATCGCTGCCGCCGCCATGAATGTCGAACGTCTCACCGAGGCAGCAGGTGGACATCACCGAGCACTCAATGTGCCAGCCCGGACGCCCGGCCCCCCACGGCGATTCCCAGCTGGGCTCGCCCGGTTTGACGCCCTTCCAGAGGACAAAGTCCAGTGGATCGTCCTTGGCTTCGTCCACCTCGATCCGGGCGCCGATGCGCAAATCTTCGATTTTCTTGCGTGACAGCTTGCCGTAACCGAGGAATTTGCCGACGCGGTAGTACACGTCACCGTTGCCCGGCGCGTAAGCGTAACCCTTGTCGATCAGGCTCTGGATCATGTCATGCATGCCGCCGATGTAATCGGTGGCGCGCGGTTCCATGTCCGGCTTGAGGATGTTCAGCCGCGCTTCGTCCTCGTGCATCGCGTCGATCATGCGCGCGGTCAGGGCATCGAACGCTTCGCCGTTTTCACGGGCGCGATTGATGATCTTGTCGTCGATGTCGGTGATGTTGCGCACATAGGTCAGGTCGTAGCCGCTGAAACGCAGCCAGCGAGTCACCAGATCGAAGGCCACCATGCTGCGGCCGTGGCCAAGGTGGCAATAGTCGTACACGGTCATGCCGCAGACGTACATGCGCACCTTGTTGCCATCCAGCGGCTTGAAGACTTCTTTGCTCTTGCTGAGCGTGTTGTAGATAGAAAGCACGTTGCCTACCTTAGCTCCACGAATCGCGGAGCGTCACAGTCCGGTTAAACACCGGATGACCGGGTTTCGAGTCCTTCAGGTCCGCGCAGAAATAACCTTCGCGTTCGAACTGGAAACGGTCTTCCGGCTGAGCATCAGCCAGCGACGGTTCGGCACGACAACCGGTCAGGACCTGCAGCGAGCCCGGGTTGATGTTGTCCAGGAAGGTCTTGCCCTCTTCTGCTTTCTCGGGGTTGGCCGACAGGAACAGGCGGTCGTACAGACGCACTTCGCATTCGATGCTTTCGGCTGCCGGAACCCAATGCACGACGCCTTTGACCTTGCGGCCTTCAGGGTTCTTGCCCAGGGTTTCCGGGTCGTAGGAGCAGCGCAGTTCGACGATGTTGCCGTCGGCGTCCTTGATGGCTTCGTCGGCGCGAATCACATAGCTGCCACGCAGGCGCACTTCGCCGTTCGGTTCCAGACGCTTGTAGCCCTTGGGCGGCTCTTCCATGAAATCGTCGCGGTCGATGTAGATCTCGCGGGAGAACGGCAGCTTGCGCACGCCCAGCTCCTCCTTCTGCGGGTGACGCGGCAGTTCGAGGTGATCGACCTTGCCTTCCGGGTAGTTGGTGATGACAACCTTCAACGGTCGCAGCACACACATGGCGCGCGGGGCGTTGTGGTCCAGGTCCTGACGGATGCTGAATTCCAGCATGCCGAAGTCGACCACACCGTCGGAGCGGTTGGTGCCGATCATTTCGCAGAAATTGCGGATCGACGCCGGGGTGTAACCGCGACGGCGGAAGCCCGACAGCGTCGACATGCGCGGGTCGTCCCAGCCGTGCACGTGTTTTTCATCGACCAGCTGCTTGAGCTTGCGCTTGCTGGTGATGGTGTAGTTCAGGTTCAGGCGCGAGAACTCGTACTGGCGCGGCTTGCACGGCACCGGCAGGTTGTCGAGGAACCACTCGTAAAGCGGGCGATGGCTCTCGAACTCCAGGGTGCAGATCGAATGGGTAATGCCTTCGATGGCATCCGACTGACCGTGGGTGAAATCGTAGATCGGGTAGATGCACCACTTGTCACCGGTCTGGTGGTGGTGAGCGTGGCGAATACGGTAGAGGATCGGATCGCGCAGGTTCATGTTCGGCGAAGCCATGTCGATTTTCGCGCGCAGGACACGAGCGCCGTCTTCGAACTCGCCGGCTTTCATGCGGCTGAACAGGTCAAGGTTTTCCTCGACGCTGCGCTCGCGGAACGGGCTGTTCTTGCCGGGTTCGGTCAACGTGCCGCGGTATTCGCGAGCCTGTTCGGGGGTCAGGTCGTCGACGTAGGCCTTGCCCGCCTCGATCAGATTGACCGCCCAGGCGTACAGCTGGTCGAAGTATTGCGAGGCATAGCGCACTTCGCCGGACCACTCGAAGCCCAGCCATTTGACGTCGCTTTCGATCGCGTCGATGTACTCCTGGTCTTCCTTCGCCGGGTTGGTGTCGTCGAAGCGCAGATGCGTCACGCCGCCGAATTCCTGAGCCAGACCAAAGTTGACGCAGATCGACTTGGCATGACCGATGTGCAGGTAGCCATTGGGCTCCGGCGGGAAGCGGGTCACGATCTGGGTGTGCTTGCCCGAATCCAGGTCAGCCTGCACGATCGGGCGCAGGAAGTTGGTTGGAATTGCAGGGCCTGCCTTGGAGTTCGCAGCGGCGTCTTGAGTGGGCTTGCTCATAGGATCCTTGTACGGGTCGCGGCCAGGAAGGCCGGTTAAATCAAAGCGCCTATCATAGCCGAAGCTGTCAAGCCCCTGACAGCGCGCCGTGACAAAACTGCGGAGATGGGCTTGAGGCCGGTTGCCACGGCCGTTCAATCGCAACTACCCGTCCTGCGGCTAGCCTCTGTAAACTACACGCCTGGGGTGAACCTGCAACTGTGGCCCGTCACGACGTGCGCCCGGTTCTGCGCTCACCACCTCCCACCACGACTTCAAAGAGCGAGCTGACACATGTCGAAAGTAAAGCTGACCACCAATCACGGTGAAATCGTTCTGCAATTGAACGCTGACAAGGCCCCGCTGACCGTTGCCAACTTCCTCGAATACGTCAAGGCCGGCCACTACGAGAACACGGTCTTTCACCGCGTGATTGGCAATTTCATGATCCAGGGCGGCGGCTTCGAGCCGGGCATGAAAGAGAAAAAAGACAAGCGTCCGAGCATCCAGAACGAAGCCGACAACGGCCTGCCGAACAAGAAGTACTCGGTGTCCATGGCCCGCACCATGGAGCCGCATTCAGCCTCCGCGCAGTTCTTCATCAACGTCGCCGACAACAGCTTTCTCAACCACACGGGCAAAACCGTACAGGGCTGGGGCTATGCGGTGTTCGGCGAGGTGGTGGAAGGCACTGATGTGGTCGATAAGATCAAGGGCGTCGCCACTACGTCCAAGGCGGGACATCAAGACGTGCCGGCTGAAGACGTAATCATCGAGAAAGCCGAGATCGTTGAGTGATATTGCTGATCTCCGACCTTCACCTTGAAGAAGGACGCCCGGACATCACCCGGGCGTTTCTCGGTCTGCTGGCCGGGCGCGCACGCACCGCCGAATCACTTTATATTCTCGGGGATTTTTTCGAGGCCTGGATCGGTGACGACGCCATGTCGCCGTTTCAGCGCTCCATCTGCCAGGCATTGCGCACATTGAGCGACAGCGGCACGAAAGTCTTTCTGATGCATGGCAATCGCGACTTCATGATCGGCAAGGCGTTTTGCAAAGCGGCCGGCTGCACCTTGCTCAAGGACCCGAGCGTCGTAAATTTCAATGGCGAACCGGTGTTACTGATGCACGGCGACAGCCTGTGTACGCGGGACGAGGCCTACATGCGCATGCGCCGCTACCTGCGGCATCCGCTGACGCTGTGGGTGCTCCGGCATCTGCCGTTGAGTACGCGGCACAAGTTGGCCCGCAAACTGCGCAGCGAAAGCCGTGCGCAGACGCGGATGAAGGCCAACGACATTGTTGATGTCACGCCCGACGAGGTCGTGCGCGTGATGGCCGAATCCGGGGTACAGACGCTGATCCACGGCCACACCCACCGGCCTGCGGTTCATGACGTGCAGCTCGACGGCACTACAGCCCAACGCATCGTGCTGGGTGACTGGGACCGCGAAGGATGGCTGCTTCGGATCGATGAACAGGGCTTTCACCTGGAATCGTTCGAATTCGAGCCGTAGTCGGTTTTTGGTTAATGAGTAATAGCCGGGTTAGCCGGACATCAAGGCTGGACACAAACTGCCCCCGGGCGATGCCCTGCAGGAATGCAGATTGTCGCCGGACACCGACCTGTTAGGAATGCAGGTTCATCGCCGGACATCGACCTGTTAGGAATGCAGGTTCATCGCCGGACACCGACCTGTAGGAGCGCGCTTGCCCGCGAATCGCGGTGGGTCATTCAGGCAAGTAGCGTCTGAGAAAACGCATTCGCGGGCAAGCGCGCTCCTACACTGATCTTCGCCAGTCGTGGCTGTTGTGGCGCCTCACCCACATCGAATGCGCCGCCCCCTGCAGTAGAGCATTCAGAGCTGAAACGTCTGGCACAACGCAATTCATGGGCAAATGCGTTCCCGCGACAGCCGGGTTGGCGACAGGTCAGGGTCGGATGCAGGCTTATCGCTGGACACAGACCTGTAGGAGCGCGCTTGCCCGCGAATTGCGGTGGGTCGTTCAGACAAGTCGCGTCTGAGAAAACGCGTTCGCGGGCAAGCTGCTCCTACAAAGATCTACGTTGGTCACAGATGAGGCGGCACATCCGTTAAAGCCGCATTCACAAGGTTGCGACCGGGTATTCCCGGGCGCTCACGGACAGGCAACACGCCGGTAAGGGCGAAGCAGTTGCGCAGCCCGGCGGACGATCAATGCCCTCCCCCAGGCGCCGCCTTCGCTGTGAACGGCGGTTTGGCCAGCCAGATGATCAGGATCAGCGACAGAAAGATCCAACCCATCATGTAGAAGTAGTCCACGGTCGACATCATGTAGGCCTGGCTGGTCACCATCGAATCAAGCTGCGCATAGGCCTGATTACTCGCCCCGCCCAGGGTTTCGAGTGCGTGCCGTGTCGTGGGCTCGTAGGCGTTCACGCTCTCGCTGAGATACGCGTGATGCTGGTCAGCCCGGCGTATCCAGATCCACGTGGTCAACGAGGCCGCGAAGCTGCCACCCAGGTTACGCAAGAACGTCGCAAGGCCCGAGCCGTCCGCAATCTGCGAAGGCGGCAAGTCAGACAGCAGGATGCTCAAGGTCGGCATAAAGAACAGCGCCACGCCCGCCCCCATGAACAATTGCACCAGCGCGATGTGGGTGAAATCCACCTGACTGGTGAAATCCGCCCGCATGAAACAACTCAGGCCGATGGCCAGGAATGCCAGGCCGGCCAACAGACGCAAATCGAATTTGTGGGCATAGCGGCCGACGAAGGGCGACATCAGCACCGGTAGCACCCCGAGCGGCGCCACCGCCAGCCCCGCATAGGTGGCCGTGTAGCCCATCTGCGTCTGCAGCCACTGCGGCAGGATCAAGTTGATACCGAAGAACCCGGCGTAGCCCAGCACCAGACAGATGGTCCCGAAGCGGAAATTGCGGAAGGCAAACAGCCGCAGGTTGACCACCGGATGATCGTCGGTCATTTCCCAGATCACAAACACCGCCAAGCCAATCGCCGAGATAACCGAACCGATGATGATGAAGTTCGATTCAAACCAATCCAGGTCGTTGCCCTTGTCGAGCACGATCTGCAGGGCGCCGACCCCGATGATCAACGTGATCAGACCCACATAATCCATGGGTTGCCGGCTGGTGGTCACCGGCCGCGTGGCCATCTGCTGACGAACGACAAAGGCGGCGAACAGACCGATCGGTACGTTGATGAAGAAAATCCACGGCCAGCTGTAACTGTCAGTGATCCAGCCGCCAAGGATCGGCCCGGCGATGGGCGCCACGACCGTCACCATGGCCAGCAATGCCAATGCCATCCCCCTTTTCGCCGGGGGATAAACCGCGATCAGCAGCGTCTGGGTCATGGGGTACAACGGACCGGCCACCATGCCCTGAATAACCCGAAAGCCCACCAGTTCAGGCATCGACGTCGAGATGCCGCAGAGGAAGGACGCCGTCACGAACAGCAATGTGGCCCACAGAAACAGCTTCACTTCGCCGAAGCGCCGACTGAGCCAGCCGGTCAGCGGCAATGCGATGGCGTTACTGACCGCGAACGAGGTAATGACCCACGTGCCCTGCTCCGAGCTGACGCCCAGGTTGCCGGAGATGGTCGGCAAGGCCACGTTGGCGATCGTGGTGTCGAGCACTTGCATGAACGTCGCCAGCGACAGGCCGATGGTGGTCAGCAACAGGCTTGGCGGCGTGAAAGAAGCGGGAGCGTTATTACTCATCGCGAATCCTTTGACACTCGAAGATCACCCAGGCCCGCGTGAACGGGTCTGGGGAGATGGATTGGCGAATCAGCGCTGAGCGGTCTTGCCGCTCGAAGAGGCGCTGTTTTCGTGGATCACGCGTGCAATGAGCGTGTCGGCATCGGCCAGTTGCCTGGCATAGACGTCGGTGGTGAACAACGGCTGTTTAGGCGCTTGCTGCGCCAGTACCGGACCGCTCTGGTCGTGCAGGTTCACGTCAACGGTGGTCGACAGGCCGATTCGCAACGGGTGCTTCGACAGCTCGTCAGCATTGATGTGAATGCGCACCGGCACCCGCTGCACGATCTTGATCCAGTTACCCGTGGCGTTTTGCGCGGGGAGCAAGGCAAACGCACTGCCAGTACCGGCGCCGACGCTGTCTACGGTGCCGCTGTACTTGACGTCGCTGCCGTACAGATCCGCTTCGATGTCCACCGGCTGGCCGATCCGCATCTGGCCCAGTTGGGTTTCCTTGAAGTTGGCGTCTATCCACAGCTGGTCCAGCGGAATCACCGCCATCAGCGCAGTGCCCGGCTGCACCCGCTGGCCCAGCTGCACCGTGCGCTTGGCGACATAGCCGGTGACCGGCGCGATCAGCGTGCTGCGCGCGTTACTCAGATAGGCCTGACGCAACTGTGCGGCGGCGGATTTCACGTCCGGGTGCGAAGACACCTGTGTGTCGTCCACCAGCGCGGTACTGGTGGCCAACTGCTGCTGGATGTTGGTCAACGCGTTCTGTGCGGTGGTCAGGTCATCCTTGGCGTGGGACAGCTCTTCCTGGGAAATCGCCCCGCCCGCCGCCAGACTGCGACGACGGTTGTAGTTATCCTGGGCTCTCTGAACCTCAGCCCGCTGAGCGGCCAGTTGCGCTTTCATGCCATCGACGTTGCTGTACAGACCGCGCACCTGACGCACCACTTTAGCCAGGTTGGCTTCGGCACTTTGCAGCGCGACTTCGGCATCGTTGGGGTCGAACTGGACGAGCACCTGACCTTCACGAACCAGGTCGCCATCGTCAGCGCCGATACTCACCACGGTGCCGGTGACCTGCGGAGTGATTTCCACCACGTTGCCGTTCACATAGGCATCGTCGGTGCTTTCGCTCCAGCGCCCGTACATTTCGTACCAGGCCCAAACGCCAATCACCCCGAGTACGACCACCAACAGCAGGCCGAGTAGCAGCAGCTTGCGCTTGCGCGGGTTTTTCGTCGGTGTGTTCTGACCGGCTTTGTTGTCGGCACCTTTCCCGGCGTCAGGACCGGTGCTGTCCTTTTGTTCGTGTGTAGCGTTGTTTTCGGTAGTGGCAGTGGCCATGTCGATTACCTTAATGAGTCATCGAAGCAGTTGACGGGACGTCCGGGGCGGCGTTGTCGCCGGGCTTGCTGTCTTCAAAGCCTCCCCCGAGGGCCTGCATCAACTGGATCGAAAGATCGATTCGTTCCGCGTTGAGATCAGCCTGTTGGCGTTGCGATTGCAGCAGTTGTTGCTCGACGCTCAGGACGTCCAGGTAATTGCCGATGCCCGATGAGTAGCGCTGAACGACGGTGTCGTAGGATTTCTGAATCACATCGGTCGCCTGCTGACGCGCCTCGATCTGACGGCGGATGTCACGCAACTGGCCGATGCCATCGCTAACATCGCCCAGCGCCCGGACCAGTGTCTTGTTGTACTGCGCCACTGCGAGGTCGTAGTCGGCGTCCCGAGCGTCAAGGTCGGCACGGCGACGTCCGCCGTCGAAAATAGGCAGCGAGACCGTCGGCGCAACATTGAAGAAGCGACTCGCCGAACCAAACATTGCATCGCCCAGCAGCGACTCGGCGCCTGCAGAGGCGCTGAGGTTGAGGTTGGGGTAAAAGTTGGTCTTGCTGACGTCGATGTTTTTGCTTGCCGCCTCAACCCGCCAGCGCGCTGCCACCAGGTCCGGGCGACGGCCTAGTAACTCGGCGGGCACCACTGAAGGCAGGGCCACGACAGCAGGTTGCAGCACCGCAGGCCGACGCAGTTGTTCGCCACGGTCCGGGCCTTTGCCCATGAGCACGGCCAACTGGATTTTGGCGCTGCGCAGGCTCTTGTCCGCGTCCGCCAGCGATTCGCGAGAGTTGGCTTCCAGGCTCTGGGTCTGCTCGTACTGGTATTCGCTGTCGATGCCCGACTTGAAACGCCGTGCGCCCAAATCCAGCAGTTGACTCGTGCGCTTGAGGTCTTCAGCCGCCAGATCGCGGACGATGTAGGCCTGGCCCAGGTCGCTGTAGGCGCGGGCCACGTCAGCGGCGAGGGTCAATTGCGCCGCTTGCTGATCGACTTCGCTGGCGCGGGCCTGCCCCAACGCCGCTTCCCAGGCTGCACGCTGGCCACCCCACAGATCAAAGTTGTAATTGAAGCCCGCGCTCAAGCTGCGCAAGGTGCTGTAACGGCCGCCTGCGCCAGTCGGATCCTGATCGCGGGCCAGACGCGAGCGACTGATGCTGGCGTCGGCATCGACGGTCGGCATGCGTTCGGCATCGGCGGCATACGCCTGCGCGGTCGCCTGATGCGTGCGAGCAGCGGCAATTTGCATGTCCGGGCTGTCGCGCAACGCTTCGGTGATCAGCGTGTTGAGCTGTGGATCGCCGAGGCTGGTCCACCAATCGCGCTTTGGCCAGGCCGCCGGCGAGAGCTGAATGCCGTTGAGGCTTTGGGCGGTTTGCAGGTGGTTGGCATCAATGCCGACGCCTTCGGTCTTCAGGCCTTTGGAGGTGGCGCAACCGGCCAGGACCAGCGCCACGAATACCAGACTCAGGGACGTGCGCAGGGTCGAACCCTGCTGGATATGAGTGCTCATCGTTCGGCAATCCGGGCAATCGTGATGGGGTCGCCCGAGGCAACCAGAATTTTCGTCAGAATCTTTTCCAGCGCCAGCAGCTCGCTGTCTTCCAGCACCCCGACCATCTCGTTCATCGCGTGTGCGCCGATTTCCGGCAACAGGTCGGAGAGCGCCCTGCCTTCATCGGTCAGCACCAGTTGCACCTGACGGCGATCCGCCTCGGAACGGGCGCGGGACAACAGGTTTTTCTGCTCCAGACGGTCGAGCATGCGGGTCATGGAACCACTGTCCAGGTTCAGCATGCGACAGATGTCAGCCGGGGTTTCGGCGCAGAAGCGCGCGATCATCACCAGCACTTTGAACTGCTGCGCGGTGACGCCGTGGGGCTCCAGATGCCGATCGAGGATGCGATTTTTCAGCTGTTCAGTCCGGCCGAGCAACATGCCAAGGAGGCTGTCGTGGAAATTCTCGGGGGTAAAATGTGCCATTTGGTAGCCACCCATTATCTGCTTAGGCAGTGAATGGGAAGGATCTTACTGCCTAGGCAGTAAACACACAATGAAACAATATTTAAGGTGTACTGATTCGGACGAACGTGATTCGACGGATTGACGAGGCGTTTTTATGCAGTGGCAGCGGCCTCCGTAGAAGCCGGCTTGCTGGCGAACGCGAGCGCGGTCGGTCAGACGCTAAGAATGTCGGGGGGAGACCGATTCGCGGGCAAACGCGCTCCTACGAATCGGTGTTTGCCCTAAAAGGCTTAAGCCGCCGGTACACCGCTGTGGAAGCGGAAGTCTTCATCGGGGCTTTCGATCAGCTCGCGCTCGGCGAGGCGGATTTCTTCGATTTTGGCGTCGACGTCCGCCGCAGTGCCATAGGTGTAAGCCAGCTTCAGGTAGTCCTGAAAATGACGGGCTTCGGATTTAAGCAGGCTGGCGTAGAACTTCGCCAGGTCTTCATCCAGATGCGGCACCAGCGCGGCGAAACGTTCGCACGAGCGTGCTTCCACGATGGCGCCAACCACCAGCGCGTCGGTCAGCCGGTAAGGGTTATGGGTGCGCACGAGTTTGCGCAACGAACCGGCATAACGCGCGGAGCTGATGTTGGCCATCGGAATGCCGCGCTTCTTGATGATGCCGATGACTTGCTCGAAGTGGCGCAGCTCCTCGCGGGCCAGCCGGGACATTTTGGCGAGCAGGTCAAATTTGTCGTTGTACTGAAACATGAACTGAAACGCCGCGCCGGCGGCTTTCTTTTCATTGTTGGCGTGGTCAATCAGCAGGATATCCAGGTTCTGCAAGGCAGCCTGCACCCAGCTGTCCGGGGTGGGGCAAAGCAGGAAAGCGTCGACGTCTGGATAGGTCTGCATGGGTTCACAAAATAGCGGGTTGGGAAAGGCGCAGCATTATACGGAGCCTGACGGACAGAACCAGCCTGCCTGGCAGTGACAGCCGGGAATTTTCGCCTGCCCCGCTGCCGGGCCGAAACGATCAGCGCGCGCCCATCGCGTCCCTCAGGAAACCCGGCGCGATGTAACGCTCGTAATGCGCTTCGGACAGCAGGAAGAATTCCCGATCAATGGCATCGCGCAGTTCGGGCAGTGACCAGTCGCGAAACTCCGGCAGCAGCACCATGCCGTATGCGTCCAATTGGTTGATCACCCGAGCGCCCCGCGCAATCAACTGATAAGCCCAGCAATATTCCGACTGGTGCGGGACGAAGCGGATCTTGCGTTGTTCCAGCTGCTGGCGCAGCTTCACGGGGTCGAAGACCTCGACCTTCGCCGCCATGACCTGCACCAGCAGCTGTTCAAGGCGCAGCCAGACCGCGCGTTTTTCGTCTTCGTTGTAACCGTTCCAGTGGATGACTTCGTGATGGAAACGCTTGCATCCCCGGCACACAAGGTCCCCGTAAACGGTGGAGCAGAGGCCCACGCAGGGCGTTTTGATGATCTGATTGGGCATGGCAAAACAACACGACGGCGAACGGAACAAGCCGGCATGTTAGCCCTTTGTCTAACGAGGTACACCCTTCAACCTGTGGGGGCTAACTTACCTTCAGCGGTTTTTTCCCGTAGAATCACCGGGCCTTTTAAGGCGCCAATGTCCGTTGGAAGCTGTTTTCAAAGCGTCACGAGCACAGTCAGGGCTTTGTCCGGTAAGTCGCCCAGCTACTTATTGCCCAAAGCCCGCCCCGCAGTCCGGTTTGACGCGAAAGGTTCGCGTCCCCTCCCCAGCCGATCATGCAGGCGTAAAACTTTGAAAACAGCTTCTGTTGGAGATCGTCAGCTTCCTGCCAAGAAACTTTAAAAAGTTCGAGAGCATCGATGCGGACCTTTTCCGGATGAGCGTCCCGGACACCCATTTGGGACCACTGATGAGGGTAATACTGTGCTTGAAGCCTACCGTAAACACATCGAAGAGCGTGCCGCCCAGGGTATCGTGCCCCAGCCGCTTAACGCCGAACAAACCGCAGGCCTGGTCGAGCTGCTGAAAAACCCACCGGCTGGCGAAGAAGCTTTCCTGCTTGACCTGATCACCAATCGCGTTCCACCGGGAGTTGACGAAGCGGCCTACGTCAAAGCCGGTTTCCTTTCTGCCCTGGCCAAGGGCGAAGTTCATTCCCCTCTGCTGGACAAGAAGCGCGCTGTCGAACTGCTCGGCACCATGCAGGGCGGCTACAACATCGTCACCATGGTTGAGCTGCTGGACGATGCCGAGCTGGCACCGGTGGCCGCAGAACAACTGAAGCACACCCTGCTGATGTTCGACGCCTTCCACGACGTCGCTGAAAAAGCCAAGAACGGCAACGCACACGCCAAAGGCGTGATGCAGTCCTGGGCCGACGGCGAGTGGTTCCAGAAGCGTCCGACCCTGGCCGAAAAGATCAGCCTGCGCGTCTTCAAGGTCACCGGTGAAACCAACACCGACGACCTGTCGCCTGCGCCTGATGCCTGGTCGCGTCCGGACATCCCGCTGCACGCCCTCGCCATGCTGAAAATGGCCCGTGACGGCATCGTGCCCGACGTGCAAGGCTCGATCGGCCCGATGAAGCAAATCGAAGACATGCGCGGTCAAGGCTTCCCTATTGCCTACGTCGGTGACGTGGTCGGTACCGGTTCCTCGCGTAAGTCAGCCACCAACTCGGTGCTGTGGTTCTTCGGTGACGACATCCCGAACGTGCCGAACAAGCGCGCCGGCGGCTTCTGCTTCGGCAGCAAAATCGCTCCGATCTTCTACAACACCATGGAAGATGCGGGCGCACTGCCAATTGAGTTCGACGTCTCGAACATCAACATGGGCGACGTGATCGACGTTTACCCGTATGCCGGCAAAGTCACCAAACACGGCACCGACGACGTGCTGGCAACCTTCGAACTGAAGACGCCAGTGCTGCTTGACGAAGTTCGCGCCGGTGGCCGTATTCCGCTGATCATCGGTCGCGGCCTGACTGGCAAGGCACGCGCCGAGCTGGGTCTGCCGCCTTCGACGCTGTTCAAGCTGCCCGACGTTCCAGTGGCCAGCACCAAAGGCTTTACCCTGGCGCAGAAGATGGTCGGCAAGGCCTGTGGCACCGACGGCATCCGTCCGGGCACCTACTGCGAGCCGAAGATGACCACCGTCGGTTCTCAGGACACCACCGGTCCCATGACCCGTGATGAACTGAAAGACCTGGCGTGCCTGGGCTTCTCGACCGATCTGGTGATGCAGTCTTTCTGCCACACTGCGGCCTATCCGAAGCCGATCGACGTCAAGACTCACCACACGCTGCCTGACTTCATCATGACCCGCGGCGGCGTTTCCCTGCGTCCGGGCGACGGCATCATCCACAGCTGGCTGAACCGCATGCTGCTGCCGGACACCGTCGGCACCGGTGGTGACTCGCACACCCGCTTCCCGATCGGCATCTCGTTCCCGGCCGGTTCAGGTCTGGTCGCGTTTGCCGCTGCCACCGGCGTTATGCCGCTGGACATGCCGGAGTCGATTCTGGTTCGCTTCAAAGGCAAGCTGCAACCAGGCGTCACCCTGCGTGACCTGGTTCATGCGATCCCTTACTACGCGATCCAGAAGGGCCTGCTGACGGTCGAGAAGAAGGGCAAGAAGAACGCTTTCTCCGGTCGCATTCTGGAGATCGAAGGTCTGGAAACCCTGACCGTCGAGCAAGCTTTCGAACTGTCCGACGCCTCGGCCGAACGCTCCGCCGCCGGCTGCACCATCAAGCTGTCGAAAGAGTCGATCGCCGAGTACCTGAAATCCAACATCACCCTGCTGCGCTGGATGATCGGCGAAGGCTACGGTGATCCGCGTACGCTGGAGCGTCGTGCTCAGGCCATGGAAGCCTGGGTCGCCAACCCAGAGTTGCTGGAAGCCGATGCTGACGCCGAATACGCGGAAATCATCGAAATCGATCTGGCTGACGTCAAAGAGCCTGTGCTCTGCGCGCCAAACGACCCGGATGATGCCCGTCTGCTGTCCAGCGTAGCTGGCGAGAAGATCGACGAGGTGTTCATCGGTTCGTGCATGACCAACATCGGCCACTTCCGCGCTGCGGGCAAGTTGCTGGAGCAGGTCAAAGGCCAGCTGCCGACGCGTCTGTGGCTGTCGCCGCCGACCAAGATGGACGCTCACCAGTTGACCGAGGAAGGTTACTACGGGATTTACGGCAAGGCTGGCGCGCGCATGGAAATGCCGGGCTGCTCGCTGTGCATGGGTAACCAGGCACGTGTTGAGCCGAATTCGACAGTCGTTTCGACGTCGACTCGTAACTTCCCGAACCGTCTGGGCGATGGTGCGAACGTTTACCTGGCTTCGGCCGAGTTGGCGTCCGTTGCGTCGATTCTGGGTCGTCTGCCGACGGTCGAGGAGTATATGGAGTACGCGGGCAAGATCGACAGCATGGCTGCCGATGTTTACCGTTACTTGAGCTTCGATCAGATCGCGGAATTCCGTGAGGCTGCGGCCAACGCTAATATTCCGGTTGTTCAGGCGTAATAGCTGAACCGTGTTGAAAGAACCCCGCTTCGGCGGGGTTTTTTTATGGGCTTTTTTTGATAGATCGAGAGCGTCTGCCTAACGGCAGACTGTTTCGCCTTCGGCGAGTTACTTGATAAAACCCCGCTTTCGGTTTCAAAGAGCAGGCAAGGGCTTGTGCTCCTGGTTTGGTTCCTCCTTCGTCGGAATACCCTCACTCCGACGATGCTCCGTGGGCTCGCGCCGAACGGACATCCATGTCCTGACGGCGCTCTCGCGGCATCCATGCCGCTCGACCCACTGCGCATCGTCTACGTTCAGCCTGCACCCAAGTCGCGTTTCGCGGTGACTGGGCTTTTTGCGTACGCAGATCAAAAGGATGTCTAAAGCAGATCAAGAGCTTCCGGGGCTGAAGCCGGTCCCACAGTGTTTATACGGCCCTTGGTAGCATCCGCTTCAGCCGAGAGGACGGTCCCGATCAATGCACACGCTGCTTTTAGTGGGACCGGCTTCAGCCGGGAATGGGCCGCATTGGACGCGATCAAATGCACTGGGTGAATGCAGTCATTCTGTAGGAGCCGGCTTGCTGGCGAACGCGGAGGGTCTGCGGGGAAGATACCGCCTGACACACTGTTTTTGCCAGCAAGCCGGCTCCTGCATGTTCCGCATTGATCGTGCCCACGCTCCACGTAGGCATGTATCCCGCGACGCTCCGCGTCACCGTGCAGGCTGTCACCTCTTACGGTTGCTGGTCGGCGTAGCCACGTGGGCAGTTGGCCGCTTAGACTGCCGCTTCTTTCTGTTTTCAAAGGATGAATCCAGTGAATGCGGCTGTCGATCAGGTAGTGATCCATCGTTTTACCGAGTCCCATATCGAGGGCGTCACGGCTCTTTATAACGACCCATTGGTGTGCCGTCAGGTGCTTCAAATGCCGTATCAATCCGCTGAGGTCTGGCGCAAGCGGCTGGCGGGCGCGGATGAGCGTTCGGTAAAGCTTGTGGCTTTGCATCAGGGCCAAGTGATCGGCAACATCGGGCTGGAGCAATACGCGCGCATTCGGCAGCGTCATGTAGGCGCCATTGGTATGGGCGTGGCAGCGGCGTGGCAGGGCAAAGGGGTTGGGTCGCGGCTGATGGCTGCCGTGCTGGAAGTCGCGGACAACTGGATGAACCTGCACCGTGTCGAACTGACCGTATTTGCCGACAACGAAGCCGCGCTGGCCCTGTATCGCAAATTCGGTTTCGAAAACGAAGGTCGCCTGCGGGACTACGCCATCCGTGACGGGGTGCTGGTCGACGCCATCAGCATGGCGCGATTGAAATAACCACGTCCCGTTGTCGAGAGAGCGACGCAAAGCGTCAAAGGATGCATGCCAACGCAAAGTGAGGGCGCGATCAACGCAGAACATGCACAAGCCGCTTTGTCGGGGGAAAACAGTGTGTCAGGCGGCATCTTCCCCGCAGACACTCCGCGTTCGCCAGCAAGCCGGCTCCTACAGAAAATTGCATTCACCCAGTGCATTTGATCGCGTCCAATCCGGCCCCTTCCCGGCTAAAGCCGGTCCCACCAGGGCGTCGTATGCGTCAAAGGATGCATGCCCACGTGAAGTGTGAGCACGATCAACGCAGAATGCAGGATCCGGCCTGCTGGCGAAAGCAGTGTGTCAGGCGGCATCTTCCCAGCAGACCCTTCGCGTTCGCCAGCAAGCCGGCTCCTACAGAAGACTGCATTCACCCAGTGCATTTGGTCGCGCCCAAGTCGGCCCTTCCCGGCTGAAGCCGGTCCCACTAAAACAGCGGGCGCGCATTCAGCGGCACCGAAGGCGCACTCCTGTGGGACCGGCTTCAGCCGGGAAGCCTTTGATCTGCTTCTGATCTGCTTCTGATCTGCTTTTGGTCTTCATACGCATAAAGCCCAGCCGCCGCCAATCGCGACTTGGGTGCAGGCTGAACGTAGACGATGCGCAGTGGGTCGAGCCGCATGGACGCGGCGAGAGCGCCGTCAGGACATGGATGTCCGTTCGGCGCGGGCCCACGGAGCATCGTCGGAGTGACGGAATTCCGACGAAGGAGGAACCAAACCAGGAGCAAGCACCCTTGGTTACTTGGGGACGGTGCGACTTTCGACGGTTTCCAAGTAACTCGCCGAAGGCGAAACAGTCTGCCCCCAGGCAGACGCCCCTGATCTTGATCTCCAAAACGCAAAAACAAAAAAGCCCCGCATCTTGCGATACGGGGCCTCTGTTTACAGCAAGCTAACCATCAAACCACCGACGTCTGCCCACTCATCGCCAGGTCCAGCAACTCACGGTTGGCGACCGCATACATCGCATAGTCATTGCCACTCGCCGCACGCAACTCAACCAACATCGCGCGCCAGCGCTCAACCATCTGCACATGCTGCTCCAGCCACAGCGTCAAGCGCTCCTCGATGTCCGCAGGACCGTTCGGCATCTGCAACACAGAGACCGTAATCGCCCGCTGCTGCCAATCGATATCATCACGGAACGCCTCACGCGCGAGCGCCTGCCAATTATTCTCCACCGGCAAGGCACTGATCTGCTGCAGATACCAGGTCACGTCCAGCGAACTGCCGACCGCGAAGTACACCTTCGCCACATCCGCCGCATTCTGACCGGTGACATCAGACGCTTCGATGATCGGCAACAGCGTGTACAAGTGACTGGTGCCCGCGACCATCCGCGCCAGCAACTCCGGCACACCGGCGGCGACGTACTCTTGGTAGCGCGTCTGCCAGACCTCGCGGGTCGGGCCTTCCAGCAACTCGTCCAGTTTCAGGCCCAGCGCCGCGATGTGCGGACCGAAGTGCGCAACATCGCGTGCCGCGTCCAGCTCGTTGCGACGGCTGCGCAGGAACCAGCGGGTCGCGCGGCGGCCCAGGCGCATCAGCTCATCCATCAGCGCCAGCTGAATCTCGGCCGGGACCTTGTAGTCCAGCGCCTCGATCTGACGGAACCAGTGCGGCAGGTGGAAAATGTCGCGCACGATCACATACGCACCGGCCACGTTGGCTGCCGTCATGCCGGTCGACTCCTTGAGACGCTGCACGAAGGTGATGCCCATGTGGTTGACCAGATCGTTGGCGATCTGCGTGCTGACGATTTCACGCTTCAGACGGTGGCGACGCATCGATTCCGAGAACTTCGCACCCAATGACGGCGGGAACGCGGTTTCCATGTCGCGGGCCAGATAATCGTCATCCGGCACGCGGGATTCCAGCAACGCTTCCTTGAGGTCGATCTTGCTGTAGGAAATCAGCACCGACAGCTCCGCGCGGGTCAGACCTTTCTTCTCCGCGATGCGCTCGGCCAGTTGGTCTTCGGCCGGGAGGAACTCAATGGCACGGTCCAGCTTGCCACGCGACTCCAGATCACTCATCAGGCGCTTGTATTCGGCGATGCGCTCGTAGGCACGGCGCTCCGCCAGCGACAGGGCCTGAGTCTGCTTGTAGTTGTTGCCGAGGACGAGGTTGCCCACTTCATCGGTCATGCTTTCGAGCAGCAGGTTGCGCTGCTTCTCGGTCATGTCACCGGCCTGGACCACTTCGTTCAGCAGGATCTTGATGTTCACTTCGTGGTCGGAGCAATCCACGCCACCGGCGTTGTCGATGAAGTCGGTGTTGGTCGCGCCGCCCATCAGGCCGAACTCGACGCGGCCCAGTTGGGTCATGCCGAGGTTGCCGCCCTCGCCCACCACTTTGCAGCGCAGCTGATTGCCGTTGACGCGCAATGCGTCGTTGGCCTTGTCACCCACATCGGCATGGCTTTCAGTGCTGGCTTTGACGTAAGTGCCGATGCCGCCGTTCCAGAGCAGATCCACCGGCGCCTTGAGCAGCGCGTGCATCAGTTCGGTCGGGGTCAGCTTGTCAGCGGTAATGTCGAAGCGTGCTTTCATCTGCGCAGTGATCGCAATGCTTTTGGCGCTGCGCGGGAAGATACCGCCGCCTTCGGACATCAGGCTGGTGTCGTAATCGGTCCAGGCCGAACGCGGCAGGTCGAACAGACGCTGACGCTCGGCGAAGCTGCTCGCCGGGTCCGGGTTTGGATCAATGAAGATGTGCAGGTGGTTGAACGCCGCCACCAGTTGCAGTTTGTCGGACATCAACAAGCCGTTGCCGAACACGTCGCCGGCCATGTCACCGACGCCGATCACGCTGATGCTGTCCTGCTGGACGTTGATGCCGCGCTCGCGGAAGTGGCGCTGCACACCGACCCACGCGCCCTTGGCGGTGATGCCCATCTTCTTGTGGTCGTAACCCGCCGAGCCGCCGGAAGCGAAGGCGTCACCCAACCAGAAGCCGTAATCGATGGCAATGCCGTTGGCGATGTCGGAGAAGGTCGCGGTGCCCTTGTCGGCGGCCACGACCAGGTACGGGTCATCATCGTCGTGACGCACGACGTTGGCAGGCGGCACCAGCGCGCCTTCTTTCAGGTTGTCGGTGATGTCCAGCAGCCCGGAAATGAAGATGCGGTAGCAGGCGATCGCCTCGGCCTGGATCTCGTCGCGGGTGCCGGTGGTCGGCAGACGGCGCGGCAGGAAGCCACCTTTGGCGCCCACCGGCACAATGACCGAGTTCTTCACCTGCTGGGCTTTGACCAGCCCGAGGACTTCGGTACGGAAGTCTTCTTCGCGGTCGGACCAGCGCAGGCCGCCGCGGGCCACGTTGCCGAAGCGCAGGTGCACGCCTTCAACACGCGGCGAGTAGACGAAGATTTCGAACTTCGGTACCGGCTTCGGCAGTTCGGGGATCAGACGCGGGTTGAACTTGAAGCTGAAATAGCTCTTGCTCTGACCGTTGGCGTCGGCCTGGTAGAAGTTGGTGCGCATGGTCGCCTTGATCAGGTCAAGGTAGCGACGCAGGATGCGGTCTTCGTTGAGCACCTGCACGCCATCGAGCGCAGTCAGGATGGCCTGTTCGAGACGTTGTTGCATGTCGTCGAGGTCGCCGCCGCTCAATTTGCGCGCCAGGTAGAAACGGGTCTTGAACAGACGCGTCAGCTCACGGGCGATGTCGGCATGGTTGTTCAACGTGCTGGCGATGTAGCCAAGGTCGAAGCCCAGGCGGATCTGCTTCAGGTAACGCGCGTAGGCCCGCAGCAACGCCACGTCGCGCCACGGCAGACCGGCCGTCAGCACCAGACGGTTGAAAGCATCGTTCTCGGCTTCGCCACGGACGATGTGGACGAACGCGTCCTGCAGCGTGTCATTGAGTTGTTGCAGGTCCAGCTTCAGGCCTTCGCCGTAGGTGAACGCGAAATCATGAATCCAGAATTCGCGGCCATTGGTATGGCGCAGGCGGTAGGGGAATTCGCCCAGTACGCGCAGCCCAAGGTTTTCCAGAATCGGCAAGACGTCGGACAGCGCCAGCGGGGTGTCGGCGTGGTACAGCTTGCAATGCAGCTGCGCCTTGTCGCCTGACAGCGGCTGGTAGAAGCTCATCACCAGCGGGTTGGCTTCGGACAGGCTCAGCACATGCTGCATGTCCACAACGGCTGAGTGCGCCGCGAAACGCTCGCGGTAGCCGGCCGGGAAGCCTTTCGGGAAATCGGCCAGGACGTTGGTGCCCTGCGCCTCGCCGAAGCTCTCGATCACCAGGCTGGCGTAGTCGTCTTTCCACGACCGGCACGCCTGGATCACTTCGTTTTCCAGTTGCTGCGGGTCGATGTCGAGGGTGACTTTCGGGTCCACGCGCAGGATCAACTGCACGCGCGCCAGCACCGACTCGGAGAAGAAGGTCCAGAACTCGCAGTCGCTGGCCTTCAGGCGCTCCATCAGCACTTGCTGGATTTTTTGACGGACTTCGGTGGAGTAAACGTCGCGCGGCACGTACGCCAGGCAGTAGCAGAAGCGGCCGTACGGGTCTTTGCGCAGGAACACGCGGATCTTGTTGCGCTCCTGAATCTGCACGATCGACATCACGGTGGTGAACAGCTCGTCCACCGGGGTCTGGAACAGGTCATCGCGCGGCAGCACTTCGACCACCTGCGCCAGCTCCTTGCCCAGGTGCGCCTTGGCGTCAAACCCGGAACGGCGCTCGACTTCGGCAACCTTGCGGCGGATGTACGGGATATTGCGCACGCTCTCGCCATAAACCGACGAGGTGTACAGGCCCATGAACCGCGATTCCTTGATGACCTTGCCGTCGGCGTCGATCTGGCGGATCGACACGTAGTCCGGGTACGCCGGGCGGTGAACACGGCTCGGGTGCGCGGCTTTGGCGAAGGACAGCAGGGTCGGCTCCTGCAGGTAGTTCACCGCATAGCCTTCGATGTGCAGGTCTTCGGCGGTAAGTCCTGCGCGCAGCAGCTTGGTCAGGCCCAGGAAGGACGACGGGTCATAGCTGAGCTGCCCGCCTTCGTCTTCGCTACTGACCGTGAATTCTTCATAACCGAGGAAGGTGAAGTGGTTGTTGACCAGCCACTCGAGGAACACCTTGACCTCGGATTTCTCTTCGGGGTCGACGTTGTACTCGGTGGCGTCGATGCCCGCCAGAAGTTCGTGCAGCTTGGCCTTCATCGGCTCGAAGTCTTCTACCGCGACGCGCACTTCGCCCAGCACTTGCTCAAGTTCACGGGCCAGCACATTCAGCTCCGCGGCGTTGGCGCAGCGGTCGATCTCCAGGTACATCAACGATTCTTGCAGCACGTCATCGCCGCTGGTGCCTTTTGGCAGCAGTTCGAGCAGTTGGCCTTTTGCGTCACGGCGCACGCTCAGCACGGTGGTCTGCAGCGTGTGGATGCTGTAACCGCGACGGTTGAGCTCGGTACGCACCGAGTCCACCAGGAACGGCAGGTCGTGGTGCAGAACTTCAACGGCGGTGTGCGTGGACTGCCAGCCGTGGCGCTCGTAATCGGGGTTGTAGACCCGCACCTGCGGCGTGCCGTGCTCGAAGCGTTCGAGCAGGCGCCAGGCCGAGAGGGTGCAGCCGGCCAGGTCGGACAGTCTGCGCTGGGTAAGTTCGTCGAGGGAAATGATGCCGAAGAATTGATCGGCGAACAGCGCCACTTGTGGCAGTGCCTGTTCACTGATGTGCTGAGCCAGTGCCGCTCGCAGTTGGTGCTGGAAGTCGGACTTGCTGGCTGCGGTGAAGAACGCCATCTGTGGTACTCCGCTTGGCTTGAGCTTTTATATAGGAGAGATGCGTGTGTCGGGTGGAGCTGGTGCGTTTGTCACGTTTGCGTCTGGTCGATGATAGTCAGCATAACGTGACAGTGGGCAATGCGATTCGCACTGCGTGAATTACTAACGCTTTTGGTGTGTGTGCCGTCACATTTGTTCGGCTTGGGTGTACGTCGGTGCGGTTTCTGCCCAGGCAGGCTCCGCCGCGCTTTTGTGCACTTGCTGCGCAGCTTAACGACAGGGGGGCTGAATCTGCTTGCGATGCTGCGACATATTCGGACATCGGGTTGCAGGCGAGGTGTTTCGCTGGGTCTGTGTCGTGAAGATCAGGAGCTTCGGCCTAACGGCCTTGGGTTTCGCCTTCGGCGAGTTACTTGGAAAAGCACCCCAAGTAACCAAGGGTGCTTGCTCTCGGTTGGGCCCCTCCTTCGTCGGGGTTCCTTCACTCCGGCCTCGCTCCGTGGGCCCGCTGCCATCCGCCATCCATGGCGGGGGCAGCTCTCGCCGCATCCATGCGGCTCGGCCCACTCCACGAGACCTCCGTTCAGCCTGCACCAAAGTCGCGTTTGGCGGTGCCTGGACGTTTTGCGTACGAAAATCAAAAGCAGATCAAAAGCGCTCTTGAAGCAGATCAACAGCTTCCCGGCTGAAGCCGGTCCTACAGTCAGCGCCAATGTCACTGACTGCACGCGCTGCTGTTAGTGGGACTGGCTTTAGCCGGGAAGAGGCCGGCCCAGTCGCCCTCAACTCTGCGCTTGATCGTTCCCACGCTCCGCGTGGGTATGCATCCTGTGACGCTCCGCGTCACCTGAAGCCGGTACCACTGACTGCACGCGGTTGTTTTAGTGGGACCGGCTTTAGCCGGGAAGTGGCCGGTGTGGACACACTCAAAATCGTAGGAGCCGGCTTGCTGGCGAACGCGTCGGGTCAGGCGCCACTCGGTAATCTGGCCGGCGAACAAACGCAATCTTCAGCAAATCTCGTGCAGGACTGGCAAAATCCCACCTGCCCTGAACCACGACAGAGAAATAGCCGCCATGCTCATGACCACCGACAGCTTCATCTACAACCCATGCGACGAAGAAGAAGACGACATGGCGCTGGCATGCTGTCATGGCAGCAGCACCGGTGATTTGTTCTTGCTCGCGCGCTTTCCCGACGAGGATGAGGTCGATATTACCTTTCGTGACGACACTATCCACGTCGAAGACAACATCACCGTCACGCTCAGCGCCACTCGGCTAGTGGTGGAAATCGACGCCAGCGATGCCAAACCCCTGGGCGGCGACACGGCCTACGACATCACCCACAGCACCCCCGCCAATGAACTGGCCGAGCTGGACGCCACGCTGCGAATCATCCTCAAGGACGTCGGCACCTACGTCAGCCAGATCAACTGAGAGCCTGTCAACTACGGGCGCCCAGTGACACAAATGTAAGACAGTTCTTGTTTTTGCCCAGTCCCTGGCTGAAAAGCCGAAAAAAGCCATCGGCCGATTAGTCGGCGCCCTTGCGATGGATTAAAGTAACGCCCCCAGCTTCGGCGCCACCTGGCGCTGCTGCCTCTCCTGCCAGGAACTGTCATCGATGGAACATCGTGAAGCGTTGATCGCGCTGCGAACCTTTCTCTCCACCCAGATCCTCGGGCAGGAGAAACTGGTTGAGCGCCTGCTGATCGCGCTGTTGGCCGACGGCCACATGCTGGTCGAAGGCGCACCGGGTCTGGCCAAGACCAAGGCGATCAAAGAGCTGGCCGAAGGCATCGAAGCCCAGTTTCACCGCATCCAGTTCACCCCCGACCTGCTGCCCGCCGACATCACCGGTACCGAAATCTATCGCCCTGAGACCGGCAGCTTCGTGTTCCAGCAAGGCCCCATCTTCCATAACCTGGTGCTGGCGGACGAGATCAATCGCGCGCCGGCCAAGGTGCAATCGGCGCTGCTGGAAGCCATGGCCGAGCGCCAGGTCAGCGTCGGGCGCAGCACTTACGACCTGTCGCCGCTGTTTCTGGTGATGGCGACACAAAACCCTATCGAGCAGGAAGGCACCTACCCGTTGCCAGAGGCTCAGCTCGACCGCTTCCTCATGCACGTCAAGATCGGCTTTCCTGACGCAACCGTCGAACGCAAGATTCTCCAGCAGGCCCGTGGTGAAGCACTCAACGGCGAAACCAAGCCGGAGCGCCGGGTTAGCCAGCAGGCTATCTTCGCTGCACGCAAGGAAATTCTCGGCCTGTACATGGCCGATGCGGTGGAGGAATACCTTGTGCAGCTGGTGATGGCGACCCGTACGCCGGCCAAGTTCGACGCCGAACTGGCCGAGTGGATCGGCTATGGCGCCAGCCCGCGGGGTTCGATTTCACTCGACCGCTGCGCCCGCGCCCATGCCTGGCTGGCAGGACGCGACTTCGTGAGTCCCGAAGACATCCAGGCGATGGTCTTCGACGTCCTGCGCCACCGCATCATCCTGTCGTTTGAAGCAGAGGCGGCGGGCATCGACCAGGACCGTGTGATCCAGCGCATCCTCGACGTCGTGGCCGTCGCCTGACCCCATGCAACCCTACCTGATCTCCCAACCGGGCATCCGCATCAGCCTTGCCGAGCTGATCGAGATGCGGCATCGCGTGCGTGAAGTGCAGTTGTTTTCGACCCCCAGCCAGCGCAGCCCGCTGATTGGTCTGCACCACTCCAAACTGCGCGGGCGCGGCGTCGACTTCGATCAGGTCAGGGTGTACCAGGCGGGCGACGACGTCAGGACCATCGACTGGCGCGTCACCGCACGCACGCAGGAGCCCCACACCAAACTGTTCCATGAAGAACGCGAGCGGCCGATCTTCATCATGGTCGAACAGAGCCGGCGTTTGTTTTTCGGCTCCGGGCTGATGTTCAAATCGGTGCTCGCCGCGCAGGCCGCGGCGCTGGTGGGATGGGCCGCGCTGGGGCACAACGATCGCGTCGGCGGGCTGGTGTTCGGTGACAACGAGCACTACGAAATCAAACCCCGACGCAGCAAGCAAAGCCTGCTGCAGCTGCTGAACCGGCTGGTGCGGGTCAATCAATCGCTGCACACCGAGGCCGCTGCCGACCGCGACACGTTCGGGGTAGCGTTGCGCCGCGCGCGTGAGGTCATGCGCCCGGGCAGCCTGGCGATCATCCTTTGCGACGAGCGCGCGCTGACCGATTCCGCCGAGCAGCAGTTGGCCTTGCTGTCGCGCCACTGCGACCTGCTGCTGTTGCCGCTGTCCGATCCGCTGGATCATGCGTTGCCGGCCGCCGGCCTGTTGCGCTTTGCCGACCGGGGCGCACACCTGGAACTCGACACCCTTAATGCCGATTTGCGCCAAAGCTACCGTGCCCAGGGCGAAGCGCGTCAGGCGCGCTGGGAACTGCTCGCGCAGAAGCTGCGGGTGCTGATGATGCCGCTGAGCACTCAGCGCGAGATGGTTGAGCAACTGCGCGAATACCTTAACGGTCAACGTCCGGTGAAACAGCCATGAGTGCGCTGGACCAATTGCAGCCGCTGATTCTGCCGGAGCCGATTAGCGCCTGGCCGCCTGCACCCGGCTGGTGGTTGCTGCTGATTTTGCTGCCGGCACTGGCCTATGGTCTGTGGCGCGCACGCACGCTGCTGCCAAAAAAAGCCCCGCGCGAGAACGTTGAAGCGCTGGATCCGCTGCGCCAGGCCGCCCTGGTCGAACTCGCGCAGATGCCCAAACCTTACGACGGTGCGCCAGCCGGTGCCTGGCTGCAGCAGATCAACGGTCTGCTCAAGCGCTTGTGCCGCAATCATTACCCCTACAGCCAGAGCCACACGCTCAACGGACGCAAATGGCTGGCCTTTCTCGATAACCGCTGCCCGGCTGCCGGCCTGACACGCTGGATGATTCTCGTCGAAGGCGCCTACAAGCCTGAGTGCAAGCTGGACGACAAGGCCATCAACGGCCTGACTCTGTCGGTCGAGACCTGGATTCGCAAGCATGTTTGAGTTCGCCTGGCCGTGGCTTTTCCTCCTGCTGCCGCTGCCGTGGGTGATGCGCCTGTTGCTGCCCCCCGCAGACAGTGGCGAAGCTGCTTTGAAGGTCAGCTTTCTTCAGGAGCTGGAAGGTCTCGCCGGCCGCCGTGCGCGAGCACATCTGCCGGGCTGGCGACGGCAGCTTCCGTTTATTGCTATCTGGCTCCTGCTGCTGATGGCCGCCGCCCGCCCGCAATGGCTGGGGGAGCCTTTGCCGGTGGCTGCCAGTGGCCGCGACCTGTTGGTCGCCGTGGACGTATCGGGTTCGATGGATTACCCGGACATGATGTGGAAAAACGACGAGGTCAGCCGCCTGGCGCTGGTAAAGACGCTGCTGGGGGATTTTCTTGAGCACCGCCAGGGCGATCGCATCGGCCTGATTCTGTTCGGCAGCCAGGCCTATCTGCAGGCGCCGCTGACCTTCGACCGCAAAACCGTACGCGTCTGGCTGGACGAAGCGCGGATCGGCATCGCCGGCAAGAACACCGCCATCGGCGATGCAATCGGCCTGGCCCTGAAACGCCTGCGCCAACGCCCGGCCCAGAGTCGCGTTCTGATCCTGGTCACTGATGGCGCCAACAACGCGGGCCAGATCGACCCGAGAACCGCTGCGCGTCTGGCGGCCAGCGAGGGCGTGAAGATCTACCCGATTGGTATCGGCGCCGATCCTGACAAGGGCGCGACCAGCATTCTGGGCCTCAACCCGAGCCTCGACCTGGACGAGCCGGCCCTGCGGGAAATCGCCGCTGTCAGCGGCGGGCAGTACTTCCGGGCGCGCAACGGCGTCGAACTGGCCGGTATAGGCAAGGCGCTGGACCGGCTGGAGCCTGTCGCGCAACAACCGACCCAGGCGCGCCCTGCCCACTCGCTGTATCACTGGCCGCTGGCAATGGCGCTGCTGCTGAGCCTTTTGCTGGTGATCCAGGAACGCTGGCCGAACAACGCGCTGTATCGCTTGTTTGCCTTCGCCCCGGTGTTTGCGCAGGTCGCGCGCTGGCGTCAACGCGTGCAGCGCCTGCTGAGGCGCCCATGATGGAATTTCTCGCCAGTCTCTGGCCTCACTGGCTGCGCCCCGGCTGGCTACTGCTGCTGCCGCTGCTCGGCTGGCTGTTGTGGCGATTGTGGAATCGGCAAAAGCGCGTGGGCCGTTGGCAGATGATTTTGCCCAGCGCTTTCCACTCGGCGCTGCTCAGTGGCGGTGGCGGCCGAGAAAGCAAGCTGCCATGGATCGTGCTGGGGATTGGCTGGTTATTGGCGGTGTTGGCCTTGCTGGGTCCCAGCTGGCAGCGGGTCGAGCAAAACAGCCAACGGCCGGTCGACCCGCTGGTGGTCATGCTTGAGCTGACTCCGGAAATGCTCGCGGCCGACAGCCCGCCTACGCGCCTGGAGCAGGCGCGTCGCAAGCTTCTCGACCTGCTGCAAGCGCGCAGCGACTCACAGACCGCGATCATCGTCTACGCCGGCAGCGCCCATACGCTGGTGCCACTGTCCGACGATCTGGCGACCAGTAAAAATCTGCTTGATGCAATCAGGCCGTCGATCATGCCCGAGGCCGGTCAGCGCGCAGACCTGGCCGTGCGCAAGGCGCTTGACCTGCTTGAACAGGGCGACCTCGGTCAGGGGCGTTTGCTGTGGATTGGTTCATCCCTCAGCGAGGCCGAGCGTCAGGGTATCCGCGCGGCCATGACCGGCCGCGACGCGCCTGCGTTACTGATGCTGGGTGTCGGCACTGCGGAAGGCGCACCGGTCACCCAGGAGAAAGGCGGCTTTCTGAAAGACGCTCAGGGCGGCATTCTGGTACCGCGTCTTGACGGGCCGGTACTGAAAGACTTCGCCGACAGCATGGCCGGCCGCTACACCGCCCTGCGCCTGGACAATCAGGATCTGAACGACCTCGGGCTGCTCGACGGCCCGAAAAGTCTCATCAGTGAGGGCCAGAAAGTGCGGCTCGACCGCTGGGCCGATCAGGGTTATTGGCTGCTGCTGCCGCTGTTGCTGCTGGCCGGCTGTGCCGGAAGACGCGGCTGGCTGTTGTGCCTGCCCTTGTTGTTGATGACCGTGCCTCAAGCCAGCTATGCCTTTGATTTCCAGGACCTGTGGCGCCGGCCGGACCAACAGGGTGAGCGCCTGCTCAGACGCCATCACCCGGCAGAAGCCGCGCGACATTTCCAGGACCCGCGCTGGCAAGGCGTTGCGCTCTACCAGGCGGGAGATTACGCAGGCGCCGCCCAGCGCTTTGCCCAAGGCAGCGGCGCCGTCGACCATTACAATCGCGGCAATGCGCTGGCCCGCAGCGGTGAGCTCGAAGGCGCCATCGACGCTTACGCACAGGCGCTGGATCGTCAGCCGGACTTTCCGGCAGCGTTGGCCAACAAGGCATTGGTGGAACAAGTGCTGGAGCTGAACAAAACGGCGAACCCGTCGGAAACCGAGACCAAGGCCGAGACTGACGAGAACGGCAATAACGCGCGCCAGGGCAGTGCCGGGGATTCATCGTCGAGCGCGTCGTCAGCACCACGCGACCCGGATGAAAACCGCCCGCCGGAGGCTGAGCAAAATGCTGCCGACCAGGAGGCTTCCGGTGCGGGTGGCGACGCCGACGGTCCGGCCCGCGCCGCTGGCAGGCCCGCCGAAGGGCAGGTTGATGGCGAACAGAAACAGGCGCTTGAACAGTGGCTGAGGCAGATTCCCGACGAACCCGGTGAACTGCTGCGGCGCAAATTCTGGTACGAACAACAGCAGCATCAGGAAAAGACCCGATGAGTCGTCTGCACAGGTGGTTGATCGCAGGGATGTTATGCCTGTGCGCAGGGCTGGCCCAGGCCGACAGCGCTGGCTCGACGCTGCTTTCAAGCGTCGACCGCACGCGCGTCAACACCGGCGAGACCGTCGAACTGACCCTTGAAACCGACGACGCCACGGTCTTCGGCAGGCCCGACATGAGCGGGCTCGACGCTGACTTCGAAGTGCGCGACACGCGTCAGCTCAACAGCCTCACCACGCTGGAAGGCAATGTCCACGCCACCACGCGCTGGCTGATTACGTTGATGCCGCGCCACAGCGGATCGATTGAAATCCCGCCGCTGAAGCTGGGGGAAATGACCAGCCAGCCGATTGTGCTGCAGGTGGTCGATGTCGGTCCGGCGGCGCAGGGCCAGGCGCAAAAACTCGACCCGGTATTCATGGAGGCGAGCCTGGACCAGGACAGTGTGTACGTTCAGGCCCAGGCACTGCTGACCGTGCGAATCTATCACTCGGTGTCGCTGTTCGACGACAGTAGCCTGACACCGCTGCAAGTGCCGGATGCGCGCGTTGAAAAGCTCGGCGACACGCGCACCTACGAGAAGCAGATCAACGGCATTCGCCACGGCGTCATCGAGATGCGCTACGCGCTGTACCCGCAGCACAGCGGCGACCTGACCATACCGGCGCAAGCGTTCAGCGCGACGCTGGTTCAGGACACCACCGATGCGACCGCAGCGGCGGCCATGGGGCCGGGAGCGGTTGCAAGCGGGCCGAAACCCGGTCGATTGATGCACGTCACGTCGCTGCCGTTGACGCTTAACGTCAGGCCGCAACCGGCGCACTACCCCACTGACGTGCCGTGGCTGCCCGCGCGCAGCGTCAGCCTCAGCGAAAGCTGGAGCCCGGAGCCGGCCCATAGCCAGGTCGGTGATTCCCTCACCCGCACCTTGCAACTCAAGGCCGAAGGCCTTTCGAGCGCGCAGTTACCGCCGCTTCCGGCCACCGACGTCAGTGCGTTGCGGCGCTACCCGGACCAGCCGCAGTTGAGCAATCAGCCCGGTGAGCGAGGCTTGACCGGCGTGCGCGAGGAGCGCGAGGCCCTAGTGCCCAATCGTCCCGGTGCCATCGACATTCCAGCGGTGGATCTGGTCTGGTGGAACACGCAGGAAGATCATCTGGAGCACAGCGCCCTGCCCGCCCGCACATTGCAAGTGAGCATCAACCCCGCACTTGCGGTGGACACGCCGGTAAGCGACAACAACGTCACCGTGATCGGCCCGCCGGTCTGGCCGTGGCAGCTCAGCACGGTGCTGCTGAGCTTTACCACGCTGCTGGGCTTTGGCCTGTGGTGGCGTGGGCGCTGGCAGCCGGCCCTGGCGCGGGTCGCGCAAACAGGCCCGAGTCCGCGTACAGTGCTCGACGACCTGAAACGCGCGAGCCTGGCCAACGACCCGCATGCTACCCGCCAGGCACTCGATGCCTGGGCGCGTCAGCAGCCCGAAACCCTGGCCGACATGGCCGCACGCTTCGTGCCGCTGTCCAATGCGCTGGACGGGCTGAACGGTGCGCTTTATAGCGAGACCGAAAAACTGTGGCTGGGTGAAGACCTCTGGCGCGCTGTCAAAGCGCTGCCCGCCATCGAAAAAACCCAGGACCCGGGCGGAGGCGACAGCTTGCCGCCGCTGTATCCGAAATAATTTCACCGATCAGCGCGTCCCACCGTGGGAGCGCGCTTGCCCATGAACAGGGTGTCGGGTCGCGAACCTGGCACAGACCCACCGCCATCGCGGGCAAGCGCGTTTCCACAGGATGTGTTGATCGTTAAACCAAGGTACCCCCATGCGTCTGTTCCACACCTCCGACTGGCATCTTGGCCAGAACCTTCACGGTCAGGAGCGAGATTTCGAACATGCCGGTTTCCTCAACTGGCTGCTGGCCCGCCTGGCCGAACGCAAGCCGGATGTCCTGCTGATTGCCGGCGACATCTTCGACACGGTCAATCCGCCGGTCAAATCCCAGGAGCGCCTTTACGACTTCATCGTCAGCGCCCACGAGCAGAACCCCCAGGTGACCATCGTGATGATCGCCGGCAACCACGACTCCGGCTCGCGCATCGAGTTACCCGCGCCGCTGATGCGACGCCTGCGCACCCACGCGCTGGGCCGTGTGCTCTGGCTCGACGATGGCGTGCTGGACGTCGATCGCTTGCTGCTGCCACTGACCAACGCCAAGGGCAAAGTGCTGGGCTGGTGCCTGGCGCTGCCCTTTCTGCGCCCGGCCGAAGTAACGGGTGCCGCCTTGGGCGACAACTACCTGCGCGGCATTGGTCAGGTCCACGAGATGCTGATCGCCGCAGCGAATCAACGGCGCAAGAAAGGCCAGGCACTGATCGCCATCAGCCACGCGCACATGGCTGGCGGCTCGGTGTCGGAAGACTCCGAGCGCAGCCTGATCATCGGTAACGCCGAAGCCCTGCCCGCCAGCCTGTTTGGCGAGAGCATCACCTACGTCGCCCTGGGGCATCTGCACAAGCCGCAGCGCGTCAACGGCGAGGACCGGATTCGCTACAGCGGGTCGCCCATTCCGCTGTCCTTTTCGGAAATTGGCTACCAGCACCAGATCCTCGAAATCGAATGCGAAGGCGACAAGCTCGTCAGCGTCAAACCGCTGCTGATCCCGCGCGCGGTGAACCTGCAACGCATAGGCCCGGCGCCGCTGGCCGAGCTCTTGTTGCAACTGCGTGACCTTCCGGACATAGACCTCCTGGCGGACGTCGACCGTCAGCCGTGGCTTGAAGTCCGCGTACGCCTTGACGAGCCGCAACCCGACCTGCGCAACCAGATCGAGGCTGCGCTGGAAAACAAGGCCGTGCGGCTGGTGCGCATCGCTGCCGAATACGCCGGCAAGGGCGGTCGCGATGAAGACGCCCGGCAGGACCTGATCGAACTCGACCAACTGAGCCCACAGGAGCTGTTCAGCCGCGCCTGGCAGGACAGCTACGGCAGCGAGGTCGACGAACAGACCCTCCAGGATTTCGCCACCCTTCTTCAAGACGTGCAGCTGGAGAGCGAACAACCATGAAAATCCTCGCCATCCGCCTGAAAAACCTGGCTTCGCTGGCCGGCCCGTTCGAGCTGGATTTCACCGCCGAACCCCTTGCCAGCGCTGGCCTGTTTGCCATTACCGGCCCCACCGGCGCGGGCAAGAGCACGTTGCTGGATGCCCTGTGCCTGGCGCTGTTCGGCGCGATTCCCCGACTAAACAACATCGGCCAGTCTCGTGTGCCGGAGATCGATGGCGACATCAGCACCAACGACCCGCGCAACCTGCTGCGTCGCGGCACCGGCAGCGGTTACGCCGAGGTGGACTTCGTCGGCATCGACAAGCGCCGTTACCGCGCACGCTGGGAAGCCAACCGCGCTCGCGACAACGCCACGAAAAAGCTCCAGGCGAGCCGCCAGACGCTGATCGATCTGGACAGCGAGCAGATTCTCAGCACGCAGAACAAGACCGAGTACAAAACCCTGCTCGAAGCGCGGCTGGGCCTGAACTTCGAGCAGTTCACCCGCGCCGTGATGCTGGCGCAGAGTGAGTTCAGCGCCTTCCTCAAGGCCGACGACAAAGAACGCAGCGAACTGCTGGAAAAGCTCACCGACACGGCGATCTATAGCCAGCTGGGTCGTCGCGCCTACAGCAAAAGCAAGGAAGCCGAAGAAGCACTGAAAACCCTTCAGGCCCAGGCCGGCACGCTGACACCCATGGAGACTGAACAGCGCGCCGAACTGGAACAGCGCTTCGCCGAAGCTCAACAGCAGCTCAAGCAGGTTCAGGCACAGCTGCGCGAACTGGAGCTCAAGCAGCAATGGTTCAAGGAGCTGAACCGGTTGCGTGACAGCCATGAGGCCGCCAACGAACAACTGACCAGCGCACAGCAAACCTGGGATGCACAGAGCGCGGATCGCCAACGACTGGGTCTGTTGGAGCGGCTGGCGCCACAGCGGCATCTGTTTGCCCAGCGGGCCAGGCTTCAAGTGCAGGTCCAACCGCTGACGGCGGCCATTCAAGCTCACCACGTGCAGCAGACCGCGCTCGATGCGCGAATTGCAGCGCTGGACAGCCAAAAAGCTCACGCCGAGCTCGCCTTCCAGCAAGCGCAGGAACAGCTTGGCCAGGCGCGGCCGGGGCTGAGTGAAGCGTTCGAGCAGCAGACCCGCCTTACTCACCTGAATCAAGAACTGCAGCAACTCGACGAACAGGCGCAGGCTGCGGCCAATGCCAGTCGCGAGGGGCAGGCAACGCTTGATCAACTCGCCGAGCAGCAACGGCAGCTTGAAGCACGCCTGCAGGTCATTGCCGAACAACTGGAGCACAGCGCAGCGCTGAGCACCCTGAGTCAGTCATGGAACGCCTACCGCCCGCGCCTTCAACAGACCGTGCAGCTCAGCGCGCGACTGATCCAGGGGCGCGCCGAGCTTCCGCAGCTGGAGAAAAACGCCACCCTTGCCGAGCAGACGCTCAGCGAACGCCGCAGCGCTTTGCAGGCGCTTTATGACACCGCCGAAGTCAAGGCGGATGCGGTCAGTCAGGAAGTGGAACGGCTGGGGCAGTTGCTGCAGGACAATCGTCAGCAGCACGGTGCCAGCGACACCCTTGAACGCCTGTGGCAGCGTCATCAGGAGGTCGCCAACCGCCTGCTCGACCTTCAAACGCGCCAGCAAGAGGCCACCGAGCGTCGTGCCCAGCGCATCGCCCAGGGCCTGAAACTCAAGGCCGAGCAAGAGACCGCCGAGCAAGCGCTGAAGGTCACCGTCGAACTGCTGCAGCGTCAGCGGCTTGCGCGCAGTGCCAGCGTCGAAGAGCTGCGCGGGCAATTGATCGATCAGCAACCGTGTCCGGTGTGTGGCAGCGAAGAACATCCGTATCACCAGTCCGAGGCGCTGCTTGAAGCGCTGTCGGGCCACGACGACGGCGAAGAAGCGCGCGCGCGGCAAGCCGTCGGGCAGCTCAGTGAAAAGCTCGCCGAGCTGCGCGCGGAAGTCGCCGAACTGAACAACCAGCTCAAACAGGCCAAACCGCAACACGATCAGCTGGCCGAACAGCTGCAAACCCTCGCCCCTGAGCTGGAGGCACACCCGCTGTACCCGCGCCTGCTTGAACAGCCCGAGCACCTGCGGGGGGACTGGCTGAGCGAGCGTCTGCACCAACTGGCGCAGGACATCCTCACCGCCGAGCAGCGCCAGGCCCGTTTGCTGAAAGTGCAGCGCGACGCCGAGTCACTGCAGCAACAGGTACTGGACGCGCGCGAAGCCAGTCAGCAGGCGATGAAAGGGCTGGACGATCAACAGCGCAACATCGCGCTGGATAATCAGGCGTTCGAGGCGGCGTTGCAAGAGTTCGAGCCGCTGCTGCCTGCCGAGAGCCTGACCCAATGGCGCGACTCGGCGACGCAGAGTTTCATGCAGCTGGACAACGACATCGCCGCGCGCGTCGAGCAGCTCGACCAGCAGAAGACCGAGCAGCAGGAGCACGCCGAGCGCGCGCTGAGACTGGAGCGTGAGCAGACAGCCCAGCAGGCTCGGCAAGCTGAGCATCAGAAGCTGCAGGCGCACGTGGACAGCCGTCGCGAGCTGCAACAGACGGCGCAGCAGCGACTGGCACAGGTGTTAGGCGAATACCGCTCGCCGGAGCATTGGCAGCAAGCGCTTGAGCAAGCCGTGGAGCACGCGCGCCAGGCCCTGGCGGCCAACGCAGACGGATTGCAGATCGCACGGGGCGAATTGATCAAGCTGACCGCAGAGCTCGACGGTGAACAGCAGCGGCTGCAGGCTTTGCAACAGGAACTGACGGAGCTCGAACGGCAGATCGCGGAGTGGCGCGCCAGCCACAGCGAGCTGGACGATGCTGCACTGGACACCTTACTGGGCCTCAGCGACGAGCATGTCAGCGGCTTGCGCCAGCAGCTGCAGAGCAGCGAAAAAGCGCTGGAACAAGCCAGGGTGCTGGTGGATGAGCGCGCCGCGCAATTGCAGCAACATCAGGCGCATCACAGTGATGGCGTCGATGCCGAGCAGTTGCTCGCCACCTTGACCGACGTGCAGGCGCAGTCGGGGGTTCAGGACCAGCTGTGCGCGGACCTGCGCGCACAAATGAGCGAAGACAACCGCCGACGCGATGCCAGCAGCGAACTGCAATCACGCATCGCCGGGGCGCAGGCCGAGTATCAGCGCTGGGGCCGGCTCAATGCGCTGATTGGCTCCGCCACCGGCGACACCTTCCGCAAGATCGCCCAGGCCTACAATCTGGATCTGCTGGTGCACCACGCCAACGCGCAACTCAAGCAACTGGTGCGGCGCTATCGCCTCAAGCGCGGCGGCAGCATGCTCGGCTTACTGGTAATGGACACCGAAATGGGCGACGAACTGCGCTCGGTCCACTCGCTCTCGGGCGGTGAAACCTTCCTGGTGTCCCTGGCGCTGGCGCTGGGCCTGGCGTCCATGGCGTCCAGCACGCTGAAGATCGAATCGCTGTTCATCGACGAGGGCTTTGGCAGCCTGGATCCCGAGTCACTGCAACTGGCCATGGACGCCCTCGACGGGCTGCAGGCGCAGGGCCGTAAGGTCGGGGTGATTTCCCATGTGCAGGAAATGCACGAGCGAATTCCCGTGCAGATTCAGGTTCGGCGCCAGGGCAATGGCCTGAGCACAGTCGAGGTCAGCGGCGGCTAAAGCTTTTTTTCACGACGCACGGACACGCCCAATGGCGTTTCTGTGCAACCCTATACCCCTTGCGCGACAGTCGCGCCAAACTCGATAGAAGGTAAAACCACGTGGCAAACTCCAAAGTATTTTTCGACATCACCGCCAACGACGAGCCAATGGGCCGCATCGTGATGGAACTGCACAACGACGTCGTGCCGAAAACCGCCGAGAACTTCCGCGCCCTGTGCACCGGTGAGAAAGGCGACGGCCTGAGCTACAAAGGCTCCTCGTTCCACCGCGTCATTCAGAACTTCATGCTGCAAGGTGGCGATTTCACCAACCACAACGGCACCGGCGGCAAGTCGATCTACGGCAACAAGTTCGAAGACGAAAACTTCACCCTCAAGCACACCGCCCCGGGTGATCTGTCGATGGCCAACGCTGGCCCGAACACCAACGGCAGCCAGTTCTTCATCACCACCATCGTGACCGAGTGGCTGGACGGCAAACACGTCGTCTTCGGTAAAGTCATTGAAGGCATGGACGTGGTCAAGGCCATCGAAGCCCTGGGCTCGCAGTCCGGTCGCACCAGCAAGAAAGTCGTCATCGCCGACTGCGGCGAGCTGACCGAGGCCTGAGCATGACGTCGGCGCCTCACGCCACATCGACGACGCCGACGCTCTACTCGTTCCGCCGGTGCCCCTACGCCATGCGCGCGCGCATGGCGCTGGGGTATTGCGGCGTAACGGTCAATACCGTCGAAGTCAGCCTCAAGGCCAAACCGCCAGAGATGCTGGAACACTCGCCGAAAGGCACCGTGCCGGTTCTGGTGCTGCAAGAAAACGTGCTGGAGCAGAGCCTGGACATCATGCGTTGGGCCTTGGCACAACACGACCCGGATGACTGGTCCATGATCGGAAATGACGAAGCGCAGCGACTCATTGCCGAGCTGATCGAAGAAAACGACAGCCGCTTCAAGCCTGATCTGGATCGTTATAAATACTCGGTGCGTTACCCCGAACACCCCCAGGAAGCCTACCGATCCCAGGGTGAGCACTTCCTGCGTCGTCTCGATGACCTGCTGGCGTCACGAGCCTTTCTGATCGCCGACCGACTGACCCTCGCCGATATCGCCATCGCGCCCTTCATTCGGCAGTTTTGCTCCGTGGACGCGGACTGGTTCTGGCAAAGCCCCTACCCTCACCTGCAACGCTGGTTGGGTTGTTTTCTCGACTCCGAGCTGTTCGTTGCCGCAATGGCCAAGCGCTAAACGCGGTCGCTCCATCCCTCCACGACGTCCCACTGGAAGATCGACGAAATCATCTCGCCGTGCCTGGGAGGAGGATTACCCGCGTTGAGCTTCTGCGAACGCTGCATTTCCACCGCCTCGGCGACCTCGGTCTTAAACTCCATACTCCGCGCCACGCCGCCCACTGAGCCTTCGCCATGGCCAAGCAATGAGCAGCCATTGTTGATCACCGCGAAGAACACGATTACCCAGAAGTTCGCGCCTTTCACGATGCACGCCCCTGGGACTGAACAGTCGCACGACTGATTTCAACGGATGCCGTTTGCGCTGACACAGTCGAGGGTGAGTTAAGTTGTGGGTTCATGCTGACAACGGTCACCACTGCGACGAATACGACATACAGCGCGATGGCGGTGTAAGCGCCGTGTTTGATTGAATCAAGAATGGCAGTGGCCATGGATGCAGCTCCGGGACATGTTTATTTCAGGCGCCCAGAATGCGTGAAGTGATACTTATTAAAAAACGATGGCTGGCAATTCAAAAGATCGATGTGGTTAATTATTTAACTATTCAATCGGGCTAATAGTTTCGCCAGCAAGCCGGCTCCTACATATGGGAGCCGACGCGGATGATGTGTTGAAGAAAGGCCTTTGCAGGAGCCGGCTTGCTGGCGAATGTACGGGGCTAACACCCGCCACTTAATATTCACCCACAAAAAAATCCCCGTCGCTTACCAGCAGACGGGGACCAAAGGGAGGGAATTCAACGCTTTCGCGAACAAGCTAGCCGGCACTTGATGCATGGCCTGACACGCAGTGGTCAGTGGGTCGCATCGACCTGTTGAAGACGAAGTTGCTCGCGAAAGCGTTTTCCAGTAATCGAAGATTCAGTTCGAACAACGTTCTTACAAATCCATTCCCCGGCAACGATACATTCGTTAACGGGGAATGGATTCACTTCGACGTTCTATTCATTACTGAACTTTCATTGCTGAACTTTGTGATCCAGAGCGGCATAGAAGTTGGCGCTTTGTTGCAGGTACTTTGGGGTGTAGCTCTGGGTCGAGCTGACTTTTTTGTCGGTCGCTTCAACACTGGCACTGGCGGGCAATGCGACAGTGGCGGAGATGGCGGACGCGGCGATGATGGAGAAGATATTGAAGTTCATGATGGGTACCTCGCTGTGGTGTGTCGTTTCAAGTCTTGACCGTCGTGGCCGTGGAATGAAAGTTACGCCCGCGCCAGATCCAGAAAAAATCTTTTCTGGCACTAGCCCTTATCACTTCAATTGATACATAAAAAAAGCCCTTGAAAATCAAGGGCTCAGACTGCGTCAAAGCGTCGCAGGGTGTCAGTGAGCAGTGAGGAAATGGAAGTCAGACGGCGAGTCGAAGTCGACTTTCTGCACGGTGTCTCCCAACAGGCCGGTTTTCGGGTCGACGCGCAGGGTGACGATCTGGTTGCTCTTCTGGTTGGCGATCAGCACGAAATGGCCGGTAGGGTCGAAGGCGAACTCGCGTGGTTCCTTGCCTTCCACGGTACGGCGCTGCACTTCCTTCAACTGGCCAGTACCGGCGTCAATGGAGAACACCAGTAGCTCGTTCACTTCGCCACGGTTGGCGACGTAAAGGAATTTGCCGTCAGGCGAGGTGTGCAGGCCACCCGCGGCGCGGTTTTGCTGACCGTCCTTGTTGGCCAGTCCGACCAGTTGGGTACGCTTGAATACGCCGTCGTGGTAATCGAACACGGCCACTTGGGCGCTCATTTCCATGGTCAGCCAGGCATGCTTACCGTCTTTGCTGAACGTCAGGTGACGCGGACCACTGCCCGGCGGCAAATCAACCGAAGGCATTTTCGCGGGCTGCAGCGGCTGCGTTTTTTTGCCGTCGTAATTGAAGACAAACATCTTGTCCGCGCCCAGATCCATGGCAACCAGGTATTTGCCATCCGGGGTCGGCACAGCGGCGTGGACGTGGGACGACGCCTGACGCTCAGGGTTGACCTTGCTCGCCTCGTGGGTCGCCGTTTGCGCGACTGGCGCAAGCTTGCCGTCTTTGCCGACCGGCACCACGGCGAGTACGCCACCCGGATCAGGATGAACCGCATAGTTGGCGACGAACAGAAAGCGCCCGTCCAGGCTCAGACTGGAATGGGTAGGCTCTTCGCCCTTGGTTTCGATCTGGTTGATGAACGACACCGCATGGGTCTTGGGGTCGATGGCGTAGCTGCTGACTTTGCCGACAACGTCAGTTTGCCCGGGGCCATTCTCGTTGACCGCGAACATGTGGCGCTGGTCTTTGGACAGGGTGAGCCATGACGGGTTTTCGCTTTTAATCACTTGGCGCGGCTTGGCGTCGAGCTGGCCGGTTTGGGTGTTGAAACCGAATCGGTAGATGCCTTCGCTGGCGCCGGCAGTGTAGGAGCCGACCAGTACGTCGTAATCAGTCATGGGCTTGGCCTGAGCAGTGAGCGCGGCAAGGCTGCTGGCGAGCGCTAACCACGGCAGAATTCTGGGAGTCATGGGGCTGTTCTCTTTTTGGAGTTGTTGGCGCGCCGTAGACGCGGAAGTTCACGGATATGACAGCATGTTGCTGAGAGTAGTTGCCTGGCGGGTGCTGTAGGTTGCACGGCAAGCCGCGCCCCCGCGCACGCAAACAATCTATAGGAGCCGGCTTGCTGGCGAACCGGGCGAATCTGCCACCGCTGGGGCGACTGGAAGAATGCGTTCGCCAGCAAGCCGGCTCCTACAGAGGACCTGCATCGCCGCGTGTTCGGTCAGCCAGGTCAGGCAGGTGAGCAAGTTCAGGCAGGTCAGCCATAAAAATGCCGATTCATTGCCGCGGGGTCGACGACGGCAATCAGTGGATCTGCATTGCCACGTGTTCAGGCACCCAAGTCAGGCAGGTGAGCAGGGGCAGGCAGGTCAGCCAGGTCAGCCAGGTCAGCCAGGTCAGCCAGGTCAGCCAGGTCAGCCATAAAAATGCCGATTCATTGCCGCAAGGTCTACGAAGGCAATGCCGAGTTAGCCCTGCACGCCCTCTTCATCCTCGTCCTCGTCACTCGCCGAAATGCCGTTGAGCACCACGATGCGGTGGTCGGCATTGCCGTCGTTGATGACCCAGCTCTGCAACTGGCTGTCGTATTCGGCGGCGTCGATCTGCGCCAGTGAGAAGCGCCAGACCTTGCGCTCGCGTCCGTCCATGCTTTCAATCTGCAGCATTTCGTCGAGGCTGAAGTCGAAGGCGTGCAAGCCATCGATCTCCAGCATGCTGTGGGCGGTCAGTGCGGCCTGGAGTTCAGTGCGCAGCGAGTGTGGCGTGGTGGTCATGGCAGTGGTTCGCATCAGTGAAAGCGCGAATGATAGGTGAAAAAGCGTCGAAGCGCTGGCCTCGACGCTTGCTTCATGTGGCTCAGTCCTGCACCGTTTCCCTGGCGTAGTAGCGCGCGGGAATACCCCAGACGATCAACGCGATGGCCAGCACGCTCACCGCAAACAAGGCGAACAGCGCAGGGGTGGCCGTCCCGGTGAGGTCCTTGATGCGTCCGACCATGAACGGCGCAATGATGCCTCCCAGTTGGCCGAGGGAGTTGATCAGCGCGATGCCGGCGGCGGCAGCAATGCCGGTCAGAAAACGCGGCGGGATGGTCCAGAAAATCGGCATCCAGGCAATGATCCCGGTCATGATCAATGTCATGCCGATCATCAACGGCACCAACTGACCCGCAAACAGCGCGCAGACCAGATAACCCGCCGCCGTCATCGTCGCACAGCCGGCCATGTGCCAACGGCGTTCGCCGTGGCGGTCGGAGCTGGCGCCAATCAACAGGTTGCCGATCACTGCGCCCACATACGGGATCACCGTCAGCAGCCCGATGTTCAGGGTGTCGGTTACGCCGGCGGTCTTGATCAGTTGCGGCATCCAGAACAGCAGCCCGGTCAACGCCATGACCAGGCACAGGTAGATGCCGGACATGACATAGGTGGTCGGGTGTTTCCAGATGTCTTTGACCTTCTGCGTGACAGCGGGCTTGGCTTCCTTGGCCATACGCGCCAGCACCACCTGCTTTTCCTGCTCACTGAGCCAGGTGGCGTCTTCGATACGATCCTTGACCAGCCAGAACACCACACCACCGAGCAGAATCGACGGGATGCCTTCGATCAGGAACAGCCAGCGCCAGCCGGCCAGGCCCATGACGCCATCGAAATGGCCAAGGATCAGACCCGCAATCGGACCGCCGACAATCCCGCACAGGCAAATGGAGCTTTTAAAGTAGGAGTTGACCCGTGCCCGACGCGAACCCGGATACCACTGGGTGAAGAAGTACAGCACGCCGGGGACGAACCCTGCCTCCATCACGCCGATCAGGAAGCGCAGCGTGTAAAACCAGAATTCGGTTTGCACGAACATCATGCAGGCAGATGCGATGCCCCACGAGACCATGATCCGGGCGATCCAGATCCGCGCGCCGATCTTGTGCAGCAGCACGTTGCTCGGCACTTCAAACAGGAAGTAGCCGACGAAGAACAAGCTCGCGCCCAGGCCATAGACGGTTTCGCTGAAGCCCAGGTCGCTGGCCATCTGCAGCTTGGCGAAGCTGATGTTGACCCGGTCCAGGTACGCAAACAGAAAACAGCAGATGAACAACGGCACGATGCGCCAGCTCACCTTGCGATAGATGCTGTCCTCGAGCGCGTCGGCGTCGAGCTGGTCCAGCGGGATGGCAGTGGCGGTCATGGGTCGCACCTCGTTTTGTTTTTATGTGGGTGTCCGGGGTGTGCAGGACGCGGAGCCGAAAAACCCTGCAGGAGTGAGGACTAACGCGGCCAACTGTAGGAGCGCGCTTGCCCGCGAAGAGGCCGGTACATCCGACGCATATCGGCAGTCCTTACCTACGCCTTCGCGGGCAAGGTGGAGCGCCACCCCGGTCGCTCCTACAAAATCCGCGTAAGCGAACATTATTTCGCTCACGCCCTGCCCCACGTGCAGCCCAAAACCCACCCACTCAGTGGGACCGGCTAGCGCTGCTGCAGGGTTTGAAGCATCAAAGCTGCTTGATACCACCCGGCTGGAAAACCGCATCGGCCGGTTTGATACCGTTAATCAGCGGCGCACCAAACTCGTGCTGGCTGATCTCAAATTTATCCCCCGGCTGGGTCTTGATGCCGTCGGCAAACGACAGCGTCGCGGTGCCGAAGAAATGCACGTGTACATCGCCCGGCCGCAGGAACTGCGCGTATTTGAAATGATGGTATTCAAGGTTTTCCAGGCTGTGGCACATGTTGGCCTCGCCGCTGAGAAACTCCTTCTCCCACAGCACTTGCCCGTCGCGGTGGATGCGGCTGGTACCGGCAAGGTTCTGCGGCAGATCGCCGACGCGCAGCTCAGGGCCGAACGAGCAGGCGCGCAGCTTGGAATGGGCGAGGTACAGGTAGTTCTTGCGCTCCATGATGTGATCGGAGAATTCGTTACCGATGGCGAAACCCAGACGATAAGGCTTGCCGTCGTGACCGATCACATAAAGCCCGCTCAGCTCGGGCTCTTCGCCGGCATCTTCGGAGAAAGGCGGCTGCGGGAACGACTCACCGGGACGGATGACGATGCTGCCATCGCCTTTATAGAACCACTCCGGTTGCACGCCAGCCTGGCCCGCCGCCGGTTTGCCGCCTTCCAGGCCCCATTTGAAGATGCGCATGGTGTCGGTCATGGCCGACTCGTCGTTGCCATGCTGGTGCATTTTGTCCCGCGCTGAGGCGCTGCCCAAGTGGGTCAGCCCTGTACCGCTGACCAGCAAATGCGCAGGATCGGGGTGGTCCAGCGGCGGGAGGATCATCAGATCGGCGCGCAGTTGGGAATAATCGTGGTTGTCACCCAGGCCCAGGCTGTCGACCTGCTCGGCCAGGGAAATGTTTTTGTCGATCGCCGCCAGCGCCAGATCACGGGTGCTGGTTGCGCCCTGAATCTCACGCACCAGCGGGCCATCTACCAAACCGACCCGACGCTGGCCGTTGCCCAGTTCGAACTGTACTAAATGCATGGGTTTCTCCTATTGGTGTCTACACGGTCTCCGTGGGAGACGCATGGGTTAACGCGGACGCGCGCTGGCGGCAAATTTCGACTCGGGCAGGACGTGCTTGCGCTCCAGGACACGGTAGACCACACCTGTCAGGATCAGCCCGCAAATCATCACGCCGGAAAGGAAGTACAAGCCGCTGGCGAGGTTGCCGGTCAGCTCTTTCAGCCAGCCGATCACGAACGGGCCGATATAGCCGCCCAGGTTGCCCACCGAGTTGATCAGGGCGATGCCCGCCGCTGCGCTGGCACCGGCAAAGAAGCGCCCGGGTAATGTCCAGAACACCGCCGTGCAGGAAAACAGCGAGAACGCCACCAGCGACAGCGCCGCCAGCTGCAACACCGGCACGCTCAGGTACGCGCTGAGGAACAGGCCGATCGCGCCAATCACATAAAGGACGGCCAGATGACCGTAGCGGTCGTTGAGCCGGTCCGAGCTGCGCGGCACGATCAGCAAGCCAACGATGCCAAAAATATAAGGTACGGCCGAAATGAACCCGGTTGTCAGGTCGCTGCCGCCGAACTGTTTGATCAGCGTCGGCAACCACAGTCCCAGGCCATAAATGCTCAAAGTCACGGGGAGGTAAAACAGCGCAAGCAGCAGGACGCGCTTGTCTTTCAGCGCATGCAGCGGGTTGCCGTGGCGGGTCTGACCGTATTCTTCCAAATCTTTTTTCAGCTCGCCGGCGAGCCAGTCCTTCTCCACCGGGTCCATCCATTTCACGTCTTTCGGGCCGTCAGGCAGCCAGCGCAAGACCGGCAGGGTCAGCAGAATCGCCGGCGCGCCGATGCACAGAAACAGCCACTGCCAGCCGTGCAGACCGGCCACACCTTCCATGCCCAGCAAGCCGCCGGAAATCGGCCCGGTGATCATCATCGCGATGGGTTGAGAAAGAATGAACAGGCCCAGGATCTTGCCGCGATGGCGGACCGGGAACCACTGAGTGATGTAATACAGCACGCCCGGGAAGAAGCCCGCCTCGGCCGCACCGAGCAGAAAGCGCATCACATAAAAGCTGGTGGGCCCCTGAATGAACGCCATGCCCATGGTGATAGCACCCCAGGTGAGCATGATCCGGGCGAACCAGCGGCGCGCGCCGAAGCGTTCAAGCATCAGGTTGCTGGGGATTTCCAACAGAAAGTAGCCAATGAAGAACAGGCCCGCGCCCATGCCATAGGCCGCGTCACCGATGCCGACGTCTGCGCCCATGTGCAGCTTGGCAAAGCCGACGGCGGAGCGGTCAACGTAGGCAATCAGGTAAAGCAGGATCAGAAAGGGAATGAGTTTCAGGGTGATGCGACGTATAAGCCTGAGTTCCTGGCTCATGGATGCGGTCCTCATTGTTTTTGTTATGGAAGCCTGCGGTGATCGCCTCTGCCCTCGTGTGCGCATTGCTGCGAATAAGGCTGGCAGGGTCGTCCCTCGGTCTGGATCGACTATATAGTATTACTATTTAAGGTGACAACTCTTCCACTGGCGACATTTTCGGCCTATTTTAGTCGTCAGCCGCAGCCTTTAGTCTTACAAATAAAGCCTTACAATAAGAGTGCTGATTTATGTCCGATTCCAATAAGAAACCCGTCCTGCGCTCCGCCCAATGGTTCGGCACCGCCGACAAGAACGGCTTCATGTACCGCAGCTGGATGAAGAACCAGGGCATCGCCGACCATCAGTTCCAGGGCAAGCCCATCATCGGCATCTGCAACACCTGGTCCGAACTTACCCCGTGCAACGCCCACTTCCGCACCATCGCCGAACACGTCAAACGTGGCGTCATCGAAGCCGGTGGTTTCCCGGTCGAATTCCCGGTCTTCTCCAACGGCGAGTCCAATCTGCGCCCCACCGCCATGCTGACGCGTAACCTGGCGAGCATGGACGTCGAGGAAGCCATCCGCGGCAACCCTATCGACGGTGTGGTTCTGCTGACCGGTTGCGACAAGACCACCCCTGCCCTGCTGATGGGCGCTGCCAGCTGCGACATTCCGGCGATCGTCGTGACCGGCGGCCCGATGCTCAACGGCAAGCACAAGGGCAAAGACATCGGCGCCGGCACCATCGTCTGGCAGATGCACGAATCCTACAAAGCCGGCCAGATCAGCCTTGACGAGTTCCTGTCCGCTGAATCAGGCATGTCGCGCTCTGCGGGCACCTGCAACACCATGGGCACCGCCTCGACCATGGCCTGCATGGCTGAAGCACTTGGCACCTCCTTGCCACACAACGCTGCGATTCCCGCCGTCGACTCACGCCGTTATGTACTGGCGCACATGTCCGGCATGCGCGCGGTGCAAATGGTGAACGAGGACTTGCGCCTGTCGAAAATCCTGACCCGCGAAGCCTTTGAAAACGCTATTCGTGTCAACGCCGCCATCGGTGGCTCGACCAATGCCGTGATCCACTTGAAAGCCATCGCCGGCCGTATCGGTGTAGAGCTGGAGCTCGACGACTGGACCCGTATTGGCCGCGGCACCCCGACGCTGGTTGACCTGCAGCCGTCCGGGCGCTTCCTGATGGAAGAGTTCTACTACGCCGGCGGCCTGCCTGCCGTGTTGCGTCGTCTTGGCGAGAACAACCTGATCCCGCACCCGGAGGCACTGACCGCCAACGGCAAAACGTTATGGGAAAACGTGCAGAACTCGCCGATCTACGGTGACGACGAAGTTATCCGCGCCATCGATAATCCGCTGGTGGCTGATGGCGGGATCTGCGTCCTGCGCGGCAACCTTGCGCCGCTGGGCGCGGTGCTCAAGCCCTCCGCCGCGACACCTGCGCTGATGAAGCATCGGGGTCGCGCCGTGGTGTTCGAGAATTTCGACATGTACAAGGCGCGCATCAACGATCCGGATCTGGACGTCGACGCCAGCAGCATTCTGGTCATGAAGAACTGCGGGCCCAAGGGTTACCCGGGCATGGCGGAAGTGGGCAACATGGGGCTGCCAGCCAAGTTGCTCGCCCAGGGTGTGACCGACATGGTGCGGATTTCCGACGCGCGCATGAGTGGCACGGCGTACGGCACGGTTGTTCTGCACGTGGCGCCCGAGGCTGCTGCCGGCGGCCCGCTGGCGGTGGTGCAGGAAGGTGACTTCATCGAACTGGACTGCGCAACCGGCCGTTTGCACCTGGACATTCCGGAAGCGGAATTGGCCGCGCGTCTGGCCGATTGGCAAGCGCCGCCACAGCTGTTGATCGGCGGGTACCGTCAGCTGTACATCGATCATGTAATGCAGGCGGATCAGGGCTGCGACTTCGACTTCCTGGTTGGCATGCGCGGCTCGGAAGTGCCACGGCATTCGCATTAATTGAGGCCCGCAGCCGGGTATTCGCATTACTTTGAGGCCCCACGGCCGGGGCATTGAACTGTAGGAGCCGGCGTGCTGGCGAACGCGGTGTGTCAGCAAATCTGCTGCCGACTGAAACGCCGCGTTCGCCAGCAAGCCGGCTCCTACAGGGATCGGCGTCTCACCTGAAAATCAATGCACCACGCTGCCGCAAAAGCAGGCCCATCCGGGCGGGACCCGCCAATGCTATGATGCGCCGCATTCACCGCTCAGGATCGTCCCGCGCCCCATGGATTACCGTAAGCCCTCCGACCGTAAAAGCATGCACTCGCGCATTGTCCAGGACATCGGCATGCAGATTGTCTCGGGCCGTTTCAAACCGGACGACAAACTCCCCGCCGAAGCCTTGCTCTGTGAAGAATATGCGGTCAGCCGCCCGGTGCTGCGCGAAGCCACGCGGGTCCTGGTCGCCAAAGGTCTGGTGTATTCACGGCCGCGGGTGGGCACAGTGGTCAAGCCGCGCCGCGAATGGCACATTCTCGACCCGGACGTCCTGCACTGGCTGATGCAAAGTTCGCCGCAAAATGAATTCTTCGCCCTGCTCACCAGTGTGCGCAGCATCATCGAACCGGCCGCCGCCGCACTGGCCGCGCAACACGCGACGCCTGAAGACCTCACCGCCATCGGCGAAGCCTACGAGCGCATGGCCGCCGCGCCAACCGTTGAAGACGTGCTGCAGCCCGACCTCGATTTTCACAGCCGGATTGCCGACGCCACCCACAACGATCTGCTTGCCCACCTGTGCAACATGTTGTCGCTGGCCCTGCGCGAGGCGTTGAAACATTCCAACAAGCGCCCGAACCTGCATGAACTGGCCTTACCCCGTCATCGCGCCATCCTCACGGCCATTGAAAACCGCGACGCGCTGGGCGCTCATCACGCCACGCTGGTGCAGCTGGACGACGCCCGCAACGCACTCAACGTGGTACTGGGCCAAGGCGTAAAGCTTTAGTTCCACGAGAACCACGCGCGCAGCCCGTAGGACCGGCTTTAGCCGGGAAGCCTCTGGACTCCTGTTTATCCCGCCAAGGCGATGCGAAGCTCAGGGCAGATAAATACTGAACAAACCGCCGCCCAGCTCACCGCCGTTGGCGATTTCAATGTGGCCGTGTACGCCCTTGCGCTGATGCTGTCGGGCGATGTTCGCCGCGAAATACAGGCCCAACCCGGTACTGCCGCTGTTCTGGTTGATGCCCAGCACGTAATCGGTCTGCTGATCGATCATGCGTGCAGGAAAGCCCGGGCCGTCGTCGTTGATGCTGATCACCAGTTGCTCGCCGACTTGCCTCGCTGTGATCAACACTTCGCGGCGTGCAAAGCGAATCGCATTGATCACCACGTTGGACACCACCGACCCCACCAGCTCGCGATCAAAAAAGCCCGGCAGACCGAAGTCATCCAGCGCATAGCGCGCGGCGATGCCACGGCTATTGAGCACTTCCTGGTGGAACGCCAGCTGCGCCTCGATGAAATCGTCCAGCTCGTGGTAGTCCGGGCGCAACGGCAACTGGTTGACCCCCAGTTTGTACAGCCCCAGCAACTGCACCAGCATGCCGTTGAGGTGGGCGAACTCGTAATCGATCACGCCTTGCTCCGGCGTGCCGCGATAAGCCTCGGGAAGCTGCTTGACCCACTGACCGTGAGCCTGAATCAACGACCCCAACGAGTTCTTCATGTCGTGAACGGTGGACGCAATCACCATCGAAAAGTCGAGCCCGAGATCCTCATCTTTCATTCGCCGAAAGCCCTGATTCGTAGTTTCTGGAAGCGCTCGAAGCGTGGATCGGTCTCCGGCATCTTGCCCACCAGCTTGAGGCTGTTCTGGCACTCGGCCAGACTCGCCGCGTCGAGATTCTTCACGCCCATGTGCAACAAAGACTGCGCCATGTTGAGGGCGATACTGATGTTTTTCGGCTGCAAGGCCAACCCTTGACGGAACAGATCCTGCGCTTCGCCCAACTTGCCGGCGCGGTAGCAGCGAATCCCCTGCAGGTTGAAGTCGATGGCCGCCTTGCCGGCGCCAAGGATCTCCGGGTCGTCGGTCTGCTTGGCAATGTTCTGCATGACCAGTGGATCGTCGCCATAAATTTCGGCACAGCTTTTCAGAATACCAGCGCCGGCATCTGCCTGACCCAGCGACTTCAGCTGCGACGCCACAGCCAGTGCAGCATCGGCGCTGAGGAACTGCTCCATGCCTTCCAGGCGTTCCATCGCCTGCTCGGTCAGCTTGGCCGCCATTTCAGGGTCCGAAGACGCGACGCTGGTGGCTTTCATCAGGCGCGCGCGCACTTGCAGCCCGGCGTCGTTGCCGTTCTCCTTGGCCACTTCGGTCAGGGTCTGGTTGATCTCCACGCGGGTGCGCGCATCCAGCCCGCGCTCACCGCCCCGGCTGATCAACGCCTGAGCCAGGCCCAGATTGGTTTCAGGGTCTTTGAACCGTGAAAACTGGCCTTGGGAAACGGCCTGGCGATAGGCCTTTGAGGCGCCGTCGAAGTCTTGATTTTCCAGTGCCAGCTTGCCCAGCAGCCTCTGACGCCGTACCGCGTAAGGCGACAGGCGCACCGCTTCTTCGAGCATCTTTTGTGCACGCTTGTTATCGCCGCTGGCCATCAACACATCGGCGAGCCCGTCGTACAACACCGGCATGGCATTGAACGCGCGAATGGCCTCTTCGTACACGGTCTGCGCTTCGGGATTGCGCCCGCGCTTGAACAGCAGCTTGCCCAGCGCTACATACGCCCAGGGTTGCGGCCGGTCGGCCAAGATTGACTTGAGGAACGTCTCGAGCGGCTCGTGCTGGTTGAGATCACGCAGCGCATCGGCCTTGTAGCGCAGGCACAGCGGCGCAAACCGGGGGTCCTGCTTGGTCAGGGCTACACAGGCGGTCAGCACTTCGGCCGGATTGCCCCGGTCCAGCGCCTGCAGAATCGGCTTGAGCAGGGTTTTGCGCTGGACAATCTTTTCCAGCCGCTGGGCCAGGCTCGCGCGGTTGAACGGCTTGGTCAGGTAGGCATCCGGCTCCCACTCCAGCGCACTCATCACCATGGCCTGGCTGTTCTCGGCGGTGACCATGACGAACACGCTTTCGTGGCTGATCAGCCGATCGGTCATCAGGTCTTCAAGCACCTGCTGGCCATTCTTCTTGCCGTCGCCCAGATTGAAATCGTGCAGGATGAAGTCGTAGCGCTTCTGCGAGCACATCTTCAGCGCCTGTTCGCCGGTGTCGGCGGTGTCCACTTCCTTGACACCCAGCTCGCGCAGCATCGACCGGACCGAGCTGCGGAAGTCGGAAAAGTCATCGACGATCAGAAAGGTTTTTTGATTCCACGCCAGCATCGAGATTCCTGCAACGGATAAAAGTCGGCCCTGGGGCACTTACATGAAGTCGGCCATCCGCGCGGTACTCGGCGGAAATAGCCAATGAAGGTGCGGCATGTGCCGCTTGTCCGAGTTATCGGCGGCAGCGAAGCAAAACTTAGCCACGCAACGCCGGAATGTGATGCGGTTCGGGCTCCGTCGAAGTGTGGCCGGTGGCCATCTGGGCGCGATTTCATGGGTAAAGTCCTTGAGGGCGCCGCCGATATCCATTCATGCAATGCATCGCCCAACAGCCGTAACCCCTATCCTCATCCGAGTGCTCTCCATGTCCTGGCTGACCGACCTGAAATTGAAGACCAAGTTGCTCTCGGCTTTTTGCCTGTGCGCATTGATCACCGTCGTGGTGGGCGTGCTGGGGCAGAGTGGTATCGCCCGGCTGTACGATTTGTTCCAGGGCACCGTCAACAACAACATGGCCTCGATTGCCAAGATTGACTCGGTCAAAGCCAATGTCATTGCGACCAACCGCGACTTCTTTAAAGTCATCGGCCTGAGCGCACTCAAAGCCAGCCCCGACGATATCAATGCGGCGATCCAGTCGCTGAAAGAAAACCAGGCCCAGGCCGAAGCCGACTTCAAGATTTACCGGGCCACACCCCTGCAGGCCGATGAAAAAGCCGCTGGCGACGACTTCGAGCGTGACTGGGTGACCTACATCAGCGCTGCGCTTGGCGCACTGACGGTGGTGCAAAGCGGGGATCTGGACCAGGCCAGCAAATTGGCAGCCAGCAGCGTGACGCCGAGCTATCGCAAGACCATGGGCGAGCTCAAGATCATGATTGAGTCCAACGCCAGGCAAGCCAGGGAACAGGCCCAGGCCGGGGTTGAAACCGACCGCCAGGTAACGTGGACGCTGATCATCGGCTCCTTGATTGCAGTGATCTGCGCCATCACCCTTGGCCTGTTGGTGACGCGGATGATTACGCAGCCGATCTACCAGTCGGTGGCCAGCGCCACCCGAGTAGCGGGCGGCGATTTGAGTCAGGCCGTCCAGCTCGGCGGCCAGGATGAAACCGGTCAATTGCTCAAGGCATTGGCCGACATGCAGGGCAGCCTCAAGGGCACGGTCCAGCAAATCGCCAGCGCGTCTGACCAACTCGCGTCCGCGGCCGAGGAACTGACGGTGGTGACGGACGACAGCAACCGCGGGCTGATGCGTCAGAACGATGAAATTCAGCAAGCCGCGACGGCCGTCAACGAGATGACCGCCGCAGTGGAAGAAGTGGCGCGCAATGCCGCGAGCGCGTCGCAAGTGTCTGCGCAGACTTCCGAGGATGCCATCAAGGGTCAGCAACAGGTGCAGCAGGCGGTCAGCGCGATGAACACGATGACGGTGGAAATCACCGAATCGACCCAGCGTGTCGAAGCGCTGGCCGGGCAGATCCGTGACATCACCAAAGTGCTGGACGTGATCCGCGGCATCGCCGAACAGACCAACCTGCTGGCACTCAACGCGGCCATCGAAGCAGCTCGTGCGGGCGAGCAGGGTCGAGGCTTTGCGGTGGTGGCAGACGAAGTACGCGCCCTCGCCCACCGCACTCAAACCTCTACCGGCGAAATCGAATCGATGATCACCAAGGTGCGCAACGGTGCCGACGAAGCCGTGCAGGCCATGGGCAAGAGTCAGGCGATCGCCGTGCATACCCAGTCATTGGCCACCGAGGCCGGACACGCGCTGGAGCGCATCAGCGAAGGCGTCAGCCAGATGAACGAGCGCAACCTGGTGATCGCAAGCGCGGCCGAAGAGCAGGCGCAGGTCGCCCGCGAGGTGGACCGCAATCTGGTGAACATTCAGGACCTGTCGACGCAAACGGCGGCGGGCGCCAATCAGACCAGCGCATCGAGTCAGGCACTCTCGCGCCTGGCGGTGTCGTTTCATTCAATGGTCGGCAAATTCACCCTGTAAGTGGCCGGCGATTTAACGCCAAGCCAGCCAATCGCCACCCTGAGACAAAATGGCGTATTGACTAATTCGTCGTCCGATTTGTCGAAAATGACATTTCGGGTACAATCCCCGCCCGCCGCAGGGGATGGACCTGATGACCAGGTTCTGCGGTGACTCATGTTTACCCAAGCTGCTGAATCCAATGATCGAATAAAAAGCACAGCGCCAAGGGACATGGAACACGAGGTCGACCCGTTTCACTGGCCTCATGACCCTTCCTCCTCGTTTTCCGAGAGCGAAGCCTGCCTGACGTTCGCGCCGCAACCGGCGCCCGCCAACGCAGGACGTTGCGCGACGAATGCGGCAGGCGGATAACTTTTTATCTAGTGGATGATTCGATGTTCAAGAAAACCAGCACGGCTCTGTTGGGCCTGGCGATTTCGGCAACCTTCCTGCAAGCCCATGCCGCAGAAAGCAAGAAAGTCGATGTACTGCTGATCGGCGGCGGCATCATGAGTTCGACCCTGGGCGTATGGCTCAATGAGCTGGAGCCGAGCTGGTCGATGGAAATGGTCGAGCGCCTCGACGCCGTCGCAGAAGAAAGCTCCAACGGCTGGAACAACGCCGGCACCGGTCACTCCGGCCTTGCCGAGCTGAACTACACGCCGGAAGACAAAGACGGCAAGGTCAACATCGCCAAAGCCATCGAAATCAACGAAGCCTTTCAGGTCACCCGTCAGTTCCTCTCCTGGCAGGTTCGCCAGAGCGTCCTGAAGAACCCGCCTTCGTTCATCAACACCACTCCGCACATGAGCTTCGTGTGGGGCGATGACAACATCAAATTCCTCAAGAAGCGTTACGACGCGCTGCAGACCAGCCCGCTGTTCCGCCCGATGCAGTATTCCGAAGACCCGGCGCAAATCGCCAAGTGGGTCCCGCTGATGATGGAAGGCCGCGATCCTTCGCAGAAGCTGGCGACCACCTGGACGCCGATCGGTACCGACGTCAACTGGGGTGAAGTCACCCGTCAGTACGTGTCCTACCTGCAGACCCGCCCGAACTTTGACTTGAAGCTGTCCAGCGAAGTCAACGACATCACGCGCAACGACGACGGCTCGTGGCACGTTGAATACAAGAACCTGAAAGACGGCACCACCACCGGTACCGACGCCAAGTTCCTGTTCATCGGTGCAGGCGGCGGGGCGCTGAAGCTGCTGCAGAAATCCGGCATCCCTGAAGCTCAGGAATACGCAGGCTTCCCGGTTGGCGGCTCGTTCCTGGTGACCGAGAACCCGACCGTCGCCATGCAGCACATGGCCAAGGCCTACGGCATCGCCTCCACCGGCGCGCCGCCCATGTCGGTTCCACACCTGGACACCCGCGTGCTCGACGGCAAGCGCGTGATCCTGTTTGGCCCGTTCGCAACCTTCTCCACCAAGTTCCTGAAAGAAGGTTCGTACCTGGACCTCTTCAGCAGCATGACCACCCACAACTTCTGGCCAATGACCAAAGTGGGCATCGAACAGTACCCACTGGTCGAATACCTCGCCGGGCAGTTGATGCTGTCTGACGACGATCGCTTCAAGGCGCTGCAGGAATACTTCCCGCATGCCAAAAAAGAAGACTGGCGCTTGTGGCAAGCCGGTCAGCGCGTGCAGATCATCAAGCGTGATGCCGACAAGGGCGGCGTGCTGAAGCTGGGCACCGAGGTCGTCGCTTCGCAGGACGGCACCATCGCCGCATTGCTGGGCGCATCGCCAGGCGCTTCGACTGCTGCACCCATCATGCTGAACGTCCTGGAGAAGCTCTTCAAAAACCAGGTCGCGACGCCGGAATGGCAAGCGAAGATCCATCAGATCGTGCCGAGCTATGGCACCAAGCTGAACGACTCACCGGCCGCGGTTCAGCAAGAGTGGAACTACACCGCCGAAGTCCTGCAACTGGGCAAACCGCCTGTGCTTGACCCAAGTGTCGGCACCAGCACCGCTGCTCCGGGCAAGCCTGCCGAGAGCAAAGCTGCCAGCGACATGGCGCTCTAATAACGCCGAACCGGTTCGCATCGACGCTGATGCCGCCGTTCATTGAAGCCACGAGACTCGCGTCTCGTGGCTTTTTTATTGCCCGCTCATAGCGCCTTTGTCGCCGGCTACCACCTTCTCGCCTGCCAACACGCGCATCCAGACCTCCAGTCGCCAGTTCCGAAGGAACGGCAAGCGCGTTTGCCGTGTCCACCGTGTACAACCCTTCAGGAAGAAAGGTATGGACGCTCAAAACACTGACGTATTGAGAGATATCGTTGTAGTGGCAGGTTCGCAAGGCGCGACGGAAGCGCTGCGGATCATGCTTGCACAGTTACCCGCCGATTTCCCGGCCGCGATCCTCATCGTGATCCACACCAGCCCGTCGAGTCCCGGCTATCTGGCTTCGGTACTCAATCGCTACTCCAACTTGCCCGTCGAATACGCCGAACATGGCCAGCCCGTGCTGCCAAGCCACGTCTACCTCGCCTCGGCCGACCGCCACTTGGAGGTCATGGCGCCGGGCATCATCCGCCTGAGCGATGGCCCGAAAGTGAATTTTGCCCGCCCCGCTGCCGATCAGCTTTTTATGAGTGCAGCCGAGGTGTACGGAAGCCGGGTCATCAGTCTGGTACTGTCAGGCGGTGACTCCGATGGTTCGGACGGTGCGGTGGCTGTTTTGAACGCCGGGGGGCTAAGCTTCGTACAGCGGCCCGAGGAAGCAGCGGTGCCGAGCATGCCCATTCAAGCCATGCAGAAGGTTCCTTCCAGCGTGAGTGTGGGCGTAGCGGAGTTGGCGGCTACGTTATCCACAGCGGTCGGCCGCATCCGCCGCTGACGCGTTAACAGGAGGATCGAGAGAATGCCAGGAGGCGAACACCATCAGCCAGCGCCAGGCGCCTTCGATCTGCTAGACCTGGGTCCGGGACGGAACACAACGGTGTTTCGCCTCACGCTGGCCTTCATGATCCTGGTGCTGGTGACATTCATCTCTGTTGAGGGATGGCGAGCCTGGCGCGACTACAGGCACGCCTACGACTTCGCCCGGGACTCGGTGACCAACCTGGCACGCGCCACGGCGCAGCATGCCGAAGACGCCATCAGGCAGGTTGACATCCTGACCTATACGTTGGGGGAGCGCGTTGAGGGCGACGGCCTGGCGACCATGGACGTTCCGCGCATCCACGCCATGATGGTGCAGCAGTCCAGAATCATGCCCCAGCTGCATGGCCTGTTTATCTATGGTGCCGACGGTCGCTGGATCGTCACCGATAAGGACGTGACCCCGGACACGGCAAACAACGCGGACAGAGAGTATTTCAACTATCACCGCACCCACACCGATCACCGCGTTCGCATCGGTAATGTGGTCAAAAGCCGCTCCACCGACGAGCTTATTATTCCCGTGTCTCGAAGGCTCAATAACCCTGACGGCTCATTCGCCGGCGTGCTCCTGGGGACGATCAAGCTCAGTTACTTCATGGACTATTACGGCGATTTCAAGATCGATGATCGCGGGGCACTGGTCCTGGCAATGCGTAACGGAACAATTCTGGTCAGGCGCCCTTTTGTGGATTCGGTGGTAGGCCAAAGCCTGGCGGACAGTGAAGTGTTCAAGAACTATCTGCCTTACGCCAACGAGGGCGTTGCGGAAGTCAAAGCGGTTGTGGACGGTACGCACCGGCTGTACGGATTTCGCGCGCTCTCCAGCTACCCTTTGGTGGTCGAGGCGGGGCTGTCGAGGGAATCATTCGTCGGGCCTTGGCGGCATGACCTCCTCAAATCAGGACTGGTGCTGTTGTTGCTGGTTGCGGTATTCATCGGGTTTGCCTTCATCGTGCTCAGCCAGTTGCGCAGCCGGATGGCCATGGAAAGCGAGATTCGTCTCGCCCATCAGGCAGTCAAAGACATGGCACTGACCGATAGCCTGACGGGGTTGGGCAACCGGCGGCGTCTGGACATGGCGCTGCAGAGCGAGATCGGACGCGCAAAACGACAGCGTTATCCGCTCGCGCTGATCATGTTGGACATCGACTATTTCAAGCGCTTCAACGACCGCTACGGGCATGCGGCAGGCGACGACTGCCTGCGTCAGGTCGCCCAGGCTATCAACGGCGTATTGAGGCGCCCTGCTGACCTTGCAGTCCGTTACGGCGGTGAGGAATTCACCGTGCTCCTGCCGGACACTGACATACGCGGCGCGGGCCGTCTTGCCGAGAACATCCTGCAGGCTATTCGAGGACTGGCTCTGGAGCACGCGGATCACCCTGAACAGTTCGTCACCGCAAGCGCCGGCGTTACGGTCAGATCACCTGCGCTTGAAGACACGACCCCGGCAGGGATGATCAAAGCCGCGGATGCCTACCTGTACTTCGCCAAAAACAACGGGCGCAACCGCTGGTACGCGGACAAGGATGTGCAGGCGGGCGCTGAAGGTAAAGTTTGAGGGAAGACGGGACTGAGGCAGCCTGTGAGGGCGAAGTGGCCAGCGGGAGCGGCGTGCGAACAAGGCAGATATGTCCCCTGCAGGAATCGAACCTGCATCTAGCCCTTAGGAGGGGCTCGTTCTATCCGTTGAACTAAGAGGACACCAAATCGGACGGCGTGCATCTTAACGATAAGGCGCTGGCTTGTCATGTCGTCATTCACAACCCGAGTTGTAGTCCTTCATCTCCGTGCATATCATCGCGCCATCGTGCAGATTGCAATGAGGCCTAGTGACATCATTGCAAAACGCAACCCTACAATCCGTGAATAGCTTTATATCTAGTTGATTTATAAGGAATTTACTACGCTGTGTATTTGGCATGCAGGCTGCATTAGTATCCTGGCGAATTGCCCACTAACGCCGCCATCGCGAAGGTATCCGAGATGAACATGACGCTCTCCCTGCTCAACGCCGCCGCACTCATCACATTGGTAGCTTTTCACTTCCAGGCTGATGGTGGCAAACCGGAGAGCGTGGCGGTTCAAGCTCAGCCTCACCACCTGATGCAGCAGGGGCCGCGCTTCGCGACGATGCCTAGCCAAAGCAGTGAGGCCATCCTGGCCCACGACAGCGAGGAATCGGTTGCAGTGCCACGGTCAGAGCGTTGGGTGTTCTGATTGCTGTTCAAAGCACGCCAGCCAGCCTTATAAGCCCCAGCAAAATTTTAGAGAGCAGCCATGTCCAAAGCAGCAATTTCCTTTTTGATTCTGGCCTTGATGGCCGTCGCTACAGATCAGTTGCTGCTTCCCTCCGCGGAAAGTCTGAGCACCTTGGCAAAAGCCGCCGCTGGCGTTTTTGCGAGCCTGTTCATCGCCGCGCTCTTCGTAGGTCGCCGCATCAAATTTGATCCGGTATTGCGCCAAGCCAAGCCTTGATTCACCCCACGTCGCTCTATGGAGCGTCGTTGCCGCAGACCGCAGCGTCATTCACCGCCGGCTCCGCACTTCCGTTGCTGACTTTTTGTAAGACCCTTCGTCCTTTTCTCACCTCTCCCCTCGTATTCTTCTCACTTTCCCACTACGCTGAAGACAGATAGCCATCATGGCGCTCGTCCAGCACTTTCAGGGCTCCCGGCGTGTATGTTTGCAAACTGGGGCGCATTTCTGATGATTGGTGCTGGCTAATCGCCTTTATCTAGTTCAATATTTGTCACACATTTGACGCCAAGGATTCGACGCATTGGTGCAGGATGGCGATCCTTTATGCGGGCCGGTTGAACATTTTGGGCGAAAGACAGTCAGAGACTGACATCTCGCGGCCTAATGCAAGAACCGCCTCTTTCTTTTGAACTAATTCGGTTAAATATATGAGCCCTATGAAACAGGCCAATTATTCAAGTCGCACAGCTGACAAGTTCGTCGTTCGCCTTCCGGAAGGTATGCGCGAACGTATTGCTGACGTCGCCAAACAGCATCACCGCAGCATGAACTCGGAAATCATCGCGCGCATCGAGCAAAGCTTGCTTCAGGAAGGCGCTTTGGGCGACGAGCCAAGCCTGCGTCTGGACAGCCCGGAGCTCTCGCTGCATGAACGCGAGCTTCTGCAACGCTTCCGTCAGTTGGCCCACCGCCAACAGAATGCATTGGTTTCGCTGATCGCTCATGACACCAGCCTGGCGAACGACGAAGAATAAAGTCGGTTCATCCAGAGAATTGAAAGCCAGCGCCAAGCTGGCTTTTTTGTGTCCGAAAGGCATTGATCCGCCGGAAAGCGCACAATAAAAAACCGCCTGGATGGGCGGTTTTTCGGTTTAAAACGCAGTAGGCGAAAGCGGTTACAAGAGAAAGAGCGTGGCCAACCCCAGAAAGATGAAGAAGCCGCCGCTGTCGGTCATGGCCGTGATCATGACACTTGCCCCCATCGCCGGGTCGCGCCCGAATCGAACGAGTGTCATCGGAATCAATACCCCCATGAACGCTGCAAGCAACAGGTTCAAGGTCATCGCTGCGGTCATGACCACACCCAGTGACCAGCTGTTATAAAGCAGGTAGGCCACAATACCGATCACCCCACCCCATACCAGACCGTTGATGAGTGCCACCGCCAGTTCCTTGCGCATCAAACGGGACGTATTGCCGGTGCTTACCTGATCCAGCGCCATTGCCCGAACAATCATCGTAATGGTCTGGTTGCCGGAGTTGCCACCAATGCCTGCCACAATCGGCATCAAGGCTGCGAGCGCCACCAGCTTCTCGATGGAGCCCTCGAACAGCCCGATGACCCGGGAAGCGAGGAAGGCTGTGACCAGGTTCACCGCCAGCCAGGACCAGCGGTTCCGCAATGAACGCCACACAGACGCAAAGATGTCTTCCTCTTCGCGCAAACCCGCCATATTGAGGACTTCGGTTTCGCTTTCCTCACGGATCAGATCGACCATTTCATCGATGGTCAGACGGCCAATCAGCTTGCCGTTCTTGTCGACCACCGGGGAGGAGATCAAGTCATATCGCTCGAACGCCTGCGCCGCTTCGTAACCATCGCCGTCGGGATGGAAGCTTACCGGGTCACTGGCCATCACCTCCGACACTTGCTTCTCGGGGTCATTGACCAGCAAACGCTTGATCGGCAGCACACCTTTGAGTATGCCGTCGGAGTCAACTACGAACAATTTGTCGGTATGACCCGGCAGCTCCTTCAGGCGGCGCAGATAACGTAGAACCACTTCCAGGCTGACATCCTCACGGATGGTCACCATCTCGAAGTCCATCAGCGCACCGACCTGCTCCTCGTCATACGACAGTGCCGAGCGGACCCGCTCGCGTTGCTGAGTGTCCAGCGCCTCCATCAACTCATGGACGACGTCACGCGGCAGTTCTGGTGCAAGGTCGGCGAGCTCGTCGGCGTCCATCTCCTTGGCTGCCGCAAGCAACTCGTGATCGTCCATGTCGGCGATCAGGGTTTCCCGGACGGAGTCGGACACTTCAAGGAGGATGTCACCGTCGCGCTCGGCCTTCACCAGCTGCCAGACCGTCAGGCGGTCTTCGAGGGGAAGTGCTTCGAGTATGTAGGCGACGTCGGCGGAGTGAAGATCATCGAGTTTGCGCTGCAGCTCGACGAGGTTTTGCCGGTGAACGAGGTTCTCGACACGGTCCTGATGCTGGCCTTCCTGACGATGAGTCAGGTCTTCAACGATGCGCTGACGCTGCAGCAGATCGACGACCTGGGCCAGACGGTCCTGCAGGCTTTCCTGCGTTTTTTTTACTTCTACTTCGGTCATAGGCGAACTCCACTCCCAGCAGTGGAACACGCCAGAAGATCAATCAGTCGATTCTTGATTGGTGAAACTTAGTGTTGAGTGACTACTGGGTAAGTCCATGGAGGTATTCCACAAGCCCCGGCGGGGCTGACGGGCGCAATCATACACCGCTTGCTGTGGGGGAAGGCTAAAAATTCAACGTGGAACAACCGGTTGCAACACAATGTTAATAACCCGCCGAGTCGCAATCCCAATGGCGTCACATCCCGTGAACAAAACCCGCTCGCCGCGATAAACACCCGTCGCTAACCTTCCTCGACGTTCGTCAAGGAGGACACTGCGATGCCAATACACCCCATGCTTTCTTTAACCGGCCTGCTGCTTTTGCTGCCGCTTCCCGCCGCAGCCACAACAGTCAATCGGTGCCACGATCAAGGCGGGAATGTGACCTTCACAACGTTGAGTTGCGGTGCGGGACAGGACACAACAGCCGTGAATATCAACCCGGCATCAGGCATGACCTTCACCCCTCCGACGACGAAAGCAGACGCACTGCATCCGCTCAGAACCAGGGAGGCGGTCGTCGTGGGGCAGCGTGATGATGGATGCGGCAATGTCTTGAACGCACAACAACGCCGCAAGGCGATCATCAATTACAAGACACCGACGGGCATGACCAAACGAGACGTGGAGAGCTTGCTGGGCAAGCCAGACAAAATTGTCAGCCGCAACGCTGAGGTGAGGTATGTCTACAGCGAGAAGAAAGGACACAGCAGGCAAGTCATCTTCGACGAGCACGGCTGCGTAAAAGGTAAACGCTAGACAGCAAAAAGCCCGCATTTGCATGCGGGCTTTTCCTTTTATGGTGCACTCGACAGGATTCGAACCTGTGACCGCTCGGTTCGTAGCCGAGTACTCTATCCAGCTGAGCTACGAGTGCAGATGGCGCTTGATAAACCAGTTCACCGCTGGCTACTGCGTTTTACTTCCGGAAGTGAGTGGTGCTTCCGAAGACCTGTTGAAGCCAGGCTCTTTCTAACTTAAGACAGTCACTTGTATCACTACAAGCAACGCTTAAATGGTGCACTCGACAGGATTCGAACCTGTGACCGCTCGGTTCGTAGCCGAGTACTCTATCCAGCTGAGCTACGAGTGCATTTGTTGCCGCGCATTATAGGCCGTCAAATCTCTTGGTCAAGCACTTTTTCTAGTAAATTCAACAACTTACCGATCAAGCAAGATTACAACGTACTAAGCAAATAATGGCGGAGAACGGGGGATTCGAACCCCCGACACCCTTTTGAGGTGTACTCCCTTAGCAGGGGAGCGCCTTCGGCCACTCGGCCAGCTCTCCGCAACACGGGGCGTATAATAACCACCCTTTTCCCCGTTTGCAAACCAAAAATTCAATAAAAATTAATGGCTTGGTTCTTCGTCCTTCTCCTTCTTTATACGCAGGTAAATCTCTTCACGGTGAACAGCCACTTCCTTGGGCGCGTTAACCCCGAGGCGTACTTGATTACCTTTGACACCGAGCACGGTCACGGTAATTTCGCCGTCACCAATGATCAGACTTTCCGCGCAACGGCGCGTCAGAATCAGCATACCTATCTCCTTACGGCTTGCATTCGAGGGACTACAGTCTGCACAACAAACGGCACAGGCCCGAGCCGCAAGCGACGCAGGTCCATACCTGTGTATCGACCAGCGCCGGAAAAAGAACAGCTTCTCTCACACTTCGACCAGGCGAGGGCGCGGTCATGACCGCGCCTTTCGCCGGGGCTTACTCGCCCTGACGCGGGGCGTCGAGCTCGAACGCCGTATGCAGTGCGCGCACCGCCAGTTCCAGGTACTTCTCTTCGATCACCACCGACACCTTGATCTCGGAAGTAGAAATCATCTGGATGTTGATGCTTTCCTTGGCCAGCGCTTCGAACATGCGACTGGCCACACCGGCATGGGAACGCATGCCGACACCCACGATGGAGACCTTGGCGATCTTGGTATCGCCAATCACTTCACGCGCACCAATTTCATTCGCGGTGTTCTGCAATACCTGAAGTGCAGCCTGGTAATCATTGCGATGCACGGTGAAGGTGAAATCGGTGGTGTTATCGTGCGAAACGTTCTGCACGATCATGTCGACTTCAATGTTCGCACCGCTGATCGGGCCCAGAATCTTGAACGCAACGCCCGGGGTATCTGGCACGCCACGGATGGTCAGCTTGGCTTCGTCGCGATTGAAGGCGATGCCCGAAATGATCGGCTGTTCCATGGATTCCTCTTCATCAATGGTAATGAGGGTACCTGGACCCTCCTTGAAGCTGTGCAGTACGCGCAGCGGGACGTTGTACTTGCCGGCGAATTCCACCGCGCGGATTTGCAGGACCTTGGAGCCCAGGCTCGCCATTTCCAGCATTTCTTCGAATGTGATCTTGTCCAGACGCTGGGCCTGAGACACCACACGCGGGTCCGTCGTGTAGACGCCGTCGACGTCGGTGTAGATCTGGCATTCGTCGGCTTTCAGCGCGGCTGCAAGCGCGACACCCGTGGTATCGGAGCCACCACGGCCGAGAGTCGTGATGTTGCCGTCTTCGTCAACGCCCTGGAATCCGGCGACCACCACAACCCGGCCGGCCTTCAGGTCGGTGCGAATTTTCTGGTCGTCGATCTGCAGGATACGCGCCTTGTTGTGAGCGCTGTCGGTCAGGATGCGAACCTGATTCCCGGTGTACGACACTGCCGGAACACCACGCTTGATCAGCGCCATGGCCAGCAGCGCAATGGTGACCTGCTCGCCGGTGGAAACAATCACGTCCAGCTCGCGCGGCACCGGCTGATCACTGATCTGCCGGGCCAGTTCGATCAGGCGATTGGTTTCGCCGCTCATGGCCGACAGCACGACCACCAGATCATCGCCCGCATCACGGAATTTCTTGACCTTGTCGGCCACCTGTTCGATACGCTCAACCGAGCCCACCGAGGTGCCGCCAAACTTTTGTACGATTAGAGCCATCTCAAAGCCGCCTCAGCCCATGAAGGGCGCCCGTTATCATTCAAACCGCGAAGCGCCGGAGCCCGAACGACGGACCCCGGGTGGGTCGACTTAAATACCTTGTTCGGCGAACGGAACAGCCAGTGCCAGCGCTGCTTCGAGTCCGGCAGCATCAACACCGCCGCCTTGCGCCATGTCAGGGCGACCGCCGCCTTTACCGCCAACAGCGGCAGCTGCCTGCTTCATCAAATCACCGGCTTTGAGTTGGCCAGTCAGGTCTTTGGTGACGCCTGCCACCAGCACGACCTTGTCTTCATGCACCCCGCCGAGCAGGATCACTGCGCGGCCGAGCTTGTTTTTCAATTGATCAACCAGCGCCAGCAGCGCCTTGCCATCCTGACCGTCGAGACGGGCAGCAAGCACCTTCACGCCTTTGACATCGACAGCCGAACCCGACAGGTCGTCGCCCGCAGCGCTGGCCGCTTTGGCCTGTAGCTGTTCGAGTTGTTTTTCCAGCAGACGATTTCGCTCCAGGACTGCCGACAGCTTGTCCAGAACGTTGTCGCGGTTGCCTTTGACCAGGTTCGCGGCTTCCTTCAGTTGCTCTTCAGCCGCGTTGAGGTATTCCAGCGCCACGGCGCCAGTGACTGCTTCGATACGGCGCACGCCTGCGGCCACGCCGCTTTCGCTGACGATTTTAAACAGCGCGATGTCGCCGGTACGGTTGGCGTGGATGCCGCCGCACAGCTCGACCGAGAAACCGCCGCCCATGCTCAGCACTCGAACGCTGTCGCCGTACTTCTCGCCGAACAGCGCCATGGCGCCCTTCTTCTTGGCGGTCTCGATGTCGGTTTCTTCGGTTTCGACGGCGGTGTTCTTGCGCACTTCGGCATTGACGATGTCTTCAAGCGCCTTGATCTGCTCGGGCTTGATGGCCTCGAAGTGGCTGAAGTCGAAACGCAGGCGCTGACTGTCGACCAGCGAGCCTTTCTGCTGGACGTGGTCGCCCAGCACCTGGCGCAGCGCGGCGTGCAGCAAGTGCGTGGCAGAGTGGTTCAACGAAGTGGCCTGACGAACTTCGGCCGCGACTTCGGTGCTGACGGTGGTGCCGACTTTCAGGCTGCCCGACACTTGAACACCGTGGTGCAGGAACGCGCCGCCGGTCTTGGTGGTGTCGCTCACGTCGAAGCGTACGTCGCCACCGGCAGTCAGGTAACCGCTGTCGCCGATCTGGCCGCCCGATTCTGCGTAGAACGGGGTCTGGTCGAGGATGACGACGCCGTCCTCGCCTTCACTCAGCTGCTCGACCGCGATGCCGTCTTTGTAGAGCGCGACGACCTTGGCCTCACCTGCGGTGGCTTTGTAACCGGTGAATTGCGTGGCCACATCAACCTTCACCAGGCTGTTGTAGTCCATGCCGAAGGAACTGGCAGAACGCGCGCGCTCACGCTGGGCGTCCATTTCACGTTCGAAACCGGCCTCGTCGAGGGTCAGGTTGCGCTCGCGGGCGATATCGCCGGTCAGGTCCATCGGGAAACCGTAGGTGTCGTACAGCTTGAACACCACGTCGCCGGGGACGATGGTGCCTTTGAGCTCGGCGAGATCCTGCTCCAGAATCTTCAAGCCCTGCTCCAGGGTCTTGGCGAACTGCTCTTCTTCGGCCTTCAGTACGCGCTCGATGTGCGCCTGCTGGTTCTTGAGCTCAGGGAACGCTTCGCCCATTTCGGCGACCAGTGCCGCGACGATCTGATAGAAGAAGCTGCCCTTGGCGCCCAGCTTGTTGCCATGACGGCAGGCGCGGCGAATGATGCGGCGCAGCACGTAACCACGGCCTTCGTTGGACGGGAGCACACCGTCGGCAATCAGGAAGCCGCACGAACGGATATGGTCGGCGACGACTTTCAGGGACGCCTGATTGTCGTTGCTGCAACCGATGGCGTTGGCAGCAGCGGCCAGCAGGCTCTGGAACAGGTCGATTTCGTAGTTGGAATTGACGTGTTGCAGCACGGCGCTCACGCGCTCAAGGCCCATGCCGGTATCAACCGATGGCGCTGGCAACGGGTGCAGAACGCCATCGGCCGTGCGGTTGAACTGCATGAAGACGTTGTTCCAGATTTCGATGTAACGGTCACCGTCCTCTTCAGGCGAACCCGGCGGGCCACCCCAGATGTCGGCGCCGTGGTCGTAGAAAATCTCGGTGCAAGGGCCGCACGGGCCAGTGTCGCCCATGGTCCAGAAGTTGTCGGAGGCGTATGGCGCGCCCTTGTTGTCACCGATACGCACCATGCGCTCGGCCGGCACGCCGATTTCCCTGGTCCAGATGTCGTACGCTTCGTCATCCGACGCGTATACCGTGACCCAGAGTTTTTCCTTGGGCAGGTTCAGCACGCCGGTGAGGAAGGTCCAGGCGTAAGTAATGGCGTCGCGCTTGAAATAATCACCGAAACTGAAGTTACCCAGCATCTCGAAGAAGGTGTGGTGACGTGCGGTATAGCCGACGTTTTCCAGGTCGTTGTGCTTGCCGCCGGCCCGGACGCACTTCTGGCTGCTGACGGCGCGGGTGTAGGACCGCTTTTCCTGGCCGAGGAAGCAATCCTTGAACTGGTTCATGCCTGCGTTGGTGAACAGCAGGGTCGGGTCGTTACCCGGAATCAAGGAGCTGGAGGCGACTCGGGTGTGGCCTTGCTCTTCGAAGAAGCGAAGGAAGGCTTCACGGATTTCTGCGCTTTTCATAGGTTCTTCCACGGAAACTTCGGCCTGGCACATGCATAGCGTCATTCGACGCAGCGACGGCAAAGGGCCGCATTATATAGGCGTTGTACGCTCGGTACAGCGTGTTATTCGATAGAAACCGGCAATCGGGCTGATGGCACCATCAGTGAACGCCGAATTCGGCAAACGCCGAGACCACTTGATCCAGATGCGCACTCGTCACATCCATATGAGTGACCATGCGCAGGCGCGGCGCGGCGCTCAGGACAATCCCCCGCTCCGCACACAGTGCCTTGAGGGATTGAGCGCGATCGCCAAGTTGCACATAAACCATATTGGTCTGCACCGGTTCGACGTCGAAGCCAAGCTCCGCAAGGGCCTGACCGAGGGCTGCCGCATTGGCATGGTCCTCGGCCAGACGCTGGACTTGATGCTCAAGCGCGTAAAGACCCGCCGCGGCCAGCGAGCCCGCCTGCCGCATGCCACCGCCGACCATCTTGCGCAAGCGACGGGCCTTGCCGATGAACGCGTCTGACCCGCACAGCACTGAACCGACCGGCGCGCCGAGCCCCTTTGAGAGGCATACGGAAACAGAATCAAAATGGCCGGCGATCTCACGCGCGTCGACGCCCAGTTTGACCGAGGCGTTGTACAGACGAGCGCCATCAAGGTGCAGGTTCAAGCCTCTTTCGCGGGTCAATGCCCGTGCCCCCGCGAGGTATTCAAGCGGCAGGACCTTGCCGTGCATGGTGTTTTCAAGGGCCAGCAATCGGGTGCGGGCGAAATGAAAGTCGTCCGCCTTGATGGCGGCGGCGACCTGCTCCAGATCAAGGGACCCGTCCGCCTGGTTGTCGAGCGGCTGAGGCTGAATCGAGCCCAGCACGGCCGCGCCGCCACCCTCGTATTTGTAGGTATGGGCCTGCTGGCCAACGATGTACTCGTCGCCGCGCTCGCAATGGGCCATCAGACCCAGCAGGTTGCTCATGGTCCCGGTGGGCACGAACAGCGCGGCGGCGAAACCGAGATGCTCCGCGAGCCAGGACTCCAGCCGATTCACCGTTGGATCCTCGCCATACACGTCGTCGCCCAGTGGCGCACTAGCCATGGCGTCACGCATGCCGGCCGAGGGTTGGGTCACGGTGTCACTGCGCAGATCGATAACCGCCACGATGAAAGCTCCCATGCAAAAAGGGTCAAGCCTCTGTTCTAAGGCCCGGGGCAACGATAATCAAGGCTTGGGTGCGCAATGCCAAGCCGCCTTAGAAGAAAAGCTGATGAAACCCATCAAAAAGGCTCCAAGCGAATCACGGAAATCTATGTTACAAACTGCACGCCGGCGGAGATTGCCGTCGGCAACGTTCTCAGGGCGGGGTGCGATTCCCCACCGGCGGTAATGGCGCGCAATGCGTCTAGCCCGCGAGCGCTTGCAGCGACTTCAGCGTCGATGCAAGGACAGCAGACCCGGTGTGATTCCGGGGCCGACGGTCATAGTCCGGATGAAGAGAGAACGGGACTGGCACAACAGGATCGTATCGAGACGGGCCGGGCGCATGGCGTCGGGCACACGTTCGAGCGTACCCTGGCATCCCATTCGATCCAAACGCCCTGTTTTTTTCATTAAACAGGAGTCAGAACACATGCAACCTACCGCCATTCACGCTCACGAGCGCGTCGCTTTCATTCAAGCCTGCTGGCACAAGGAAATCGTCGATCAGGCGCGCAAGGGCTTCGTCGCCGAAATGGCTCAGCACGGCTATGCCGAAACCGATATCGACTTTTTTGAAGTCGGCGGCGCCTTTGAAATCCCCCTCCATGCGAAGTTGCTGGCCAAGTCAGGCCGTTACGGCGGCGTTGTGGCCGCAGGCCTGGTCGTCGACGGCGGGATCTATCGCCACGAGTTCGTCGCGCAGTCGGTGATCAGCGCCCTGATGCAAGTCCAGCTGGAAACTGAGGTGCCGGTGTTCTCGGTCGTGCTGACGCCGCATCACTTCCATGCCGGTGAAGAGCATCAGAAGTTCTTCTTCGATCATTTCGTACACAAGGGTCAGGAAGCAGCAAAAACCTGCGCCGACACGCTGACCAAATTGCGGGCGGTGCGTCGGGTCGGTGAGGTGCAGAAGGCGGCGGGTTGATTCCGCAGCTTTACCATGCACACGGTGTAAACGTGTAGGAGCCGGCTTGCTGGCGAATAGAGCGGACAGCCAGCGATATGTCGGCTGGCACGACAGGTTCGCCAGCAAGCCGGCTCCTACAGAGGTCAGCGGTCGTCAGCGATTGTCGGCGGTCGTCAACGGTGCTCGTCGGTCGTCAGCGGTGGCCGGAATGCCTAGTTTCGCCAGCAAGCCGGCTATGGATTGCAAGCCAGCCACGGCAGCCAGATTCGACGAATTTCATGTAGGAGCGCGCTTGCCCGCGAAAGCGTTGGGTCAGGCGATACCGCTGGCGCAGAAATATTGCATTCGCGGGCAAGCGGGCTCCTGCAGACACGATTTTCGCCGGCCAAGAAGGCTGCACTAAACCAGCGTCTCGTCTGTCGCCGGCACGATCAATATCCCGGCCCGCAGGCCGTTTTTGACTTTCGGGTTGGGGAAGATGATCCGGGCGCCCTCTTCTTCTATTACCCAGCGTGAATCGGCGAGATCTTCGGCGAGCACGTAGCCTTTTTCGAGCTCAGTGAAGTTCTCGATGTCCACCGGCAAATGCAGCTGGAAAGCATCGCTGTGCTTGATGATTTCGCGCGCGACGCTGAACAACTGCAATCCGTCCAGCCCAACACCGTCATCGATTTCATTGCCGGCAATCAACCGCTCCAGGCAGGCCTGCAGTTTTTGCAGATTGACCTGCTGGTTGTGCCCGAAGGGGCGCGCCTTGCCCAGCTCCAGCGTGAAGGCTTCGGCATCCAGCTTGTCGTAGGTGTACGCACTGAAGACGATGGATGACTTGTTCTGCAACAACACCGCTTCCATGCCCGCTGCTCGCAGCCGCGCGAGCTCGCGTCGGGAATGCGCGCGGCCCTCTTTCCACGGGTACAGGGCGAACTGCTCGATTTTCGAGCCGCGAATCGCAGTGTGCAGGTCGTAGTGCAAACGGTAACGGCCCGCGATGCTGAAGAAGCTCGCCGCCAGGCGTTCGAGCTCGCAGGCACGCAGCGCTTCGCTGCCCCCGCTGTGCTCGTGACGGCCGTTGAACAGGCGATTGACGTCTTGCTCGACGTAACGCTCTCCACGGCGCATCGCTTCAGGGTTGCCGAAAAGAAACAGAATACGCGCCCGCGGCTTGAGTTCACCCCGGGCAATGGCGTGAATCAGCGCATCGAGCAACTCGATCGGCGCAGTTTCATTGCCATGGATGCCGGCGGACAGCAGCAGGTCAGTGCCGTTGTCGCGCGCCTCGGGGGGCCTGACTTCAAGCGCCCCCTCTGCCAGCCAGCGCAGACGCACGCCGTCGACGGTCAGCTGAGTCTTTTCCGCAGGTTCGCGACCCGCGAGTGTCAGTTCAAGCAATTTGCCGAGGGCGAGCATGGGACGGTCCTGTGCGGGCTTAGTCGTGGTTGCAATCGGGGCCGTGCACATGGCCGTCTTCATCGTCGCCGCTCATGTCAGCCGGTTCCATTTCCAGCTGCAGGCTGACCAGGTTGGTGGCCAGTGGGCGCAGCAGCAGGTTGGCGTACTCGGCGTCGCCTTCTTCCACATCAACGCCAATCAGCAGCTGGCCGCGGCCGTCCTGCTGAATCCAGACTTCCTTGCCCTGCCAGATAACGGCAAAACGAGTGCAGGACGTTTCCAGCTGAGTACCGTCGGTGTCTTCAAGGATCAAACGCAGCGCGTCGGTCATGGCAAAACTCTCTCTTTTCAAAAGCAAAAACATCGTCGCCATGCGCCGCTCTGGCACATGGCTCACGGATGGGGGTGGATCAATCGATCTGGAAAGGATAGACCGCGCCCAGCTTCAGGTGCTGAGTCAGCTCATCCAGCGCGGTACGGCACTCCGTCAGCAGTTGCGGGTCGGCCAGATCACTGTCGCTCATGCGATCACGATAATGCTTGTCGACCCACTGCGTCAGCGTCTCGTACAGCGGTGCGGTCATGATAACGCCCGGATTGACCGCGGCCAGTTCGGTCTCGTTCAGCGCCACCCGCAGACGCAGGCAGGCAGGGCCACCGCCGTTCTGCATGCTTTGCTTGAGATCGAAAACATTGACCTCGCGGATCGGGCTGTCATCGGCCAACAAGCGTTGCAGGTAGTTCCACACGCGTTCATTGCTGCGGCACTCTTCCGGCACGATGAGCAGCATCGAGCCGTCGGCGCGGGACAACAACTGGCTGTTGAACAGGTACGAGCGCACCGCGTCTTCCACGCCGACTTCACTGCGCGGCACGCAAATGGCCTGGAAGCGCCCGCCCCGGCGACCGAGCTTGTCATTCAGCTCGGCCAGCATCGGCTCGGTGTTGAGAAACGCGTCCTCGTGATAGAAGAGCACTTCGCCGTTGCCGACCGAGATCACGTCGTTATGGAACACGCCTTGATCGATCACAGCCGGATTCTGCTGGGCGAAAACCACGCCCTCTGCGCTTAGGCCATGCAGGCGAGCCACCGCCTGGGAAGCTTCGAGGGTCTGTCGCGCCGGGTACTTCTGCGGTGCGGGGAAGCGGCTGTCGAACGCCGCTCGGCCGAATACAAAAAACTCGACGCCGGCCTCGCCGTAACTGCGGCAGAAACGTGTGTGGTTGGCCGCGCCCTCGTCGCCAAACTGGGCAACGGCAGGCAACGCTGCGTGGTGCGCGAAATGCTGCTGATCGGCGAACATTGCGCCCAATACGCGGCTGGTGGTCGGGTGTTCGATGCTGCGGTGGTATTTGCAGTTGAGGTTGGCGGCGGTGAAATGCACGCGGCCATCGGCGGTATCGGCGCTCGGGCTGACCGTGGCGGCGTTGGCCACCCACATGCTGGATGCCGAGCAACTGGCGGCGAGTAGCGGCATGGATTCTTTTGCAGCGCGTTCGATGACTTGCGCGTCGCTGCCGCTGAAGCCAAGTCGACGCAGACCCGCCACGTCGGGCCGCTCCTGCGGCGCAAGCACGCCCTGGGTAAATCCCATCTCCATCAGGGCTTTCATTTTGGCCAGGCCCTGCAGTGCAGCCTCGCGCGGATTGGAGGCTTGCTGGCAGTTGTTCTGGGACGCGACATTGCCGAAGGACAGCCCACCGTAGTTGTGGGTCGGGCCCACTAGACCGTCAAAGTTGACTTCGCAGGATTTCATCGGTGAGGCTCCGTGGATCTGAATTTTTTATAAACATCAAAAGTCGCGTGGCCAGCTGCAATCACCGCCATAACACTTCACCTGTAAACGCCGGTCACCTGTAGGAGCCGGCTTGCTGGCGAAGGGTTTGACCTGACACATTCATGTCGAATGACCCACCGCTTTCGCCAGCAAGCCGGCTCCTACAGTCCGTGTTCGCTACCACGCCAGCAAGCCGGCTTCTACAGCCCGTGTTCGCTGCTACACCCGCTGGGCGGCTGCGCAGGATGCAGACTCACTTCAAGGTGATGCCAGGCGTCAGGCTGGCAGGCAATGCCAGCGTTTGAGTCTCAAGCGATGCCACCGGGTACGCGCAGTAGTCAGCCGCGTAATAAGCGCTGGCGCGATGATTACCCGAAGCGCCTACGCCACCAAAGGGTGCGGTACTCGCCGCGCCGGTCAACTGCTTGTTCCAGTTGACGATGCCGGCCCGGCTCTGCAGCCAGAACTGCTGGTAACGCGCCTGCGAGTCTGACAACAGGCCCGCCGCCAAGCCGTACTGAGTGGCATTGGCCTCTTCGATGGCAGCGTCGAAGTCAGCGTAGCGAATGACCTGCAGAAGTGGGCCGAACAGTTCTTCATCGGCACGATCGGCCACGTCACTGACGTCGATAATGCCCGGCGTGAGCAGCGCCGAATGCGCGTCGGGCTGGGTCATTTCGAGCAAGGCTATCGCGCCGTTGGCCAGCATCAGCTCCTGAGCATCCAGCAGCGCACGCGCGGCGCCGAGGGAAATCACCGAGCCCATGAAAGGCGCAGGCTGTTGATCGAACGCGCCGACCTGAATGGTCGATGTGACCTCCACCAGCCTCGCCAGAAACGCGTCGCCCCAGGCACCCTCGGGCACCAGCAGGCGACGGGCGCACGTGCAGCGCTGCCCGGCGGAGATGAACGAGGACTGGATCACGGTGTACACGGCCGCATCGACATCGGCGACCTGATCGACCACCAGCGGGTTGTTGCCTCCCATCTCCAGCGCGAGGATCTTGTCCGGCCGACCGGCGAACTGTTGGTGCAGGGCATTGCCGGTGCGACTGGAACCCGTGAAAAACAGACCGTCGATGCCCGAATGCCCCGCCAGCGCAACGCCGGTATCGCGTGCGCCCTGCAGCAGGTTGAGCACGCCCGCAGGCAGCCCGGCTTCGATCCAGCACTGCACGGTGAGTTCGGCAACCTTGGGGGTCAGCTCACTGGGCTTGAACACCACGGCGTTGCCCGCCAGCAGGGCTGGCACGATGTGGCCATTCGGCAGATGCCCCGGGAAATTGTACGGCCCGAAGACCGCCACCACGCCGTGCGGCTTATGCCGCAGGACAGCGGTGGCATCACCCAGCGGGCCGCTCTTCTCGCCGGTCCGCTCGCGATAGCTCTGGATGGAAATTGCCACCTTGTTGGCCATGCTCGTCACTTCTGTCGCCGACTCCCACAGCGGCTTGCCGGTTTCCTCACCAATGCATCGGGCGATTTCGTCGGCACGGCTCTTCAGTGCAGCAGCGAACGCTTCAAGCACGGCAATGCGCTCATCCAGCGAACGCGTTGCCCAGGCCGGGAACGCCTGACGGGCAGATTTGACCGCTGCGTCGACCTGCGCGGCAGTCGCAGCGTTACCGGACCAGATCACCTGCTGGGTCACCGGATTCAGGGATTCAAATGCATCGCCCTGCCCGTCCTGCCAGGCGCCGGCGATATATAGGGTGTTCATCAAATACTCTCCCGAGCGGGCGACAGTGGCACCGCTCGCACCTGATCACCGGCGCTGAGGCGCAGGCGCCTGGCGGTTTGCGGATCGACCACCAGGGTGCCGGCGGCAAAACGCGCGGGAGCTGCCGTGACGCGGCAGTCTTCGCGCTTGCGGTTATGGATAAGGAAGGGCGTCGCGTCGTCGCCCGGTGTGCCGACAGCCAGCACCAGTGCCTGGCTGTCGCGCACTGCGCGGATCTTGCTGGTCTCGCACTCAATGGCTGGCCCGGCGTCGAAGATATCGACGTAGCCCTGATAGCTGAAGCCCTCGGCCTTGAGCATGGTCAGGGCCGGTTCGGTGCTGACGTGTACGCGGCCGATGACCTCGCGCGCCGCCTCCGAGAGGAAGCAGCTGTACAGAGGAAACTTGGGCATCAGTTCGGCGATGAAGGCACGGTTGCCGACCCCGGTGAGGTAATCGGCCTGACTGAACTCCATTTTGAAAAAGTGCCGGCCCAGGCTTTCCCAGAATGGCGAATGGCCCTGCTCGTCAGAGATGCCGCGCATTTCAGCGATGATTTTTTTGCCGAACAGGTCAGGGAATTCCGCGATGAACAGCATCCGCGCCTTGGACAGCAAGCGGCCGTTGAGGCCATTACGGTAGTCAGCGTGGAGAAACAGCGAGCACAACTCGGAGTTGCCGGTGAGGTCGTTGGCCAGAAACAGCGTCGGGATCTCGCGGTAGATATTCAGCTCTTGAGAAGCGCTGACCGTCAGGCCGACCCGGTAGTTGTACCAGGGCTCACGTAGCCCCACTGCGCCGGCGACCGCCGAAATACCGACCACTTTTTCGTCGTCATCTTCGAGTACGAACAGGTAATCGGCGTCGCCCCGCCCGGCTTCGCCGCGGAAGGTTTTTTCGGCCCAACCGACCCGGTGCGCCAGACGCTCTTCATTGGCCGGCAGCGTGGTCAGGCCAGCGCCGGTGCTGCGCGCCAGCTCGATCAACGCCGGAAGGTCACTGTTGCGTACGGGACGAACGATCATGCTTTCTCCTCAAGCCGGGATGATGCCACCACCGGCGAACTCGCTAACCTGCTTTACGGCGTGGGCCCGCCATTGCAGCGCCCGTCACCGTCGACTCATCTGGCCCGGTCGTCAGACCGCAACAATGCGCACGCTGGCGCCTTCACCGACTCCCAGCGCTTCAGCAGCTGCAAGGCTCAGGGCGACGGGCTTGCCCGGCACCCAGTCGAGCTCCAGCATCACTGCACGGTAGTCTTGCAACTGCCCGTTCGACACCAGATAAGGCCGGCCACCCTTGACCGCGTCGCCAGTACTCACGGTGTCGACCTTGACCGGCACGACGCGGCTGTTGGCAATCGAGCGAATGCCGGAGACACGGGCGTGCAACGTCGGGCCGCCGTCAAAGATGTCGATGTAGTGATCGGTTTCGAAGCCCTCGCGCATGAGGATGTCGAAGGTGATCTGCGCGCGCGGGTGGACCTGACCCATGGCCTCCTGAGCGGCGTCAGGCAGCAGGGGCACGTAGATCGGATAATGCGGCATCAGTTCGGCGAGGAACGTCCGGCTTTTCAGCCCGCACAGCCGCTCGGCTTCGGCGTAGTTGATGTCGAAGAAGTTGCGGCCGATGGCGTCCCAGAACGGCGAGTCGCCGTTGTCGTCGCTGTAGCCGACGATCTCGGTGACCACCGAGTCAGCGAAGCGCTCCGGGTGGCTGGCGACGAACAACAGACGTGCGCGCGAGTTGAGTTCCGACCACAGTGTGCCCACCAGTTCAGGCAGCACGTAGAAGCTGGTGAGCAGGCTGTTGCCCGTCAGGTCATGGCACTGAGAAAGCACGTGGATCTTGTTGTGGATCTTCAGCTCGCGGGAGGCATGCACGAAGGTTTCGTTGCGAAAGCTGTAAAACGGCTCGGAATAGCCCGCCGACGCAACGATCCCGGAGCAGCCTACAAGACGCCCGGATTCGGTGTCTTCGAGCACGAAGAAGTAAGTCTCCTCGCCGTTGAAGCTCACTTCTGCAGCGAAGGAAGCCTCGGACGCCGCAATCTTGTCACTCAGACGTCCAGCGTCATCCGGCAGGGACGTGACACCAATCGGGCTGTCTGCAGCGAGTCGTTGGACCTCGCTCAGATCGGCCATTTGCGCGGGGCGCATCACCAGCATGGTGTCACTCCTTGGAAAAAAATCGGGCCGGTTAAACGGCGAAAGATAAAAAATGCTGCGTGTCTACGATCTGTAGGAGCCGGCCTGCTGGCGAGGCGTCGGGACAATCGACCATGACGTCGCCGACGCAACGCGTCCGCCAGCGAGCCGGCTCCTACCGATTTAAAGCGATTTCACGCGCCAGTGAGTTGGGCAACCGCGCGTTCAAAGCGATTCAGGCCTTCTTCAATATCGGCGTCTTCAACCACCAGACTTGGCGCGAAGCGCACCACGTCGGGACCGGCTTGCAACACCATCACACCCGCCTGCTCGGCAGCGTTGAAAAAGTCCTTGGCCTTGCCTTTCCAGGCGTCCGTCAGCACGCAGCCGATCAACAGGCCCATGCCACGCACCTTAGTGAATACGCCGTATTGCTGGCCGATCCTTTCCAGACGGGCCTTGAACAGCTCGTGCTTGGCGTTCACGCCTGCCAGCACTTCAGGGGTGTTGACCACATCAATGACCGCCTCGCCCACCGCGCACGCCAGCGGGTTGCCGCCGTAAGTGGTGCCATGAACGCCAACGGCCAGATGCTTGGCCAGTTTTTCAGTGGTCAGCATGGCCGCCATCGGGAAGCCGCCGCCGATGCTCTTGGCGCTGGAGAGGATGTCCGGTGTCACGCCGTAATGCATGTAGGCGAACAGATGGCCGCTGCGGCCCATGCCGCTTTGCACTTCGTCGAACACCAGCAGCGCGTTGTGCTCGTCACACAGCTTGCGCGCACCTTGCAGGTATTCCAGCTCGGCAGGCAATACGCCGCCCTCGCCCTGAATCGGCTCCAGCACCACGGCGCAGGTCTTGTCCGAGACGGCGGCTTTCAGCGCATCGAGGTCATTGAAGGGGACGTGAGTGATACCGGTGATTTTCGGACCGAAGCCATCGGAGTACTTCGGCTGACCGCCGACGCTCACGGTGAACAGCGTGCGGCCATGGAAGCTGTTCAGGGCAGCGACGATTTCGTACTTGTCCGGGCCGTACAGGTCATGGGCCACGCGACGCGCCAGCTTGAAGGCAGCTTCGTTGGCTTCAGCGCCGGAGTTACAGAAGAACACGCGGTCGGCGAACGTGGCATCGACCAGTTTTTTGGCGAAGCGCAGTGCCGGCTCATTGGTGAATACGTTGGAGACATGCCACAGCTTGTTGGCCTGCTCGGTCAGCGCGCCGACCAGCGCCGGGTGTGCGTGGCCCAGCACGTTGACTGCGATGCCGCCGGAGAAATCGATCAATTCACGGCCCGACTGGTCCCAGACACGAGAGCCCTGCCCACGGACAGGAATGAACGCTGCCGGGGCATAGTTGGGAACCATTACCTGGTCGAAATCGGCACGTTGCACCGGTACTTGCTCAACGGACATCGGAGTCTCCTGAAGAGGAACGCCTGCCTGGAACTGGCGAGCGATGGAAGGATTGTAAGGACTGATTCGGGCCGGGCCTTGCCGCCAAGCGACAACTTCTTATAGCGCCAAACCGGGTTTTTCCGGAGTTTTCGGCAATGCGACAAATTGCGTCGCAATGGCGCAGTTCAAACGTTGGCGCGTGGCTGTAGCAGTGCTGCGATGCAACAGGACCGACGCACGTCTCAACCGCGCTCGGCGGGCACCGATGACAATTCGAACGGGCTGCTGCTGCGGCGCTGATTGCGGTCCTCGCGTGGGGTTGCACCGAAGAAGTTGCGGTAGGCGCTGGAGAAGTGCGGCCCCGAAGAGAACCCACATGACAAGCCGATCTGGATGATCGATTTGCTGGTCTGCATCAGCATCTGGCGGGCCTTGTTCAGGCGCAGCTCCAGGTAATACTGGCTTGGCACGCGGTTGAGGTACTGCTTGAAGATGCGCTCCAGCTGGCGTCGGGACACGCACACGTGCTGAGCGATTTCATCAGTGGTCAGCGGCTCTTCGATGTTGGCTTCCATCAACAGCACGGCCTGGGTCAGCTTCGGGTGGCTGGAACCCAGACGGTTCTGCAACGGAATGCGCTGGCGCTCGCCGCCTTCGCGGATGCGCTCGACCACCAGTTCCTCGGACACGGCGCCGGCCAGTTCGGCGCCATGGTCCCGCGCCAGCACCGCCAGCAACAAGTCCAGAACCGACATCCCGCCGCACGCCGTCAAGCGGTCGCGATCCCAATCGAACAAATGACTGGTGGCAATGACTTTGGGAAAGCGTTCGGCGAAGTCGTCCTGCCAGCGCCAATGCACTGCGGCCCGGTAGCCATCCAGCAGGCCCAATTGGGCCAGTGGATAGACGCCCGCCGAGAGCCCGCCGATGACACAGCCGGCGCGGACCAACTGTTTGAGGGAGCCGCCCAGCGCAGACGACATAGGCGCAGGGGGCTCGTCAGCCAGCAGAAAAACCTTCTGAAACCCCTCCAGACGCCCCACCCACGGCTCCCCGGGCAGTTGCCAGCCGGTGTTTTCTACCGGTGGCTCGGCTTGCAGAAATGACAGCTCGTAAACCACTTCGGGATGAACGCGCTGAGCAACACGCAGGGCTTCCTCGGCCAGCGCCAGGGTCAAGGCTTTGGTGCCGGGCCAGATGAGAAATCCGATTCGATGGGCAGTCATGGCGTGCAATCCGAAACGTGTCGCTGATAGGAGTCGCACGCCGGGCGTGCGATGGAAACTCGTTTATCGTTCAGGCGGGGGCGGCAGGCTGAACGACGCGCAGCATGCACCGTTGTGAGGCAAAACGCACCGCGCAAACGCAGCGGCGTCTTACTTCAAACTGCCGGACAGAAATTGCTGCAAGCGCTCGGACTTCGGATTGACCAACACCTCACGCGGGTTGCCGCACTCCTCGACCAGGCCCTTGTGCAGGAAAATAAGCTGGTTCGACACTTCCCGCGCAAAACCCATTTCATGGGTCACCACAACCATGGTCCGGCCTTCCAGCGCCAGCGCCTGCATGACCTTCAACACATCGCCGACCAGCTCGGGGTCCAGCGCGGATGTTGGTTCGTCGAACAGCATGACTTCCGGCTCAACCGCCAGCGCGCGGGCAATTGCCACGCGCTGCTGCTCGCCGCCGGACATATGCCCTGGATAGGCGTCCTTGCGGTGCGAAACACCGACCTTGTTCAGATAATGTTCGGCCTTTTCCAGCGCCTCTTTCTTCGGTACACCCAGTACATGGACAGGCGCTTCGATGATATTTTCCAGCGCAGTCATGTGCGACCACAGGTTGAAATGCTGAAACACCATCGACAGGCGCGAGCGCATGCGCTGCAACTGTTTCGGGTCGGCAGCTTTCAGACCGCCGTTCTTGTTGGAAACAAGCTTGAGCTCTTCGTTGTTGAGCAGGATACGGCCTGACTTGGGTTGTTCCAGCAGATTGATGCAACGCAAAAACGTGCTTTTGCCCGAGCCGCTGGAGCCGATGATGCTGATGACATCGCCGGCCTTGGCGGTCAGCGAAACGCCTTTGAGCACTTCGTGACTGCCGTAGCACTTGTGCAGGTCCTGGACTTCCAGTTTGTTCATGATGTCGGTTCTCACAAGTAATCAGTCGCTGAGCAGGCGACCGCTGCGCAGGGGCGTGCGGCCGGCCACTTTGGCCATCCAGAAACCCGGCTGGGCGTAACGCAGTTTTTCGATGGCAAACAACACCCCGGCCGTGCCGGCACAGACGGTGGTGGCGCGATCGGTCAACGGGTCGATGACTTCAAACAGCGGCTCGCCGGGTTCCACCCAGGCCCCGGCCGGGCGCAGGAAGGTCAGCACGCCGGGATGGGGCGCGTAAATCATTTCGGTGCCTTCGAACGGCATGCCTTCGCAGGCCTCATAGCCAGGCTGCGGCCACTCGCCGTTGATCAGCCCCTGCTCGCCCAGAAACGCCAGAATACCTTCAGCGTAAGCCTCGGCCTCGGCCTTGCCGGTGTTGGCCTGGCCGCCCAGCTCCAGCGTGGTCGCCAGACACGCCAGAGGGATCTGCGCGTCGGGGAACTGCTTGGACAACCGCAACCACGGCAGCGAACAGGCTTCGTCGAACGAGCTGCCGCCGGAATCTTCGGCCAGCAGCGCGACGGTCACCCCCAGATGCGCGGACAGCGAACGCCACTGCGGCCAGTGCTGCGGCAAGGCGTACATGTGCAGCGACGCATCGGTGTCGCAATGCAGGTCCAGCACGACGTCGGCGGTGCAGGCGTGACTCAGCAACACCCGCTGCATGCCGGCCAGCTCACTGCCGGCAGGTGGCAACTGGGCGAGTACATCGGCCATGGCCTGACGAATCAGTCGAGTGTTGGCGTGGGGATCATCGCCCAGCTTGCCCGCCAGTGCTTGAGCCACCGGCGCGCTCAACTCGGTGAAATCGCGATTGAAGTTCTTGCCGCTGCCGTATTCAAAACGTCCCTGGTGATTGCCTTGCAACAGCTGGCCCAGGCCAATCGGGTTGGCGACCGGCACCAGCTCGATGACGCCGTTGAGCAAGCCCTGCTCTTCGAGCTGAACAAGGCGCTTCTTCAGCTCCCAGGCGGTGCGCATGCCGGGCAGTTCATCGGCGTGCAGGCTGGCCTGAATGTAGGCCTTGCGCTCGCCCTGACCGAAGCGGAACACGCTCAACGTACGCTGGGTGCCAAGGTTGCCCCATGGCAGGTCGTGATCGATGCGCTGCATATCAGTGCTTCCTCGGCGCGAGGTAACTGAGCCAGCGGCGCTCGGCCAGCTTGAACAGTTTCACCAGAATGAACGTCAGGCACAGGTAGAACACGCCTGCCGTGATGTAGGCCTCGAACGGCAAGTAGAACTGCGCGTTGACGGTGCGCGCCGCGCCGGTGATGTCGATCAGCGTGACGATGGACGCCAGGCTGGTGGTCTGCAGCATCATGATCACTTCGTTGCTGTACTGCGGCAATGCGCGACGCAAGGCCGATGGCAGCAGGATCCGGCGGTACATCTTGGCTTTGGACATGCCCATGGCGCGCGCCGCTTCGATCTCGCCCGGCGGCGTGGATTTGAGGCTGCCGGCAATGATTTCGGCGGTGTAAGCGCTGGTGTTGATCGCGAAGGCCAGGCAGGCGCAGAACGTCGCGCTCGACAGCCACGGCCACAGCACGCTTTCACGCACCGCCTCGAATTGCGCCAGCCCGTAATAGATGAGGAACAACTGCACGAGCATCGGCGTGCCGCGGATGACGTAGGTGTAGCTCCAGGCCAGCAGGTTCACCCAGGCGATTTTCGACACGCGCATCAGGCCCAGCGGCAACGCTGCAAGCAAGCCGAAAAACAACGACAGGGCGAGAAGTTTGAGGGTAACCAGCAGGCCGCCGAAATACAGCGGCAGGTTTTCCCAGACCACGTTGTAATCGAAGATCATAGGTCCGCCACCCTTACGCCAGCCGAGTAGCGCTTTTCGATGTAGCGCAGTACCAGCAGCGAGACACTGGTGATTACCAGGTACATGGCCGCGACTGCGAGGAAGAAAGTAAAGGGTTCGCGGGTGGCATCTGCCGCCTGCTTGGCCTTGAACATCATGTCCTGCAAACCAACCACGGAAATCAGCGCCGTGGCCTTGGTCAGTACCAGCCAGTTATTGGTGAAGCCGGGAATCGCCAGACGAATCATCTGCGGGACAAGAATACGGAAAAACACCCGCCCGCCGCTCATGCCATAGGCCATGCCGGCTTCGGCCTGCCCTTTAGGAATCGCCATGAATGCGCCGCGAAAGGTCTCAGAAAGGTACGCACCAAAAATGAAACCCAGCGTGCCGATACCGGCCACCAGCGGGTTCAGGTCAATATAGTCGTCATGGCCGAGCAGTGGCGCGATGCGGTTGAGCAGGTCCTGACCGCCGTAGAAAATCAGCAGAATCAGCACCAGATCGGGAATGCCGCGGATCACGGTGGAATACAGGTCGCCCAGCCACGCCAGCCAGCGCACCGGCGACAGCCGCAATGCCACGCCGATCAGGCCGAGCACGATCGCCAGCGCCATGGAGCACAGAGCGAGCTGCAAGGTCAGCCATGCGCCGTCGAGAATGACGGCTCCGTAACCTTTCAACATGTTGTTTGGCCCTCAAGCGCGGGATAGAAAAATGGCGCAATCAGTCGGTACAGGACCTGCTGCTTGCGCCATTGACGGCTTCAAACCACGTTACTTGCCGTAGATGTCGAAGTCGAAGTACTTGTCCTGGATGGCTTTGTATTTGCCATTGGCACGAATGGCCGCGATGGCTGCGTTGAGCTTGTCCAGATCAGCCTTGTCGCCCTTGCGCACGGCAATGCCGACGCCGTCACCGAAGTAGTTGACGTCGGTGAAGGCCGGACCGACGAAGGCAAAACCTTTACCGGAATCGGTGTTGAGGAAGCCGTCCTGCAGCAAGGTCGCATCCGCCAGGGTGCCATCGAGGCGACCGGCGCCGATGTCCAGGTAGATTTCATTCTGGGAGCTGTAGGGCTTGATTTCAGCACCCAGCGGAGCAAGGACTTCCTTGGCGAAACGCTCGTGGATCGAACCTCGCTGCACGCCGATGTTCTTGCCCTTGAGCTCGGTCATGCCATCACTGATGGCAGTGCCTTGCTTCATGACCAGACGGGCCGGGGTGTTGTAGTACTTGTTGGTGAAGTCGACGGACTTCTTGCGGTCTTCGGTGATGGACATCGAGGACAGAATGGCGTCGATCTTGCGCACTTTCAGAGCAGGGATCAGGCCGTCGAATTCTTGCTCGACCCATACGCATTTGACTTTCATCTCTTCGCACAGGGCGTTGCCGATGTCGTAGTCGAAACCGACGATGTTGCCATCCGGCGCCTTCGAAGCAAATGGAGGGTATGCCGCTTCGATACCGATTTTGAGGGGCTTTTCATCGGCGAACGTTGGCTGTGCCAGTACGGACAGTGCCAGCGCACCCAGCAGCATGAGCTTTTTCATTTCTTGGAACTCCATCGGTATAACGCGACAAATGGCAGTGAGCGAAAACGCTCAATGAGCAGGAGGAATCAGAAATTGCGACGCGATGTGCCGTCGGGTATCAGTCCCGACAGGCTTTCGGCGAGTGATCGGCATTTTAGCGGCAGGCGGAAAGTCGATATTTCTTCAATGCGACAACAAGTTACAGAAGCGCATGAAAACTACGACCACACGATTGACATCCAAAAAGCTTTGTGAAACTGCCCGACCGGGCAAACCTATCAACGAAGCAAATAACGCGCCCATTATTGGCAAAGCCTTGTGATCCGGCAAGCGCAGCGTGGGAGCAGGTTTCTGCAGGCCGATAAAATGCGTTGGGGTCGAGTCGAAATGCCCCACTCCGGTGCGCGAGGTTACCGAGTTGGGTGTTTGGTAACAAATCGATATATCCCGGTTCTCCACCGGTGCTTAGGGTTTTAAGAGCGTCCGCCTAACGGCAGACTGTTTCGCCTTCGGCGAGTTACTTGATAAAGCCCCAAGTAACCAAGGGCTTGTGCTCCTGGTTTGGCCCCTCCTGCGTCGGGGTTCCTTCACTCCGGTCCCGCTCCGTGGGCCCGCGCCGAACGGACATCCATGTCCTGACGGCGCTCTCGCCGCATCCATGCGGCTCGGCCCACTGCGCGAGACCTGCGTTCAGCCTGCACCCAAGTCGCGATTGGCGGTGTATGAGCTTTTTGCGTAGGAAAATCAGAAGCAGATCAAGGGCGGATTAAGAGCATCAAGGACATCAAGGACATCAAGGACATCAAGAGCAGACCAAGCGCAGACCAAGCGCAGACCAAGGATGGACCGGCATGGAAGGATCAATGGCTTTCCGGCTGAAGCCGGTACCTGCGCTGGTCAGACTGGATGAACGCAGCCCCCCCTGTAGGAGCCGGCTTGCTGGCGAACGCGGTGGGTCTGGTATGTAGATGGCGGCTGGATAAATGCTTTCGCCAGCAAGCCGGCTCCTACAGAGGCTTGCATTCAGCCAGCGAGACCAACGCAGCAGTGGGACCTGCTTTGCCAGAGGAACCAGCACAGCACTGGGAATGGTTTTAGCCAGAGGGACCAGCACAGCAGCGGAACCTGCTCTAGCCAGGGAGACCAACGCAGCAGTGGGACCGGCTTTAGCCGGGAAGCTGTTGCTGTTGCTGTTGACCTTCTACGCAATAGCCCAGACACCGCCAAACGCGACTTGGGTTGCAGGCTGAATGCAGGTCTCGTGAAATGGGCCGAGCGGCATGGATGCCGCGAGAGCCGCCCCCCGCCATGGATGGCGGATGGCGGCGGGCCCCGGAGCGGGACCGGAGTGAGGGTATTCCGACGAAGGAGGGACCAAACCAGGAGCAAGCACCCTTGGTTACTTGGGGATGGTGCGACTTTCGACCTTTCCAAGTAACTCGCCGAAGGCGAAACGTCTGCCGTTAGGCAGACGCTCTGGATCTTGCGAAGCACGACCGTCAGGCGACGTTCATGGTCTTGTGGGTCTCCACCAGATGCGCAACCACACCCGGGTCGGCCAGCGTGGAAATATCGCCCAGCGCGTCGTACTCCCCGGTCGCAATCTTGCGCAGAATCCGGCGCATGATTTTGCCGGAACGCGTCTTCGGCAAACCCGGCGCCCATTGAATGACATCCGGCGAAGCAATTGGACCGATTTCCTTGCGCACCCAGTTGCGCAGCTCGATACGCAGCGCCTCGTCCGGCACTTCCCCGCCATTGAGCGTGACGTAGACGTAGATGCCCTGCCCTTTCAAGTCGTGCGGCACGCCCACTACCGCCGCTTCGGCAACTTTAGGGTGAGCAACCATGGCACTTTCGATCTCGGCGGTGCCCATGCGGTGACCGGACACGTTAAGCACGTCGTCGACGCGACCGGTGATCCAGTAATAGCCGTCTTCATCGCGACGGGCGCCGTCACCGGTGAAGTACATGCCACGGAACGTCTTGAAGTAAGTGTCGACGAAACGGTCGTGATCGCCGTACAGACTGCGCGACTGACCCGGCCAGGAGTCAAGAATCACCAGATTGCCTTCGGCCGCGCCTTCGATCAGATTGCCGAGGTTATCCACCAGCGCCGGAATCACGCCAAAGAACGGACGCGTAGCCGAGCCCGGCTTGAGGGCAATGGCCCCCGGCAACGGGCTGATAAGGATGCCGCCGGTTTCGGTTTGCCACCAGGTGTCGACGATCGGGCAATTCTTGTTGCCAACGGTGTTGTAGTACCAGTTCCAGGCTTCCGGGTTGATCGGCTCGCCCACCGAACCCAGCAGGCGCAGGCTCGAGCCGTCTGCGCCATCCACAGCCTTGGTGCCTTCGGCCATCATTGCGCGGATGGCGGTTGGCGCGGTGTAGAGAATATTGACCTTGTGCTTGTCGACTATTTTCGACACGCGGGTGATGTCCGGGTAGTTCGGAACGCCCTCGAACAGCAGCGTGGTCGCGCCATTGGCCAGTGGCCCGTAGACGATGTAGCTATGGCCGGTGACCCAGCCGACGTCAGCGGTGCACCAGTAAACTTCACCCGGGCGGTAGTCGAACACCCGCTCATGGGTCAGGGCGGCATACAACAAATAGCCTGCGGTGGTGTGCAACACGCCCTTGGGCTTGCCGGTGGAGCCGGAGGTGTAAAGGATGAACAGCGACTCTTCGGCGCCCATTTCCTTCGGCGCGCAAGTGCTGGAGGCCACGTCCAGCAGCGAGTGGTACCAGATGTCGCGGTGACGGTTCCATTCGATATCGCCACCGGTGCGCTTGCACACGATGACCTTCTGCACGCTGGCAGTTTCCGGGTTGGTCAGCGCCCGGTCGACGTTGGCCTTCATCGCGGTTTTCTTGCCGCCACGCAGGCCTTCGTCAGCGGTGATCACCACTTTCGATTTGCAGTCGATGATGCGACCGGCCAGTGCTTCAGGCGAGAAGCCGCCGAACACCACCGAATGAATCGCACCGATCCGCGCGCAGGCCAGCATGGCGACCACGGCTTCGGGGATCATTGGCATGTAGATGGTCACCACGTCGCCGCGATGGACATCCTGGCCGCGCAATGCGTTGGCGAACTTGCAGACTTCTTCATGCAGTTCGCGGTAGGTAATATTGCGGCTCTCGGAAGGGTCGTCGCCTTCCCAGATGATGGCGATCGAATCACCGCGCTCGGCCAGATGGCGGTCGAGACAGTTGTAGGAAACGTTCAAAGTGCCGTCGGCGAACCATTTGATATCGACGCGGTGGTCGTCGAAGGAGGTCTGTTTGACGGTAGTAAAAGGCTTGATCCAGTCAAGGCGTTGGGCTTGCTCGCGCCAGAAGCCATCGGGATTGACCACCGACTGCTGGTACATCGCCTTGTAGGTCGCCTCGTCAGTCAGCGTCGTGGCTGCCACTTCAGGGCGGACGGGGTACAGGGAAGCCGCACTCATCTTTCTTACCTCGGTGGAAATGTTGTTGTTTTATGGCCCTGTTGTATCTGCCGATGGCCTGAATGGCCATTCGACGATGGTCTTACCGACCCCGAGCATAGCCCCGAACGCACCCCAAGTGCCCGCTTTCAGACAAAGCTTCATGCCGGGCAGGTCCTGAAGCGTAGCGCAGCCTGTGCTGATGAGCCGGAATGATGATTATTGCCGATTTGCTCAACAGTCTTTATCAGAATGGTTTCTATATGAATCCCCGACAGGGGCATAGAATTCGTTCCGCCAACACGGCAAACGATTGATTGGCAACAGTTCCCCCCACTGGGCTGTCAATCAAACCACCCGATTATTATTCGCTTCACTCAGAGCCTTACAAAGGATCTGTGCGCCCTGCCGACCGCACTTTCTGCGCCGCTGGGCAACGAAGCAACTTAGAGGAATAAAGTAATGAAAGCTGCACTGGTTGTAATGGCTCTTTGTGGTTTCAGCGCCATGGCAATGGCAGAAGAATCTGGCGCAAAAGTAGCCGCTCAACAACAGCGCGTCGAGGAATACAAATACGGCACCAAACTTGATATTGCCAAAGTCATATCGGTGGACGAAGTACCCAACGTCTGCAGGGTGGTGCCGCAGCATATGACTTACGACGACTCGCACGGCAAACGCCATGTGCTTGAGTATCAGGTCATGGGCAATGGTTGCAGCAACGGCTGATCAGCAGGTGGTCACGCAGGGCTGAGCGCCGCCTACTTATAGGCGCGCTTGCCCGCGAAAAGGGTGTGCCCGTTTAAACATGCAATGCCAGAACAATCGATTCGCGGGCAAGCGCGCTCCTACAGGTGTTTATCGATAAATCACTGGCAATGGCCTATTCGGTACTGCGTCGATGATTAGCCAAGTAGACAGCGCGCCATCTAGGTGTAGGAGCGCGCTTGCCCGCGAAAAGGGTTTGCCCGTTTAAATATGCAATGCCAGACAATCGATTTGCGGGCAAGCGCGCTCCTGCAGGTGTTTATCAATGAGTCACTGTCGCTGGCCAATTCCGTACTGCTTTAACTTGTTGGCGACCGTTGTATGGGAAACACCCAATCGCTTCCCCAATAGGCGACTGCTTGGGTGCGCTGCATATAACTGTTCGAGCACCGCCTTCTCGACCCGTCCCACCATATCGTCCAATCCGCCTTCAAGTGAGAAATCTCCCAGGGGCTGCCTAACGCCGTAATCGGGCAGACGAATATGCTCAGGCTTTACCCACTTACCGTCACACAATGAAACAGCCTGGAACAATACGTTTTCCAGTTGCCGCACATTGCCAGGCCAGTGGTATTGGCTAAGGCGCGCCATCGCATCCGGCGTCAGTCTGGGTAACGCGCACCCGATCTGCCGACTGGCCTGATCAACGAAGTGTTCCACCAGCGGCGCGAGGCCATCCAGGCATTCCCTCAAAGGCGGAATGTGCAGCGAGAGGACGTTCAACCGGTGGTAAAGGTCCTGACGAAACTCGCCTCGGGCGCAGAGTTCCGACAGGTCCACTTGGGTCGCGCAGATGATCCGCACGTCCAGGTACACCTCTTCATCGCTGCCTACACGCCGAAAGCAACCCTCCTGCAAATAGCGCAGCAATTTTGCCTGCAATCGCGCGCTCATTTCCGCTACGCCGTCGAGAAACAAGGTCCCGCCCGACGTCAGTTCGAGCAAACCCAGCTTGCCTTCCGCGCGTGCCCCTTCGAATGCGCCGGGGCCGTAGCCAAACAGCTCTGTCTCGGCCATGGACTCGGAAAAACCGGCGCAATTGAGCGCCATCATGGGCGACTGACCGCGCGGGCTCGCCAAGTGGCAGGCCCGCGCAAGCAACTCCTTCCCCGTACCAGTTTCGCCTTCGATCAACAATGGCGCGTCCAGTGGCGCCATGCGTCGCGCTTCCCTGACCACCGCCGCCATCACCCTGGAGCTCTGAAAGATGCTGTCAAAGCCCCGCAGTTCCTGCTTGCGCACGTTATAGATGTGCTCGCCAACGCGATCTGCACGGTGCAGCGTCAGCACCGCGCCAGCCATGGCTTCGCTGTCCTCATGCTCTGATTGCAAAGGGGCGATGTCCGCGAGAAAGATGTCGCCTTTCACCTTCACGCGCAGACCGTTAATGCGCGAGCGATTGGCGCGCACCAACTGCGGCAGATCAAAATCTTCGGCGTAACGTGAAAGCGGAATGCCTGGAACCTCATCGACCCGCACGCCGAGCAACTGAGCGGCGGCGCGGTTCGCGGCCACGATCGAGCCGCCCATGTCGATGGACAACACAGGGAATTCCAACGCTCCCAGCAAGGCATTCAGCTCCATGTGCCGACGCTCGCTGGGCATCAATCCCACACGCTTGACGCCGAACACGCCGGCAACGGTCTCGAATTTTGGCACTAGCGCCTGAAACTGCAGATTGATCAGATTCGGGCAGCGCAGATAAATGGCATCGCCATGCTCGCCTCCTACTTCACCGCCGGAGACGTTCACGCCGTAGGCCACCAGCAGTTCAAGAATGTCCCGCAGGATGCCAACTCGGTTCTGGCAATGGACTTTGATACGCATAAGTTCTCTTCGACGTGGCAGCGATTACGGATGCAGAAGAGTTTACCGTCAAGAATACGTGACAGCACAAGCCGTATGGGCCGCGATAATCCCCGCCGTTCCTCCACAAACGCTCTAGCTGTCACGATTTCTTTACGTTTTGGCAAACCATCTACAGCCCTTTCATATAAGCCCTGCGACATCCAACCCGGAGAATCGGCTATCTATAGAGCGCTGCGCCAACGCGCGACCGCTTTGCTGCATATAAGAACAAGCCATTCAGGAGAGCCGCATGAGTACGCATTACGTCGCCCGCGAGCCGGACGCCACCGGGTTTATTGACTACCCCGAGGCCGAGCACCAGGTCTGGAACACGCTGATCACGCGGCAACTGAAGGTTGTCGAAGGGCGCGCCTGCCAGGAGTACCTGGATGGAATCGATCAGCTCGCGTTGCCTCACGACCGCATCCCGCAACTGGGCGAGATCAATCGCGTTCTCGGTGCCACTACGGGCTGGCAAGTGGAGCGCGTACCCGCGTTGATCCCCTTTCAGACATTCTTCGAACTGCTGGCGAGCAAGCGATTTCCCGTCGCGACCTTCATTCGTAGCCAGGAAGAGCTCGACTATCTGCAAGAGCCCGACATCTTTCATGAGGTTTTCGGACACTGCCCGTTGCTGACCAACCCCTGGTTTGCAGAATTTACCCACACTTACGGCAAGCTCGGTCTGGCAGCCAGCAAAGAGCAGCGGGTGTATCTTGCCCGCCTCTACTGGATGACCATCGAGTTTGGACTGGTCGACACACCGCAGGGGCGCAAAATCTATGGTGGTGGCATCCTTTCCTCGCCCAAGGAAACGGTGTACAGCGTGTCATCAACCCCCGAGCATCAGCCGTTCGACCCCATTGAAGCCATGCGTACGCCTTACCGAATCGACATTTTGCAGCCGCTTTATTTTGTGCTGCCTGACCTCAAGCGTCTCTTCGACCTCGCGCAGGAAGACATCATGGGCATGACCCGTACGGCCTGCGAAAAAGGCCTGCACGCACCGAAGTTTCCCGCCAAGACAAAAGCCGCCTGAACCCCGGGCCGCCTGAACCCGATCCCCGATAAAGGAACCTCTCCATGACCGCTCTCAACCAATCCCAGTGCGAAGCCTGCCGCGCCGATGCCCCTCAAGTCAGCGAGGCCGAGCTGCCCGACCTGCTAAGACAGATCCCAGACTGGAACATCGAGGTGCGTGACGGCGTCATGCAGCTGGAAAAAGTCTTTCTGTTCAAGAATTTCAAATTTGCGCTGGCGTTTACCAACGCGGTCGGCGAAATTGCCGAGGCCGAAGGTCACCACCCAGGTCTGCTGACCGAATGGGGCAAGGTGACCGTGACCTGGTGGAGCCACTCGATCAAGGGGCTGCACCGCAATGACTTCATCATGGCCTCCCGCACAGACGAGGTGGCCAAAGGCGCCGAGGGCCGTAAGTAAATGCATTTCTCACAGATTCAGCGCGTACCGGACGATCCCATCCTGGGCCTGATCCAGGCTTATGCCAAAGACCCGAACCCGAACAAGTTCGATCTGGGCGTTGGGGTCTATAAAGACGCGCAGGGCCTGACGACCATTCCGCGCGCAGTGAAACTCGCCGAGCAGCGCCTGGTGGACTCGCAGCCCACCAAAAGTTACATCGGCGGGCATGGCGAACCGCGTTTCGGCACGCTGATCTGTGAGCTGGTCATGGGAGGCGATTCGCCCCTGATAGCGAGCAAACGTGTCGGCGCCACGCAAACACCCGGCGGTACCGGCGCGCTGCGACTGAGCGCAGATTTCATTGCCAATTGCCTCCCCGGCAAAGGCGTCTGGCTGAGCGATCCGACCTGGCCGATCCACGAAACCATCTATGCCGCTGCCGGCCTGAAGGTCAGTCACTATCCTTACGTGGGCAGCGACAACACGCTCAACGTGCCAGCCATGCTGGAGACGCTGAACACCATCCCCGAAGGCGACGTCGTGCTGCTGCATGCGTGTTGCCACAACCCTACGGGTTTTGACCTCTCCCAGGATGACTGGCATGCGGTGCTTGAGATCGTCAAACAACGCAACCTGCTGCCGTTGATTGACTTCGCGTACCAGGGCTTTGGCGATGGTCTGGAGGAAGACGCATGGGCGGTGAGGCTGTTTGCCGCGGCGCTGCCCGAGCTGCTGATCACCAGCTCGTGCTCGAAGAATTTCGGCCTTTATCGTGAGCGCACGGGCGCGTTGCTGGTCTGCGCAGACACCCCGGAAAAGCTGCTTGATGTACGCAGCCAACTGTCAGCCACGGCCCGTAATCTGTGGTCCAACCCGCCGGATCATGGCGCTGCGGTGGTCGCCGAAATCCTGGGTGATCCCGAGTTGAAAGCGCTGTGGGCCGAAGAGGTCGAAGCCATGCGCAGCCGTATAGCACAGCTGCGCGTGGGCCTTGTCGACGCGCTGACCCCGCTGGGCCTGGGCGAACGCTTCGCTCACATTGCCGTGCAACGCGGAATGTTTTCCTACACTGGCATGAACGACCACCAAGTGGATCGCCTGCGCAACGAGCATAGCGTGTACATGGTGGCGGCCGGGCGAGCCAACATTGCAGGCATCGACGCAAAGCGGCTGGACGAACTGGCGGCGGCGTTTGCTGCGGTGTGTCAGGACTGAGACGGCAGCGTGCCGCGCACACTGGCCTGCGATTAGCCAGGCCTGTGTGCGCAACGGCATGCGGGGCCAGGCATTCAGGACCAGGCGTTCGCGGGCCCGCGGGCTCTTCACTGCTCCGTCCGCATCCAGAAGGCGTGTTGTAGCTGCGCGTGTTCACTACATGACCGGCGGCCCGCATTTAAAAGTCTGATTGTCATTTGTACTGCTGTATCCTCCCTGAGCGTTTTAGGACGCGCTGTTCAATTCAGCGGCAACAACTTGTGAGGAGCGACGATATGCATGAAATCCCCAACTTCCCCTTCCCAAGCCAGACCCAGCAAAGCGCAGCAGCTCGCCAGGAACTCGGTCAGCCGATCGAAATGAAGGCAGGCAGCAAAAGCAGTGACCGCAACAAAGCCCAAAGCCCGCGCTAAAGGCTGATTTTTCAGCCCCTATGGAAGAGCGTCTTCAAGGCGTATTTCCATAAGGGCTGAATCATTCGCGCCAGTTTGTACCCCTGCTCACATCCGAGTCGTCCCGACTCCAGATCGTCCCGATTCTCTTCCCCACCGACAGTCACACCTCGCTATTGATGTGCCCTCGCGGGAACTCAAGCGTCTACGCTTCAATCAGATTTAACCCTCGCCTTTCCTTTCAGTCGTAACCGTGGATCTATGCCCATGCCAGACGCTTCGAGCGCTGTCCCTCAACGTCCTATGGCCGTCACGCTGCAGGTTGTTTCCATCGTCCTGTTCACCTTCATCGGGTACCTGAATATCGGCATCCCGCTTGCCGTATTGCCAGGCTATGTCCACACCGATCTCGGTTTCGGCGCGGTGGCCGCCGGACTGGTCATCAGCGTCCAATACCTTGCGACGCTCCTCAGCCGTCCGTATGCCGGTCGCATCATCGACACCCGCGGCCCGAAAAAAGCGGTGATCGTCGGCCTGTTCGGCTGCGGCTTGAGTGGGGTGTTCATGCTCCTCGCCGACTGGCTCGACGCATGGCCAATGGTCAGCCTGATCAGCCTGTTCATCGGTCGTCTAGTGCTTGGCAGTGCAGAAAGCCTGGTCGGATCGGGGTCCATCGGTTGGGGCATTGGCAGAGTGGGCGCTGCCAATACCGCAAAAGTGATTTCCTGGAATGGCATCGCCAGCTACGGCGCGCTGGCCATTGGTGCTCCGCTGGGCGTGCTGCTGGTCAACGCGCTGGGGCTGTGGAGCATGGGGGTCAGCATCATGCTGCTGGCCGCGCTGGGCATTTCCCTGGCCTGGAAGAAAACCCCTGCACCGCTAGTCCACGGCGAGCGGCTGCCGTTCCTGCACGTACTCGGCCGTGTGCTACCCCATGGCACTGGGCTGGCGCTGGGCTCCATCGGTTTTGGCACCATCGCAACGTTCATTACGCTGTATTACGCCAGCCATTCCTGGCCCAACGCGGTGCTGTGCCTGAGCCTGTTCGGTGCGTGCTTTATCGGCGCGCGGTTGCTGTTTGGCAACCTGATCAATCGCCTCGGCGGCTTCCGCGTCGCGATCGTCTGCCTGTCGGTAGAGACGCTGGGCCTGCTGTTGCTGTGGCTGGCGCCCAACCCGAACCTGGCCCTGGCGGGTGCCGCACTGACCGGCTTCGGGTTCTCCTTGGTGTTCCCGGCCCTGGGCGTCGAAGCGGTCAACTTGGTGCCGCCGGCGAGTCGCGGTGCGGCGGTGGGCGCGTACTCGCTGTTTATCGACTTGTCGCTGGGCATCACGGGGCCCGTGGCGGGCGCTGTCGCCGCAGGATTCGGCTTTGCGTCAATCTTCCTGTTTGCGGCCCTCGCCGCGGTGAGCGGACTTGGACTGAGCGTGTATCTGCACAAACAGGCCAAGGCGATGCGCGAAAAACCTGCCGCAGTTTGACGCCCCCATTGCTGCAGGAGCCTGGTTGCCAACGACCGCGTGACGCCAGGCCAGCAGGGACGCACTGGCACATTACGGTTCGCCAGCAAGCCGGCTCCTATGACTGCAAAACTGCCCAGGTCGCCGTTTTTTCCAGACAGGCAGCAAGGTAATAAAGGCGACGGCCTGATACAGCCCCACCGGTCAAAAATCGACCTTGCCTCGCCCTGCCTTGATCGACCCGCGTTTGGTTTTCGACTCCAGCCGGCGCGTCTTCGAGCCCAGGGTGGGCTTGGTCGGTCGGCGCTTCTTCTCGACCTTGCCGGCGCTGATAATGATCTCGCTCAACCGTTCCAGCGCATCGGCTCGGTTCTGTTCCTGGGTCCGGTATTGTTGCGCCTTGATGACGACCACGCCCTCGCTGGTGATACGACTGTCGCGCAGCGCCAGCAGACGTTCCTTGTAGAACGGCGGCAGCGACGAGGCATTGATGTCGAACCGCAGGTGCACGGCGCTGGAGACTTTGTTGACGTTCTGACCACCCGCACCCTGAGCACGGATGGCGGTCAGCTCGACGTCGCTGTCCGGCAAGTGGATGTTGTTGGAAATGATCAGCATGAAAACCCTGGGTCCTGAAAAACCGCTGCCAGGCGGGCAGCGGCTTTCGCATTATTTGATGATCGAGGTGCGCTGGGCCATCGACTCGCTCCGGGCCAGGCGTTTGTTCTTGACCACGTAAAACGCCCACATCACCGCCACCCATACCGGAATGGCGTAGACCGAGACACGGATGCCCGGAATCAACAGCATGATGACCAAGATCAGTGCCACGAACGCCAGGCAGAGGTAGTTCCCAAAGGGGTACCACAGCGCTTTGAACAGGGGGCGCTGACCGATGCGGGTCAGGTGCTGACGGAATTTGAGGTGGGAATAGCTGATCATTGCCCAATTGATCACCAGGGTGGCGACCACCAGCGACATGAGCAACTCCAGCGCGCCCTGCGGCATCAGGTAGTTGAGCAGGACCGCAATCAGCGTCACAGCCGCCGAGACCAGGATCGCCCGCACCGGAACACCCCGACCGTCAACCCGCGCCAGCGCTTGCGGCGCATCGCCCTGCTCGGCCATGCCAAACAGCATGCGCGCATTGCAATAGGTGCCGCTGTTGTACACCGACAGGGCTGCCGTCAAAACCACAAAGTTGAGGATGTGCGCCGCTGTGGTGCTGCCGAGCATCGAGAACACATGCACAAAAGGGCTGCCGCTGTAGGCGTCGCCGGAAGCATTGAGGTCTACAAGCAACGCGTCCCAGGGTGTCAGCGACAGCAGCACTACCAGAGAGCCAATGTAAAAAATCAGGATCCGGTAGATGACCTGATTGATTGCCTTCGGAATGATGGTCCGCGGCTGATCGGCTTCCGCTGCGGTAAAGCCGAGCATTTCCAGGCCGCCGAAGGAGAACATGATAAACGCCAGCGCCATCACCAATCCGCTCACGCCGTGGGGGAAGAAACCGCCCCGGTCCCACAGGTTGCTGACGGAGGCCTGCGGGCCGCCCTCGCCGCTCACCAGCAGATAACTGCCCAGCGCAATCATCCCCAGAATGGCCACCACCTTGATGATCGCGAACCAGAACTCGGCCTCGCCAAACACCTTCACGTTGGCAAGATTAATGACGTTGATCATCACGAAGAAGACCGCAGCCGAAGCCCACGCAGGGATCTCCGGCCACCAGTACTGGACGTATTTGCCCACGGCGGTCAGTTCGGACATGCCGACCAGAATGTAAAGGACCCAGCAATTCCAGCCAGACAGAAACCCGGCAAACCCGCCCCAGTAGGTGTGCGCAAAGTGGCTGAACGACCCGGCCACCGGCTCTTCGACAATCATCTCGCCCAACTGGCGCATGATCATGAAAGCGATGAAGCCGCACACGGCGTAGCCAAGGATCATCGACGGGCCGGCAGATTTCAGGACCCCTGCCGAACCCAGGAACAGGCCCGTACCGATCGCGCCACCGAGGGCGATCAGCTGGATGTGGCGGTTTTTCAGACCCCGCTTCAAGTCGCCCGAATGGGACATGTGTTCACTCATTGTCTAGCCACCTTGGCGTTCTGGTCTGTGACGGAATCGAACCCGTCGCGCTCATGACGCGGCGGAGGGAAACGGGATGGATAATCCCGAGCGGTGGCGTCCAGACGCCAATGGACCACAGAAAAAACGGGCGCGCATTGTACACCGCTCACGTGGCGTTTGGCGGCGAAAGAATTCCCGGCGGGCGGACTGGCTTCAGCCGGGAAGTTGCCGCCACCAATCTGGGCGACACAATTCTGTCGCAAAAATAATTCATCAAAATCGAAAGCTCCCTAACGTTGTTTTCGCTGCAAGTTTCGAAAAATTCGGCGAAATGCCAGTATTTACGACTCATTTTTTACTTTGCAACAGGCTGACTATTGCACTAGTTTTTTCAGTGCTTGCTGGCCACGAAGGTCAGTGTGCTTCCATGACGAGGACGCGTGACTTCCGCGGTACGGTCCTCGCTGCATTCGGCAAGTACGTCATTCTCAGGAGATTCATCTATGCAAACAGTTGAACTGGCTCTCGAAGAAGAACTGCAATTGGACGATTGGTTTGAAGCACCGACTCATGATGCCGCTGTGGAGATGATGCAAGCCGACGCCGTGGTGGCGTTTGGCACCGCCATGTGGCCGTTCTAAAACAGCCGAAGGGCGAACGCGGCCGACGCGTTCGCCCTCTTGTTTTGAGCATTCGCAGCGGAGCGCACTATGGATAACAGCAGCGCAATCGAACATTTCCTGTATTACCTGCAACGCCACCCCGCCGTTACCGGCATGACCACTCCCCAGGTACTTTTGGCCCACACCCCGGAATACCGCCGCATCATCGATGGCATTATTGAAAGCTCGACGGCGCGGGATTGCTTTCGCTTCAACACCCTGCCGCTGGACTCCTCCCCGGTCGGTGAACTGGCAGAGGCAATCACCGATTCTGACCTTTTCGTCCTGTTCTACGACGCCTCAACTCTGCCCAATCCTCGGGCGGAGGGGCCGCCGTTCATACGCCAGTTGCAGGAAGTGATGTCGGCCCAGTGGAAGAAATCCCTGCTGTTCAAAGATTACGGCGACTATTTCTACGATGCTTTCAGCATTGAGCCCGAGCGCATCGCGCAGCTGAATGCGGCGCTGATCGACACCATGAACCAAGGCGAGACCCTCAGCTTCAGCGACGATCACGGCTCGTACTTCGAGGCCCCGCTGCGCGAGCTAAAGAAGTGGACCAATATCAACGGCGTTGGCAACTACGACCTGGCACCCGGCGAGATTGCCACCCACAGCGAATCCATCAACGGTCATGTGCGGTTTCTTGGCACGTTTCTCAGCACCATCCCTTTTGCGCGCAAATACGGGATTATCGAATCACCACTGGAATTGTGGATCGAGAACTCCGTTGTGACCCGCATCGCCACCGACGTACCGGGGCTGGAGCACGACTTCAATAAATATCTGGACGCCAATCCCTCGAACCGGCGTATCGAGGAGTTGGGGATCGGCACCAACGAAGGCGTCAGTCAGCTGTACGCGCGCAACGCAGGTTTCGAAGAGCGCCATTGCGGGTTGCATCTAGGCTTGGGCGGCGGCGCCAAGGGCAGTCACCACATGGACCTGATCTTCAACAGCGGATCACTGGCCGTGGACAAGCGCGTGGTGTTCGACGGGACCGCTTACGTCGTCTGAATCATAAGCGCGCATAAAAAAACGCCAGTCTCTCGACTGGCGTTTTTCGTGTTGCAGACCGCTGTCAGTGTTTCACTGCCGCATTACTCAGGCTTGCGGCGGCCGAAGCCCGGGCGTTGGCCGGAGCCACTTGGCGGACCGCGGCGTTTGCCGGACGGGGTCTTGTCATCCACCAGGCCGATGCCGGGACGCGAAGGCTTTGGCTTTGCAGGCCGCTTGTTCATGTCGCTCGGACGCTCGGCGACCGGCGTGCCACGACCGCTGTCGGAGCGAGGACTCTCGCCTCGGGCGTTACCGCCACGAGCATTGTCACCACGACCGCCAATGGCGGGACGCGGCGTACGTGCCGGGCGACCGTTCTCGGCAGGCTTGCGCGCAGGGCGCTCGCCGTCGGCCAGACGCGGTTCGCGGGCAGGACGGTCAGCCGACACCGCGTCCTTGGCCGGACGCAGCTGACGCACGCGCTCGCCTTTGCCCAACGGACGCGACGACTGACGCTGCAGACGCTCCAGCTTGTCCTTGGTCTTGGCCGTCATTTGCGGCATGGCGACAGGCTTCAGGCCCACTTCAGCGCTGAGAATGTCGACTTCCTGTTGGCTCATCTCGCGCCAGCGACCCATCGGCAGGTCGGAGTTCAGGAACACCGGACCGAAACGCACGCGCTTCAAGCGGCTGACCACCAGCCCCTGGGATTCCCACAACCGACGCACTTCACGGTTACGGCCTTCCATGACCACGCAGTGGTACCAATGGTTGAAGCCTTCGCCACCCGGCGCCTGCTGAATGTCGGTGAAGCGCGCCGGACCGTCTTCCAGCACCACGCCGGCCTTCAGGCGCGCCAGCATGTCGTCGTCAACCTCGCCGCGCACGCGCACAGCGTACTCGCGGTCCATTTCGAACGAAGGGTGCATCAGGCGGTTGGCCAGCTCACCGTCAGTGGTGAACATCAGCAAACCGGTGGTGTTGATGTCCAGACGACCGATGTTGATCCAGCGGCCCTCTTTCGGACGCGGCAGGCGATCAAAAACGGTAGGACGGCCTTCAGGGTCGTCACGGGTGCAGATCTCGCCGTCCGGCTTGTTGTACATGATGACGCGGCGAACGGTTTCGGCGGCTTCTTCGCGCTTGATGACGCGACCGTCGACCGTGATGGCGTCATGCAGGTCGACGCGTTGGCCGAGGGTGGCCTGTACGCCGTTGACCTTGATGCGGCCTTCGCCGATCCAGGCTTCGACGTCGCGGCGCGAGCCAACGCCGATGCGCGCCAGGACCTTCTGCAGTTTTTCGCCTGCTGGGCCGATTTCTTTGTCCTGCTTGTCTTGTTCACTCATCTGGGCACCTCCCGGTGTGTCGAATCAGGCCATGCGCGAGTGGGCAAGGCCTGTTGCCCGGCTCCGTGCAGAGCGCTCCGAGTGAGCGCAAAGCTAAACCCGGATCGGGCTGAAAACTGAATTCCCGGCGCGTGGAGATCGCCAAAAGGTCGCGAATCATACGCGCATGCCGCGCGTTGCGCATCAGAGACTAGATGAAAAAAACAGCCTCACTTCTTTTTCCGCCGACCGGCACCCTTGAGCTTGATCAGCCGCTGAGCCGATTCGGCCAGTACCGAGCGCTTCTCGTCTTTCTCCATCTTTTTCCACGACTTGATCTCGCGTTTGCTGCGGCCACAGCCGAGGCATATCTCTTCGTCGAACTTGCAGAGGCTGATGCAGGGATTCTTGGTGCTCATGGGTTCGCCTGAGTGAGAAATTGGGCGCTGTGCATTTTCCTGCCACAGCGATCGTCACCGAGGATCTTCATCGTCCTGCGGCGGTTCTTCCAATTCAGACTCTTTATTGGCCTCATCGAGCAATAAATCGTCGAAATCGATTTTCAGGCCCTGCTCCATGGAATCGAGCTCAGCCAGCAGGCTGCGGAAACTGGTCTCATCGCGAGGTGCTTCGGGTTCGGCGTCGGGGTCCGGTTCAAGACTCGCGTCCGCCAGCGCTTGCAAATGCGCCGGCACCGGGGCGTCGTCGAATTCGAGCACAGGCTCGGTTTCCATCTCGCGCAGGTCGGCCAGCGGCGGAAGTTCGTCGAGGTTTTTCAGGTTGAAATGGTCAAGGAATGCTTTGGTAGTGGCAAACATCGCCGGTTTGCCCGGCACGTCGCGGTAACCGACGATCCTGATCCATTCGCGCTCCATCAGCGTCTTGACGATATTGCTGTTGACCGCAACGCCGCGCACGTCTTCGATCTCCCCGCGGGTGATCGGCTGGCGATAAGCGATCAGCGCCATGGTTTCGAGCAGTGCCCGGGAGTACCGCTGCGGCCTTTCTTCCCACAAACGCCCCACCCAGGGTGCGTACTTCTCGCGGATCTGCAAGCGGTAGCCGGTGGCGACCTCTTTCAATTCAAAGGCGCGGTTGTCGCAGGACTTGCCCAGCAGCGTCAGGGCCTTTTTGAACACCGCAGGCTCGGGCCGCTCGCCTTCTTCGAACAGCTCGTAGAGACGTTCCAGTGACTGCGGCTTGCCCGAGGCGAGCAGGAATGCTTCAAGCAAGGGTGCCAGATCGCGAGGTTCGTTGAGGTTCATGGGTTCAGTTCTTGCCCTTTATTCGGCTCGCGCCCGCACATGAATGACCGTAAAGGGTTCGTTCTGGACCAGTTCCACCAGCTGCTCCTTGACCAGTTCAAGCACGGCCATGAACGTCACCACTACGCCAAGCCGTCCTTCTTCCGCTGTGAACAGCTCGGCAAACGGCACAAAGCCAGCGCCTTTCAAACGCTCCAGCACATCACTCATACGCTCGCGCGTCGACAACGCCTCGCGGCTGACCTGATGACTCTCGAACATGTCGCCCCGACGCAGTACATCCGCCATCGACATCAACAGCTCTTCGAGGGCGACGTCCGGCAATAACCTGCGCACACGCGCTTCAGGCGCTTCCAGCCGCGGCACGACCACATCGCGCCCTACTCGGGACAGGTTATCGATGCCCTCCGCGGCGGCCTTGAACCGCTCGTATTCCTGCAGACGACGAATCAGCTCGGCGCGCGGGTCGCCTTCCTCCTCTTCGGCCATCTCCGAGCGTGGCAGCAGCATGCGCGATTTGATCTCGGCGAGCATGGCAGCCATGACCAGGTACTCGGCGGCGAGCTCCAGGCGCACGGTTTTCATCAGCTCGACATAGCCCATGTATTGGCGGGTGATTTCCGCCACCGGGATGTCGAGGATGTTGATGTTCTGTTTGCGGATCAGATAAAGCAGCAGGTCGAGCGGGCCTTCGAAGGTTTCGAGAAAAACTTCCAGCGCATCGGGCGGAATGTACAGGTCGACCGGCATTTGCGTGACGGCCTGACCGTAAACCAGCGCAAACGGCAGCTCTTGCTGGGCGTGGGCCTGAGGGTCGGTGCGAGCCTCAAGCGTTTGCGCGTCGGTCACTCGGCGTCGACCCCGAACGGCGTCGGATCGCCGCAGCCCACCCGGACCACTTTCGGATCGCCTTCGGTCAGGTTGACGACCGTGGAGGCAGAAATGCCACCCTCGCCGGCATCGATGATCAGATCCACCTGATGCTCAAGGACGCCGCGCATTTCGTGGGGATCGCTCATCGGAATGGTCTCGCCGGGCATGATCAGGCTCACGCTCATCAGCGGCTCGCCCAGTTCCTGCAGCAGCGCCTGAGCGATGGGATGACCGGGCACGCGCAGGCCGATGGTGCGGCGCTTGGGGTGCAGGACCAGACGAGGTACGTCACGGGTAGCGCCAAGAATGAACGTGTACGGCCCGGGCGTATGCGCCTTGAGCAGGCGGAAGGCCGCCGTGTCGACCTTGGCAAAGGTGCCTAGCTGCGACAGATCGCAGCACATCAGTGTGAAGTTGTGCTTGTCGTCCAGTTGACGAAGACGGCGGATACGGTCAACCGCGGCCTTGTCCTCCATTCGACAACCCAGTGCATAAGACGAATCGGTGGGATAGACCACCAGACCGCCCGCCCGGATGATCTCCACGGCTTGCTTGATCAAACGCGTTTGAGGGTTCTCCGGGTGGACCTGGAAAAATTGACTCACGGTATCTTCCTGTTCAGACGGCAGTAGGCTGGTCATGTTTGAACCGACACCAAAGGGGCGGCAGGTCTTCGGGCAATGGGCGATATACGCCGATTTCGGACCAGGCGCCAGGGGCATGAAAATCACTGCCGGCACTGACCAGCAGACCGAACTCACGGGCCAGGATAGCCAGACTGCCGACCTGATCGGCGGGCTGCAGGCCGTTGACCACTTCTATTGCATGGCCGCCCGCCTGAATGAACTCGGCGACCAGCTTGCGACGCTTGCTGCGGGTGAAATCATAATGCGAAGGGTGCGCCAGACTGACCCAGGCGCCGGCAGAGCGCAGGGTCGCTACTGTCTGCTCAAGAGTCGGCCAGTGTTGTTTGACGTCGCCCAGCTTGCCGGCCCCCAGCCATTTGCGAAACGCCTCGGCGCGGTCCTTGACGAAACCCTGGCTCACCAGAAAGTCGGCAAAATGCGGTCGGGCCGGGGCGTTGCCACTGTCACCCAGTGCCTGTTGCACTGCGCGGGCACCTTCCAGCGCGCCGGGCATACCTTTCATCGCCAACTTGCGGCTTATTTCTTCGGCCCGCAGCCAGCGGCCCGTGTGTAATTGCTCGATGGCGTCGCGCAATTGCGGAGCGTTTACATCAAAGGCATAGCCCAGCACATGAATGGTGGCGCCCCCCCAGGTGCAGGACAACTCGATGCCATCGACAAGCTGCATACCGAGCGCAAGCGCCGCAGTCCGGGCCTCGGCGAGCCCTTCAAGGGTATCGTGATCGGTCAGCGCGAGCACTTTTACGCCGTGCTCATGGGCACGCGCGACGAGTACCGCGGGCGCGAGGGCGCCATCGGAAGCGGTGCTGTGGCAGTGCAGGTCGACGTTCATAGGGGCGCTTTCGCAGTCATTGATGTTTGTTATTATGCCGCCACATCCAGCTTCTGGCTCTTACTGTGAAACAATTCATCGACTTCATCCCGCTTATCCTGTTCTTCATCGTCTATAAAATCAGCCCGCAAGCCGTCGATGTCATTGGCCACAGCTTCATGGTAGGCGGGATTTACAGCGCTACCGCGATGCTGATTGCCAGCTCGCTCGTGGTCTACGGCGTCCTTTATGTCCGTCAGGGCAAACTGGAAAAAAGCCAGTGGCTGACACTGATCGCCTGCCTGGTGTTCGGCAGCCTCACTCTGGCTTTCCACAGCGAAACATTCCTGAAGTGGAAGGCGCCGGTGGTCAACTGGGTCTTCGCGCTGATCTTCGCCGGCAGCCATTTTGTCGGCGACCGTCTGTTGATTCAACGCATCATGGGCCACGCCCTGACCCTGCCTCAGGCGGTATGGACCAAGCTGAACATCGCCTGGATCGTGTTCTTCCTGTTTTGTGGCGCGGCCAATCTCTATGTTGCATTTACTTATCAAGAATTCTGGGTCGACTTCAAGGTGTTCGGCAGTCTGGGCATGACCTTGCTGTTCCTCGTCGGCCAGGGCATTTTCCTGGCCCGCCACATCCATGACGCCGACCCGTCCACCCAGCCTTCAAACAAAAAAAGAGAGGACTGACATGCTTTACGCAATCATGGCAACCGACGTCGCCAACTCGCTGGAAAAACGTTTAGGCGCGCGCCCTGCTCACCTTGAGCGCCTCAATGCGATGAAGGCCGAAGGCCGCATCGTCCTCGCAGGCCCCATGCCAGCGGTGGACAGCAATGATCCGGGCACCGCAGGCTTCACCGGTAGCCTGATCGTTGCCGAGTTCGAGTCGCTTGCCGCGGCCAAGTCGTGGGCAGATGCCGATCCCTACGTCGCCGCGGGCGTCTACGCCGACGTGGTGGTCAAACCGTTCAAGCAAGTCCTGCCCTGACTCCCTGCAGGTGCGCCCGGCTATCCACCTGCCGGGCCGCCTTCGTTTCCCGCCCGATTGATCGCTCATCATCAGCACTCCCCTGCCGATACGCTGCCTGATACTCATAAAAACGGTGCGCCAGTCCGGTGCCGCGAGAACCAGGAGTTCAGATGCGTCTACGTCCGTGGTGTGTGTTGACGGCCGCATTGGCCGCTTCGGCGATCAGTGTTGCCGCGCAATCCGATGACACCAGCGATCCGGCCAGCCATGCGCTGCCGCTACCCGGTGTGGCCGCTCAGCTGACCGAGCTCCGCCAGCGTCTGAGTGAAAGCGAAAAGCAGCGCGATGACTTGAACCGGCAATTGCAGAGCGCCGATAGCGAACGCGAAAGTATCCAGCTCGGACGCCTGCGCCAGGAGAACCAAAGGCTTAGACTGCAGCTCAAAGAAGCACAGTCGGTGACCCCGCCAAGGGTGTTGACCGAACAACAACAATGGTTTGTCGCGGGGGGCGGCGTTGCTATGTCAGCCCTCCTGTGCGGTATCTTTGCCAGCGGCTGGCGTAGACGTCGTCGGCAATGGCTAAATTGAGTGAGTCATGAGCGAGCTGTTACTTATTGATGATGACCAGGAGCTGTGTGAGCTTCTGAGCAGTTGGTTGAGTCAGGAAGGGTTCGTCGTGCGCGCCTGCCACGACGGCCAGAGCGCCCGCAAGGCGCTCGCCGAATCGGCACCTGCTGCGGTGGTGCTGGATGTGATGCTGCCCGATGGCAGTGGTCTTGAACTGCTCAAGCAGCTGCGCGCCGATCACCCTGATCTTCCGGTGCTGATGCTGTCCGCCCGCGGCGAACCGCTGGACCGCATTCTGGGTCTGGAGCTGGGTGCCGACGATTATCTGGCCAAACCCTGCGATCCACGTGAACTCACCGCGCGTTTGCGCGCGGTGTTGCGGCGCAGCCATCCGACGGCGGTGTCCACGCAGATCGAGCTGGGCGATTTGTGCTTCAGTCCCGCGCGCGGCGTGGTCACGATCGACGAGCAGGAGTTCACCTTGACCGTCTCTGAAGCGCGCTTGCTTGAGGCCTTGCTCGGCCAGCCTGGCGAACCGCTGGAGAAGCAGGAGCTCGCACAACTGGCACTGGGCCGCAAGCTCACTTTGTACGACCGCAGCCTGGACATGCACGTCAGTAACCTGCGCAAAAAGATCGGACCCCACGCCGACGGACGCCCACGCATCGTAGCCCTGCGCAGCCGCGGGTATTATTACAGCCTCTGACGAGGCAGTTGGGAGCGGCAAGCCTTGAGCTGCAAGCTGCGAGTAAGAGCAACAGCATCGGCAGCGCCTGGCTGCTTTTGGCTTGAAGCTTGAAGCTTGAAGCTCCGCGCCACTCAGGAATCGGCACCCATGTAAACATCCCGGCGCGCCTCCTTTACCCAAGCTTTACCGATGCCTGACCTCGCTTGACCTTGATCTCCCTAAACTGGCCTCAACCGGCACAGAGCCGAAATCGAGACAAGGAGATTCACCATGCGCAAGACTTTGATGGCTTTGATGTTCGCCGCAGCCCTGCCTACCGTTGCTATGGCCATGCCTCCAGAAGGCGGTCCGATGGGTGGCCCTGGCGGCCCAGGCTTCGACGGCCCCGGCATGCATCACCGCAAAGGCCCAATGGACAAGCTGAACCTGACCCCCGACCAACGTCAGCAAGTCGACAGGCTAATGGGCGCTCAATGGCATGGCCGCAACGAGATCACCCAGAAGTACCTGGCCAAGCTATCGGCCGCTGACCAGAAGGCGATGGAGGATGAACAGGACGCTGCCCGCGCTAAAACCCAGTCCGACGTCCGTGCGTTGCTGACACCTGAGCAACAGAAGACCTTCGACCAGATCCAGAAGGATGAAGCTCAGCGCCGCGCTGACCGCGCCGAGTTCGAAGCCTGGAAAGCGCAGAAAGCGCAAAAAACCCAGTAAGGGCCAGCGGCACGGCATTACACTTCCCCCAACCCGACACGCTCCCCGGCGCGTCGGGTTTTCTGTTTAATGACCCGGGTTCGAGGGCAGCACGTGCGTTCATTGTTTTGGCGAATCCTCGCGAGCTTTTGGCTCGCCATTGCATTGGTAGCAGGCCTGTCGATTTTGATGGGGCATGTGCTCAATCAGGACGCGTGGATTCTCAGCCGTCATCCCGGGCTGCATAACCTGCCGCAGAAATGGGTTGAACTGTATGAGGGGCAAGGCGAAAAGTCCGCGCAGGACTTTTTGCAAGACCTCAAGCGCAAATACCACATTGACGTTCAGGTGCTGAACGACAGCGGCGAGGCAGTCATCCCCGGCACTTTTCCGCCCCGCGCGGCCGCGTTCGAAGAACGCCAGAACGACGACACACGCCCTCTGCCGTGGCGTCGTCTGACCACCGAATACACCAGCGCCAAGACCGGCGAAACTTACCTGCTGATTTACCGCATCCCGCACCCGGAGCTTGACGCATGGCACCGCGAGAGCCTGCTCTGGCCGCTCAGTGCGCTCGGCATTGCCCTGGTGGTGCTGACCTTGTTCAGTTTGCTGGTGACACTGTCCATTACGCGCCCGCTGAGTCGCCTGCGCGGCGCCGTGCATGATCTGGGTCAGACCACGTATCAGCAGAACAGCCTCGCGCAACTGGCCAATCGACGTGACGAGTTTGGTGTGCTGGCAAATGACTTCAACCGCATGGGCGCCCGCCTGCAAAGCCAGATCAGCAGTCAGCGTCAATTGCTTCGCGACGTCTCCCATGAACTGCGCTCGCCACTCGCGCGCCTGCGGATTGCTCTCGCGCTGGCCGAACGCGCCGAATCGGTCGAGCGCGACAAACTGTGGCCACGCCTGACCCGTGAGTGCGACCGGCTGGAGGAGTTGATCAGCGAGATTCTGGCGTTGGCGCGGCTGGATGCCGACATGGGCAGTGCGACGCCTGTCGATGTGCCGGGGCTGTTGCTGCATCTGCAGGCGGAAACGGAGATGAGCAGCGCCGAGCAGACGGTCTCGGTGTCGGTGCAGCCCGATGTGCAACTGCTGGGATGGCCGAGTGTGCTGGAGCGGGCGCTGGATAATCTGTTGCGCAACGCGTTGCGGTTCAATCCCGTAGGGCAGCCTATCGAGTTGAGCGCGAGCATTGAAGGGAATGAGTTGCGACTGAGCGTGCGCGACCATGGCCCGGGCGCCAACCCCGAGCACCTTGGGCAGTTGGGCGAGCCGTTTTATCGCGCGCCCAACCAGACCGCGCCAGGGTATGGGCTAGGGCTGGCGATCGCCAAACGAGCGGCTGAAAAGCATGGGGGCAGTTTGCTCCTTGGCAACCACCCTCAGGGCGGATTTGTAGCCAGCATCGTGGTGCCACGCGAGCTGACCGCTGCGCAGTCCCGCTGAATGGATGCTGTGATTAGTAGGACCGGCTTCAGCCGGGAAGAGGCCGGAACATACATCCCGAGTTTTCGGCGTTACGCATACCGCCTTCCCGGCTGAAGCCAGTCCTACAGTGGCGTCCGTCGTCAACATCGGGATAACGTGGGTTTCCTTACCCTTGCCAGGCGCTGACAAATTCGCTGACGTCCGGCTTTTGCGCTTCACGCGGCGGGTTTTGCGGCGTGCCCAGGTAAAGAAAGCCGACGACTTCTTCGTTGTCCGTCAGTCCCAGGCCTTTGGCTACATGACGTGTGTAGGACAAGTCGCCAGACCGCCAGACGCCGCCGATGCCCAGTGCGTAGGCCGCCAGCAGGATGCCGTGGGCGGCGCAGCCGGCGGTGATGACCTGTTCATTCTTCGGGACTTTGAAATGATCGGTCAGGCTGGCGATGACCACGACCACCAAGGGCGCGCGCAACGGGCCATTGCGGGCCTTGTCCAGCGCCTTGGCATCTGCGTCGCCGCCTTTCTCGATCAGGGCCTGGACCAGGAGCTCCCCCATGCGGTTGCGTGCCTCGCCTTCTACGGTAAGGAAGCGATAAGGCCGGATAACGCCGTGATCAGGCGCACGCAGGGCAGCGCTGAACAGGATCTCACGTTGCTCGGCGTTCGGGCCGGGCTCGATCAAGCGGGGCACGGACACGCGATTAAGCAATACGTCGAGCGCTTCCATTAAGTCGTCTCCAGAAAAAATGACGGGCCATTGTAGTGCCCTCGGTGCAGTCTTGAACTTCAATAACGATTAACCAGGGCAATTACTTACAACACTCACAGAAATGCCTCGGTTTACACAGGCGAGCCGGTGAGTAAAATGGCCGCCCTCTCACTTCCTGATCCGAGCGACTGCATGGCGTTGCCGACTCTCCGCATCATCGGTTTCATTATCGGCATCTTCCTCATCACCCTGGCCATCGCCATGGTCGTGCCCATGATCACTCTGATGATTTTCCACCGCACGGCCGACATGCCGTCGTTCCTCTGGTCGAGCCTGATCACCTTCGTCTCCGGGCTGGCGCTGGTGGGCCAGGGCCGCCCCGAGCATGTGCACCTGCGGCCCCGGGACATGTACCTGCTGACCGTCAGCAGCTGGGTCATCGTCTGCGTGTTCGCCGCGCTGCCGTTCCTGTTGACCCAACACATCAGCTACACCGACTCCTTTTTCGAAAGCATGTCGGGCATCACCGCGACCGGCTCCACGGTTCTGAGCGGGCTGGACACCATGTCGCCCGGCATCCTGATCTGGCGCTCGTTGCTTCACTGGCTGGGCGGTATCGGCTTTATCGGCATGGCCGTGGCGATCCTGCCGCTGTTGCGCATCGGCGGCATGCGCCTGTTTCAGACCGAATCCTCGGACCGTTCCGAGAAGGTCATGCCGCGCTCGCACATGGTGGCCAAATTCATCGTGCTCGTGTACCTCGGCATTACCGTACTTGGCACGTTGGCGTTCTGGTGGGCCGGCATGAACCTGTTCGACGCCATCAACCACGCGATGTCGGCGATATCGACTGGAGGTTTCTCCACTTCGGATCAGTCACTGGCGAAATGGCCGCAACCCGCCGTGCATTGGGTGGCGATTGTAGTGATGATCCTCGGCGCCCTGCCCTTCACCCTGTACGTTGCGACCTTGCGCGGCAACCGCGGGGCACTGCTCAAGGATCAGCAAGTGCAGGGCTTCATCGTGCTGCTGTTGGTGACGTGGCTGGTGATGGGCGCCTGGTATTGGGCGACGACCGATCTGCCGTGGTACGACGCCTTGCGTCATGTCGCACTCAACGTGACCTCGGTCGTGACGACCACCGGCTTCGCGCTGGGGGACTACAGCCTGTGGGGCAATTTCGCGCTGATGCTGTTTTTCTATCTGGGATTCATCGGGGGCTGTTCGGGGTCAACGGCGGGCGGCGTGAAAGTGTTCCGCTTCCAGGTCGCGTACATCCTCCTGCGCGCCAACCTGCACCAGTTGATCCATCCGCGCGCGGTGATCAAGCAGAAGTACAACGGCCACCGCCTTGACGATGAAATCGTGCGTTCCATCCTGACCTTCTCGTTTTTCTTCACCTTCACGATCTGCCTGATCGCGCTGATGCTGTCGCTGCTGGGGCTCGACTGGATGACCGCCTTGACCGGCGCCGCCAGCACCGTGTCCGGCGTGGGCCCGGGGCTGGGGGAAACCATCGGGCCGGCGGGTAACTTCTCGACGCTGCCGGATGCCGCCAAATGGATCCTGTCACTGGGCATGCTGCTGGGACGCCTTGAAATCATTACCGTGCTGGTCCTGTGCATCCCGGCGTTCTGGCGGCACTAAGCGGCCGATGCAGGTCGTTCAACCTGGGCTAAACTCTGCTGATCACTCGTACCAGAGCCTACCCCTATGGAAGCGGTTAAGACGTTTACCCGGTTTTCTGATTTCTATCCGTACTACCTGCAGGAGCATCGCGACAGTACGTGTCGGCGTCTGCATTTCATTGGCACCAGCCTGGTCGTTCTGATCCTGGCGTTCGCCGTGCTGAGCGCCAACTGGCTGTTGCTGTGGGCATTGCCGCTGGCGGGCTATACCTTCGCATGGGTCGGCCACTTCTTCTTCGAGAAAAACCGCCCCGCCACGTTCAAGCATCCGTTTTACAGCCTGCTCGGCGACTTCGTCATGTACAAGGACATGCTCACCGGCAAGGTGTCGTTCTGACAGCCGCTCGGCTCAAAGCGATTTAACCTCAAACCGACTTGAGCTCAGCGCCTGGCTCATACAGCCTCGCCCACCGCCTGCGGTACTTCGGTGCTTTTGGCTTTGAGGTGGGCATCGGCCAGCCTGAACAGCTCAATCGTGCCATCCCAGTGTTCGATCAAGGCGGTGCAAGACTCCACCCAGTCACCACAGTTGAGATATTCCACACCGCCCACCTGACGAATTTCGGCGTGATGGATATGCCCGCACACCACACCGTCCAGACCGCGCTTGACGCATTCATGGGCGATGGCCTCTTCGAAGTCGCTGATGAAACTCACCGCCGTTTTGACCTTGTGCTTCAAGTAGGCCGACAGCGACCAGTAGCCGTAGCCGTACTTCGCACGCCAGTGGTTCAGCCAGCGATTGAGGGTCAGGGTGAACTCGTAGGCCGAGTCGCCAAGAAACGCCAGCCAGCGGTGATAGCGGGTGATGACATCGAACTGGTCACCGTGGATGACCAACAGGCGACGGCCGTCAGCAGTCAGGTGTACGGCTTCGTCGACCAGCTGGATGTTGCCCAGAATGAGCATTGAATAGCGCCGCAGGAATTCGTCGTGGTTGCCGGTGACGTAGATGACCTCGGTACCGCGCTTGCTCATGGTCAGCAGACGGCGAATGACGTTGGTGTGCGCTTGCGGCCAGTACATGCCGCCACGCATCTTCCAGCCGTCGATGATGTCGCCGACCAGATAGACCTTGTCGGCATGGTATTGCTTGAGGAACCCGCTGAGGTGTTCGGCCTGGCAGTCGCGTGTGCCCAGATGCACGTCCGATATCCACAAAGTCCGGACACGTTGCTTTCGGCTGGGTTTCACGCTCTCGGCAATGCTCATGGATCACCTCCACTTGAATTTCTTCAAGCGTGGACGCGGTCGGTGAAATGAACATGACGGCAGTGTTTAGCTTTGATGACACGAAAGATCGGGTAACACCTTTACCGACAGACGCAGAGGTGTTGCGCCGGTTCCGATCCGCCTTCAGGTATCCAGACCAGTGTGACGGTCGTTATGCCCCAGATCGCGGTCGGGATCGATCTGGTCACGCACGCGCTGCTTGAGCACTTTGGCCTCCGGGAAGCCGCCATCGGCCTTGCGCTCCCAGATTTGCACGTCATCGCAGGTAATACGGAACACCCCTCCCGTCCCTGGCACCAGTGATACCTTTCCCAGATCGTCGGTAAACGTGCTCAACAACTCTTGCGCCAGCCAGGCGGCACGCAGCAGCCACTGACACTGCGTGCAATAGGTGATGGTGATCTCGGGTTTGGTGGGCATCGATCAGCCCAACCCGGCGAGCAGGTCACGGGCAGTTTGCTGCGGGCCGTCGTCGGAGCCTTCAATGACTTCCTGCAACAGACGGCGAGCCTCCTCGATATTGCCTTCATCGATCAGCACCTGCGCCTCGTTGATCTTGCTCAACGGCTCCTCTTCAAGGCTCAGCAGATCAAAGCCGCCCTCCTCAATCATGAAGCTGTCGAGAAAGGCATCATCCAGCAGGTCGTTGTTGCTCTGTACAGCCACTTCAGGACCCGGTTCAAACTGCACGTCCATCTCCAGGGGCGACTGCTCCTCGGCAAAATCACTCAAAAATTGCTCATCCGGCATCTCGAAGACTTCGGGCAACTGCGTCAGATCGGACGAAAAAGAAGGGTCCAGCTCAGGTTCGGCTTGCGGCACAGGCGCGGGCTTGCGCGCGGCAGGTGCACTGTCGAACGGGTCCACAAGGTCCCAGTCGGCGTCCATGGAGAGGTCGTCCAGGTTAAGCTGGAAATCGTCCGACAGGTCTACGGGGTTCAGCGATGCCGCAGCATTTTCGTCCAGCTGCGCAGGCTGGACGGGGCTCGTCTCTGCGAGGTCGTGTATTGGTTCGCTGGACAGCGACTGGTCAGATAGAAATTCGCCGACTGACTCGTCCGGCGCTTGCGACGCCATCGCAGCCACACCGATCGCCGCCGCAGGCACGATCGCTGAGGTCGCTGCCGGCGTGATGAACGTCGCCGGTTGGGCCTGCGGCGCAGGCTCGGCAGGCTGGCGAACCAACTTCGGGTAACGGCTGCGGATGTCGTTGAGCTTCTGCGCCTCGACACCCTGACTCAGCAGAGTCTGTTCTTCTTCGTCATACCCTTCGACATCGCCCTGCTCGCCCAACAGCTCGAGGATCCGCAGGCGAACGTCAGTGCGCTCGGGTTGCCGGTCCAGTGCGTCACGCAAGATGGCCAGTGCTTCGGCAAAACGACCGTAGGCGATGTAGATACTTGCGCCATCCAGAGCATCAGTGGCGGCGCCGGCCAGACGCTGGCCGGCCGGGGCCGAAGATGCCGGGCGCGGAGCCGTTACGGCAGGCACTTCAAAAACCGGTGTGACCGTCGCGCCGGTCCGTACGATGGGCTCGGGCGCCACGGGCTCAAGGGCCTGCTGATTCTTGATTTTGTTGCGCCGCACCGACCAGGCCAACGCCAGGAGCAGCAACAGCACCAGAAGGCCCGCCAGGATCGACGTCCAGGGAAGCTCATCGTCCACGTCGGCGACCGGCGTAGGTGCTGGAGCAGGAACCGGGGTCGCGACCGGGGCCGGAGCCGTCGCAGCAGTGGCGGGCACAGGTGCAGGTGCAGGTGCAGGCGCAGCCGCCACAGCAGGCGCGGGTTGCGCCGACTGGGCCTTGAGCTCCGCCAACTGAGTCTGCAGCTCGATGATCTGCTTGTCTTTGTCGACTTCTTCAACAGAGGCCGTTTGCACTTGCTGCTTGAGGTCATCCAGCGTCTTGTCCAACTGCTCGTTGTCCGACGCTGCGTTTGTTGACGGGTCGTTCTGCGATCCAGGGCCAGGGGTCGGCGTGGTGGACGTCGGCGTGGTAGGTGTCGACGCTGTGCCGGCTGGATTTGACGCCGCAGCGGCACTCGGCTTCGGCTCGGAAGCGCTGTCAGGCAGCAACAGGCTCTGGCCTACCTTCAACTGGCTGCGGTCGCCATTGGGAAATGTTTGCGGGTTGAGCGCCAGAATGCCTTTGACCAGGTCTGCGGAAGACGTCTTGCTGCCGGGGGCCTGGACTTGGCGAGCGATCCCGGCCAGCGTGTCGCCGGAAACAACCGTGTAATGCTTGCCCTGTCGAGCCTGAGGCGGCGCCACCGGAAGCCGTGACTCATCAGCCTTGGCGCCCGCTGCAGGAGATTGGGCTCGGCTGCGCGTCGCGGCAACCCCCGACGCCGAGGTGGGCGGGTCGAGCAACACGGTGTACTCATGCAGCTGATCGCCATTGGGCCGCACCAGCCTGACCAGGAAATTCAGATACGGCTCGGTGACTGCCTTGTGCGACTCGATGTGAATGACGCTGCGGTTGCCGCGGATTACCGGAGTGAAACGCAGGTCATTGAGAAAGAACACGCGCTCTACGCCAGCCTTGGCAAACGCTTCGGGCGGCGCCAGACCTACGACGATCTCCTCGGGACTCATTCCACCCGCCTCGATCAGTTCGATGTCGGCATTGAAAGGTTGCCCAAGTGCAGAATGCAGGCTGATCTCGCCCAGTCCCAGCGCAGCGGCCATGGAGCTGTGCAGCAACGCGACCGAGGCAAGGCCGATGCCGAGCAAACCCGAACGAAGACCCGACTGAACACGAGGGGCTTTGCCCGCTTCGCGACGACTACCGGCCTGAAAACTCTTCAGCATGCGAACCCTTTTGAAGACGAGGCAGGCTTCCCTGCACATTCCGTACGTGCCCGGACACGTTTTCCGGGCACTATCAGTATGGGTGCAAATAGAACAGGATGTTTCGCCCGCTTCAATGTATTTGTCGCGGAGCGTCGGGCGGTTTTCAGGATTTTTCGAGGTTGGCGAGGATTTTTGAATGCACGCGCATGCACATCCGCAGTTCTTCCTCGTCAATGCCGGCAAACAACTCGTGGCGCAAGGCAGTGGCAATGGTTTCGATTTGCTCGATCAGAGGTCGGGCGGTGTCGCAGAGGACGATCTTTTTCGCCCTGCGATCTTCCAGCACAGCCTGCCGCAGGACCAGACCCTGATTTTCCAGGCTGTCCAGCAGGCGCGCCAGGGTCGGTCCTTCAACCCCGACACTTTGCGCCAGCTCGCGCTGGGTAGGTGGGGCTTTAAAGCGCGCCAGGTGCAACAGAACCAGCCAGCGCGCCTGGGACAGTCCCAGATCAGCCAGGCGGCGATCCAGCTCTGCACGCCAGCCTCGGGACATATGGGCCAGCTGCATGCCAAAGCGATGTTCTTCGGTTAACGGCATAGGTAACTCGATGGTTAAAGGCGAATCCTAATTAATAGGCAGCTAACCATGGAGCCGGGGATGAGGCAAGCGCCCCGCTGTGGTGATTCGTCGCACAGGCGGCGCGGCGTCAATCCAGCGTGCAGGCCGCTGAAAGCTGCACGTGTCCGCCACCGCGCTGCTAAACCTCGAATTCGGATTGCAGTGCTGCGCGCACGCAATACAGCACGCCCTCAGGGACGCGACCGGTGAACAGCTCGGCAATGGCAGCCACCGGGGGTAGCTCGCCTTCGCCGTCCAGGAACGCATCCTGAACTTCAGTCAGCAGATCTTCGGGGAGGTCCAGCGCCTGATCCAGTGACAGCTGCTGTTTGCCGATGGCTTCGGCGAGCATCGTGTAGACGTTTTTTTCCGAACATTGCAGCTGGCCTGCGATCTGCATCGGCGTCATGCCCGCACGCGCAAGGCTGATGAGCTCATGCCGAACATCGGCCACCACCCGTGGTGCCGGTGCCGCGCCGCCGAGGACTTCAAGGAATGCCTCACCGTACCGCTCCAGCTTGCGCGCGCCAACACCGCTGACCCGGCCCATTTCGGCCATGGTTCCGGGTTGGCTGCGCAGCATTTCGAGCAAGGTCGAGTCAGGGAAAATGACGTACGGTGGCACGCCGTGTTCTTCGGCCAGTTTGCGCCGCAGCGCGCGCAGCGCTTCCCACTGCTCGCGTTCTTCGCCACGCACCAGTTGGCTCGCGGGGCTGCCGGAAGCTTTGGCGGTGGTCTGCGGCTTCAGGTCACGGCGCAGTTGCAACGTGACTTCGCCACGCAAGAGCGGACGGCAGGTATCGCTCAGGCGCAGGCCACCGTAGCCTTCCAGATCGATGTCGGCCAGGCCGCGCGCCACGAGCTGTCGGAACAATGAACGCCATTCCCCTTCGCTGCGGCTCTTGCCTACACCAAAGACCGCCAACTTCTGATGACCGAAGCTCTGAACCTTGTCGTTCTCCTTGCCGAGCAGTACATCAACCAGGTGCCCCACGCCATAACGCTGGCCGGTGCGATAGATCGCCGACAGCGCCTGTCGTGCAGGTTCGGTGGCGTCCCAGGTCTGTACGCCATCGACGCAGTTGTCGCAGTGCCCACAGGGGTTAGGCATGATTTCGTCGAAGTAGGCAAGCAGCGACTGACGGCGGCAGCGGGTTTCTTCGCACAGCGCCAGCATTGCATCGAGCTTGTGCTGTTCGACGCGCTTGTGCCGCTCGTCGCCCTCGGAGTTCTGCAGCATCTGCTTGAGCATCAGCACGTCTTGCAGACCGTATGCCATCCACGCATCGGCCGGCAGACCATCGCGCCCTGCCCGGCCCGTCTCCTGGTAATAAGCTTCCAGCGACTTGGGTAGATCCATGTGTGCGACAAATCGCACGTTCGGCTTGTCGATGCCCATGCCGAAGGCGATCGTCGCGACCATGATCAGCCCTTCTTCATTCAGGAAGCGGCGCTGGTTGCCGGAACGGGTCTCAATGGGCAAGCCGGCGTGGTAAGGCAACGCCGGATAACCGTTGTCGCTCAGAAAGGCGGCGGTCTCCTCGACCTTCTTGCGCGACAGGCAATAGACGATGCCCGCATCGCTGCGACGCTCGGACAAAAACGCGAGCAGCTGTTTGCGCGGCTGCTCCTTGGGAACGATGCGGTAGAAGATGTTCGGGCGGTCGAAACTGGACAGGAAGCGCTCGGCGTTTTGCAGGTGCAGCCGCTCGACGATCTCTTCGCGAGTCCGCTTGTCCGCCGTTGCGGTCAGCGCGATGCGCGGCACGTCCGGGAACAGCTCCGCCAGTTGCCCCAGTTGCAGGTATTCGGGGCGGAAATCATGCCCCCACTGCGAAACACAGTGGGCTTCGTCGATGGCAAACAGGGCAATTTCGAGATTCTGCAGAAACGACAGCATGCGCGGCTGAACCAGACGCTCCGGCGCCAGATACAGCATCTTGATTTCACCCAGACGGATGCGGTTGGCAAGCTCGCGCTGCTGCTCGGCGCTCAGCGTGGAGTTGAGGGCCGCAGCCGACACACCCAGCTCTTCAAGCGTTGCCACTTGGTCGTCCATCAACGCAATGAGCGGCGAAACCACCACGGCAAGACCATTGCGCAGCAGGCCCGGCACCTGGAAACACAGGGATTTGCCGCCGCCCGTAGGCATGAGCACCAGAGCATCACCGCCACTGGCCACGCGCTCGATAATGGCACCCTGGCGACCGCGGAAGCTGTCGTAGCCGAAGATGTCTTTAAGTACGCGTTGTGCCTGGTCGAGCATAAATACCCCGGATGGTGCCGCAACAGCGGTCGAGAATCGCTGTGGAAATCGCAAAGCGCGGCAGTATACCGGAGCGCCCCGACAGATTGGACAGTGGCGACACCACCGGTCGAAATTAAGCGCAATACCGATTCCAGTGCCCTCGCCGCTGGCGCCGAGCGCCCTCAGGGCCTAGAATTCAGCATCGTTTATTTCCAGGGTAGTCCGTCAATGTCCTTCGCTGAGCAATTACACCGCCTGCAAGCCTTCCTCGATGCCGATGAGCTGCATGACGAAGCGCTGGACTATGTAGCCGCTCATGGCTACCTGACCGCGTTGTCCATCTGTGCCGAAACCGTGCCGGACCGTGAGTGGATCGACGCTCTTTTCGCCGAGCCCCCTCATTACGCCGACGAGGCGCAACACCAGGAAATCGAAGCCACACTGATCCAGCTAAAGGCCCACATCGCTCGCCAGCTGGCATCGGACGAAGAGTTTGAGCTGCCTTGCGACCTGGACTTGGGTGATGACCCGGACGACTCCGAATTGCGTGGCTGGTGCATTGGTTTCATGGAAGGCGTGTTCCTGCGCGAATCTGCCTGGTTCGAGAACGATGAAGAGGAAGTCAGCGAGATGCTGCTGCCGATCATGGTCGGTTCCGGCCTGTTCGACGAACAGCCGGAGTTTGCCGATATCGCCGCCGACGCCAATCTGATGGACGACATGATCGTGCAGATTCCAGAGGCACTGACCGCCCTTTACCTGTTGCTGCAAGCTCCAGACGAAAAGCCGGCGATCCTCAAGCCTCGCCATCACTAAGTCGCAGTTGCGTACGAGTCAAAGCGGCTCGTACGCGTCCCCCTCCTATTTGTGCTTCTTGTCACTCTTCGCGAACGCTGATTCCAGCGCCTGGTTGATCGTGCGCAGCACTTTTACCCTCGCCCATCGCTTGTCGTTGGCCTCAACCAGCGTCCACGGGGCAATTTCGGTGCTGGTGCGATCCACCATGTCTCCCACCGCCTCTCGGTAAAGCGGCCACTTGCTGCGGTTGCGCCAGTCGTCTTCGGTGATCTTGTGGCGTTTGAAGGGCACTTTCTCCCGCGCTTGAAAACGCTCCAGTTGAGTCTTGTCGTCGATCGCCAGCCAGAACTTCACCACAACAACGCCGAAGTCGGTGAGCTGTTCCTCAAAGTCGTTGATCTCGCTGTAAGCCCTCAACCAGTCCGCCTCCGAGCAAAATCCTTCGACGCGCTCGACCAGCACCCGCCCATACCATGAACGGTCGAACACAGTGAATTTCCCGCGCGCCGGAATCTGCCGCCAGAAGCGCCACAGATAAGGCTGAGCGAGTTCGTCCTGGCTGGGCGCGGCGATTGGCACGATGTGGTACTGGCGCGGATCAAGGGCGGCGGCGACGCGTTTGATCGCACCGCCCTTGCCTGCGGCGTCGTTGCCTTCAAATACCGTAACAAGCGCATGACGGCGCATGCGTTTGTCACGCATGAGCCCGGACAATCGCGCCTGCTCGGCAATCAGCTGTTCTTCGTAATCATCCTTTTCGAGCGCCAGCGTCATGTCGAGGTTATCGAGCAGGCTTAGCTCATCGCTGTTGTTCGGCAAAGGCCCCAGGCCCACCAGATTGGTTTGCCCTTCGGGCGTTCTCAAGGCGTTCTGCAGACCTTCAAGCAAAAGCCGGCCCACGGTCAGACTGCGGTAGTTGGGGTCCACGCCTTCAATGACATGCCAGGGTGCGTAGTCACGGCTGGTTCGACGCAGCACACGCTCGCCAAAGCGTACGAACCGGTCGTAGGTCTTCGACTGCTGCCAGTCCAGCGGGCTGATGCGCCAGCTGTGCAAGGGGTCGTCTTTCAATGTCTTGAGGCGCAGCTTCATCTGCCGCTTGGAAAGGTGGAACCAGAATTTGAAAATCACCGCGCCCTCATCGACCAGCATCTTTTCCAGTCGCTCGGCGGCATTGATGGCTTGATCGAGCACCGGGTCCTTGAACCGTTTATGGACCCTGCCCTGAATCATCTGGCTGTACCAGTTACCGAAAAACACGCCGATCCGCCCTTTGGGAGGCAACTGGCGCCAGTAGCGCCAGACCGGAGGATGGGCCAGTTCTTCATCTGTCTGCTGATCGAAGGTGCGGACCTCGATGTAGCGCGGATCCATCCATTCGTTGAGCAACTTTACCGTTTCGCCCTTGCCTGCGCCCTCAATGCCGTTGATCAGCACGATGATCGGGCGCTTGCCCTGCTCATGCAGTTCGTACTGGGCCTCCAGCAGCGCTTCTCGCAGAGACGGGACTTCGCTGTCGTAGGTTTCATCGTCGATGGTGTGGCCGATTTCAGCAGATTCGAACATGCAGGGCTCCCTTCAGGATCGCTCAGGACTGGCAGGCACGGCGCAAGGCAGGCCGGGCTGATGCAGGTATGACCGTTAATCAGGGCCATCGGTCAATGCGGCCAACATAATCGGTGTCAGACAACGTCAGTTGACCGCACGCGCTTCCTGCCTTGCCCGGCGCAATTACCAGCCGGCGCGGTAAAGGTCCGTCAGTTGACGGAGCATCAGCGCTTCAGCGGCTTCGCGTTCTGCTATCAGTGCCAGGCCTTGCCGATGATAGTCGTCGGGGTCAGTCGGCGGATGTTCTTCCAGCGCGGCCATGCGACGGCGCACTGAAGCGGTGGCTGCGGCCAGCCCTGCCTCGTGATCGACGCGTAGCCGCGCGTTCCACTGCTGATCGCTGACTGCAAATTGCAGGAACGCCGGGCCGCGCTCCGCCTCCAGGACTCGCCGACGGGCGTCCAGCAAGACCCAGCGGTCAACCGCCGCCAGACGCGCCCAGACCATGCGATGAGGTTGGCCGGGCAGGCCGAGGTCATCGGCCAGACCGATTCGGTAAGCCAATCGGACTTCTGCATGATCCACTCCCACCCCCAGGCTCTCGCGCCGGGCGATCTCCGCGTCGGCGAGTGACTGCACTTCATGCAGGCGGAAGAGCTGACGCATAACGCCGAGTAACGCATCCGTGCGCCTGGCTTCGGCCACGCCGCGCAAAGACTCGCGGCTGTATACCGCGACCTGGATGTCGCTGAATATCAACCGCGCACCGTCCTGGCAGGTCTGGTTGGCGCCGAACAAACGGTCGTTGGCCATCACTTCCAGCTGCCCGCGCAACGCAGCATCCTGCGCGGCCGCTTCCAGAACGCTGAGCACGTCGGCGGCAAGCTCGGCATGGAACTGAGAGAAATCCGGGGTCTCTCTCAGTCGCTGCAACAGCACCAGCACATGTGGCGCGTCGCCGTCCGCCGCCACCTGTGCCCACGCTTCCTGCAAGCGCCGGTTCAGCACATCCTCGCCGGGACGCAACCACTGTTGCACGGAGGGGGCGGCAGCGGAGCGACCCGAAAGGGCACGGTGGGCGTGAGACGCGCTTTCGTCGTCGGATGTTTCAGACTCGCGGTCGGACTCGCTGTCAGTCAGGGCGCCTTCCACGGGGATCTCACGGATGTCGTCGGGGAAATCGAAATCGAGGCGGTAGCGATGCCCATATCCCGTGTCGTTGCGCCAGTAATCCTCCAGCGTCTGGTGCGAAAAAGGATTGTTGTAGCCATAAATGACGGTATGCCGCTCATGATCCCGCGGGTTTTCGACGATCTCGGCGGCGATCTCGGTGATGTGGTTATCACTGATGTCCAGCTCGGCGAGGGCCAGCGAACGAGTCCAGTCCGGCCACTGCGTCAAGCCTGTATTGTTGATCCACAGGGTCGACAGGCGAAAGCGGCTGGTATCGCTGAATTCACCCAGATAGGTCCCCGCCAAACTGAGCGAGTGCAGCGCCGGAATATCCATCAATCTGTCCATCGCCGGCTGACTGATCGGCCACGGCATATTCTCCAGCGTCAGATGCTCCAGAAATTGCAGTTGCAGCAAACCCTGCGGGACCTCGGTGAAACTGCCGCGCACATTGAGGTGAGTCATGTTCGGGAAGTGCGCCACAAAAGCATTCACGGCGGCCGTGTCAGCCTGTACATGATTGAGTTCCACCCGAGTGATATCCGCGTAGAAATGATGCAGCGGCGGCAGCTCCGGAAGGGAGGTATGTTCCAGGGTTAGCCAGCGAGAGCCCCGAGGCGCAGCATCGTGGCTGAAGCGCCAGGCCCTGCTCAGCACCTGGGCTACCTGGCGGCGAGCCGCACGTTCACCATCATTGAGCAAGACGCTCATGTCATCGGCTTCCGCCCACGCGATCAGATTCGCATGCAGTTGCTCGTAGGCCAGAGCCCGCGCATTTGTGGCTGCCAGGAGTGACGGCAGCGGCCGCCCGCGTTGCGCCATCTCCTCTACCTGCTGCGCCATATCCGTGCTTTCCGGATAGAGGTCCGTCATTGCCTGAAGCAGTTGCTGCCGTACGGCGCCGTCACTGGCCGGCAAACCGGGTCCGCGGCCGCTGAGCGGATAACCGAGGCGGCCCCCCGGCAAGCGCTGCGGCGGCCTGAACGCCGTCGGCAGGGTCCACTCCCCCAATTGCTCGAACGCCCACTTCGGCTGCGAGTGAACCCAATTGAAAATTCGCCGCTTGAGCGCGCGGACCTCAGCGCCAGTGCCAGAATCGTCTAAACCCATTACCTGCCGAATGTCTTCCGGAAGTGCCTGAAGCAGCGCGGAAAACAGGCTGGTGTCGGGTTGCGGCCCTGCAACGCCGTCCAGGTGAAATCCATTGTCTCCTTTGATGAGCGATCGTCGCCTCGCTGCATGCTCTGCCCCGATGCGATCGAGCACCGGTCCGGTGGCGACGCCCTCGCGAATCTCGATGCACAGGTCGGCAGGCCATCCGGGAAATGTCGCAAGGCTGCGCAGCGTCAGGCGTTGCACATCGCTGCCGGGAGTGTCGCGGGGGTCGAAAAACCCTTCAAGCGCGCGGCTCATTCGGGTCTGACGCAGGTGCAGGCGGACCTTGCCGGCGACCTCCAGCGGGATGCGTCGAGTACCCGACATTGCCAGTCGCTGTTCCGCGCTCGTTTCGGCGACTAACGCCTCGGCCGACGCCAGGGTGAGGGAAGGAAAATCCCGCCTGAGCAGCATGATCATGGGCTCACTGGACTGTTCGCTGGCAGCGTACGCCTCCTCGAAATTCTGGGCAGAAACTGCCGGGTTCCGACGCAAACGAAGCCGCTTTGCCGTGTCGAGCAGTGCCGCCGGCGCGGGCTGTTCGTCAATGTGCAAGGCCGCCAGTTGCTCACCGTCCATGCCACTCACCGCCATGACCCGGGCAACGCTTTTGTCGTCAAGCTCTGCCAGGTCCGGGTGCAGGCGCCGTAGCGCAACGGCCGGGTCAGCGAGGCGCAAGCGGCCGACCGGGTCGCGCGCAAGCACGCTACGCTTGATGAAAGACGGCGGTTGCAGGATCGCAGCGTCGGCAGTCATGGCGTGTGTCGCGCCGCCCGCCGCCCCCATCGCGCCCATGAGCACCAGATTCTCGGCAACATTCCCCAGATGCTCCAGGGCCTGGTCCATGTCGCCATGGCGCCACGCATCAACGCCCTCGAAGGTCTCGTCGAGCAGTTGCGCGCCTGCCACGAGCAGCATCGTTTCGCCCAGACCCGGCACAAACAGCGCGGCAAGGTTCGCCGCATCAATGCCGAAGCTCAGCCATTCAGCCCGGCGCTGCTCGCGGGTCTTGCGGTCTTCGTCGTCTGTGGGCACAGCCAGGACGCGCGCGTCATCTTTGATTCGCAGTAACGTATCAAGGTAAAACACTCCACCCAACGAGCCGCCCAGGCTGATCGCCTCCAGGTCCAGCTCAGCCTTGTCGTCCACCTCGGCGACGCTGATCAACTGCCGATGGAAGCCTGTGCCACGGGCGACGCTGTGCAGGACATGGGGCGCCAGACGCTCTCGCAATCGTTGAAAAAAAACGGCTTTGCTGCGCTCGGGAATGAACCTGTCGACGTAGTGCTGGTAGGCCTCGTCACGCAGTCTGGTCCGCAACATCTGCGTGAGCTGATCCAGCGACGCGAAAGACTGGACAACGTTATCGGACTCGCCAGGTAAATAGGCGATCCATCGGGCGTCGCCTTTGGGTTTGAACAGCAATGCGTTGCGCAATTTGCAGCCAAGGATGTGCAGGGTAAAAAACTCATCGGTGGGACTGTTCACATCGATCTTCAGCAGCGCTTGATATTGCGCTTCATCAATCATCCCTTTGAGACGCCCAATGTGACACTCGACCCTCAGCGCCAGCCGCGCGTGCTCGATAATGCGCGCTTTGATGTCCTCGCTGTCCAGACTGCCGGGCACATCCGGCCGCGCGACAGGGTGCAGCACGTGATGCAGATGCCGTTGATACTGGCCACCGATGTCAAGGCGACGGCACAGCTCGATGAAGCGCGCGGGCTGCACATTCAAGGGATGGACGTCACCGTCCCGCTGCGCCTGCATCGCATTTTCACTTTCTCTGCCAATGCGGCTGCTGGCGAGAATGGCCGATGTGGTTTCGCGTTCGGTCTCCTGCGCTTCGGGCGCCTCGAAATTCTGTAACGCGGCGGCCAGCAGCGAGCAAGTGCCCGAACCCAGCGGCGAAGCGCGGCCCGTCAGCCAGTGGTGTTTAAACCTGGCATGCAGGAACACGTCGTGATCGACATCAAGGCCTGGCCCGAACGCGGCATCCAGTGCCTGCTGCAGCAAAGGCCGGGCAAACGATGGCAGATCCTGGATGCGCCGCAAGATCGTGGAAAGATCATCCCGTGCTGCCTGGGCGCAGGTCATGTCCAGGCGCAAGGCGTCGCGCAGGGGCGGCGGGGCCTGAATGAACCATTGCGGCAGGGTGCTTTGAATGAATGAGGATGTGAGGGCCAGACTGGCGGTGTTCATCGTACGTCCTTGTTTTATAGCTGCTGAAAAAGGTGCATACATAAACAGGGATCGACCCGCAAAGTGGCATACATATGTAGTGCACCGCGCAAGGGGCCCTGGAGTAAACTCGCTGCCTTGCCTGCCCAGAGCCAAACATGACCGCCACCGACCACGCCCAGATCGACTGGGACGAACACGGCAATCCCCATTCCCGTGTATTCGCCGACGTGTATTTCTCGACCGAGTCGGGTCTGGATGAGACCCGTCACGTGTTCCTGACGCAGAACGAACTGGCCGAGCGTTTCGCCGCATTGCCTGCGCAGGGCCGTCTGGTGATCGGGGAAACCGGGTTCGGTACCGGGCTAAATTTTCTTTGCGCCTGGCAGCTGTTCAACGCCAGCGCGGTAGCGGACGCGCGGCTGCATTTTGTCAGCGTCGAGAAGTATCCGCTGAGCCGTGCAGACCTGGAGCGCGCGCTCCGGTTGTGGCCTGAACTGCAGAGCTTTGCAGATCGGTTGCTCGGCCAGTATGTGGCCGTCCATCAAGGCTTCCAGCGGTTCGTGTTCGAGGCAGGTCGCGTCACGCTGACCCTGTTGATTGGCGACGCGCTGGAGATGCTGCCGCAGCTGGATGGCGAAATCGATGCATGGTTTCTGGACGGTTTTGCACCTGCGAAAAACCCGGAAATGTGGACGCCCGAACTGTTTGCCGAGCTGGCTCGACTGGCCGCGCCGGGCTCGACCATTGCCACATTTACCAGCACCGGCTGGGTGCGTCGCGCACTCAACGCTGCGGGTTTCAAAATGAAACGGATGCCGGGTATCGGCCATAAATGGGAGGTACTTAAAGGCCACTTCGTTGGCCAGCCCGAGGACGCCCGCCACACCGAAGCCGTTATGACATCCCGGGTAAAACCGTGGTTTGCCCGGCCGCGATTACCCGACGGCCCTCGCACGGCATTGGTCATTGGCGCGGGCCTGGCCGGCTGCGCCACGGCGTCAAGCCTGTCAGCGCGCGGCTGGCAGGTCAGTCTGATGGAGCGTCACGGGGACCTTGCCCAAGAGGCGTCCGGCAACCCGCAGGGCGTGCTGTATCTGAAGCTGTCTGCTCACGGCACGCCGTTGTCGCAACTGATCCTGAGCGGGTTTGGCCACACCCGACGGTTGCTCGAGCGCCTTGAACGAGGTGTGGACTGGGACGACTGCGGGGTGCTGCAGCTGGCATTCGATGAAAAGGAGCGCGAACGACAGGCGCAGTTGGCAGCGGCATTCCCGGACGATCTGCTGCATGTGCTCGACCCCGCCACCGCGCAGAGTCGCGCGGGGGTGGCGTTGGAGAGCGGCGGCCTTTTCTACCCGCAAGGCGGTTGGGTGCATCCGCCCGCGCTGTGCCGCCATCAGGTGAACATGAACAAGGTTCAAGTGCTGGCCCACCGCGAGGTCATTGAACTGCGCCGTGACGAAGGCCAATGGCAGGCATGGGACGGCGAACGCCTGCTCGCCTCTGCTTGTGTTGTCGTGCTGGCGGGAGCGGCTGAAATCAAGCGCTTTCCGGCCAGCGCGGAACTCCCGCTCAAACGCATTCGTGGCCAGATCACACGGTTGGCCGAGACCCCTGCAAGCCAGGCGTTGGCCACCGTGGTCTGCGCAGAAGGCTACGTCGCCCCGGCGCGCGGCGGCGAACACACGCTGGGCGCGAGCTTCGCCTTCAATAGCGACGACCTCACACCCAGCGTTGCCGAGCACCTCGGCAATATTGAGTTGCTGCGGGAAATCTCCGAAGACCTGAGCCAGCGCCTGAAGGTAGACACTCTGCCTCCCGAGAATCTGCAAGGCCGCGCGGCGTTTCGCTGCACCAGCCCCGATTACCTGCCCATCGTCGGCCCGCTAGCGGATCGGGCGGCGTTTCTTGAGGCCTATGCGGTGCTGCGCAAGGATGCGCGTCAGACGCCGGACACCGAATGCCCATGGCTTGAAGGCCTGTATGTCAACAGCGGGCACGGCTCTCGCGGCTTGATCACTGCTCCGCTGTCCGGCGAGTTGATTGCCGCCTGGCTGGACAACGAACCACTGCCCCTGCCGCGAAGCGTCGCCGAAGCCTGTCACCCCAACCGGTTTGTGCTGCGCGGCTTGATTCGAGGCAAACAGGAAACCCGGTAGGGAGGTGTCAAAGGCGCGTAGACGGCCTCCAGCCATTATCCGACGCAACTTCTCCCGCCAGCCGACGATCCATTGTCCAGTCCGTTACGCGGGCACCGCTCAACCGTTATCCTCCAGCCATCCCTCCATCAGGTGCGTGTCGATGCTGCAAGTCCAGGGTGTGTTCAAGAGCTACACCACCGCTCAGGGTCCTTTGGCCGTGTTGCGTGGCGCGGATTTGCAGCTGGATCAGGGCGGCAGCTTGGCGCTGATGGGCGAGTCCGGCAGCGGCAAGAGCACCTTGCTGCACCTGGTGGCCGGACTGGATCAGGTGGACAAGGGCAGCATCGAGGTTGCAGGACGGCGACTGGACCAGATGAACGAAGCACAGCTCGCCAACTGGCGGCGTACGGAGATCGGCCTGGTGTTTCAGCAGTTCAACCTGATCGGCAGCCTGAAGGTGGAAGACAACCTTGCCTTTCAGGCGCGGCTGGCGGGTCGCCATAATCCCGAATGGCAGGCCGAACTCACCGAACGGCTGGGCCTGGGTGCATTGCTCAAGCGTTATCCCGAACAGCTGTCCGGCGGGCAGCAGCAACGCGTTGCCATTGGCCGGGCACTTGCTTCACGCCCGGGCCTTTTGCTGGCCGACGAGCCCACAGGAAACCTCGACGAAGCCACCAGCGACGAAGTGCTGCAGTTATTGCTGGACCTGCTTCGCGACAGCACTACCAGCTTGCTGATGGTGACCCACAGTCCGAGGGTGGCGGCACGTCTGCAGCGCCAGGCGGTATTGCATCTGGGTCGTCTGGTCCGCGAAGGCGAGCGCTGAAATGCCCGTCTTCTGCTGGACACTCAAAGCCCTGCTTAGCCACTGGCGGCGTCATCCCGTGCAGTTTTTCAGCGTGCTCACCGGCCTCTGGCTGGCAACCAGCCTGCTCACCGGGGTCCAGGCACTCAACAGCCAGGCCCGGGAGAGCTACGCCAAGGCCAGCCAGATGATCGGTGGCGAGCCGCAGCAGATTCTGGTCTCGCCCAACGGCGCCAACTTTTCTCAAGACCTTTTTGTCAGCCTGCGCCGTGCTGGGTGGCCCGTCTCGCCGGCGCTGCGCGGCCGGGTCACCCTGAAGGAAGCGCCGGAGCAACGCCTGACCGTACTCGGCATCGAGCCGGTGTCGCTTCCGGTCAACACCGCCCTGGCAGGGCAGTCTCTGGATACCGGGCAGATCGTCGACTTCTTCACGCCCCCCGGCACCACTTGGGTTTCGCCGCAAACCCTCGCTGCCCTTGGCCTCCATGAAGGGCAGGAGGCGCTGACCGATGCCGGCCAATCACTGCCGCCACTGCGCGCCAAGGTCGACATGGCCCCGGGCGTGCTGCTCATGGACATCGGCTTTGCCCAGCAACTGCTCAACCAACCCAATCAGATCTCGCGACTGGTACTGCCCAAAGACTTTGCCGACGACGCTCCTGCCTTGCCTGCGCAACTCGACGGTGAGCTTGTCCTGCGCAAAAGTGGCGAAGACAACGATCTGGGCAGGCTCACCGAGAGCTTCCACCTGAACCTTGATGCACTGGGGTTTCTGTCGTTCGTCGTTGGCCTGTTCATCGTGCACGCGGCCATCGGGCTCGCGCTGGAGCAGCGCCGGGGACTGCTGCGTAACCTGCGCGCCTGCGGCGTCAGCGCACGCGGGTTGATGGTGAGCCTGGTCGTCGAGCTTGGCGCCCTGGCCTTGCTCGGCGGCATTGCGGGTGTTGTCAGCGGCTACTGGCTGGCGAGTGCGTTATTGCCTGACGTGGCCGCGAGCCTGCGCGGGCTGTATGGCGCTGAAGTCGCCGGGCATCTGAACCTGAGCATCTGGTGGTGGCTCAGCGGTCTGGGCGTCAGCCTGCTTGGCGCGTTTCTGGCCGGGGCCAGCAGCCTGTTGCGCGCCGCGCGCTTGCCTTTACTCGCCCTGGCCAACGCGCAGGCATGGCAAGAGACCCACGCCAAGTGGCTACGACGGCAGGGCTGGATCGCCGGCATTTCAGCGCTCGTTGCATTACTGGCCGGACTCTTCGGTGACAGCCTGGCGCTGGGCTTCGTGTTGATGGCCAGCCTCTTGCTGGGCGCGGCGCTAGGCTTGCCGGTCTTGCTCAATCTGTTACTCGACTCGCTTCTGGGCAAGAGCCGCTCGGTGTTGGGGCAGTGGTTTCTCGCTGACTGTCGCCAGCAGTTACCGGCACTGAGCCTGGCGCTGATGGCGCTGTTGCTGGCGATGGCAGCGAACATTGGCGCGGGCAGCATGACGTCGGGGTTCCGGCAAACATTCACCCACTGGCTCGAGCAGCGTTTAAGTGCCGAGCTGTACATCAATCCTCAAAACCCTGCACAGGCCGCACCGTTGCAGCAATGGCTGAGCCAGCAACCGCTGACCTCTGCGGTATTGCCCAACTGGCAAGTATCGCTACAGCTGAACGGCTGGCCCGCCGAGCTGTTTGGCGTGATCGATCATCCACATTACCGGCAGCACTGGCCGCTGCTGGAATCGGCCAGCGGCGACGCATGGCAGCAGTTGGCTCAGGAAGACACCCTGATGCTCAGCGAACAATTGGCGAGGCGACTGGAAGTCAACGTCGGCGATAACGTGACCCTCCCGGCGCCGGACGGCCCCTGGACCGTGCGCATCGTGGGTATCTACGCCGATTACGGCAATCCCAAAGGCCACCTGCTGGTCAACGCCGATCATTTGCTCAGGCATTGGCCACAACTGACGCCCAACCGTTTCAACCTGCGCATCGATCCGCGCGCCATCCCGCAGCTGCTGCGCGTACTGCACAACAAATTCACCATCGACGACAACCGTATCGTCGATCAGATCCAGCTCAAGGCCTGGTCGCAGCAGGTGTTCGAACGCACATTCGCCGCTACTGCGGCACTGAACAGCCTGACGCTGATGGTCGCCGGCGTTGCGCTGTTCATCAGTCTGCTGACCCAAAGCCAAAGCCGGCTCGCGCAGCTTGCGCCGTTGTGGGCACTGGGGGTAACGCGACGACAACTGATGCTGCTCAATCTGGCGCAAACCTGGTTGCTGGCCGTACTCACGCTGATTCTGGCAATTCCTCTGGGGCTGCTGTTGGCGTGGTGCCTGGACGCCGTGATCAACGTTCAGGCATTCGGCTGGCGGTTGCCGCTGCAGGTGTTTCCCATGCAGCTCGTGCGCCTGACGCTGCTGGCAATGCTGGCGACATTACTGGCCTCGGCCTGGCCGCTTTATCGTCTGTACCGCACCCGCCCCGCTGATCTGCTGAGGACGTTCGCCAATGAAGCCTAAGGCCCCTGCCCTGGCCATCATCGGCCTTCTCGCTGGCCTGCTGCTGACCGGGTGCGACGACAAGCCGACGGAAGAGAAAGGCTTCGCCGGCCTGGCCGACGACGCTGCCGATTATGCCCAGGTAACGCCGGGCAAGCCGTTCGTATTCCCCAACGATCACGGCCCTCACAATGATTTCCGCATCGAGTGGTGGTACGTCACCGCGAACCTGACGGACTCCGAAGGCCAGTCGTTCGGCGTGCAGTGGACGCTGTTTCGCAACGCACTGCCGCGCCCCAAAGGTTTGCAGGGAGATGTCTCGGGGTGGAGCAATCGCAACCTGTGGATGGGCCATGCTGCAGTGACGTCCGAGGACGAACATTTTGCAGCGGAGCGCTACGCCCGTGGCGGTGTTCAGCAGGCAGGCGTGACCCTGGCGCCTTTTGCTGCATGGATCGACAACTGGTCCTTCACCAGTCAGTCCGCGACCGATGACCCGCTGGCAGACATGCAGTTGCAGGCCAGCGGCCCGCAGTTCAACTATCAGCTGCACCTCAAAGCCACCCAGGCGCTGGTGCTGCAGGGTAATCAAGGTTTCAGCCAGAAGTCAGAACAGGGTCAAGCTTCGTATTACTACAGTCAGCCTTTTTTCCAGGCAGACGGCAGCATCGACATCGACGGCAAAACCTATCAGGTGTCGGGCCCCGCGTGGCTGGATCGCGAGTGGAGCAGTCAGCCGTTGACGGACAACCAGACTGGGTGGGACTGGTTCTCGCTGCATCTGGCCGATGGCAATGAAGTCATGCTCTATCGCATGCGGCAAAAAACAGGCGAGCCCTACCTCACCGGCACATGGATCAACAAGGACGGCAGCGTAGAGCCGTTGGCTGCGACGGATATTCAATTGGTACCCGAAGAAACCACAGACGTTGAGGGACGCGACATGCCCACGGGCTGGTCCGTGAAAATCCCCTCGAAGGCGCTGGAAGTAGAGGTCGAAGCGCTCAATCCCAACGCCTGGATGAACCTGCAGATCCCGTACTGGGAGGGTCCGGTCAGCTTGAGCGGCACCCACAAGGGCGTCGGCTATCTGGAAATGACGGGGTACTGATGCCGCACCTTCAAACGGGTCTTGCCGACACCTGAACCGCCAACGCGAGCCCGCGCGCGCCGCTGCTTATAACTGATCGTTCTAAAACTCTGGCATTTTCTGTCGGTCAGTCTTTGGGTAGCCGACTTCCCGGCTGCGCTCCCCAACGGAAAACCGGTAAGGACTTATGTGCGGATTAGCTGGCGAACTACGCTTTGACAACCAACCTGCGGATCTCGCCGCAGTAGAACGTATCACCCATCATCTCGCGGCTCGCGGCCCGGATGCATGGGGGTTTCACAGCCAGGGGCCGATTGCCCTTGGCCACCGTCGATTGAAAATCATGGACCTGTCGGACGGCTCCGCGCAGCCGATGATCGACAGCCACCTGGGCCTGTCACTGGCGTTCAACGGCGCCATTTACAATTTCCCCGAGCTGCGTGCTGAACTCGAAAGCCTCGGCTATCAGTTTCATTCCGGTGGCGACACAGAGGTTTTGCTCAAGGGCTACCATGCCTGGGGCGCTGACCTGCTGCCCAAGCTTAATGGCATGTTTGCGTTCGCTATCTGGGAGCGCGACAAACGCAGTCTGTTCATCGCCCGAGACCGTCTCGGGGTGAAGCCGCTTTACCTCTCGCGCACAGACAAGCGCCTGCGTTTCGCCTCGGCACTGCCCGCGTTATTGAAAGGCGGCGACATCAGTCCGATGCTCGATCCGGTGGCTCTCAACCATTACCTGAACTTCCATGCCGTGGTGCCTGCGCCGCGTACCTTGCTGGCGGGCATCGAAAAGCTGCCACCTGCGTCGTGGATGCGCGTCAGCGCCGAAGGCAAGGTTGAGCAGCAGGTCTGGTGGACGCTGCCCTACGGCCCGCGTCCTGACGAGATGAATCTGACCCTTGAAGACTGGCGCGACCGGGTTCTCGACAGCACCCGCGAAGCGGTCGCCATTCGCCAGCGCGCGGCGGTGGATGTTGGCGTGCTGCTTTCGGGAGGCGTCGATTCAAGCATGCTGGTCGGGCTCCTGCGCGAAGTCGGCGTAAAAGACCTGTCCACGTTCTCGATCGGGTTTCAGGATGCCGGCGGCGAGCGCGGGGATGAGTTTCAGTATTCGGATCTGATTGCCAGGCACTACGGCACGCAACATCACCAACTGCGTATTCAGGAAAGCGAAATCATCGAGCAACTGCCCGCGGCGTTCCGCGCAATGAGCGAGCCGATGGTTAGCCACGACTGCATCGCGTTCTACCTGTTGTCTCGCGAAGTCGCCAAGCATTGCAAAGTGGTCCAGAGCGGACAAGGTGCGGACGAATTGTTCGCGGGCTATCACTGGTACCCGCAAGTGGACGGCGCCAGCGATCCCTATGGCGCTTACCGGGACGCCTTCTTTGACCGCAGTTACGCTGAATACAAGGACACCGTTGCGCCGCAATGGCTGACCGACAGCGACGCGGCGGGCGACTTCGTTCGCGAGCACTTCGCCATGCCTGGCGCCGATGCTGCGGTGGACAAAGCGCTGCGGCTGGACAGCACGGTGATGCTGGTCGATGACCCCGTCAAACGGGTCGACAACATGACCATGGCCTGGGGCCTTGAAGCACGTACTCCGTTTCTTGATTACCGACTGGTCGAGTTATCAGCGCGCGTTCCCGGCCGTTTCAAGTTGCCCGACGGTGGCAAGCAAGTGCTGAAGGAAGCCGCGCGTCTGGTCATCCCCTCAGAAGTGATCGATCGCAAGAAAGGTTACTTCCCGGTACCCGGTCTCAAGCACCTGGAAGGCAACACGTTGAACTGGGTCCGCGACTTGCTGCTCGATCCGAGCCAGGATCGCGGCCTGTTCAACCCGGTCATGCTGGATAAACTGCTGACTGATCCGCAAGGTCAACTGACGCCACTGCGCGGCTCCAAGCTGTGGCAGCTTGCTGCGCTGAATCTGTGGCTCAGCGAACAAGGACTCTGACCGATGAAAGCCAACGCTTCGATCTACAATCAGCGCTTGCTGCGTGGCCAGCCGCCGTCTTACGAGCGCCTGCAGGCGCGGCTTGCAGAAGATGGCAGCCGGCCCGATACGGAGCCTCTGGCGCTGCACTGCGGCTGGGGGCGTCTGCTGATCGGTCACACCTACCCGGACCCTGCAACCCTGGCCAATGATTTGCTGACCGAGAAACAGGGCGAACGCGACATCGCGCTGTACGTCGCGGCCCCGCAGCAAGTGCTGGCACAGTCGCCGCAGCAGCTGTTTCTCGACCCTTCGGACACGCTGCGCCTGTGGTTCAGCGATTATCGTCCGGCGCAGCGTGTCTTCAGGGGCTTCAGGATTCGCCGGGCACAGAATCAGGAGGACTGGACCGCGATCAACAACCTGTATACCGCCCGCGGCATGCTGCCCATAGACCCTGCTTTGTTGACCCCGCGTCACCATGGCGGGCCGGTGTACTGGATCGCCGAAGACGAGACCACCAAGGCTGTGATTGGCAGCGTTATGGGTCTCAATCACCAAAAAGCCTTTAACGATCCCGAGCATGGCAGCAGCCTGTGGTGCCTGGCGGTGGACCCGCAATGCACCCGGCCCGGCGTCGGCGAGGTGCTGGTAAGGCATTTGGTCGAGCATTTCCAGAGCCGTGGTCTCGCGTACCTGGACTTGTCGGTGCTGCATGACAACGAGCAAGCCAAAAGTCTCTACGCCAAGCTGGGCTTTCGTAACCTGCCGACGTTCGCCATCAAGCGCAAAAACGGCATCAACGAGAAGCTCTTTCTGGGTCCGGGCCCGCAGGCGAACTTCAACCCTTACGCTCGCATCATCGTGGAAGAAGCTCATCGTCGTGGCATTGAAGTCCAGGTAGACGACGCTGAAGCTGGTTTATTTACGCTGATTCACGGCAGCCGCCGAGTGCGCTGCCGTGAGTCGCTCAGCGACCTCACCACCGCCGTCAGCATGACGTTGTGCCAGGACAAGCGCATGACCCAGAAGGTGCTGAAAGCAGCGGGTCTGCAAGTACCTGTGCAACGTCTGGCGGGAAATGGCGACGACAATCTGGCCTTCCTTGAAGAACACCAGCGTGTGGTGGTCAAACCGGTCGACGGCGAGCAGGGCCAGGGTGTGGCAGTGGATCTGCGCACCATCGAGGACGTCCAGGCTGCGGTCGAACGCGCCCGCCAGTTCGACAGCCGCGTGCTGCTGGAAAGCTTCCACGAAGGCCTTGATCTGCGCATCGTGGTGATCGGGTTTGACGTCGTGGCGGCGGCGATTCGTCGTCCTGCCGAGGTGATGGGCGATGGCCGCCATTCCGTTGGTCAATTGATCGAAGCGCAAAGCCGGCGTCGCTCCGCGGCCACCGGTGGCGAGAGTAAGATCCCCATGGACGACGAAACCCGACGCACCGTGCAAGAGGCGGGCTTCAGCTTCGACAGTGTCCTGCCCGCTGACCAGCGACTGGCCGTGCGCCGTACTGCGAATCTGCACACCGGCGGGTGCCTGGAAGACGTGACTGCCATCCTGCATCCGGTGCTCAAGGACGCTGCAGTACGCGCCGCACGTGCGCTCGACATCCCGGTGGTGGGTCTGGACCTGATGGTGCCGGCCGCCGATCAACCGGACTATGTATTTATCGAAGCTAACGAGCGTTGCGGTCTGGCCAACCATGAACCCCAGCCGACCGCCGAGCGTTTCGTTGATCTATTGTTTCCCCACAGCCAGCCTGCACATGGCTAGGGCGCATCGTCGGCAACAGTAAGGTTCGCCCGGGAGCGGTCGGCATACGATCCGTCGTTATCAGACCGCTCTGCGGGTGACTCCGCTTTCGATGAGTCCGCGCCACACATTGAGGTCCCTATGACGACTGCGAACATCCTTGAACCGGATCTGAATTATCTGCAGAAAGTCCTGCTGGAAATGCTCGCGATTCCGAGCCCAACCGGCTTTACCGATACGATCGTGCGCTACGTGGCCGAGCGTCTTGAAGAACTGGGCATTCCGTTCGAATTGACCCGCCGCGGTACCATTCGCGCCACGTTGAAAGGCAAACAGAACAGCCCCGACCGAGCCGTGTCCGCGCACCTGGACACCATTGGCGCCAGTGTGCGCGAGGTCAAGGACAACGGGCGTCTGGGCCTGGCGGCCGTCGGCTGCTGGTCCAGCCGATTCGCCGAAGGCAGCCGAGTCAGCGTATTCACCGACAATGGCGTTATCCGGGGCAGCGTGTTGCCGCTGATGGCCTCCGGGCATGCGTTTAACACCGCCGTCGACACCATGCCCATCAGTTGGGACCATGTCGAGGTGCGCCTGGACGCGTACTGCGCCACCCGCGCGGACTGCGAATCGGTGGGCATCAACATCGGCGATTTCGTGGCATTCGATCCACTGCCCGAGTTCACCGACAGCGGCCATATCAGTGCCCGGCACCTGGATGACAAAGCTGGCGTGGCCGCACTGCTGGCAGCGCTCAAGGCCATTGTCGACAGCGGCGTCGAGCCATTGATCGATTGTCACCCGCTGTTCACCATTACCGAAGAGACCGGCAGCGGCGCTGCGGGCAGCCTGCCGTGGGACGTCAGTGAATTCGTCGGCATCGACATTGCGCCTGTCGCCCCGGGTCAGCACTCCAGCGAGCACGCCGTCAGCGTCGCGATGCAGGATTCCGGCGGCCCTTATGACTATCACCTGTCTCGGCATCTGCTGCGCCTGGGCGAGCAGAACGAGTTGAGCGTGCGCCGTGACCTGTTTCGCTATTACTACAGCGACGCGCATTCGGCGATCACTGCCGGCTACGACACGCGGACTGCCCTGCTGGCGTTCGGCTGCGACGCAACCCATGGTTATGAGCGCACGCACATTGACAGCCTGAGCACGCTAAGCCGCCTGCTCACGGCTTACATCATGAGCCCGCCGGTGTTCGCCAGCGACGCGCACCCTTCCAACGCGTCGCTGGAAAACTTCAGCCATCAACTGGAACATGACGCGCAAATGGAAAGCGACACGCGGGTGCCTTCAGTGGATACGTTGGTCGGGCAGCGCTGACCCACGGCCATAGCCTGCCAGCGCGGGGCGCGTTAGCATCTGCGCCCCGCGACTTTCTGATTGCCGAGAAACCCATGCTGATCCCCTACGACCAACTCGAAGCCGACACGCTTACCCGTCTGATCGAAGACTTCGTGACCCGCGATGGCACCGACAACGGTGATGAAACGCCCCTCGAAACCCGGGTGCTGCGCGTGCGGCATGCGCTCAGCAAAGGCCAGGCGGTGATTTTTTTCGACATGGACAGTCAACAGTGCCAACTGATGCTCAAGCACGACGTGCCTAAAGAGTATTTCGAGGAGTAAACCCCCGCTTAGCCTGTCTCGAGGCTCTCCAGGGCTCGCGCGTCAGTTCCCCGGTGTTCGGTTGGCTCGCTGCTGTAAGCGTGACGCAATTCTTCGCAACACCTCGGCCCGGTGAATCTTCACCTGAGAGGGGGCTTCAATGCCCAGGCGGACTTCGTTGCCGCTGATGCCCAGAATCTTGATGGTAATGCCCTCGTCGATGGCGAAGGTCTCTCCGACTTCCTGCGTCAATACCAGCATACGTCCTACTCCCTTGGCTGAACCGAGGGGGCAGATTGACGCTCCGCTCATGGCGCAGCAATGCGCCGAAGCGAAATCAGTAACGTCCTTCAACCAGATGGGTACATGACCGACGGACATTTCCTACGCCAGGCCATAAACGATTGGCGGACGGACAATGGCGAGGCAGGCTGGGGAGATTCAACTCTCGCGGGCACTCAACTCGCCGACCAGCGAGGGCCTAGCAGAATGACGGTGGCACCGATGACGCAAAGGCCGACGCCAAGCCAGTCCGAACCCAATGGGCGGACGCGCTCGACAATGCCGAGCCAGGCGATGGAGGTTACAACGTAAATGCCACCGTAGGCGGCATAGGCGCGCCCCGCATAGGTGGCCTCGACCCGGGTCAGAAGCACTGCAAAAAGGGTCAGGCTGATCAGCGCAGGGATTACCCACAACGCGCTCTTGCCCTGTCGTAACCACATCCAGAAGGCATAACACCCGGCAATTTCAAACAGGGCTGCAAGGAAGAACCACAGGTAATTAAGCACGGTGAGCCTCGTTCAGGACAGCCAAAACAACGGCAACCCTATCAGAAATCAACCCCCCGGAATCGCTTGACCGGCCACCGGCTCAATTGCCTGGCTCACCTGCCTGAGTTGGCTTTAGCGCGCATTTTCTCCGCCATGCTGGCCATCTCGTCATAGAGCAACTGCGGATTCTTCTGCTTGAGTTGCCAGGCCATTCGTCCTTGCTCATGGGGCAGAATCATGAACTCGCCGCTGGCCACCTGCTGATAGATGTAATCGGCGATGTCAGCTGCGCTGATCGGTGAGCTCTCCAGTAACTTGCCCACCTGGGCCTTCATCGCTGGCGTCGGGCCGCGAAAAGAATCCAGCAAGTTGGTCTGAAAGAATGAAGGACATACCACGTGCACACCGACCTCTTGCTGGCGCAACTCGATCAGCAGGCTTTCAGACAATGCAACCACGCCAGCCTTCGCGACGTTGTAATTGCTCATGGCGGGCCCTTGCATCAACGCCGCCATGGAAGCAATGTTAATGATCTTGCCTTTACTCTGTTCCAGTAGCGGCAAGAACGCTTTGCAGCCTTTGACCACGCCCATAAGGTTGATCGCGATTTGCCAATCCCAATCCTCCAGCGACAACTCGCCGAAGAAGCCGCCGGATGCCACGCCCGCGTTGTTGACGATCACATCGATCCCGCCAAGCTTCTGTTCGCAGGCCTGCGCGAAAGCGGTGAGTTGACTGTAGTCGCGGACGTCACAACGTTGAATGAACCCCTCCCCGCCCGCTTCGCGCACCAGGCGCAGAGTTTCCTGCAACCCCCCGTCGCTGACATCGGACAACGCCAGTTGCCAGCCTTCGCGTGCCCAGCGCAGGGCGATTTCGCGCCCCAGCCCGGACCCTGCGCCGGTGATCATGATGCGGTTATGCATAGCGAACGCCTTGTGAGTGATGAAGAAGTACGCAGAGTGTAAACAGACGGATTGTCAGACAAACCCTTAATCCACTCGCTGAATATGGGAGGCAAACCTGTTTTTTGAGGGTGCGTTTCACGCTTTTGAGTGAATCCCAAAAATAAGCGCGTGCAGTGACACGTGCGGGCACTTTAAAAATGTTTATTTTTATTTCCGGGCATTAGAACCTTTTGATTAACCCGACAGTCGGATTCATCAAGCAGCACAATGATCAGCCTCATGGGGTGACAGAGTGGACTGCATAGCCATCTTCCAAGAACACTAGAAGGAACTCGTCATGGGCATCGGCACAATTCTGATCATTATCCTGATCCTGCTGTTAATCGGCGGACTTCCAGTATTCCCGCACTCCCGGAGCTGGGGCTATGGCCCGTCGGGCATTATCGGTACGATCCTGGTGATTCTGCTGATTCTGGTATTGCTGGGCAGGATATAACGGGTAAACAGTTGTAATAAAAAACCGCGCTTCGGCGCGGTTTTTTTATGGGTAAAAGTTAACTCTTGCGCGGCAGCCGGGGGGTATAAGTACCACTGAGTAACATTGGAGTAGACCTGCACCTTGCCTTCTAAAAACGGACGTACTCACACGCATCTGTCCAGCTTGAATGAACTGAGCGCAGTGAAACGGGATTCATAACGGGCTGGCGCGGGGGGATGTCGAAGGCGTTGCGGGGGGAAGCTAGGGCGTAGCGCCCTAGCAGCGTGCAGCTGTCACTTTTTCTTCTTTGCAGGCTTGTCGGCCTTTTCTGCTTTTTCTTCCTTATCCGACTTTTTTGCCTTCTCCGGCTTGCTGTCTGCCTTCTTTGCGGCTTTTTTAGGTTCGGCTTCTTTCTTTTTGTCTTTCTTCTCTGAGGACTTGGAAAGCGCTGAAGCAGCGGCTGATTTCTTCGCCGGTGACGCCTTCTTATCTTTCAGGTCTTTGCTGGCTTTCGAAGCTTCGCTTTTACTTTTCTTTTCGTCTTTAGCCACGTTAACCACCTCTCGGAGAGTGCCGGTATTGGCACAAGGCCTGTGGGAGTATCCACACGCTAATCATTAGGCGAAGCGGCCCGCAACCGGTTCAATCTTTTTCAAGCCTGCGGCTAAAAAGAACAGTTACACGAACGAAAACGCCCCGAAAATCGGGGCGTTTTTGAAGCGAGCCTACGTCAGATCAGTGCGACACCGCACCGCTGGCGCCCAGGCCCGTTTGGGAACGCACGAACTGAGGGAAGAACAACGCACGCTCACCCTCTGCTGCTTTCGACTTGTCAGTGATCGAGAAGAACCAGATCCCGATGAATGCAATCGCAATCGAGAACAGCGCCGGGTACTCGTAAGGGAAGATCGCCTTCTCGTGGTGAAGAATCTGCACCCAGATGGTCGGGCCGAGAATCATCAACACCACCGCACTGATCAAGCCCATCCAGCCGCCGATCATGGCACCGCGGGTGGTCAGGTTTTTCCAGTACATCGAAAGCAACAACACGGGGAAGTTACAGCTTGCTGCAATCGAGAACGCCAGGCCAACCATGAAGGCAATGTTCTGGCTTTCAAACGCGATGCCCAACAGGATCGCCACAACCGCCAACGCAACGGTGGTGTACTTCGACACACGGATTTCATCTTTCTCGTTGGCTTTGCCTGCCTTGATGACGCTGGCGTACAGGTCATGGGACACCGCCGAAGCACCCGCCAGGGTCAGACCCGCTACCACCGCCAGGATGGTCGCGAATGCCACCGCCGAGATAAAGCCCAGGAACAGACTGCCACCGACCGCATCGGCCAGGTGAACGGCTGCCATGTTGTTACCACCCAACAGCGCGCCGGCCGCGTCTTTGAAAGCCGGGTTGGTGCTCACCAGCAAGATCGCGCCGAAGCCGATGATGAAGGTCAGGATGTAGAAGTAGCCGATGAAGCCGGTTGCGTAGAGAACCGATTTACGGGCTTCTTTTGCATCACTCACGGTGAAGAAGCGCATTAAAATGTGAGGCAGACCCGCAGTACCGAACATCAGCGCCAGGCCCAGGGAGAACGCCGAAATCGGATCTTTCACCAGACCGCCCGGGCTCATGATCGCTTCACCTTTAGGGTGAACTTTCACGGCTTCGGAGAACAGCACGTTGAAGTCGAAGTTGACGTGTTTCATGACCATCAGCGCCATGAACGACGCGCCGGACAGCAGCATCACTGCCTTGATGATCTGCACCCAGGTGGTGGCCAGCATGCCGCCGAACAGCACGTACAGGCACATCAGGATACCGACGAGCACCACCGCTACCGCATAATCCAGACCGAACAGCAGCTGGATCAACTTGCCGGCGCCGACCATCTGCGCGATCAGGTAAAACGCCACCACCACCAGCGAACCGCAGGCGGACAGGGTGCGGATTTCCTTCTGCTTCAAACGATACGACGCTACGTCAGCGAAGGTGTACTTGCCCAGGTTACGCAGGCGCTCGGCGATCAGGAACAGGATGATCGGCCAGCCGACGAGGAAGCCGATGGAGTAGATCAGACCGTCGTAGCCGGAGGTGTACACCAGCGCGGAGATCCCCAGGAAGGACGCCGCCGACATGTAGTCACCGGCGATGGCCAGGCCGTTCTGAAAACCGGTGATCTTACCGCCTGCCGAGTAGTAGTCCGACGCGGTCTTGTTCTTTTTCGACGCCCAGTAAGTGATGTAGAGCGTGAACCCTACGAAGACCACGAACATGACGATCGCCGACACGTTCAACGGTTGCTTCTGCACCGCACCGGTCAGCGCGTCGGCTGCCCAGAGGGTCGGTGCGAAAGCAGCAAGGCCGAAGGCCGCAAGCAGGCGCCGGATCATTGCTGTGCCTCCTTCAGAATCGCGTTATTCAAATCATCGAATTCACCGTTGGCCCGGCGAACGTAGATCGCGGTGAGCACAAACGCGGACACGATCAGCCCGACGCCGATCGGCATGCCCCAGGTGATGGTCGAGGTAGCGCTGAGCTTGGCTCCCAGAATATGGGGGCCGTACGCAATCAGAAGGATAAAGGCGGCATAGAGCCCAAGCATGATTGCCGAGAGAATCCAGGCGAATCGTTCCCTTTTCGAGACCAGCTCCTTGAAGCGCGGGCTGTTCTGAATCGAGAGGTAAATGCTGTCGTTCATTGTTTTTGTCCTCGCAGCACAGATGGATGTCACGGTTTGCACTTTAGTCCGCTCTGCGAAGCACTCCAGACGACCTTAGTATTAGAACGACATTAGTTGAAATGCGCGCGATTGCCTGTTTTGCCCGCCGCCGGTGCCAGGTCATGGTGGGCTCAATAAAAAACCGCCTGGTGATTGCTCACCAGGCGGTTCGATAACTCGTTAAATCTTTGTGACCGATTACTTACCGGTCCACTCCTTGACCCGGTCCGGGTGCTTGGCGACCCAGGCCTTGGCGGCGGCGTCAGGTTTGGCGCCGTCCTGGATCGCGAGCATGACTTCGCCGATCTCGTCCTTGTCGGTCCACTGGAATTTCTTCAGGAAATCCGCCACGTCCGGGGCCTTCTTGGCCAGTTCCAGGCTGCCGATGTTGTCGACGGTTTCAGCTGCGCCGTAGACGCCCTTCGGGTCTTCGAGGAACTTCAACTTCCATTTCGCGAACATCCAGTGCGGCACCCACCCCGTCACCGCGATGGACTCCTTCTTGTTCTCGGCACGGGTCAACTCGGCGATCATGCCAGCACCAGAACTCGCCTGCAGTTTGTAACCGTCCAGACCGTAATCCTTGATGGCCTGATCGGTCTTGATCATCACGCCAGAACCGGCGTCGATGCCGACGATCTTTTTCTTGAAGGATTCGTCGGTTTTGAGATCCGCTACCGAGTTGGCCTTCACGTATTCGGGCACGATCAGGCCAATTTTCGCGTCTTTGAAGTTCGGGCCGTAATCAGTGACCTTGTCTTTGTTTTTGGTCCAGTACTCGCCGTGGGTCACGGGCAGCCAGGCAGACAGCATCATGTCCAGTTTGCCGGTGGCGACACCCTGCCACATGATCCCGGCCGCGACAGCCTGCAGTTTCACCGGATAACCCAGCTTTTGCTTGATCACTTCGGCGGCCACGTTAGTGGTAGCGACACTGTCGGACCAGCCATCGACATAGCCGATGCTCAATTCGGGTTTGGCGTCGGCCAAGGCCAGCGTGGAACTGATGGCCAGTGCCAGCGCGGCACCGACGCCCAGGATTTTTCGCATCGTCATATTCACTTCCCCGGTAGTCCAGAACCCGACGGCGGTCGGGCATCGTTAACGTTCTTATAACGTCGCACTCATGCCCCTGTTCAGGGCGAGTCACGCGTTTCACGCTTCCACCACGTGCCTGCGCAGGGGCAACCGCTGCCAGGCCGATTGATCATCAACCCCCGCACACCTTGCGCCTTTCCTGCCAGCGACGCCCACTCACCCGGTAAACGACATCACCAGGCCATCAACGACAGAGAGGTCGCAAAGAGGCCGACAATTCGTCCGGAACTTGCATGCCTGGCGAAAGTGCTGCGCGGATGAGGTATGCCGGCGCGTCATCTTGCTACTATGCCGGCCTTCGCCTCACTTCGGCCCCATCATGTCCGTTACCTCACGCTCGCCGTTCTTCCTGTATCTGTTTTCCTGTGTGATCGCCTTGTCCGGCCTGTGCGGCTATTGGTACTGGCTGGGCAAACCGGTGATCCTTCCCGACGCCGCCACACCAACGCACAAGCTGCAATGTGCGTCCTATACCCCTTTCGACAAGGACCAATCGCCGTTCGACCAGCCGTTCACCCTGCGACCGGCACGCATGGACGCAGACCTCGCCCTGCTGGCGACGCGCTTCGATTGCATCCGCACTTATTCAATGACGGGGCTGGAGTCGATCCCGGACATCGCACGCAAGTACGGCCTCAAAGTCATGCTTGGCGCGTGGGTCAATGGCAACCCGGTCGACACCGCCAAGGAAGTCAACGCGCTGATCAAGGCGGCGAATGCTCACCCTGATGTGGTGACGGCGGTGATCGTGGGTAACGAAAGCCTGTTGCGCAAGGAAGTGACCGGCGCGCAGCTCGCCACGCTGATTCGCCAGGTGAAAGCACAGGTCAAACAGCCGGTAACCTACGCCGACGTCTGGGAATACTGGCTGCAATACCCGGAAGTTGCGCCTGCCGTGGATTTCCTGACGATCCATCTTCTGCCGTACTGGGAAGACGACCCAACCGGTATCGACGAAGCCCTGGCCCACGTCGCGCAGATCCGCGAAGCCTTTGGCAAGAAATTCGCGCCCAAGGACATTCTCATCGGTGAGACCGGTTGGCCCAGCGAAGGCCGCCAGCGAGAGACCGCACTGCCCAGCCGAGTCAACGAGGCGGTATTCATTCGCAGCTTTGTCGCCATGGCCGAGCAAAACGGCTGGCATTACAACCTGATTGAGGCATTCGATCAGCCATGGAAGCGTCAGTCGGAAGGTGCGGTGGGCGGGTACTGGGGTTTGTTCGATGCTGACCGTCAGGACAAAGGGGTGCTGGCCGGGCCGGTTTCCAATCTACCGTTGTGGCCGTACTGGCTGATCGCGAGTGGGGTCATCGCCCTGCTGACGCTGGCGTGGGCTGGCCGCGTGACGCAGCCACGCAATGCACTGCTGCTTCCATTGCTTGCGGTGTTCGCAGGTTGCTGCATAGGCACGTGGGGTGAGCTGGCTCGGGTGACCAGTCGCTTCGCCGGTGAGTACCTCTGGGCAACGGCGCTGGTGGCGCTGAACCTCGTGGTGCTGGCCCATGCCGCGCTGGCGTTGTCAGCCAGGGCGGGCTGGCGCGAGCGTGCCTTCTTCTGGCTGGACGCGCGCGCCGGAGGGTGGTTGTACGCCAGCGGTTTTGCAGCCGCCGTGATGATGTTGGCGATGGTCTTCGATCCACGGTACCGCAGCTTTCCGACGGCAACGCTGTGGCTGCCCGCCCTGGTCTATCTAATTCGGCCGGTCGCCGCGCCGCGCAGGGAAATCGGCCTGCTGATGTTCATCGTCGCTGCCGGGATCGTGCCTCAGTTGTTCCGCGAAGGGCTGAGCAACCCTCAGGCATGGTCATGGGCGGCCGTCAGCCTGACCATGGCGCTGGCACTCTGGCGCAGCGTGCGGATCAGCACTGCGGTGGCGGTGCAGGCGCCGAGCGAAGCGGTGGGTATAAGCACGGGCGCTGTGTAACCGAGTGTGCGGCGTGGCGGATACATTGTGTTACCGCTGCGCGACGTCAGGGTTGCCAAGCGGGTAACACGGAAACAGAAATCCGTTACATCTGACACCCGCATCATCATTGGATTTCTTAACTTAATGTTTTTAAACACATTTCAAAAGTTGGCACGCAGCCTGCTATATCTCCTGCATAACAAGAACAAAATGTGAAAACCCAATAAAAATAAGATGAATCGGCTCTGACATAACAAGAACAACGGCACAGAGACGCAGCCAACAGATTTTTTTGGAGTAGACATGCTTTACCGAGGCCCAGGCCTCGCAGCCCGACCGAGAATAATAAAACTACCCTCAGGTAGCGGCCAGTACGGGTTGGATGACCTCTCACAGAAGAGGAATCAAAGCAGATCAGCGCTCAAAAAAATACGTTTGCTCTTGTATCCCGAATGGGGATCACTGAAGACGCTGTAGAGGGACCGGTTGCCAATAACAACAACAGACCGCCCTAGAACAATAAGAAAGAGCACGTGCAACGATTTAAAGGGGAGCCTCGGCTCCCCTTTATGCTGTCTGGCGTTTTGCTCTTGGCTTTTGGCTTTTGGCTTTTGGCTTTTGGCTTTTGGCTTTTGGTTCTTGAACCTGGGCCCGTTGTGAAGTCAGGGCTGTTGATGACGTACCAGCCGCAACCCGGCAATCACCACTGCAAAGACCGCCAGACTGGCCGTGTACAGCACCAGCGCGAGTATCCCCAGAAGCAGTCCAACGACGGCGAGCGCTCGTCCAGCCTGACGCGGAACAAAGAACGCAACCCCTGCCGCCGCCAGGGCGCCCCACCCGAACACACCGAAATGAATCAACAGGCCCAGCCTGGAGCGAACCTGGCACTGCCATTTCGACGCCTCGTCCACGCAAATCCCGACCCACTGCACGTCTTCCATCAGGCCGTAACGCAGGCCGTAGCTGGCGGCGAGCCACAGCAACAGAACGAATAAAAGCACCACCAACGGCAAACGACGCGACACGACAGACTCCAGAAAATAACCGACGGCGCGCAGCATAGCCGCAGCGACCCGGGCAAAACCATAAGGTGGTAAAAAAGCACGAGCAGACAGGCCAGAACTGCCATAACCTGTATCGTCGCGAAGGGTCATGCGAGAGTCACTCGCCGTCACGGCACTTTGGCACTACACCTGTGTCATAGCCTGCGTATTTCAACAGCACTTCTTTCCCAAGGGATTTAGTCATGCTTCGTTTTCTGCGCCTCGCCGCCCTTTCTGGCGGCCTGTTTTTGAGTGCGTCCGTGATGGCGGTCGATATCGATCCGTCCAGCTATGGCTACCCTTTGACCAATCCGTTCGAAGCGACTATCGCCACGACCCCACCGGATTTGCGTGCCAAGGTGCCTGAAGATGCCGACATCGATCAGGACGATTACAGCCTCACCATGCGCCCGGAGCGTGAGTTCACACTGCCGGACAATTTCTGGGCTGTGAAAAAGCTGCGTTACCGCCTCGCCAAACAAGACCACCCTGCACCGCTGATCTTCCTGATTGCCGGCACAGGCGCGCCGTACAACAGCACCCTTAATGAATACCTGAAGAAGCTCTACTACGGAGCAGGCTACAACGTCGTTCAGCTGTCATCGCCCACCAGCTATGACTTCATGAGCGCTGCCTCACGTTTTGCCACCCCCGGCGTGACCAAGGAAGACGCCGAAGACCTCTATCGCGTCATGCAGGCGGTGCGTGCTCAGCAGACCAAATTGCAGGTGACCGAGTACTACCTCACCGGTTACAGCCTCGGCGCGCTTGATGCGGCATTCGTCAGCAAACTCGACGAGACCCGCCGCAGCTTCAACTTCAAGAAAGTGCTGTTGATCAACCCGCCAGTGAACCTCTACACGTCGATCACCAACCTCGACAAGATGGTTCAGACCGACGTCAAGGGCATCACCAACAGCACGACCTTTTATGAGCTGGTGCTGCAAAAGCTGACCCGTTACTTCCGTGAGAAGGGTTACATCGACCTCAACGATGCGCTGCTCTATGACTTCCAGCAGTCCAAGCAGCACCTCTCCAACGAACAAATGGCCATGTTGATCGGTACATCGTTCCGCTTCTCGGCGGCCGACATTGCGTTCACCTCGGACCTGATCAACCGCCGCGGCCTGATCACTCCACCGAAAACGCCGATCAGTGAAGGCACCAGCCTGACACCGTTCCTCAAGCGCGCGCTGCAGTGCGATTTCGACTGCTACGTCACCGAGCAGGTGATCCCGATGTGGCGAGCTCGCACTGACGGCGGCAGCCTGTTGCAACTGGTCGATCAAGTCAGCCTGTACGCGCTGAAGGATTACCTGGCGAGCAGCAAGAAGATCGCTGTGATGCACAACGCCGACGACGTGATTCTCGGCCCGGGCGACCTCGGTTTCCTGCGCACGACCTTTGGCGATCGCTTGACCGTTTACCCTTACGGCGGTCACTGCGGCAACATGAACTATCGCGTCAACAGCGACGCCATGCTGGAGTTTTTCCGTGGCTAAACGTCTATTGCTTATCGCCGCCTTCCTCTGCGCTGGCTCCGTCCACGCGGCCGACGCGCCGATCGTTTCCCAGGCAGCCCCGGTCCAGCGGATCGACAACCCGGATGGCTTCACCGAGCCGTTGAAGTCGCTGAAATTCAACCCGGGTCTTGATGCTCAAGAGTTCGAGCGCTCGTCGCTCAACGCGCTGAACGTCTACGACCCGCTTGAATCGTGGAACCGTCGGGTCTATCACTTCAACTACCGCTTCGACGAGTGGGTGTTTCTGCCAGTGGTCAACGGTTACAAATACGTGACCCCAAGCTTCGTGCGCACCGGCGTCAGTAACTTCTTCAGCAACCTGGGCGACGTCCCCAACCTGCTGAACAGCCTGCTGCAGTTCAAGGGCAAGCGCTCGATGGAAACCACCGGCCGCCTGATCGTCAACACCACGCTGGGCATTGCCGGGCTGTGGGACCCGGCCACCATGATGGGTTTGAAGAAGCAGAGCGAAGACTTCGGCCAGACCCTGGGCTTCTATGGCGTGCCGGCCGGCCCGTATCTGGTCCTGCCTATCCTGGGCCCGTCGAACCTGCGTGACACCGGTGGTCTGGTGTTCGACTTCACCGCCGAATCGCAGATCAACTTCCTCAACGTGGCGCAGGTCAGCGAAGACCACCCTGAGCTGTACCTGCTGCGCGCCATCGACCGTCGCTACACCACCAGCTTCAGATACGGGCAGATGGATTCGCCGTTCGAGTACGAGAAAGTGCGTTACGTGTACACCGAAGCCCGCAAGCTGCAGGTTTCCGAGTAACTTGATCTGAACGCTGCCGGCGCTGCTGGCAGCAATCCCTGTAGGACTGGCTTCAGCCGGGAAGAGGCCCGTCGGCACGCCATCAAATTCGTGGTGTTAATGCCGGCGTCTTCCCGGCTAAAGCCAGTCCTACAAGTGTGCGGTCCGGCAGGTGGAGATATGTCGGATTTTCGGGCCTCTTCGTGAGCAAGCTCACTGTCACACCTCGCTCAAACCAATCGCCAAACCCGATCATTCCCCCGCAAAAACCTCACCCATTCATCGCTTCGACTGGCCTACCATAGGTGCGATTCCTATTTGCCGGAGTGAGCCCCATGACTCAATTTCGTAAAGTGCTGTCAATCCAGGCGGGCCAACCGACCTCGGACGGCGCTGGCGTCAAGCTGACCCGTGTCTTTGGCGGGCCTGGCATCGAATCCTTCGACCCGTTCCTGATGCTTGACGAGTTTGGTTCTGAAAACCCCGACGAATACATTGCCGGCTTCCCGCCGCACCCTCACCGCGGTTTCGAGACCGTGACGTACATGCTCGAAGGCCGCATGCGGCACGAGGACCACATGGGCAATGTGGGTCTGCTGCAAGGCGGCGGCGTGCAGTGGATGACGGCGGCGCGCGGGGTCATTCACAGTGAAATGCCCGAACAGGAAGAAGGCGCCATGCGCGGCTTCCAGCTCTGGCTCAACCTGCCGGCTAAATCTAAGATGGGTGACGCCGGCTACGATGACATTCAGCCCGAGCGCATTCCGCGGATCACGACTCGGGACGGCGTTCAGGTGGTGGTCATTGCTGGCCAGTTCGACGACGGCCAGACCTCCCAGCCCGGCGCAGTGCAGCGCCCGGACACCGAGCCGCAGTATTTTGATTTCCATATGCCCGCCGGCAGCCACATCACGCCGCGCATCGCCGACGGTCACCGTGTGCTGTTGTATGTGTACGAAGGTGAGGTAGAAATCGCTGGCCAAACGCAAAAGCTGGGTCAGAGCCGTCTGGCGCGGCTGTCGGAAAGCGGTGAGATTCACCTGAGTGCTGACGCAGCCGCCCGTGTCCTGTTAATCGCAGGTAAACCGCTGGGCGAGCCGATCGTGCAATACGGTCCGTTCGTGATGAACAGCCGCGAAGAAATCGAGCAGGCGCTGCGCGATTTCAGGGACGACAAACTGACGGCCTGATCGCCACAAATTGTGTAGGAGCGCGCTTGTCCGCGAACGGGGTATATCTGCAATGGACACGCAGGTAACGCCCAATTCTGCGGCAGATCGTACGACTCGACCCCTCAATCCAAACGCAAGAACCGCATCAATTCGTCCTTCTGGGCCAGCGCATCGCGGCGGCCCAGTTCGATCAGTTCGCTGCAATACCCCGATTCGAATAGCAAATAGCTGAGCACCCCTGCCCCGCTGGTCTTGGTCGCGCCCGGGCCGCGCAGAAACGTGCGCAGTGCTGGCGGTAATTCACGACGGTGGCGGGCGGCAATTTCATCAATCGGCTGGCTGGGGGAAATCACCAGCACCTCAACCGGTGCCAGCGAATGGCCTGACGTTGATGACGTTGGCGGCGCAGGCGCGCCGGGGGCCGGCAACATGCGGCTCACCAGATTCAGACGCTCCAGTAGTTCAATGTCGCTTTCCAGGCTATCAATGAACGTGCTGTTGAGCATGTGTCCGCTGATCTGCGCCAGGCTTGGCTGCGTGCCACTGACCGCACGCTGAACAGGCGGATTCGCACCCGGGCCGCGCGGGTTGCCGCTGACACCCACCACCAGCACGCGGTTTGCGCCAAGGTGCAGTGCCGGACTGATGGGCGCTGACTGCCGCACCGCCCCGTCGCCGAAATATTCCTGGCCCAGCTTCACGGGGGCGAACAGCAAGGGTATCGCCGAGCTCGCGAGCAGATGATCAACGGTCAACCGCGTCGGCAAACCAATCCGGCGGTGGCGCAGCCAGGAATCGATTGTGCCCTTGCCCTGATAAAACGTAACGGCCTGCCCCGACTCGTAGCCAAACGCCGTGATCGCCACGGCGCGCAGGTGCCGGGCATTGATGGCTTCCTCGATGCCGTCGAGGTTGAGCCGTGCGGTCAGCAGGTCCTTGAGTGGCGAACTGTTGAGCAGCGCCACCGGCACCTGCTTTCGACCGAGGCCCAACAGGCTGCGACCAAAAAATCGCGCTGCCTGCCGAATCACACCTGCCCAGTCGCTGCGCAGCACTTGATGGCTGCGAAAGCCTTGCCAGAAGTCAGTCAGTTCGTGGATGGCGGTGCGAAATTCGGCGGCGCCACTGGCGAGCTTTACCGCATTGATTGCTCCGGCGGAGGTGCCGACGATCACCGGAAAAGGATTCTTCGCTCCTACCGGCAGCAAGTCGGCGATGCCGGCCAGCACCCCGACCTGATACGCCGCGCGGGCACCGCCGCCGGACAGAATCAGCCCGGTAACAGGCTCGACGCCAGGGTGTACGGCCGAGGCATTGTGCGTGGCTAGTTGTTCGGTAGCGCTGGTCGTCATGGGTATCGGCTCTTGGTGTCAGCCACGCTTTTTATACAGCTTCGGCTCACCCGGCGGGCGACTCTTGAAGCGCCGGTGTGCCCACAAGTACTGCTCGGGGCAGTCGGTTACGGCACGCTCCACCCATTGATTGATGCGAATGCAATCCGCCTCGTCGCTCTCCCCGGGGAAATCGCTGAGCGGCGGATGAATCACCAGCTTGTAGCCGCTGCCATCGGCCAGGCGCTCTTGGGTGAACGGCACAACCAGCGCATGTCCGAGCTTGGCAAACTTGCTGGTGGCCGGGACGGTGGCGGCCTGGATGCCGAACAGCGGCACGAAGATGCTTTGCTTGGCGCCGTAATCCTGATCCGGTGCGTACCAGATGGCGCGGCCTTTGCGCAGTTGCTTGATCATGCCGCGCACGTCTTCGCGCTCGACGGCGATGGAATCCAGGTTATGGCGTTCGCGACCGCGCCGCTGAACGTAATCGAACAGCGCGTTTTTGTGCTCCCGGTACATGCCGTCGATGGTGTGCTGTTGACCGAGCAGCGCCGCGCCGATTTCCAGTGTCGTGAAGTGCAGCGCCATGAGAATCACGCCGTGCCCGTCCAGCTGCGCCTGCTTCAGGTGATGCAGGCCTTCGATGTGCGCGAGCCGGGCGAGACGCGGCTGGCTCCACCACCAGCTCATGGCCATTTCAAAAAATGCGATCCCGGTTGAAGCAAAGTTCTCTTTGAGGAGGCGCTTGCGCTCGGCCTTTGAATACTGCGGGAAACACAGCTCAAGGTTGCGCGCGGCGATGATCCGGCGGTCGGTTGCCTGGTAGTACATGACCCAGCCCAATGCTCGCCCGATCACCAGCAGCACGCGAAACGGCAATTGCACGATCAGCCAGAGCAAGCCCAGCCCCAGCCAGAGCAGCCAGAAGCGGGGATGAAGAAAATGAGCTCGAAAACGCGGGCGATCCATTACAGCTTCCGTCAAGACAAAGGCGGGCATTCTACATCGGTTCGTACCGATCGTGGCCGCCAACGGTTGCGCCTCCCTTGCGGCTGGCGGGCGTTATCGTTATAAGTCTCGGCACTTTTAGCGACAAGCCGCTGTATGCCGACATGAGCCAAATCGAATTGCAAGACAAGGACCCCGTGTTCCAGTTGAAGGGCAGCATGCTGGCCATCACTGTGCTGGAACTGGCCCGCAACAACCTCGAAGCGCTGGATCGTCAGTTGGCGGCAAAAGTCGCCCAGGCACCGAATTTTTTCAGCAATACACCGCTGGTGCTTGCGCTCGACAAGTTGCCGCCCGACGAAGGCGCGATAGATCTGCCCGCGATGATGCGCATCTGCCGCCAACACGGCCTGCGCACCCTGGCCATTCGCGCCAATCGCATCGAAGACATCGCCGCCGCCATCTCAATCGACCTGCCGGTGCTGCCGCCTTCAGGCGCACGCGAACGCCCGCTTGATCCGATCGAGGGTGAGGTCAAAAAGAAGCCGGAAGTCATCGAAAAGCCGCCGGAGCCGCTGATCAAGCCGACCAAGATCATCACCGCGCCCGTGCGCGGTGGTCAGCAGATCTATGCGCAGGGCTCGGACCTTGTGGTGATTTCCTCGGTCAGCCCCGGCGCCGAGCTGCTTGCCGACGGCAACATTCACGTCTACGGCCCGATGCGCGGCCGCGCGCTGGCAGGGATCAAGGGCGACACCAAGGCCCGTATTTTCTGCCAGCAGATGGTTGCCGAACTGATCTCCATCGCCGGCCAGTACAAGGTGTCCGAAGACCTGCGCAGGGATCCGCTGTGGGGCGCCGGTGTGCAAATCAGTCTGGCCGGGGACGTGTTGAACATCACCCGTCTTTAACGGATACTGCGCCATTTTCAAAGCCACTCTGATTCGTCGCGAAAACGACGCGAAGGCACCAGTAGGTTCGGGTCATTTTTTTGTTTTCCCGAACACGAACCTTTTCTCGGTTCTTTCACTGCCCTCGCCCGCTTTGGCCGCGTCGTCACGAGGGGCTCTTCAGGGACTCAATGTCCTTTTCCTCTAGGGGTGATACACCTTGGCCAAGATTCTCGTGGTTACATCCGGCAAGGGTGGTGTGGGCAAGACCACCACCAGCGCCGCCATCGGTACCGGTCTCGCATTGCGCGGCCACAAAACAGTTATCGTCGACTTCGACGTCGGCCTGCGTAACCTCGACCTGATCATGGGCTGTGAGCGTCGTGTCGTTTATGACTTCGTCAACGTGGTCAACGGCGAAGCCAACCTGCAGCAGGCGCTGATCAAGGACAAGAAGATCGAAGGTCTTTACGTCCTGGCCGCCAGCCAGACCCGTGACAAGGACGCGCTGACCAAGGAAGGCGTTGAAAAAGTCCTGATGGAACTCAAGGAAACCTTCGAGTACGTCGTGTGCGACTCCCCTGCCGGTATCGAGACGGGCGCGCATCTGGCCATGTATTTCGCCGATGAAGCCATCGTCGTCACCAACCCGGAAGTCTCTTCGGTACGTGACTCCGATCGCATGCTGGGCCTGCTGGCCAGCAAGTCCCGCCGCGCCGAGCGTGGCGAAGACCCGATCAAGGAGCACCTGCTCCTGACCCGCTACAATCCCGAGCGCGTCAGCAAGGGCGAGATGCTGGGCGTTGAAGACGTCAAGGAAATCCTCGCCGTCACCCTGCTGGGCGTGATCCCGGAGTCCCAGGCCGTGCTCAAGGCATCCAACCAGGGCGTGCCGGTCATCCTCGATGACCAGAGCGACGCCGGCCAGGCGTACAGCGATGCCGTTGACCGTCTGTTGGGCAAGGACCGTGAGCACCGCTTCCTGGACGTACAGAAAAAAGGATTTTTCGAACGCCTGTTCGGGGGTAACTGATGAGCATTTTTGACTTCTTTCGTGCCAACAAAAAGCCCAGCACCGCGTCGGTAGCGAAAGAGCGTCTACAGATCATCGTGGCGCACGAACGCGGCCAACGCAGCACCCCGGATTACCTGCCGGCCTTGCAGAAGGAACTGGTCGAGGTGATCCGCAAGTACGTCAACATCGGCAACGATGACGTGCATGTCGCCCTTGAAAACGACGGCAGCTGCTCGATTCTGGAACTCAACATTACCCTGCCTGATCGTTGATCGAAAAGGCAGTCGCCACGGCGGCTCGGTTGCCTGAATCCCTTTGCGGAATCAGGTGAGCGAGCCGCCGTTGGCGTTTACTGAAGACCCGTTTTTTTTGCACCGCGATCACCGCCGTGACCGTGCTGCAACCGTTTGAGTGATGAGGCTGTTCAATGCCGCTGTCCAACGTTCATATCCTCCATCAGGACGACGCTGTCCTGGTGGTGAACAAGCCTACCCTGCTGCTTTCGGTCCCTGGTCGTGCTGACGACAACAAGGACTGTCTGATTACCCGTCTGCAGGAAAATGGCTACCCCGAGGCGCGAATCGTCCACCGGCTGGATTGGGAAACGTCCGGCATCATTTTGCTGGCCCGTGACGCCGACACCCACCGTGAGCTGTCTCGGCAGTTTCATGATCGCGAGACGGAGAAGGCCTACACGGCATTGGCTTGGGGTCAGCCAGAACTGGACAGCGGGAGCATTGATTTGCCGCTGCGTTACGATCCGCCGACCAAGCCGCGGCATGTGGTGGATCATGAGTTTGGCAAGCACGCGCTGACGTTCTGGAAGGTGCTGGAGCGGTATGACACGCATTGTCGGGTAGAGCTGACGCCGATTACGGGGCGGTCGCATCAGTTGCGGGTGCATATGTTGTCGATCGGGCATCCGTTGTTGGGCGACGGGTTGTATGCGCATCCCGAGGCGCTGGCGGCGTATCCGCGGTTGTGCCTGCATGCGAGCATGTTGGCGTTTACCCATCCGGGGACGGGCGAACGGGTTCGCTTTGAGTGTCCGGCGCCGTTTTGATCGTTGTTGTCTGCAACAGCGTAAAGATCAAGAACATCTGCCTAACGGCAGATCGTTTCGCCTTCGGCGAGTTACTTGGAAAAAGCCCCCCAAGTAACCAAGGGGGCTTGCTCTCGGTTTGGCCCGACTTCGTCGGGTTCCCTCACTCCGACGATGCTCCGTGGGCCCGCGCCGAACGGACATCCATGTCCTGACGGCGCTCTCGCCGCATCCATGCGGCTCAACCCACTGCGCATCGCCTGCGCTCGGCCTGCACCAAAGTCGCGTTTTGCGGTGTCTGGACTTTTTGTGTAGGAAGATCAAAAGCACAGCAACAGCAACAGCAACAGCAACAGCAACAGCAACAGCAACAGCAACAGCAACAGCAAGGGCAAGGGCAAGGGTGGATTTCAATTTGTATACTGGATCTGTAGGAGCCGGCTTGCTGGCGAATGCATTTATCCAGCCGCCATCTACATACCAGACTCACCGCGTTCGCCAGCAAGCCGGCTCCTACAGGGGACTGCGTTCACCCAGTATGGCCTGTACCAAAGTCCCGTTTGGCGGCGTCTGGGCTTTTTGTGTAGGAAAATCAAAAGCACAGCAACAGCAAGAGCGACGGCAACGGCAACGGTGGATTTCGATTTGTACACTGGATCTGTAGGAGCCGGCTTGCTGGCGAATGCATTTATCCAGCCGCCATCTACATACCAGAATCACCGCGTTCGCCAGCAAGCCGGCTTCTACAGGGAATTGCGTTCACCCAGTACGGCCAGCGCACGCAATGTCTCCAACCGGGAAGCCATTGATCCACCCACGACCTGCCACTCAGTTCACCCCGTGCGGCCGCGCACGCAACGGCTTCAGCCGGGAGCTTTTGATCTGCTCTAAACGCGCTTTAGATCTTCATACACAAATGTTCAGTCACCGCCAATCGCGACTTGGGTGCAGGCTGAACGCAGGTTTTGCGCAGTGGGCCGAGCCGCATGGATGCGGCGAGAGCGCCGTCAGGACATGGATGTCCGTTCGGCGCGGGCCCACGGAGCGAGACCGGAGTGAAGGTACTCCGACGAAGGAGGAGCCCAACCAGGAGCACAAGCCCTTGGTTACTTGGGGCTTTATCAAGTAACTCGCCGAAGGCGAAACAGTTTGCCGTTAGGCAGACGCTTTTGATCTTAAGGATCTGGATCTGGATCTGGATCTTGATCTCGATCAAACCACCCATTGGCCTGTAAACTCCCGTCCATTGCTGTCTGGAGTAACTTATGCGCGAAGAGCTGAACCAAGGCCTCATCGATTTCCTGAAGGCCTCCCCCACCCCCTTTCATGCCACCGCCAGCCTGGTTCAACGCCTCGAAGGCGCCGGCTATCAGCGCCTCGACGAACGAGAGCCCTGGTACACCGAAACCGGCGGCCGCTATTACGTCACCCGCAACGACTCATCCATCGTCGCATTCAAGCTGGGTCGCCTGTCGCCACTGACCGGCGGCATCCGCCTGGTGGGCGCCCACACCGACAGCCCATGCCTGCGCGTCAAGCCTCAACCCGAACTGCAACGCCAGGGTTTCTGGCAACTGGGCGTCGAAGTCTATGGCGGCGCCCTGCTCGCCCCCTGGTTTGACCGCGACCTCTCTCTCGCCGGCCGCGTCACCTTCCGCCGTGACGGCAAAGTCGAGAGCCAGCTCATCGACTTCAAACTGCCCATCGCGATCATTCCCAACCTCGCGATCCACTTGAACCGCACCGCCAATGAAGGCTGGCCGATCAACGCGCAGAACGAGCTGCCGCCGATCCTCGCCCAGGTCGCTGGCGACGAACGCGCCGACTTCCGTGCCCTGCTGACCGATCAACTGGCCCGCGAGCATGGGCTGAACGCCGACGTCGTGCTCGACTACGAGCTCAGCTTCTATGACACCCAAAGCGCTGCGGTCATCGGTCTCAACGGTGATTTCATCGCCGGCGCCCGGCTGGATAACCTGCTGTCTTGCTTCGCCGGCTTGCAGGCGCTGCTCAACGCAGACGGCGACGAAACCTGCCTGCTGATCTGCACCGACCACGAAGAAGTCGGCTCGACGTCCGCCTGCGGCGCTGACGGCCCGATGCTGGAACAAGTGCTGCAACGCCTGCTCCCGGACGGCGACGACTATGTGCGCACGATTCAGAAATCCCTGCTGATTTCGGCCGACAATGCCCACGGCGTACACCCCAACTACGCCGAGAAACACGACGCCAACCACGGCCCGAAACTTAATGCAGGGCCGGTAATCAAGGTCAACAGCAACCAGCGTTACGCGACCAACAGCGAAACCGCGGGCTTTTTCCGCCACCTGTGCATGGCTGAAGAGGTACCGGTGCAGAGCTTTGTGGTGCGCAGCGACATGGCCTGTGGTTCGACCATCGGTCCGATCACCGCAGGTCACCTCGGTGTGAGGACGGTCGACATCGGCCTGCCGACCTTTGCGATGCACTCGATCCGTGAGCTGGCTGGCAGTCAGGACCTTGCGCACCTGGTCAAGGTGCTGTCGGCGTTTTACGCCAGCGCCGAATTGCCTTAACCGCAGACCCGGTCTGACGCAGGCCGTGCGTGTCCTTCACACGTCACGGAAACGGCCTGCACATCGCGCTTGGCCGGACTTCACAATTGCCCCTCGCCACACCCCTCATCGACTCGTAAACTCAACCGGCTCTGCTTGACCCCGTCGCGGCCCGTTGCCGCGCGTCTTCAAGCGCCTGTCGATTCGAGGTCTGCTCTCCGGTGACTGCTCCCGCCCAACTGTCCTTTTTGCCGCGCCTGCTCCTGCTTTGCCTGTTGGCGTTATTTCCTTTTGCGCTGGCGCAGGCTGCCGGTCTGCCGAGTCTGCTCGGGGGTGGCGACAAGGCTCAGCCCCAGGCGCAAGAACCGTTGGGGCAGTCGCTGGACGAAGTCATCACTTCGCTCGAAAACGAGCAACAGCGCAGCAAACTGCTGGACGACCTGAAGAAGCTCCGCGACGCCACCAAAAAAGCGCAGCCAACCGTTGAACAGGGCGTGCTTGGGCTGATCGGCAGTTCGTTTGCCGGGCTGGAAAAGCAGTTCACCGGCGCCGACAGCCCGCTCAGTCGCTGGGGGGATGAGGCCGCTCTGGCGCAGGATGAGTTCATGGCGCTGATGCTGCCCGCCAATCAGTGGTGGCCAATCATCTGGGGCTTTGCCGTCGTGCTGGCCATATGGGGCCTGCTGGCGGCGGCATTGATCTGGCTAGGCCATAAGGTGCGTCTGCGTTTCGGCCTTTCTGCCGAGCTGCCGCAACACCCGCGCCCTTCCGACATGCTGCGATTTGCCCTGCGCAAGCTCGGACCCTGGCTGGTGGCGCTGGTGATCACGGTTTATCTCAGCTACTCGCTGCCGCCGTCACTTGGCCGGGATCTGGCGATGGTGCTGGCCTACGCGCTGGTCATCGGCACGCTGTTCTCTGCAGTCTGCGTGATTGCGTTTTCGCTGCTGGACGGCCCACACCGGCATCAGGCGCTGTACATTCTGCGTCATCAGGCTTTCCGGCCCTTGTGGTGGATCGGCAGTTTTGCAGCGTTCGGCGAAGCGCTCAGCGATCCGCGTCTGGTGGCCAGCCTCGGGGTGCATCTGGCGCACACCGCAGCAACCCTGGCGAATGTCATGGCGGCGCTGTCGACCGGCTTGTTCATCGTGCGTTTTCGCCGCCCGATTGCCCATTTGATTCGTAACCAGCCACTGGCCCGCCGCCTCAAACGTCGCGCACTGAGCGACAGCATCGAGGTCCTGGGCAGCTTCTGGTACCTGCCGGCACTGGTCCTGGTGGGCGTATCGCTGTTTGCCACGTTCTTTTCTGCCGGCGATACCAGCACGGCATTACGTCAGGCGCTGATCTGTACCGTACTGCTGGTGCTGTGCATGGTGATCAACGGATTGGTGCGGCGGCATTCGCTGCGGCCAAGCCACAGTCACAAGCGGCATGCGCTGTATTCGGATCGCCTGAAAAACTTTTTCTACACCGTCGCGCACCTGTTCATCTGGCTGGTGTTCATCGAGTTGGGCCTGCGTGTGTGGGGGCTTTCGCTGATTCGCTTCGCTGAAGGCGATGGCCACGACATCAGCATCCGGCTCATCGGCCTGGCCGCCACGCTGATGTTTGCCTGGCTGGTCTGGATCCTGGCGGACACGGCCATTCACCATGCCCTCACCCGCTCGCGCAAAGGTCTGGCCAACACCCGCGCACAGACCATGATGCCGCTGATCCGCAACGTCCTGTTCGTCACCATTTTCATCATCGCGCTGATTGTCGCGCTCGCGAACATGGGCATGAACGTGACGCCGCTGCTGGCCGGTGCCGGCGTGATCGGCCTGGCCATCGGTTTCGGCGCGCAATCACTGGTGGCTGACCTGATCACCGGGCTGTTCATCATCATCGAAGACTCCCTGGCCATCGACGACTATGTCGATGTCGGCGGGCACCTGGGGACGGTGGAAGGGTTGACCATCCGCACGGTGCGGCTGCGCGACATCGACGGGATCGTGCACACCATCCCGTTCAGCGAAATCAAAAGCATCCAGAACTACTCGCGCGAGTTCGGCTACGCCATTTTCCGCATCGCGATTCCGTCGAACATGAACATCGACGACGCGTTGAAGATGATCCGCGACGTCGGCCAGAAGATGCGCACCGACCCCCTGCAACGACGCAATATCTGGTCACCGCTGGAGATTCAGGGCGTTGAGAGTTTCGAATCCGGGAATGCCATCCTGCGTGCGCGCTTCAAGACCGCGCCGATCAAGCAATGGGAAGTGTCGCGGGCGTTCAACCTGTCGCTCAAGCGTTACCTGGACGAAGCCGGAATGGATCTGGCGACGCCGCGCCTGAACGTGCAGGTCAGCACCAGCGGCGGCAGCGTGAGCAAGGTGCGTGGCACCCGAGATGATTCACCAGCCAATTAACCCCACCACCCGCAAGACGATGGTTGCCTCCCGATCAGGCGACGGCAACCAGAGCCTTGGCAACCTTTAAAGATTGTTCGCCGCCGTCTCGTTGCCTTCAACCATAGCCACAAACTTCGGTTTGTTCGCGGCGTAGTAAGCGGCGACGACTTTCTCGGATGAATTACCTGACTGCCGCGCCTCGGACATCATTGCCTGGAGGTCAGCCTGGGGGATAGAAAAGCGAGAGAAGAACCGCGCCACCTTCGGGTATTGCTCGCTGAAACCTTTGCGGGCAACGACATGGATCTGCTCGGTGCCGCCAAACAGGTGCTCCGGATCATCCAGATAACGCAGCGGATACTTGGCAAACATCCAGTGCGGACTCCAGGCGTTGACCAGGGACCACTTCCCGCGTTTGAGGTTGCGGTCCAGTTCGCTCAGCATGCCGCTTTCTGAAGATGCCACCATCTTGTAGCCGACTATCTTCTTATCGTTGATGACTTTCTCGGTCAGTTTGTACTGACCGTTACCGACTTCAGACGTGAGAATCTTGCCGTCGAATTTTTCCGCGATGCCCGGCTTGTTCAGATCCGACAGGCTTGCCACTTCGCTGGCCGGCACAATGTCCGGGACGGCCATACCGATGCGGCCTTCATACAGCACGCCTAAATCTTCGAGCTTATCCTTGTACTTGTCGTAGAAGGCCTTGTGTGTGCCCGGCAACCACACCATCGGGATAAGGTCGATGTTGCCGTTGGCCATGGCCTGGAACTGAATACCGATGTCAGCCATGACCAGCTTGACCGGTTGTTTCAGCTGATCCTCAAGTACCAGGTTGGCCAGCTTCACGGTGATTTCCGTGTCTGACCAATTCACCCACCCGATGCGCACGGGCGGCTGTTCCGCAGCGTGCCCCAGCAGGCTTACAGCCATCATGGCACTCGCTGCCAACCAACCAATACGTTTTTTCTTATACGGCGAATAAGCATCCATCGTGCATGTCCCCTGTCGTGTATGGGTGTTCCGGGTGTGGCAGCGAAAGCGTCGAATCGCCAGTCTCGGCTGGCTGTTCGGCCGATATTAAGCACACGGCTAGTAGGGGCGCAAGCAAAATGTACATAGACGTCGTCCATACTTGACACACATGTACATTACTCCTAATTTTGCGTGAACCCAGCCTGATATTCCCCGACAGGAGCGCCCCACGATGTCCAGCGATCCGCTACTGCAGCCTTACAAAATCAAGAATCTGACCCTCAGAAATCGCATCATCACGACCTCGCACGAACCGGCTTATCCGGTCGACGGAATGCCGAAGGATTTGTACAGGGCCTATCACGTTGAACGGGCAAAGGCCGGGGTGGCACTGACCATGACCGCAGGCTCGGCCGCCGTCTCGCGTGACAGCCCGCCGGTCTTTAACAATGTGCTGGCGTACAAGGATGAGGTGGTGGGCTGGCTGAAAGACCTGACCGACGAGTGCCACGAGCATGGTGCCGCGGTCATGATCCAGCTGACTCACCTGGGCCGTCGCACACGCTGGGACAAGGCAGACTGGTTACCCGTGGTGTCGCCTTCACACCGGCGTGAGGCCTCGCACCGGTCATTCCCGAAAAAGCTTGAAGACTGGGACATCCAGCGCATCATCCAGGATTACGTTGACGCCGCGGAACGTATGAAAGCCGCCGGCATGGACGGCCTGGAGCTTCAGGCTTACGGCCATCTCATGGATCAGTTCTGGTCGCCTCTTACCAATGAACTGCAAGGCGATTACGGTGGCTCGCTGGACAACCGCCTGCGCTTCACCTTCGACATATTGCGCGGCATTCGCAAACAGTGCGGTGAGGACTTTTTACTTGGCGTGCGTTACACCGGAGACGAAGACCTGCCAGGCGGGTTTGGCGCCGAAGAGGGACTGGCCATTTCCCACAGGCTCAAGGACAGCGGTCTGGTGGATTTTCTCAACGTCGTCAAAGGCCATATCGACACTGACGCCGGTTTGACTGACGTTATTCCGATTCAGGGTATGCGCAACTCGCCTCATCTGGATTTCGCCGGTGAGATCCGCGCGGCGACCGGCTTCCCGACCTTTCATGCTGCCAAGATCCCTGACGTAGCGACCGCTCGCCATGCGATCGCATCGGGCAAGGTTGATATGGTCGGCATGACACGTGCTCACATGACTGACCCACACATCGTGCGCAAGATCATCGAAAAGCGTGAGGAAGATATCCGGCCTTGCGTCGGCGCCAACTACTGTCTGGACCGGATTTATCAGGGAGGTGCTGCCTATTGCATTCACAATCCGGCGACTGGCCGTGAAACCACGATGCCGCATGAGATAACGAAAGCCACGATCCGACGCAAGATAGTAGTAGTCGGCGCAGGCCCTGGCGGGCTTGAGGCGGCACGTGTCGCCGCGGAGAGAGGTCATGACGTGACTGTGCTGGAAGCCGCAGACCGTCCAGGTGGACAGATCCTTTTGACGTCTCTTAATGAACGGCGGCGCGAGATGATCAGCATCATCGACTGGCGCATGGCGCAATGCGAACGCATGGGTGTGAAGTTCCAATTCAACACCTGGGCAGAAGCTGGAACAGTCGAGGAACTGGAACCGGAGGTGGTTATCGTCGCCACCGGCGGCCTGCCTGACACAGAAGTGCTGAAAGAGGGCAACGAGTGGGTCGTGTCGGCTTGGGACATCATTTCCGGGGACGTCAAACCGGGCAGAAACGTCCTGATCTTTGATGACGCAGGTGATCACGCCGCACTGCAGGCCGCCGAAGTGATTGCACAAAGCGGCGCACATCTGGAGATCGTTACACCGGATCGGGCGTTTTCGCCAGAAATCATGGCGATGAATCTGGTTCCATACATGCGCAGTCTTCAGGACCTGGACGTAGTGTTTACCGTGACCTATCGCGTTGAGTCGGTGCATAAACGCGACGGCAAGCTGGTGGCGGTATTCGGCAGCGACTACGGCAAAGTCCATAAGGAGCGTGTGGTCGATCAGGTCGTGATCAACCACGGTACGTTGCCGCTGGATGACCTCTACTTTGATCTGCGGCCGCACTCCAGCAACGGCGGGGCGGTAGAGCAGCACGACCTGATTGCAGGCAATGCTCAAAATCTGGTCACAAACCCGGACGGGCGTTTCCAGCTGTTTCGCATTGGAGATGCTGTCGCCGCACGCAACACACACGCCGCAATTTATGACGCGCTACGGTTGATGAAGGACATCTGACCCAGCGTACTAGACCCCACTGTGGCCGCAGTTACCTACGACGAGCATGCCTGGACCTCAGAAGGTTCGTGCCCGTGTGCCGTCGCAGGTAACCGGACTATTGCCGAAATCGCAGGGCTACATTCCTCTGCGTGCGACCTCGGCACCCGCGTGCACCGCATCGCCAATCAAACGTTCAAAGCCAGCGTCCTCAAGGCTTTGTAAAGCCTGAGCAGTCACGCCTTTATATGCCTTGAGTGCGTCGAGCAGAGCGTGTGGCTCGGTCGTGGCCAGCAACTGACTCGCGTTCACCACCACACCCCGCGCAGCGTCTTGGGCAATGTCCTCTGGCACGCCTGCCGCTACCGCCTGGCGCATGAGCGCGGCCATCAGCAATGCAGGCAACGCCGGGCCGGTTCCCGACAATGCGCTCAGGTAATCGATGCACTGCTCAGTCGGCACGCGGCTCGCCATTCCGACGCAGCCGAACATACCTTGCACGAAGGCCACCGCGGCAGGCGTCAGCTCGCTCGAGCAGTGCCACGGCGTAAACGACTGGCGGATAGCGACCGCCGCATTGGGCATCGCCCGCACCACGACAGTCGCACCGGTCGCCTCGGCGATCGCCTGCGACGTGACGCCCGCCATGAGCGAAATCACCCGTTTGCCCGAAGCGTCGAGAGTCAGCTCACTAAATTGCTCGGGCCGAACCGAGATAACGACCGTGTCGCTGGCATCCACCACTGCCTGATTGTCAATTAGCAGCTGGGCACCCGAAGCTTGCAAGGGATGACGGCCTGATCGATTGGAGAGAAACAGGCTGCCGGCGCGCAAAAAGCCTGTTTCCAGCACGGCTTGCGCGAGCGCTCCTCCCAGCCACCCCGTGCCTCCGATGATGCCCAGGGTGCTAACGCGCACTGTGTGCTTCCTCGAAGGTATCCGTAAGAGCGCCGAACTCGCCCGGTGCGGTTTCGGCGTAACCGAACGTGCCGTAAAAACGGTCGAGCTCACGCTTTTTCGGCGATTTGCCGGTGAATATCGAAACGTAGTGCGGAATCCGCCTGAACCGTTCGGTGATGTCCTCGGAGGTTTTCATCGAGATATAACCGATCTGCGTCAAGTAGATCGTTCGGGCTCGGGTCTCGGCGCCGTCCTGCTCGTAGCCGAAGCGCCTGAACATCAGCGTCAGCGCCTGAATGCGCGCCTCGTCCGCTGCGGCGATTTCCCGGGTGACCTCCTCAGACTGCAATGCCCAGCTGCGAACCGCAAACTCAAACTGGGAATCAAAGATTTCCGGATTCAACCAACACTCGAATACGTTGAGGATCGCCTCGGTGATGTTTTCCGCATAGCGTTCGGACTGCCTCACCATGCCGCCGGTATTCGTGTCCTTCCAGCGCGCGAGCAAGGCCGCCAAAAGCTGTTCTCGGTCCTGGAAAAACCAGTAGAAGCTGGTGCGCGAAAGGTTGAGCCGCTTGGCCAGCGGCATGACCCGAACGGCATCCACGCCGGCCACTTTCAAGGCCTCGTAAGCAGCCTCAAGCCAGCCCTCAGGCGAGCCGCGCCATCCAGAGTCCGAGGGTTTACCCCGGCCCTTGCCTGAATCCGACATGTGCATGTCGCCTTTGATTGAAAATGAGTGAAGCAACTGTACGCCCATGACCTTTTGATGTACATGGATGTACATTAGGACGACATCCCTTTACGCCGTTCCGGGTGAGTGACCATGAAAATGCAAGCAGGGGAACCGACCAAAAAGGTCAAAGGCTACCGGCGCCTGATCCCCTCCATGACCGCCTTGCTGGTTTTCGAGGCAGTTGCGCGACTGAACAGCTTCACCCTCGCGGCTCAAGAATTGGGCGTCACCCAAGCCGCCGTCAGCAAGCAGATTCGTTACCTTGAAGAAACCCTTGGCGCACGCCTGTTTCATCGCTTGCACCGGGCGATCAAGCTCACCAGCGAAGGGCTTACACTGTTTGCCGTGGCTTCTGAATCGCTGCAGCGCATGGCGAGTGTTTTCGACAAGGTCAGCAAGGGCATCACCGATCAACAGGTGGTACTTGCCAGCACATCGGCGTTCTCCCAGTTGAGGATTCTGCCTCGTCTCGGTGCCTTGCGCGTCTCGCAACCCGGTCTGCAACTGCGTCTGGTCACGCACATGCTGACGCCGGACCTGCGCAGCGACGACATCGATCTTGCGGTACGCTACGGCGATGGCAAGTGGGACGATGGCACATCGGTTTATCTGTTCGACGAAGAGGTGTTTGCAGCCTGCTCACCCGGCTGGCTCAACACCCATGACGCACCCACCGGCGCAGAGGGGCTCATGCAGGCTGAGCTCATCGACTCGGATGCGACCATGGAAGGCTGGATGACGTGGCAGGGCTGGTTCAGGGAGCTTGGGGAGGAGCGACCTAAATTGAAATATGCGCTGCGCTGCAGCGCTTACGCCGACGCTATCCGAGCGGCCACTCAGGGTCACGGAATCGTTCTGGGCTGGAACCGTCTGATTGAACCCCTGCTCGCAAGTGGTGAGTTGGTGCGACTCACATCGTGTGTCGTACGGCCCAAAGAGGCCTATTACCTGGTAGTACCCAACGGGCGGCAGATGACCACGCTGGTGCACAGGCTGGCTGATTGGCTGAGAGCGCTTGACTGACACTTACTGTCGGCGACATCTTTCAAATGGTTACGGCAGTCAATCCACGACACGCATAACCTGCGGCTATGCGACCTTGAAAATATAGCGCGTTGACGCTCCCCGACGCCCTCACGATACTCGATTCAACCCGCCGAAAACGCGATGAAAGCCCGCCTGAGAGGTGCAGCCATGAGCATTGCCGCCGTCGAATCGCATCGCCTGTTAGTTGATTCCCGCAAGCCAGGCCATGGCATGAACGGTGCGTTGTTCGGCCGGGAAGATGTGTTCGAGAACGACATGAACATCTTCTTTGAACGGCATTGGATATTGGTAGGCGTCACGGCGGATGTTCCCGAACCGGGCGATGTCTTTACCGTAGATATCGGTAGGTCCTCGGTGATTCTTGTTCGCGACGATGACGAGAAGATCCAGGCCTTTCGCAACGTGTGTCGACACCGCGGCGCTCGGCTCAAACCGGCAGGCAAGTCCACGGTAGGCTTGTTGGTCTGTCCATATCACCAATGGACGTACTCGCTGGAAGGCAGTCTCAAACACGCTGCGCACATGGGTCGCGAATTCGATGCTTCGTGTAGAAATCTGGTCCCGGTCCATACCAGAGTGGTCGGAACGCACCTGTTTGTTTGCCTGAGCGATCAGCCGCCGCAAGACATCGCACTTCTTGAAAACACAATGGTGCCGCGATTCGCGCCTTACGGCTTGGCGCATACCAAAATCGCCCATGAATCCGACATCATTGAAAACGGGAACTGGAAGCTGGTCATCGAGAACAACCGCGAGTGTTATCACTGCTCGGCCACTCACCCGGAGTTGACGGCCTCTTTTCTTCCGGAGGACTTTGGTTTCTGCGCTGAGGGGCTTAGTGAGGAGTCCTTGCAGGCCCTCGTCGAATATGAACAGCGTAACGCTGCCGCTAAAAAAAGCTGGGAAGACGACGGGTTCGCCTGTGATGCCGTGGAACATCTGAATGTGGATGCCGAGACGCAGTTTCGCACGCAGCGACTGGTGATAGCGGGCAATGGCGAGTCCCAGACAGTCGACACCCGGGTAGCCTGCACTCGCCTGCTCGGCGAACTGGCCCGGCGCGACCTGGGTGACGTTCACTTGTGGACGCACAACTCCTGGACGCACGTGATGAGCGATCACGCCGTCGTTTCTTACATCATTCCGCTCGCCCCGGACAAAACCCTGGTTCGTACCAGATGGCTGGTTAATGCTGACGCTGTAGAGGGTGTCGATTATCAGGTTCAAAAGCTGGTCGAGGTCTGGAAGGCTACCAATCTACAAGACGCCAACCTGGTCGCAATCACCCATAGCGGCACCCAAGACCCTGGCTACTCACCCGGCCCGTTCTCTACTTTCACCGAGTCCTACGTCGATCAGTTTTCCCGCTGGTACGCCGCGCGGCTTGCCGCCCACGGTGTGTGAGGTAAGCCATGACACGTTCCCAGACCCTGCCTTTGGCCCCCGTCGTGGAAGCCTCGCAGCACCTCCTTTCAGATCCAGACACTTGGAGCGCGTATGGAGCGCAGTGGCACAGCGGCGAGCAAAAGACCTTGTTGTGCTGTGACGTGAGGGAAGAAACCCATGACGTGAAGACCTTTAGTCTGCGTTGTGCGGACTTCAACGCATTGGGTTACGAGCCGGGGCAATTTATTACGGTCTCTCCCGTTATCGGCGGGCAGATGATTGCCCGCTGCTACACCCTTTCTTCTTCACCCACCCGGCCGTTTGTGTTCTCGATCACCGTCAAGCGAGTGCCTGGCGGCACGGTGTCGAACTGGCTGCACGAGAACCTGCACGTGGGTGGTCAACTATTGGCATCAGGACCTGCAGGACGCTTCACCCCGGTAGGCCATCCCGAGCGCAAGCTGCTGTATCTCTCTGCAGGCTCGGGGATAACGCCGTTGATGTCGATGGCAAGATCAAGCGCCGACCTGGCAGCTCATCTGGATATCGCCTTCGTACACAGCGCGAGGACGCCGGCCGATATCATTTTCAATGATGAGCTGACACGCATGCAGGCGACGCGGCCGGGGCTGCGAGTTCTGAATATCTGCGAAAGCAGAGGTGCAGACAGCGAGTGGCGCTTGCCGGTCGGCCGTCTCGACCTGCAATGGCTAAACGAGCACGTACCGGATTTCAAAGAGCGGGAGGTGTTTACGTGCGGACCGAAAGGCTACATGGATGCGGTCAAAGCGGTTTTGAAACAGGGCGGCTTTGACTTCCTGCACTACCACGAAGAGAGCTTCGATATCGCGGCAGCTTTAGAGTCGCCGCTGTCTGATCAGGTGCCCAACGTCGAGCTTGCGCAAACGCTGTTCACTATCACCCTGGCGCGGTCAGGCAAAACACTCATCGCAGCGGCCGGACAATCCGTGTTGTCGGCGGCGAAGAAGGCCGGGGCAATCCTGCCGTCATCCTGCGGTCAGGGTGTATGCGGCACCTGCAAGACCGCGGTGCTTCAAGGGACGGTCGAGATGAACCACAATGGGGGTATCCGCCAGCGTGAAATAGACAAGGGGTTCAGGTTGCTGTGCTGTAGCACACCGACATCGGACCTGGTGCTGGATTTGTAAAGGACGGTAGACGCTCGGCTCTGCTGAGCAAACGCCCTATGCACTTGCCGCATCCGTTTCAATACGGGTTCTCTAACAATCTCCCACCACCGCACTGACATGAATTGCATCGTGGCGCCAATACTCCAGATCGCAATCAATCAAACGGCCACGCTGATCGTGATTGACCCGGGCGATGCGCAGGCCCGGGCTGCCGATGGACACCTTGAGTGCCCCGGCGGCTTCCACCGGTAACGCTGTCGGCACCATCTCGAAACGCACCTGCCCGTAGTGAATCTCGTAGTGGCTGGCATAAAGCTCGGTCAGGGACTGATTCAAATCCAGCTCAAGGATCTGCGGAAAGTAATCCGGGTTGAGGTAGTGCTCGACGTACAGCACCAGCCGCTCATCAATGCGACGGGTTCGGCAGATCTTGATCACGCTGGACAGCGCCGACAGTTGCAGCAGGCCGCAGATCACTGCCGGTGCGGGCTGCAGTCTTGCCGAAATCACCTGAGTCGCCGGCACACGGCCTTGGGCCTGAACCATGGCGTGAAAGTGGCTGCGGCGCATCAAGTCGTAGGCCAGCCGCGGCGGTGAGATGAACCAGCCCCGCCGCTCTTCGCGGTAGATCAACCCCTGAGCTTCAAGCTGCACCAAGGCCTCTCGCAAGGTAATCCGCGTGGTATTGAAGACCTCACTCAACTTGCGTTCGGCGGGCAACTTGCTGCCCGGCGGCAGCAGACCGTGTTCGATCTGTTCTTGCAGCGCATTGCAGATGGTCGTCACCGCTCGGGGCATTTCTTCGCGCATTGCGTTACCTATCTGGACTAGACCAGCGCTATTTAGGGGCAGGCTTGCCGGCTGTCTGGCCCGTTTCGATGCTCCCGAGCCTAGGCAGCGTAGATGACCGTTGCGTGACATTCCAGCCGGTGGAACGCTCTCGCATGGACTGACCCTGAGTCATTAGCCTTTGCAGAACAGAGGGTTGTGCATGGTCTACGCTGTTTGCACAGCAATGACCGGGCCAGTCGCCGGCCCTGGCAAGTGCCGGCCTGGACACGAAAGCGTCATGTAACTCGCCTAACTTGGCTCAGGTATTGCTGACCTAGACCAACCATCCGCAACGAACACTTCTATGAGTCCGTCGAGAAGTGCACAAAGGAGCTTCGAATGAAACACCTTTTGCTGGCATCACTCCTGGGTTCGGCCATCGCGCTGAGCACTTCGGCCATGGCCGCCGACACTGACCTCAAGACGCTCGAAGCCGCCGCCAAAACCGAAGGCGCGGTCAACAGCGTGGGCATGCCCGATGACTGGGCGAACTGGAAAGGCACCTGGACCGACCTGACCGCCAAGTACGGTCTGGTGCACATGGACACCGACATGAGTTCGGCGCAGGAAGTGGCCAAGTTCGATGCGGAAAAAGACAACGCCAGCGCTGACATCGGCGACGTCGGTGCGGCGTTCGGCCCCATTGCGGTGGCCAAAGGCGTGACCCAGCCGTACAAGCCGACCACATGGGATCAGGTGCCGGACTGGGCCAAGGACAAGGAAGGTCACTGGGCACTCGCCTACACCGGGACCATCGCTTTCATCGTCAACAAGAAGCTGCTGCATGGCTCGGACGTGCCGACCAAGTGGGCTGACCTGAAGAACGGTAAATACAAAGTCACCATCGGCGACGTCAGCACCGCAGCCCAGGCTGCCAACGGTGTACTGGCCGCGGCTATTGCCATGAAAGGCGATGAAACCAACGTCGCGCCGGGCCTGCAGCTGTTCACCGAACTGGCCAAGCAGAAGCGCCTGGGCATCAACAACCCGTCGATCCAGTCGATGGAAAAAGGCGAAGTGGAAGTGGGCGTGGTCTGGGACTTCAACGGCCTGAGCTACAAGGCCAAGATGACTAACCCTGACGACTACGTGGTGTTGATCCCGTCCGACGGTTCGGTGATCTCGGGCTACACCACCATCATCAACAAATACGCCAAGCACCCGAACGCTGCCAAGCTGGCCCGCGAATACATCTTTAGCGACGCCGGCCAGATCAACCTGGCCAACGGTAATGCGCGTCCGATCCGTGCCGAGCACCTCAAGCTGCCAGCAGAGGTGCAAGCCAAGCTGCTGCCCAACGAGCAATACAAGAACGTGACGCCGATCAAGGACCCTGCAGCCTGGGAGAAAACCTCGAAGGCTCTGCCGCAACAGTGGAACGAGCAAGTCATCGTCGAGATGCAGTAACCCCTTCACTGCTAACGCAGACCCTTGTAGGAGTGAGCTTGCTCGCGATATCGGTGTGTCAGTCAACCTGTCTGTCGCAGGCATACCTCGCTCGCCAGCAAGCTCACTCCTACAGTCATGTTCGGCGATCCACCTTGCGGAGATGTCATGAAACACAACGTCATCCTCATCCTGCTGGACGGCCTGAGTTACAGCGTGGCGCACCACGCGATGGGGCATTTGCTGGCCTATCGCAACGCAGGACGTGCGGCATTGTACAAACTCGAGTGCGAGCTGCCGTCTCTTTCACGTCCGCTGTATGAGTGCATTCTCACCGGCGTTGCGCCCATCGACAGCGGCATCGTCCACAACCAGGTTTCCCGGCTTTCCAATCAGCGCAGCGTGTTTCATTACGCCGCCGACGCCGGCCTGACCACCGCCGCTGCGGCGTACCACTGGGTCAGCGAGCTCTATAACCGCAGCCCGTTCATTGCCGCACGCGACCGCCACACCGACGACGCCGAACTGCCGATTCAGCATGGGCACTTCTATTACGTCGACCATTACCCCGATTCCCACCTGTTCGACGACGCCGAGCATCTTCGCACCGCGTACGCGCCGAATTTTCTGTTCGTCCACCCGATGAACATTGACGACGCCGGCCACAAGCACGGGCTCGACACTCCGCAGTACCGCAACAGCGCACGGTCCGCCGACATCATCCTCGCCGAGTATCTGCAGCGCTGGCTGGATGCGGGTTATCAAGTGCTGGTGACTGCGGATCACGGCATGAACAACGACCGCTCCCACAACGGCGTGCTTGCGGAAGAGCGGGAGGTGCCGCTGTTCGTCATTGGCGATGCCTTCAGCCTCGACCCGGACGCCCAACCGAAGCAGCTGGAAATTTGCGGCATCGTCTGCGAGTTGCTCGGCGTGCCCCATGACAAGCCCGTGTGCAACGAGGTGCTCAAGTGAATTCACAAAGTCGGGGCAAGTGGCTGGGGCTTTTGTGCCTCGTGCCTTTTGCGGTGTTCTTCATCGCCTTCCAGATCGCGCCGCTGGCGTGGGTGGCGATCAACAGCCTGCAATCGGACGCCGGCTGGGGCATCGACAACTTCATCAAGGCGTTCAATTCGCGCTTTTACCGCCAGGCCATGCAGTACAGCCTGGAGATCAGCTTCTGGTCGAGCCTGATCGGCATCGTCATCGCGATCCTCGGCAGCTATTCCCTGCGCAAAGTGCCGTCACGACTGAGGGATTTTGTCAGCGCCTTCGCCAACATGACCAGCAACTTTTCCGGGGTGCCGCTCGCGTTCGCCTTCATCATCCTGCTGGGTTTCAACGGCGCGCTGACGCTGATTCTCAAGCAGGCCGGGATCATCGATGACTTCAACCTGTACTCGAAAACCGGCCTGATCATTCTCTACACCTACTTCCAGATCCCCCTTGGCGTGTTGCTGCTCTACCCCGCCTTCGATGCGCTGCGGGAAGACTGGCGCGAGTCGGCGGCGCTGCTGGGTGCCAGCGGTTGGGACTTCTGGCGGCACATCGGGATTCCAGTGCTGACCCCTGCGCTGCTCGGCACCTTTGTGATCCTGCTGGCCAACGCGCTGGGGGCCTACGCCACGGTCTATGCGCTGACCACCGGCAACTTTAACGTGCTGCCGATCCGCATCGCGGCGATGGTCGCGGGCGACATCACGCTGGACCCGAACATGGCCAGCGCCCTGGCCATGATTCTGGTGGGCATGATGACGCTGGTGACGGTGGTGCATCAGTGGCTGTTGAAGAGGAGCTACCATGTCTCGCGCTGAACGCCGCCCGCCGGGGCTCTACCACCGCGTCGTGGTGTACCTGTTGTTTCTGATTCTGCTGGCGCCGTTGCTGGGCACGTTTGTGTACTCGATCGCGACCAGTTGGTCGGCGACGATTCTGCCCGACGGGCTGACCTACAAATGGTACGTCGCGCTGTGGAGCGACCCGCGTTTTCTCCGTGCATTCGGCCATTCGCTGCTGGTGTGCGTCGGTGCACTGGTGCTCTCGGTGGTGCTGATCTTGCCGCTGCTGTTCGTTGTGCATTACCACTTCCCCAGGCTCGACGCGCTGATGAACATCCTCATCCTGCTGCCCTTCGCGGTGCCGCCGGTGGTGTCGTCGGTGGGTCTGTTGCAGCTGTACGGTTCGGGGCCGCTGGCGATGGTCGGCACGCCATGGATTCTGATCGGCTGCTACTTCACCGTTGCCCTGCCGTTCATGTACCGGGCGATCACCAACAACCTGCAGGCGATCAACCTGGTGGACCTGATGGACGCCGCTCAACTGCTGGGCGCCAACACGTTTCAGGCGGCGTTTCTGGTCGTGCTGCCGAACCTGCGCAAGGGCCTGATGATCGCGCTGCTGTTGTCGTTTTCGTTCCTGTTCGGCGAGTTCGTGTTCGCCAACCTGCTGGTGGGCACCCGCTACGAAACCCTGCAGGTGTATCTCAACAACATGCGCAACAGCAGCGGGCACTTCAACAGCGCGCTGGTGATTTCCTACTTCTTTTTCGTACTGCTGCTGACGTGGGCGGCCAACCGACTGAACAAGGACAAAGACTGATATGAGCTTCGTCAGTGTCGAAAACCTGCAAAAGACGTACGGCAGTACAGCGGTCTTCAGCGACATCAATTGCGCGATCAACAAAGGCGAGTTCGTCACCCTGCTCGGCCCGTCCGGCTGCGGCAAATCCACATTGCTGCGCTGCATCGCCGGGCTGACCCCCGTGACCAGCGGCAGGATCTTCCTGGACGGCAAGGACCTTGTGCCGGTAGCGCCGCAAAAACGCGGCATCGGCATGGTCTTTCAGAGCTATGCGCTGTTTCCCAACATGAACGTGGAACAGAACGTCGCCTTCGGCCTGCGCATGCAGAAAGTCAGCACCGATGAGATGAAGCAGCGCGTGGCCGAGGTGCTGAAGCTGGTGGAGCTCAACGAGTTCGCCAACCGCTATCCGCATCAGCTGTCGGGCGGGCAATGCCAGCGCGTGGCACTGGCGCGCTCGCTGGTGACCCGCCCTCGCCTGCTGCTGCTTGACGAGCCGTTGTCAGCCCTTGATGCGCGCATCCGTAAACACCTGCGCGAGCAGATTCGCGCCATTCAACAAGAGCTGGGGCTGACGACGATTTTCGTGACCCACGATCAGGAAGAAGCACTGACCATGTCGGACCGGATTTTCCTGATGAATCAGGGCAGGATCGTGCAGAGCGGCGACGCCGAAACCCTGTACACCGCACCGGTCGATGCTTTCGCCGCCGGCTTCATCGGCAACTACAACCTGCTGGAAGCCGACGCGGCCAGTCGCCTGATGCTGCGCCCGATCAACAGCCGCGTGGCGATTCGCCCGGAAGCCATTCAGTTGACCCTGACCGGTTCGCTGGAGGGCGAAGTGCGTAGCCACAGCCTGTTGGGAAATGTGATCCGCTATCGCGTCGAAGCCCGCGGTGTGGAACTGGTCGTCGACGTGCTCAATCGCTCGGCCAGCGACTTGCACCCGAACGGCCAGCGCGTCACCCTGCACATTGAAGACTCGGCGTTGTGCGAGGTCGCATGAAGCCGACGCCACACTGTAGGAGCCGGCTTGCTGGCGAACGCGTCGGATCAGGCGGCATCTAAGGTGCTGACCCAGCGCAATCGCGGGCAAGCGCGCTCCTACAAAGGACTGCGCCAGTATCAAGAAAGAGGGCAGCTTCAATGGCTTTAGCAATTTTCGATCTGGACGAAACCCTGATCCACGGTGACTGTTCCAGTCTGTGGAGCGAGCAGATGGGGCGTCTGGGCTGGGTCGATCCCGAGTGGTTCATGAGAAAGGACCATGAACTGATGGAGGCCTACGGCAAAGGCGAGTTGGCCATGGAAGATTACATGGCGTTTAGCCTGGACCCGATGATCGGACGCACGCCAGAAGAAGTGGAGTTTCTGGTGGGCCCCTGGGTGGAAGACTACATCGAGCCGATCATTTTCAGTGACGCCACCAAAGCCATCGCCGAACACCGCGCCGCCGGGGATCGCATTCTGATCATTTCGGCATCGGGCGTGCATCTGGTCAAGGCCATTGCCGAGCGCATCGGCGTGGAGGAAGTGCTGGCGATTGATCTGGAAGTCGCCCACGGCGTTTACAGCGGCAAGACCCTTGGGGTGCTGACCTATCGCGAAGGCAAAATCACGCGTTTGATGGAGTGGCTGGATCAGGAAGGCGAGAACCTGGAAGGCGCAAGTTTTTATTCGGACTCACGCAATGACCTGCCGCTGCTGCAGAAAGTCGATTTTCCGCATGCGGTAAATCCAGACCCGGCATTGCGAGAAGTGGCGGAGAAAGCGGGTTGGCCGATTCACCACTGGAAGTGATCCAAGCGCTGCGCCCAAGGGAACACAGGGCGTGGGAGTGAGCTTGCTCGCCAAGAGGCTGGTGCATCCGCTCACTTTCAGCGCCTGTAACGCAGTCTTCGCGAGCAAGCTCACTCCCACAGGGGTTGTGTTGCCAAGCGGCATTGCGTCTTGACGACGGGCGCGCTCCTACTGTTTTAACCCTGCAGATCAGGCCTGTTAAACCAGACTTGGGTCGATCACCAGCACGACCTTGCCCGACACCTGATTGGTTGCCAGCTCCGCATAAGCCGCTTCCGCTTCGCTGATCGGGAAGCTGCGCGCCAGTTGCGGCTTGAGCCGGCCTTCAGTAAACAGAGGCATGACGTGCTGCCCCAGATCGCTGAGCAGGTCAGCCTTGAACTGGTCATCGCGGCTGCGCAGGGTCGAGCCGAGGATGTGAATGCGCTTGCCCAGCACCTGGGCGAAATCCAGTTCGGACTTGCGCCCGCCCATCAAACCAATCAGCACGAGGCGACCGTCCACACCCAGCACCTTCAGGTTGAGGGCGGCATAGTTCGCGCCGACCGGATCAAGGATCACCTGGAACGGCGCGAAGTCGTTCAATGCGTCAAGGTTTTCGGTGCGCAGCACACCGCCCTGTGCGCCCAGCGCTTCGCAATACGCCAGCCGCTCTGCCGAACCGACTGTCACCCAGACCGGGTTGCCGAAAGCTTTACAAAGCTGAATGGCAGCTGAACCAACGCCACTTGCACCGGCGTGCAGCAACACTTTTTCGCCGGGCTTGAGGCCGGCCAGTTGAAACAGGTTCAGCCAGGCGGTGGCATAGACTTCAGGAATACCCGCCGCTTCGTGCAGTGAAATGCCCTCGGGCACCGGCAGTACATGCCGTGCGTCGACAACCAGCTCTTCAGCCATTGCACCGCCTGCAACCAGCGCGCACACACGGTCGCCGACCTCCCAGGCAGTGCCCGAACCCACTTCGGCGATCACCCCCGAGCATTCCATTCCAAGGATTTCCGTGACACCCGGCGGCGGCGGGTAATGCCCCGAACGTTGCAACAGATCGGCACGATTGAGTCCCGCTGCGGCCACCTTGATGCGGACTTGTCCTACATCCAGCGTCGGCGAGGGTTGTTCAACCCATTCCACCCGACCTTCAACGCCTTGCAATGCTTTCACGGTGCCTCCATAGTGAGTCTTGACTGAGCCCAATGTGCCTCACGGCCGTTGGGCTTTTTGCATTATGCGACCGTGTTCTGACCGAACCGGCGACCTCCAAAGACGGCCTAATATGCGTTATCAATTGTCCCCGCGTCGAATCAGCATGAAGCATTTTTTACCCAGCACTACCCTTGCACTCCTCATTGGCCTGACAGTCCTGCCAATGTCAGGCAGTTCGTTTGCCGCCAACAGCTGGGATAATCTTCAACCTGATCGCGATGAAGTCATCGCCAGTCTGAATGTCGTGGAGCTGCTCAAGCGCCACCACTACAGCAAGCCGCCGCTGGACGACAAGCGCTCCGAAATCATCTATCAGAGCTACCTGAAACTCCTCGATCCTGCGCGCAGCTATTTTCTCGCCAGCGACATCGCCGAGTTCGACAAGTGGCGTTTCCAGTTCGACGACTTCCTCAAGAGCGGCGACCTGGCACCGGGCTTCACCATTTACAAGCGTTATCTGGACCGCATCAAGTCGCGTCTGGATTTCGCCCTGGCGCAACTGAACAAGGGCGTCGACAAAATCGACCTCAACACTCAGGAAACCTTGCTGGTTGATCGCAAAGACGCACCTTGGGCCAAGAACGAAGCCGAACTCGACGACCTGTGGCGCAAACGCGTCAAGGACGAAGTTCTGCGCCTGAAGATTGCGGGCAAAGACCCGGCCAAGATTCAGGAGACCCTGACCAAGCGTTACAAGAACCAGCTCGCGCGCGTGGGTCAGACCCGCAGCGAGGACGTGTTCCAGGCGTACCTCAACACCTTCGCGATGTCCTACGATCCGCACACCAATTACCTGTCGCCTGACAGCGCGGAAAACTTCGACATCAACATGAGCCTGTCGCTGGAAGGCATCGGCGCAGTGCTGCAGAGCGACAACGACAACGTCAAGATTGTCCGTCTGGTCCCGGCCGGCCCCGCCGCCAAGACCAAGCAAGTGGCGACCGCGGACAAGATTATCGGCGTCGCCCAAGGCGACAAAGAGATGGTCGACGTAATCGGCTGGCGTCTGGATGAAGTGGTCAAATTGATTCGCGGTCCGAAGGGTTCGGTCGTGCGCCTGGAAATCGTCCCGGCGAGCAACGCGCCAAGTGACCAGACCACCAAGATCGTGTCGATCACCCGTGAAGCGGTGAAGCTCGAAGAGCAAGCGGCGAAGAAGTCGGTGCTGCACCTGAATCAGGACGGCAAGGACTACAAGCTGGGCGTCATCGAGATCCCTGCTTTCTATCTGGACTTCAAGGCCTACCGCGCCGGCGATCCCGAGTACAAGAGCACCACCCGCGACGTCAAGAAGCTGCTGACCGAGCTGCAGTCGGAGAAAGTCGACGGCGTGGTCATCGACCTGCGCAACAACGGTGGCGGTTCTCTGCAGGAGGCCACCGAGCTGACCAGCCTGTTTATCGATAAAGGCCCGACCGTTCTGGTGCGCAACGCCGACGGCAAGGTTGACGTGCTGGAAGACGAAAACAGCGGCGCGTTCTACAAAGGCCCGATGGCATTGCTGGTCAACCGCCTCTCGGCTTCGGCTTCGGAAATTTTTGCCGGCGCCATGCAGGACTACCACCGCGCATTGATCATTGGCGGCCAGACCTTCGGCAAGGGCACCGTGCAGACGATCCAGCCGCTCAATCACGGCGAGCTGAAACTGACGCTGGCGAAGTTCTACCGGGTTTCCGGTCAGAGCACCCAACACCAGGGCGTGTTGCCGGACATCGCGTATCCGTCGATCATCGACACCAAGGAAATCGGCGAAAGCGCACTGCCTGAAGCCATGACCTACGACACCATCAAACCGGCGATCAAGCCTGCGGTGGATCCGTTCAAGCCGTTCCTGGCTCAGCTGCAATCGCGCCACGACGTTCGCTCTGCCAAAGACGCCGAGTTCGTCTTCATCGAAGAAAAACTCGCGCTGGCCAAGAAGCTGATGAGCGAGAAGACCGTCAGCCTCAATGAAGCCGAGCGCCGCAAGGAGCACGCCGATATCGAGAGCAAGCAGTTGGCGATGGAGAACGTGCGTCGCAAGGCCAAAGGTGAAGAGCCGCTGAAGGAACTCAAGAAGGAAGACGAAGACGCGCTGCCTTCGGATGACGACAAGACTAAACCGGAAGATGACGCCTACCTGGCCGAAACCGGGCGCATCTTGCTGGACTACCTGGGTCTGAGCGGTTCGGTTGCCAAGAAGTAAGATGGGCATGAAACATGATGAAATGATGGCAAATAGTCATCAAACAGTCATGAAGCTGTCGTGAAATAGCGGGGCTCGGCGCCATAGGCGTCCAGCCCCTTTTTCTTGCCCCGAGATTGCCATGACTGTGACTGAACAGCTGAGCGCGCTGAGCTCGATCCTGACTCAGCGCGACTTGCACAGCCTGTTCCAACCGATTGTGTCGCTATCGGATCGACGCATCCTCGGCTACGAAGCCCTGACGCGCGGCCCTTCCAACAGCGCCCTCCACTCTCCTCTGAATCTGTTTGCCGTAGCCCGCCAGGCCGGTCGCCTTAGCGAGCTGGAACTGGCCTGTCGCGAATCGGCGTGTCGGCGCTTCAGCCAGCAGAAACTGGACGGCAAGCTGTTCCTCAACATCTCGCCGGAATCCCTGCTCGAAGCCTCGCACCCTCCCGGGCGCACCTTGCAGCTGTTGCAACGTTACGGCATTCCGCCCAGCCGGGTAGTCATCGAGCTGACGGAGCAGACGCCAACCGACGACTTCGGCCTGCTGTACAACGCGCTTTACCACTACCGGGACATGGGCTTTTCCATTGCCCTTGACGATTTGGGCGCCGGGTATTCCAGCCTGCGGCTGTGGTCAGAGCTGCGCCCGGATTACGTCAAGATCGACCGGCATTTCATCGACGGCATTCACCAGGACGCGGTCAAGCGCGAATTCGTCGGCTCAATGCTGCAGATGGCCAAGGCGTCGCGGGCGCTGGTCATTGCCGAAGGGATCGAACTGCAGGAAGAGTTGGCCGTGCTGATCGAGATGGGCGTCGAGTTGGTTCAGGGGTATTTGCTGTGCCGTCCGCAGGAGTTTCCGCCCCGGGATGCGCGCGCGTTGCTCCCAAAAACCGATCCTGCCGCTGCGACGTTAAGCGAAGAGACCAGCGACCTGACGGCGCTGCTGAATGAGTTGCCAGCCGTCGTACAAACGACTCCCACCGCCACTGTGCTGGAGGCGTTTCGCAAGCAGGCCAACCTTAATTCACTGGCGGTGCTGGATGAGCACAATCAGCCGATCGGCATTGTGCATCGCCATTCATTGTCGGACGTGTTGCTCCAGCCTTTTGCCACTGAGCTGTATGCGCGCAAGCCCATCAGCCGGTTGATGAGTGACGATTTTCTTGCCGTCGAGCTGAGTCAGTCGCTGCAGCAAGTCAGCCGACTGATCACCAGCCGCGCGCGGCAACGCATCGAAGAAGATTTCGTCATCATGCAGAACGGCACGTACCTGGGGCTGGGCCGGGTGATTGACGTGCTCAAGCTGATCACGGAATTGAAGATTCAGCAGGCGCGCTACGCCAACCCGCTGACCCTGTTGCCGGGGAACGTGCCCATTCAGCAGTGCCTGACCCGGCTGCTGCAACAGGGGCGCGAGTCGATGATTTGCTACGTGGACATCGACAGCTTCAAGCCCTTCAACGACATCTATGGCTACGGGCGCGGCGACGAAGTGTTGCTGTGTCTGGCGCAGTGCCTGAACGACCGTATCGACCCCAGCCGTGACTTCGTCGGGCATATCGGCGGTGACGATTTTCTGCTGGTACTGGGCTCGGAAGACTGGCGCAAGCGCTTGAACCTGTTGCTTGAAGACTTCCAGAACCAATGCCGGCGCTTCTACCGCGCCGAGCACCTTGAAGCCGGCTGCTTCGTAGCGCTGAACCGCCAGGGCCAGCGTCAGGAATTCCCCTTGCTGTCGCTGTCGATTGGCGTGGTGCATCTGCATCCCGAGGTGTGTACCACACTCGACGCCAGCCAGCTCGCCGAACTGGCCTCCCAGGCCAAGCATCACGCCAAGGAAGTCATCGGCGCGAGTGTGCACGTGATTGATACGCTGGAGGCGGAGGTCATCGCAGCGATGAATCAGGCGATAACGGGGTGAACACGTGGTTCGCCAGCAAGCCGGCTCCTACGGATTTTTGCCTGATCCTGATGAGGTGTTTGAGACTACGATCCACTGTTGCGGCCGACGCGGGTGTGTACCGGATGCTCAACCTGCTGCAGGAACCGGCTGCTGTCTCCCACTGGAGGAGCCGGCTTGCTGGCGAACGGGCCATGTCAGCCACATTGATGGCGGCAGGTAAACCGGGTTCGCCAGCAAGCCGGCTCCTACGGATTTTTACCTGATCCTGATGATGTGTTTGAGGCCACGATCCACTGTTGCGGCCAACGCGTGTGTGTGTGTGTGTGTGTGCCGAATGCCCAACCTGCTGCAGAAGCCGACTTGCTGTCTCCCACTGTAGGAGCCGGCTTGCTGGCGAACGCGCCGGAGCAGCATTGACACATCAGCTGACACTACGCAGTTCCCCTGTAAACCGGCCATGCGACGGGAACCATCTGCAGCCGCGTCATACTTTGAACCGCAATCCAAACGCAAAGCAAACTGCGCGGCACTAGCCTTCCGGCACTTTCGCCAGACAGGACGGCTTCACCATGCAGAAGACCTACCACGCAGGACGGTTGCGTAATGGACGCTATTCCCAGCCGGGGCAGATCTACCTCATCACAGTGGTCACTCACCAGCGGCAATGCTTCTTCCAAAATTGGCAGATGGGCCGTTTGCTCGTACATCAAATGCGGGATGCGCAGAGGCAAGGCCTTGCGAAATCCTTGGCGTGGGTGGTGATGCCGGACCATTTGCATTGGCTGGTGGAGCTTGAACACTCCACTCTGGAGGACCTAGTTCTGGCGGTGAAATCACACACAGCGCGAAATGTGAACAAGTCTCTGGGCCGATCAGGCCGATTCTGGCAGCGGGGCTTTCACGATCGGGCCATTCGTTACCAAGAAGACCTAGAGACCGTGGCTCGCTACGTTATCGCCAACCCCATCCGCGCCGGGCTCGTAAGGCGGGTGCATGACTATCCGCTGTGGGACGCCATATGGGTTTGATCCAATGAACTTGTCTGCATGCCGTCATCCCTACCCCGATGTAAGGATGACATATCCCACTGTAGGAGGCGGGTGCCGCGTCAGCCACATTGATGGCGGCAGGCAAACCAGGTTCGCCAGCAAGCCGGCTCCTACAGAATGCCGTTGGCAGTAAAACGCGCGGCAGCCTTCAATATGCGGTAGCGAAGCGTGGCAGCTGCGATCAGCATCTCAGCTCAAGCCGGCTCCTTCGGACCCGTGCCTGGCGCGGATATATCCGACGGTGGCTCCCTGCTGGGCGCGACGCGGATTGTGTACCTGACACAGAACCCATTGTAGGAGCCGGCTTGCTGGCGAACGCGCCGTGCCAGTCACATTTAAGGCGGCAGGCAGACTAGGTTCGCCAGCAAGCCGGTCAAAACCCTATTCTGGCTTAGCCGGTTGCGGGTAATCGAACTCGAAGACCCGGGCCACTTCGGAGGCGTGCCACGAGGCGGCGGCGATGCCGTCGGATGGACCGGAGAATCGGCCGATGCGTTCTACGCATTCGAAGAACCCGGTGCGCGGCAGACGACTCGCGCCCTGACTGATCACCAGTGCGCTGCGCAGTGGCTGCTCGGCACGCGCGTCGATGGCGGCCAGGTGCTCCAAGGCTGCGGTCAGGGTTTGCATGGCGGGGGTGGGCAGTTGCAAGCGTTCGAGCAGCGCGCGGTAGGTGACCAGATGACGCTGGCGACGGGCCAGGTCCAGTTCCGCCAGCAGGGCATCCCAATGCTGCCGACTGATGCGCACGCTCATGCCTCACCCCGCCAACCCGCGACACCGAGTTCCCATGCCAGGCTGCGACGAATCGCAGCGTCCGGCTGACGCTTACCATTCTCGATGAGGTCCAGGTAGGAGGGACTAATGCCCACGGCGCGGGCCAATTGCGCCACTTCGAGCCCTTTGGCTTCGCGCAACGCGCCTAGCTGATCGAATGAGGGGAGGTCTACCACGCCGGGGGCCGGATTCGCCGCCCCCACAGGCTCGGGCGCAGCGCCTACAGAGGATGAAGATGCCTGCAATGGCGAAACTCCCGCCGCGCGTAACAGGGCCTGGTACTGGGCCCAAGGCAGCACGGCATATTCCGGCTCTCCATCCCGCGAAATAACCTGAATATCCATACCACCCCCTGTAGGACCAAAAAACGCTTGGTGCAGTCTTTTCTAAGTATGGGCGGCATCTTAACAGCGGCGGGCGATGACTTGGGTAGCGCAATCAATCCAGGGATGGCGAGGCTGCATCACTGCCCGGCCAAACCCTGTCAGACCTTCTTTTCTTGCTCAAGCAGCACAGGCGTCGCTGGCAAACGTTCGACCACCGCTAGCTTGTCCGGGTGTTGCTGCTCGCGCCAGGCACGAAACGCGCTGAGCTCCGCTTCAAGGTGCTTCATCACCCAAGCGAGCACGGCGATGTCATCAAGCATTCCCAAGCCGGGAATCCAGTCCGGGATCGCATCCAGCGGGCTGAGGAAATACATCAAGCCTGCCACGACCGAAAGAATAGCCTTGCCGCTGATCGCCCGGTACTCACCTCGCCAGTAGGCCAGGCACAAGGCTTGAAGCAGTTTCAGATCGTCCTTCAGTTTGCCTAGCCGACCACCTTCGCTGGCGGCTTTACCCGCGACGGCAAACAGCAATGCGGGCAAACGCCCTGCTGCCATCAGGCGTCTGGCCATGGGCAGGTAACGAATGAGATTCCACGGTGCTTTCATATCCACTCCATCATTACCGATAAAAATCGGGCTTAAGGTCTGCTTTACCATCTGCAGAAATGCACTGCCTATAGCCGGCGGAACAGCCAAAGGTTATCCACACAAATTGTGGATAACCTTGTGAACAGCGCTGTATTTCCAAGGCCAAGCCCCCGTTTTATAGGGCCTCGACTTAGATAGCGCGTTTTTTACTCACATAAAAGCTGCACAAAGTTGTTGACTTAGCCCAGTTATGGACATTGGTGCCGGTGTGTTCCGAGCCGCTCAGTCTCCGACAAATCCCGGCTTCAGGCGCTACAACCTTCGCATATGGGACTCCGCTTCCCCTTACCCGGTTCGATCAAATCCACCCGGAAACAAAAATGCCCCGTCAAGACGGGGCATTTTTTAAGCAGCGATTAAACGATGAATCGCTTACTTCTTGGCGGCTGGCTTGGCCGGTTCGGCTGCCGGAGCAGCTTCTTCCTCTTCATCAGCGCCGGCAGCAGCATCGTTGGCACCTGCTGCTGCAGGGTCCTTGATACCGAGCAGTTCAAGGTCAAAGACCAGAACCGAGTTCGCCGGGATCGTCGGGCTTGGGCTTTGAGCGCCATAGGCCAGTTCGCTAGGGATGTAGAGTTTGACCTTCTCGCCTACGTGCATCAGCTGCAGGCCTTCGACCCAACCCGGGATCACACCGCTGACCGGCAGATCAATCGGGCTGCCGCGCTCGACGGAACTGTCAAAGACTTTGCCGTCAGTCAGCTTGCCTTCGTAGTGAACGGTGACGACATCAGTCGGCTTGGGTACAGGACCGTCGGCTTTCTTGATGATTTCGTACTGCAGACCGGAAGCAGTGGTGGTGACTTCCTTACGCTTGCCGTTTTCCTCGAGGAACTTCTTGCCGGCAGCTGCCGACTCTTCGCTCATCTTGGCCATGCGCTCTTCGGCACGCTTCTGCAGGTCGCCGAAGGCTGCAACCAGCTCTTCGTCTTTGAGCTTCTGCTCTTTCTTGCCAACGGCGTCTTCGATACCCAGCGCTACCGCTTTGGAATCCAGATCGTCCATGCCTTCCTGAGCCAGGCTTTTGCCCATGTTCAGGCCGATGCCGTAGGAGGCTTTCTGGGCCGGGGTTTTCAGCTCGACGGTGCTGGCTTGCTTGTCACAACCCGCGAGTACCAGACCGACCAGGGCAATCGCCGCTGCCAACCGATGCTGTTTCATTCTGTTTCCTTGTTCATGCGCCAATAGGGCAAACGAGTAAAGCCGCGAGCTTATCAGGCTGCCGCGATCAATGGCTACCGGCATGAGAGGGAGAAAAGGCAGATAAGTTCAGGTATCCAAAGGTTTTCTTGTTTGATCGAGAAATCCGTTCAGTTGCGGTTCAGCGGCCCGTCCTACGACATCTGAACGCCCTTAATAAACGTCGCGGACATAGCGCTGCTGCTCGGTCAGCAAGCGTAATTGCTCGGCCGCTTTTTCGAGACTCATGCCACCCTGCTCGCTGATGACCCCACGCAGCGTTTGATCCACATCCCGCGCCATACGCGAGGCGTCGCCGCAGATGTATAAGTGCGCACCCTCCTCCAGCCAGCGCCAGAGTTCGGCACCCTGCTCGTAAATGCGCTGCTGGACGTAAATCTTCTCCGCCTGATCCCGCGAGAACGCCAGGCTGAGCCTGCTCAACAGGCCATCCGCCTGCATGGCTTGCAGCTCATCGCGGTAGTAAAAGTCAGTCGCCTGATGTTGTTCCCCAAAGAACAGCCAGTTATTTCCTCGATCACCCCGCGCGCGCCGTTCCTGTAAAAACGCCCGAAACGGCGCCACGCCTGTGCCCGGACCGATCATGATGATCGGTACATCGCCATCAAGGGGCGGACGAAAATGCCGCGTAGGCTGCAGGAAAACAGGCACCTCGCAGTCATCCGCGCGATCAGCGAGAAAGGTCGACGACACACCCTTTCGATGGCCGTAGCGCACGGCAGAAACGGTCAGGTGCACCTCATCCGGGTGTGCTTTGGCGCTGGACGCAATGGAATAAAGCCGCGGTTGCAGAGGCTTGAGATGGTCCAGCAACTCCTGCGCAGAGCAGCTGACGGGGAATTCGCGCAACACATCGGCCAACTGCCGGCCCCACAGCCAGTCCTTCAGCTCGCTTTTGAACGGCTCGGTAAGGAGGGTCTTCAGGTCGTTGCTGCCGTTGCGCTCGGCGATGAAGCGCAGCGTTTCCACGCCGGGCCGTGCGATTTCGACACGCTCGGCCAGCGCCCGACGCAGCGGCACATCAGTGTCCTGCGTAGCCCGCACCGGTTGCTCGGCATTCAGCCCTGTGAGTTCCAGCAGCTCATTCACCAATTCCGGGCAATTACGCGGCCAGACCCCCAAGGCATCCCCGGCCTCATAGCGCATACCCGAACCCTCCAGGCACAGCGCCAATTGCCGCGTGTCTTTGGCGGCACCGTTGGCGTTCAGTCGCCGATTCAGCACCAATCGAGCGCTATACGGCCGTTCCCGTGAAGGATAATCGCCAAGCGCCACGCCATTGTCGCCCACCGGTAGCGTAGGAAGATTCAGCGACAACGCCTGCTGCAGCCCGGCGAACCAGCCAGTCGCGTGGGTGCGATAGTCGCCGTCGCAATCGATTCTGGGGATCAGCGACGAAGCGCCCAAGTGTTGAAGTTGCCGATCGAGGTTCTTGCCGTGCTGACAGAAGCTGTCGTAACTGGAATCACCCAGCGCCAGCACGGCGTAGCGCAGCGCTGTCAGCGGCAGGTCCCGCGTCGCCAGGGCCTGCCAGAACCGTTGCCCGTTGTCGGGGGATTCGCCGTCGCCAAATGTGCTGCTGATAAGCGCGACGTTCTGCACGTCGTCCAGCCGGGCCATGGGGAAACTGTCCATGGCTGACACTTGAACAGCAACGCCTGCATTACGCAGATGGTCGCCGAATTGCCTGGCCAGCGCTTCGGCATTCCCAGTCTGCGACGCCCACAACAGCGTCAAGAACGGCGCATCTCCGAGTGCGTCCTGCACAGCGGTCTCGGTAGAAGGCTCATCGAGAAAGCGGTGCCCGATCAGCTCCACCTTGCGCAGGGCCACCGCGCAATATTTGAATCCGGGTTGTCGTGAAACAGGGTCGACGGCGTCGTGGGTCACCGCATTGATCGCTAGGTTGTCGCCGTACACGTCGTTCCAGTGAAAAGGCGCGAAACAGTTACCCGGCAGTACGCGTTCGCTGATCATCGCAGGCAGCACCGCGAGCCCTCGTGCCGAACGAATCTCAACGCCGTCCCCCTCGCGAATGCCCAGCGACTGAGCATCGTCGGGATGCACCTCGATGAACGGCCGCGCGTTGAGCGCATTCAGTGTCGGCACTTTCCCGGTCTTCGTCAGCGTGTGCCATTGGTGCTGCAGGCGACCGGTATTCAGCACGATGGGAAATTCATCATCAGGCCGTTCAGCGGGCGGCATGTGTGGCCGTGGGAAAAATACCGCTTTGCCCGTCTGCGTCGGAAATATCGGGCCTGTAGGTCGGGTCGGCGCCGTGGCGCCCGCCAGAGTATCTCGCAAGCCAAGGTAGCGAATCGGGTTGCGCGTGCTTTCGTTGTCAGGTCCGCAGGGCCATTGCAGCGGTTGGTCACGCAGCCGGGCATAGCTGGCGCCACGAATGTCGTAACCGGTGTCCGGATTCCACGCCTGTTTTATTTCCTCGAACACGTCCTCGGCGCTGGCGTAAGTGAAGGCCTCGGCAAAGCCCATCTCACAGGCGACCCTGGCGATGATTTGCCAATCCGGCAGTGCCTGCCCCGGCGCATCGACCGCCTTGCGGGTCAGATTCAGATTGCGCTCGGAGTTGATCATCACCCCTTCCGCTTCGGCCCAAAGCGCCCCCGGCAAGAGGATGTCCGCGTAACGGTTGGTTTCGGTGTCGAGAAAGGCGTCCTGGGTAATCACCAGTTCGGCCGCCTTCAAGGCGTCAATGACCGTTTTACGATTGGCGACGCTGGCCACGGGATTGGTGCAGATGATCCAGCAGGCCTTGATCACGCCGTCACGCATCTGCTCGAACAGGTCAATGGTGCCGCCGCCGGGTTGATGGGGCACGCTGCCGCGGGGAATGTGCCATAGGTCTTCGATAAAGCTGCGATCGGCATCCACCAGCACCGAGCGTTGCCCTGGCAGGCCCGGCCCCATGTAGCCCATTTCCCTTCCGCCCATGGCATTCGGCTGGCCGGTCAGGGAAAACGGACCGCTGCCGGGACGACAAATCGCACCGGTGGCCAGATGCAGGTTGCACACGGCGTTGGTGTTCCAGGTGCCATGGATGCTCTGATTCAGCCCCATGGTCCAGCAACTCATCCACTCGGCCGCGGAACCGATCATGCGCGCCGCTTCACGAATGTCGTCCTCCGACAGCCCGGTGGTCTGCGCGACGCTGGCAGGCGTGTAGTCGGCCAGAAACCCGCTCATGGCGTCCCAGCCCTGGGTGTGGGAGGCGATGAAGTCCGCATCGGTGTCGCCGTTTTCCACCAGCAAGTGCAGCAAACCGTTGAGCAGCGCCAGGTCGGTGCCGGGTTTGATTTGCAGGAACAGGCTGGCCTTATCGGCCGTGGCGCTGCGCCGCGGGTCGACGACGATCAGCTTGGCCCCCGCTTTGACCCGGTCCATCATGCGCAGAAAAAGGATGGGGTGACAGTCGGCCATGTTCGCGCCGATGACAAAAAACAGGTCGGCTTTGTCGAAGTCATCGTAGGAGCCCGGCGGCCCATCAGCGCCCAACGACAGCTTGTAGCCGCTGCCCGCGCTGGCCATGCACAGCCGCGAATTGGACTCGATGTTGGGGGTGCGCACGAAGCCTTTCGCAAGCTTGTTCGCCAGGTATTGCGCCTCTAGGGACATCTGCCCGGACACGTAAAACGCCAGCGCGCCAGGTCCGTCACGGTCCAGAATCCCGCGCAGTCTGCGGGCGGTTTCGCTGATGGCTACGTCCATGTCGGCACGCACTGGATCTTGATTGCGCTGATGGCGCACGTAGGCTGAGTCCATTCGCCCCGAGTCGGCGATGGCCTGGCCGCAGGTGGTGCCTTTGGTGCACAGCCGACCGAAGTTGCTCGGGTGGGCTTTGTCGCCCACTACCTTGATCACCCGGTTGTGCTCGACCTGCATGACGATGCCGCAGCCGACGCCGCAATAAGGACACACGCTCTTGATGTGATTGATCGCCATATTCGGTTTCCTGAAAGCAAAAAAAAGACGCCCTGTTCTCACCCGTCGAAAAACGGAGAGCACACGGCGCCTTTGTCGTGAATATGGCAATCGGCGTTGATTGCCTTTAGGCAGGGCTTTGCAAACGGCAGGCCAGCGTTGCTGGAAGTCGTGCTGGCCGTATCTCGCGCCGGTACCCGATGAATTCCAGCAGGCGGCGCCGGCTTCACGATGGGGCGGCTTGAGCGAAATCGCACTGTTGTTGTGCCGATTCGGGCTGACTCAAACCCAGCTTTCGGGCGACAGGCTGTAGGCGCGCGCTTACCCGCGACGTGGCGCGCTGTGGCCAGAATCAAGGGCAGAGCGCGTCCATACCAGCGTGACTTGCTTACTCAAGGCCGCTGGCACAGCCATTGCTACGCTCCTTGGCATGTCCAGCCTGAACACGCGGTTGGCAGCCCGGTCGGTCAATGTGGATCGCCAGCCTTCAACGGCGTTGGGCTAACAAAGTTGCTGTCGACACTGTGGTCGAGTGGCAACCGATAAAAGAACAGGCAAAGGCGCCTGGAACCGAGAGGTTCCGGGCGCCTTTTTTTTGCTTTCGAAAACCTGATTGGCCTTGGCCGGGACTCGATATGAACACCACAGTCGCCCCATTCAACGATGTCCAAACCCTGATCGTCGTCGGCAACGGCATGGTGGGTCACCACTGCGTCGAACAGCTGATCACCGCTGGCGCCCTCCAGCGCTTTCACATTCACGTGTTCGGCGAAGAAGGCCAACGGGCCTACGACCGCGTGCATCTGTCCGAATACTTTGGCGGCCGTGATGCCGAGTCATTGGCAATGAGTGACGCAGCTTTATATGAGCAGGCCGGCCTGACGTTGCACCTGGGCGTTCCGGTGCTGGAAATCGACAGGGCCCGGCGCCAGGTGGTCACCGCCACGGGCAGCTTCGGTTACGACAAGCTTGTGCTGGCGACCGGCTCATATCCTTTTGTGCCGCCCATCGAAGGCGCCGAAGGCCACTCGCGGCTGGTCTATCGCACGCTGGACGACCTTGACACCATCCGTACCGCCGCAAGCCAGGCGAAACGCGGGGTGGTGGTCGGCGGGGGATTGCTCGGCCTGGAAGCGGCCAACGCACTGAAGTCGCTGGGGCTGGAAGCTCATGTGGTGGAATTTGCCCCGCGCCTGATGCCCGTGCAACTTGATGACCACGGCGGCGCAGCGCTAAAGGCACGGATCGAAGCGCTCGGCGTCGGCGTGCACCTGTCTCGCGCCACGCAATCGATCAGCGCCGGAGAGGAATACCGCTACCGCATGAATTTCGCCGGGGATGAGTTTCTTGAAACCGACTTGATCGTGTTCTCCGCCGGCATCCGCCCGCAGGACGCCCTCGCCCGCCAATGCGACCTGGCGTTGGGCCCGCGCGGTGGCATTGCAATCGACGAGCACTGCCGCACCAGCGACGCCCATATCTATGCCATCGGCGAGTGCGCCGCCTGGAACGGCAGCGTCTTCGGCCTCGTCGCGCCCGGTTACCAGATGGCACGCAACGTCGCCGCACAGCTGTGTGATCTGGACGCCGAGCCGTTCTTCGGTGCGGACATGTCGACCAAACTTAAATTGCTCGGCGTTGACGTGGGCTCCATCGGTGACGCGCATGGCGCACTGACAGGCGCGCGCAGCTATCGGTTCATCGATGAGGCCACCGGCACTTACCGTCGCCTGGTCGTCTCCGCCGACGGCAAGCAAGTGCTTGGCGCGGTGCTGGTGGGCGACAACAGCTACTACGACACCCTGCTGCAATACGCGCAGAACGGCATCAAACTGCCCGCCGATCCGTCGAGCCTGATCCTGCCCCACAGCGATGGCGCGCCCACCCTCGGCGCAGATGCTCTGCCTGCCACTGCCACCATTTGCTCGTGCCATAACGTCAGCAAAGCCTCGATCTGCTCGGCCATCGACGGCGGCTGCACCGACCTTGCCGGCCTCAAGGCATGCACCAAGGCGGCCACCGGTTGCGGTGGCTGTGCGGCGCTGCTTAAAAGTGTCTTCGAGCATGAGCTGATCGCGCGCGGCGTCGCCGTGGATAAAAGCCTGTGCGAGCACTTCGCCTTCACTCGCCAGGAGCTCTACGCCCTCGCCCGCGTGGAAAGCATCGAGAGCTTTGACGACATGCTCGCGCGGCACGGGCAGGGTCATCTGGGCTGCGATATCTGCAAGCCCGTCGTAGGTTCTATCCTTGCGTCGTGCTGGAACCGGCCGATCATGGACCCTTCGCTGGTGCCGCTTCAGGACACCAATGACACCTTCATGGCCAACATGCAGAAGAACGGCACGTACTCGGTGGTGCCGCGCATCCCTGCGGGCGAGATCACCCCGGACGGTTTGATCGCCATTGGAGCCGTTGCCAAGAAGTACGACCTGTACACCAAGATCACCGGCGGCCAGCGCATTGACCTGTTCGGCGCGCAGCTGCATGAGCTGCCAGACATCTGGGCGGAGCTGATCGCTGCCGGGTTCGAGACCGGTCATGCCTACGGCAAATCGACGCGCACGGTGAAATCCTGTGTGGGCAGCACCTGGTGCCGCTACGGCGTCCAGGACAGCGTGCAAATGGCCCTCAGCATCGAGGACCGTTACAAAGGCCTGCGCTCGCCACACAAGCTGAAGTTTGCAGTGTCCGGCTGCACCCGGGAATGCGCCGAAGCGCAGAGCAAGGACATCGGTGTGATCGCGACCGAGAACGGCTGGAACCTGTACGTGTGTGGCAACGGCGGCATGCGTCCGCGCCACGCCGAATTGTTCGCCACCGATCTGGACGACGAAACGCTGATTCGCTACATCGACCGCGTCTTGATGTTTTACATCCGCACCGCCGACAAGCTGCAGCGCACTTCGGTCTGGCGCGAGTCGCTGGAAGGCGGTCTGGATTACCTGAAGTCGGTGGTGATCGATGACAGCCTGGGGCTGGCCGCCGAGCTGGAGGCGCAGATGCAATTGGTGGTCGACCGTTACGAATGCGAATGGGCGAACGCGCTCAAAAGCCCGGAAAAACTCAAGCGCTTCCGCACCTTCGTCAACGACAAGGCCGCTGACCCGGACATCCATTTCGTCAAGGAACGCAGCCAGCGCCGGCCTGCCCGTGCTGGCGAAATCAACCTGATTGCCGCTGAGGAGATTGCACGATGAGCCCTGTCAAGGCGTTAGTCATGGACATGCCCAAAGTCCAGGTTTGGCGCGCGGTGTGCGCGCGCGAGGATCTGGTATTGAATTCCGGAGTGGTGGCGCTGGTGGGCCATGCGCAGGTGGCGCTGTTTTATGTGGCCTCCATTGGTGGCACACCACAGTTGTTTGCGGTGGACAATCGCGATCCGGCGACCGGGGTGAACGTGATTGGGCGGGGACTGATTGGCAGCCTGGGCGGGGATCTGGTGATCGCTTCACCTTTATATAAGCAGCATTACCGGCTTGAAGACGGCACGTGTCTTGAAGACGGGACGTTGCGGCTTAAGACCTGGCCGGTTCGGCTGGTGGGGGATGTTGTGGAGATTGATGTGGGATGACAGTCCCGCCTTGCCGACCGAGATCGAAAGCAGATCAAGAATGGATCAACAGCTTCCCGGCTGAAGCCGGTCCCACAGTCGGGGTCACCGCCACCCGCGATGGATCCACGCTCTGCTTCTTGTGGGACCGGCTCTGGATGCACTCTGCTTTTCGTGGGACCGGCTTTAGCCGGGAAGAGGCCATTTCTGGCGCTGATGTTTGATGGTCGCTTGATCGTTGCCTGATCGTTGGCTGACTGATCGTTCCCACGCTCCGCGTGGTAATGCAGCCCCGCGACGCTCTGCGTCCTGTAGGCGCTCACCAAATCGCAGGTACAAAAAAAGCGACCCTAAGGTCGCTCTCTTTGTCGTTACGAGGAGTTCAAGGGCCTCGTAACTCAATATGGCGCAGCGGACGGGACTCGAACCCGCGACCCCCGGCGTGACAGGCCGGTATTCTAACCGACTGAACTACCGCTGCGCGTAACACTTGAAACGAATGGTGGGTGATGACGGGATCGAACCGCCGACATTCTGCTTGTAAGGCAGACGCTCTCCCAGCTGAGCTAATCACCCTTCGCTTCGGTGTGGCGCGCATTCTACGGAGCGATCAAAAAGCTGGCAAGCACTTTTTTAAATAATTTTTATAACCCTTCCAAAGGCTTACATGAGGGTTGGCCGCAGGGTCGCAGGAGCGAATAATGCCCCCCTTTGTTTAAAGGAGAGCTGTACCCCATGTGGTTCAAAAACCTGCTTGTCTATCGCCTGACCCAGGACCTGCCATTTGACGCCGAGGCGCTGGAAACCGCGTTGGCGACCAAGCCTGCACGTGCCTGTGCCAGCCAGGAGTTGACCACTTACGGTTTCATCGCCCCGTTCGGCAAGGGCGAGGACGCGCCATTGGTGCACGTCAGCGGTGATTTCATGCTGATTTCGGCGCGCAAGGAAGAGCGCATCCTGCCCGGCAGCGTGGTCAACGACGCGTTGAAAGAGAAAGTCGAAGAGATCGAGACCGAGCAAATGCGCAAGGTCTACAAGAAGGAGCGTGACCAGCTCAAGGACGAAATCATCCAGGCCTTCCTGCCGCGGGCTTTCATCCGTCGTTCGGCCACCTTCGCCGCCATTGCCCCCAAGCAAGGCGTGATTCTGGTCAATGCTTCCAGCCCCAAGCGCGCCGAAGACCTGCTGTCGACGCTGCGTGAAGTGGTGGGCTCGCTGCCGGTACGCCCTGTCACCGTCAAAACCGCGCCCACTGCGGTGATGACCGAATGGGTCAAGACCAGCCAGACCGCCGAGCACTTCTTTGTGCTGGACGAGTGCGAGCTGCGCGACACCCACGAAGACGGCGGCGTTGTGAAATGCAAACGCCAGGACCTGACCAGCGACGAAATCCAGTTGCACCTGAGCACCGGCAAAGTCGTCACCCAACTTTCGCTCGCCTGGCAGGACAAGTTGTCTTTCGTGCTGGACGACAAGCTGGGCATCAAGCGCCTGAAGTTCGAAGACTTGCTGCAGGATGAAGCCGAGCAAAACGGCGGCGACGATGCGCTGGGTCAACAGGACGCCAGCTTCACCTTGATGATGCTGACCTTTGGCGAGTTTTTGCCGGAGCTGATGGAGGCACTGGGCGGCGAAGAGATCCCCCAGGGGATCTGATTTCACCTCTCTCTGCAGCAGCCGGCTTGCTGGCGAACGCATTAAGTCAGATCACTTGAAGGGTGCTGATCCACCGCGTTCGCCAGCAAGCCGGCTCCACCAGTTTAGAAGTCCACTTCATACCAACAAGAAAGGAGCAGGTCATGCGCGCCCTGGCTGCGTTGAGTCGTTTTGTCGGTAATACCTTCGCGTACTGGGTGCTGCTGTTCGCCGTATTGGCGTTCGTGTTCCCGTCCTGGTTCATTGGCCTGAAGTCCTACATTGTGCCGTTGCTGGGGCTGGTCATGTTCGGCATGGGGCTGACCCTCAAGCTTGACGATTTTTCTGAAGTCGTACGCCATCCCTGGCGTGTGGCCCTTGGGGTGGTCGCGCATTTCGTGATCATGCCCGGTGTTGCCTGGCTGCTCTGCCAAGTGTTCCATTTGCCGCCGGAAATCGCGGTCGGCGTCATCCTGGTTGGCTGCTGCCCGAGCGGCACGTCATCCAACGTCATGACCTGGCTGGCGAAAGGGGATCTGGCGCTGTCGGTGGCGATTGCGGCGGTGACCACCCTCCTCGCCCCGCTGCTGACTCCGGCATTGATCTGGCTGCTGGCGTCGGCGTGGTTGCCGGTGTCCTTCATGGAAATGTTCTGGTCGATCCTGCAACTGGTCATGTTGCCCATCGTGCTGGGGGTCATTGCTCAGCGACTGCTGGGCGCCAAGGTGCAATTTGCCGTTGACGTGCTGCCCCTGGTGTCGGTGGTCAGTATCGTGATGATCGTCTGCGCGGTGGTGGCAGCGAGTCAGGCGAAGATCGCCGAATCGGGCCTGTTGATCATGGCCGTGGTGATCCTGCACAACAGCTTCGGCTTTCTGCTGGGTTACTTCACCGGCAAGCTGTTCAAACTGCCGCTGGCCCAGCGCAAGTCCCTGTCGCTTGAAGTCGGCATGCAGAACTCCGGGCTCGGTGCCGCCCTGGCCGCTGCGCACTTTTCACCTTTGGCGGCGGTGCCCAGTGCGCTGTTTAGCGTTTGGCACAACATTTCCGGCGCGTTGCTTTCGACGTACTTCAGGAAGATGACGCCGGATGCGGTGGTTGAGGAAGACAAGCCGATTGTAGGGTGACCAGATCAGTTCCCGGTTCTGCGTCGAACACCGGTGTCGGTGGTACACCGGTCCGACGGCAAACGCAGAAACTGTAGGAGCCGCCGGGATGGCGCTTCACCTTGCTGGGGAACCCGATCTGTCAACGACATTAACGCTGTCTGACACACCGCTTTTCGCCAGCAAGCCGGCTCCTACGGTTCAACGTCAGCTGTCGCCAGCGAGCCGGCTCCAGTTCAGGGCCAGCCAGCAAATTAAGGCGTCAGCTGGAGCATCCCGCGAAGGTTGGTGCGCCTGCTAACGCACCGCCCCCCGCAACTCCGCCACCCGTTCGCGCACCCATGCCGGTTGCGACGCCTCACCGGTCAATGCCGGTCCCGCCACCAGTGTCACCCGCGACCACAGCCTGCGCAGCACGCCCTTGTTCGGATCGCGGCTGAAGAAGCTGCCCCACAATCCTTGCAGCGCCAATGGAATCACTGGCACGTCGGTCTCTTGCAGAATACGGGTCATGCCGCTTTTGAAGATGTCGATCTCGCCGTCAGTGGTGAGCTTGCCCTCCGGAAAAATGCACACCAACTCGCCGTCGTTTAGATAATGGGCAATGCGCTGGAATGCGCTGTCGAACACCGCCTTGTCTTCCTTGATACCGGCAATCGGAATGGCGCCGGCCGTGCGAAAAACGAAGTTGAGCACGGGTAGGTTGAAGATTTTGTAGTACATAACGAAGCGGATCGGGCGGCGCACGGACCCGGCAATCAGTAACGCATCGACAAACGACACATGGTTGCAGACCAGCAACGCTGCGCCCTCGTCAGGGATCAAATCAAGGTTGCGGTGCTCGACGCGGTACATGGAATGGCTCAACAGCCAGATCATGAAACGCATGGTGAACTCGGGCACGATCTTGAAGATGTAGGCGTTGACCACGATATTCATCAGCGAAATCACGAGAAACAGCTGAGGAATCGACAGCTTCGCGACGCTCAGCAGGAGGATCGAGACAATCGCCGAGACCACCATAAACAACGCGTTGAGGATGTTATTGGAAGCGATCACCCGCGAGCGCTCTTTTTCCGGGGTTCGTGACTGGATCAGCGCGTACAGCGGCACGATATAAAAGCCTCCGAAAACACCGATACCGAGGATGTCCAGCAGCACCCACCATGCCTGCCCGTAACCCAGAATCGCCAGCCAGTTGTTGGCCTGCACGTTCTGCGGGAAATCTCCGGAGTGCCACCACAGCAACAAGCCAAACACGGTCAGGCCCATGGAGCCAAACGGCACCAGACCGATTTCCACTTTGCGCCCGGACAGTCGCTCGCAGAGCATTGAGCCTGCGGCGATGCCGATGGAGAACACCGTGAGAATCAGGGTGACGACCGTCTCGTCGCCGTAGAGGAAATCCTTGGCATAGGCCGGAATCTGCGTCAGATAAATCGCACCGACGAACCAGAACCACGAGTTGCCGACGATGGAACGCGACACCGCCTTGGTCTGCCCCAGGCCCAGCTTCAGCGTGGCCCAGGATTCACTGAAAATATTCCAGTTCAGGCGCATCTCCGGCGAAGCCGCAGCCGCAGGTGGAATGCCCCGGCTGGCGAGATACCCCAGACACGCCACCGACACCATGGCCGCCGCGACAACGGGTGCATAGTCAGTCGCCGACATCATGACCCCGGCACCGATGGTGCCCGCCAGAATCGCCAGAAACGTGCCCATCTCCACCAGCCCGTTGCCGCCCACCAGTTCGTTGTCATGCAAATGCTGCGGCAGGATCGAGTACTTCACCGGGCCGAACAGCGCCGAGTGGGTGCCCATGGCGAACAGCGCCGCGAGCATCAGCGACAGGTGATTGAAGAGAAACCCCGCGGCGGCCACCAGCATGATCCCGATCTCGAGCACCTTGATCATGCGGATCAGTTTGTCTTTGGGGTATTTCTCGCCGAACTGCCCCGCCAGCGCAGAAAACAGGAAGAACGGCAGGATAAACAGCAGCGCACACAGGTTGACGTAGATGGAGCGGTCGCCGTCGATGCTCAGCTTGTAGAGAATGGCGAGAATCAGCGACTGTTTGAAGATGTTGTCATTGAACGCGCCGAGGGACTGGGTCACGAAGAACGGCAGAAAGCGCCGCTTACCCAACAAACTGAACTGCGACTGACTCATCTTCCCTGTCCTGAGTGGCGCCGTGAACGGCTTTCGGATTGGAACGCTGGATGTCGGTTCCGGGCCTCATTGAAGACGTAACCGGCGGCAAAGTCGAGCACGCGCTCGAACGTATCCCTCGTTGGAGCGCTGCGCCCGTTAACCCGCTTTACCCTGCCCTGGCCGCGATGCAGGGCGAAACAAACAGCTCGCCCCTGTAAGCACCGCGCACGGTGCGGTTCATGATGACGAGCCACAGGACTGCCAGCGCAGCGACCAACGCGCAGCCCAGGACTGAAAAGAACGCCAGATGAAGCACAGCCCCCAGCTTGAGCGTGGTCAATGCGAACACGCCCAGCGGAAAGGTAAAACCCCACCAACCCAGATTGAACGGAATGCCGTCGCGCAGATAACGCGCGGTGATCAGCAGCGCCATCAGGCACCACCACACGCCGACGCCCCACAAAATCACCCCGCCCAGCAACCCTAAACCGGAGGCAATCTCGCCGACGCCGGATAATCCGTTGGCAGTGAACACAGCAGGCGAGTCGGCGCCCAGAACGAGCAGGCCGAAGGCGCCGGTGCTGATGGGCCCCAATGCAAGCCAACTGGATGCGGCCATGCTTTCATGGGGCAATTTGTGCAGGGCCATGCGTAGCAAGAGGATGGTCAGGACGCTGAACGCGACCGGCACCGACATCGCCCACAGCACGTAACTGGTAATGAGCACGCTGAACTGGCTGTGGCTCTCCGCCAGATGAGGCGCCAGCAGCCCGCCGCTGACGGCCGCCACTTCACAGGCCACCAAGGGCAAAAGCCAGACAGCGGTCATCTGGTCGATGCGGTGTTCTTGGCGGGTGAACATCAAGAACGGGATCAGCACGCCGCAAGCCAGCGACATGGCGACGTCCAGCCACCACAAAAGCTCGGCCAACGGCAGCACTGCATTGCCCCAGCGTGGCAGGCCGAAGGTGAGCAGCCCATTGATGAGGGTCGCCAGGCCCATGGGGATCGTGCCGAAGAACATCGACACCGTGGAGTGGCCGAACACCCGCCGCGCCTCGTCGAAATACAGGATCCAGCGGGCGATGTAGAGCGCACTGAAGGTCAGGAACAGCACGATGTTAAGCAGCCACAATCCCTCGGCTATCACGCGCAATCCGGGAAGGATCACCGGAAGCTGGGTCAGCACCGCTGACAAAATCCCGGTGCCCATGGTTGCGGCGAACCAGTTGGGGGTGAACTGGCGAATGACTTCCCGGGGGTGGCTCAGTTGGCTGAACGGTCTGCGCGGGATAAAGAAGGTATGGCTCATGGCTCGCTCCTGTCCTCGTGTGAGGTGATCTCCATCTTAGGGCTCGCGCTGATATCTACTAAACGGGTAATTTAGCTATACCTCATAGATTTAACAGATATACGAACAGTAAGGTCCCTGCGACAACGCACCGCTCAGACCTTGGTCGTAACAGACGAACCTTGCCGGGCATGCGAGACTGTCCGGCCGGCGATGGATCGCCGTTGAACCCGCTTGCCGCTTGTCTCTGGAGTTCGTCATGTCGCTGTCCAGCGGGCTGATCGCTGCCGTCGCCCTGGCCTATATGGCCATCATGTTTGCCATCGCCTTTTACGGGGACCGTCGCAGTGCGCCGCTGCCCCCGCGACTGCGCGCCTGGGTGTACAGCCTTTCGCTGGCGGTCTACTGCACCAGCTGGACGTTTTTCGGCTCGGTTGGCCAGGCCGCAGAACAGCTGTGGTCGTTCCTGCCCATTTACCTTGGGCCGATTCTGCTGTTGCTGCTCGCACCCTGGGTGCTGCAGAAGATGGTGCTGATCAGCAAGCAGGAAAACATCACCTCCATCGCTGACTTCATTGCTGCCCGTTACGGCAAGTCACAGACGCTGGCCGTGGTGGTTGCGCTGATCTGCCTGATCGGCGTTCTGCCTTACATTGCGCTGCAACTCAAAGGCATCGTGCTGGGGGTGAACATCCTCATCGGTGCCGGCGCCGACGCTACGGGCACGCGTGCGCAAGACACCGCATTGATCGTTTCCCTGGTGCTCGCGCTGTTCACCATCGTCTTCGGCACCCGCAACCTCGACGCCACCGAACATCACCGGGGCATGGTCCTGGCGATTGCGTTCGAGTCGCTGGTCAAGCTGTTCGCTTTCATGGCCGTTGGTGCGTTCATCACGTTCGGGCTTTACGACGGAGTGGACGATCTGTTCAATCAGGCGATGCTCGCGCCACGGCTTGAGGCGTACTGGAAGGAAACGGTCAATTGGCCCTCGATGGTGGTGCAGACCGGCGTCGCCATGATGGCGATCATCTGTCTGCCCCGGCAGTTTCACGTCACGGTGGTGGAGAACATCGAACCCCAGGACCTGCGCCTGGCCAAGTGGGTTTTCCCCGCTTACCTGCTGCTGGCCGCGGTGTTTGTGGTGCCGATTGCGCTGGCCGGGCAAATGCTGCTGCCTGCCTCGGTGCTGCCGGACTCGTTCGTCATCAGCGTACCGCTTGCCCATGCGCATCCGGCGCTGGCCATGCTGGCGTTCATTGGCGGCGCCTCGGCGGCCACCGGCATGGTGATTGTCGCCAGCGTGGCGCTGTCGACCATGGTGTCCAACGACATGCTGCTGCCCTGGCTGCTGCGGCGCAAAACCGCCGAGCGCCCGTTCGAAGCGTTCCGTTACTGGATGCTGTCGGTGCGCAGGGTCAGCATCGTGGTCATCCTGCTGCTCGCCTACGTCAGCTACCGCTTGCTGGGATCGACCGCCAGCCTGGCAACCATCGGCCAGATCGCCTTTGCCGCCATCACTCAGTTGATGCCGGCGATGATCGGCGCGCTGTACTGGAAACCGGCCAATCGACGTGGCGTGTTCGCCGGGCTGGCTGCCGGCGTGTTCATCTGGTTTTACACGCTGGTGCTGCCGATCATCGCTCACAGCATGAGTTGGTCGCTGCACAGCTTTCCCCTGCTGGCGTGGCTGCACAGCAATCCGTTCAATCTGCCGATCAGCCCACTGACTCAAGGCGTTGTGCTGTCGATGCTGGGCAATCTGGTGCTGTTCGTCTGGGTGTCATTGCTGTCGCGGACACGGGTGTCCGAGCACTGGCAGGCGGGACGGTTTATTGGCCAGGAACTTCAAGCGCGGCCCAACAATCGCTCGCTGCTGGCGGTGCAGATAGAGGATCTGCTCAAGCTTTCTGCGCGTTTCGTGGGCGAAGAACGCGCGCAGCAAAGCTTCATCCGCTTCGCCTATCGCCAGGGCAAGGGATTCAACCCCAATCAAAACGCTACGGGCGAGTGGATCGCCCACACAGAACGCCTGTTGGCCGGCGTGCTGGGCACTTCGTCGACACGGGCGGTGGTGAAAGCTGCGATCGAAGGCCGCGACATGCAACTTGAGGACGTGGTACGCATTGCCGATGAAGCGTCCGAGGTCCTCCAATTCAACCGGGCACTGTTGCAGGGCGCCATTGAAAATATTACCCAGGGCATCAGCGTGGTGGATCAGTCCCTGCGCCTGGTGGCCTGGAACGCGCGCTATCTGGAGCTGTTCAATTACCCGGAGGGTTTGATCAGCGTGGGCCGGCCCATAGCCGACATCATCCGCTACAACGCCGAGCGCGGTTTGCTCGGGCCCGGAGAGGCGGAGGTGCATGTCGCCCGGCGTTTGCACTGGATGCGTCAGGGCCGCGCGCACACCTCCGAGCGCTTGTTTCCGAATGGCCAGGTGATTGAGCTGATCGGCAATCCGATGCCTGGCGGCGGGTTCGTGATGAGTTTTACCGACATCACAGCGTTTCGCGAGGCCGAGCATGCGCTCAAGGGCGCCAACGAGAGTCTTGAGCAGCGCGTCGCCGAACGCACGCGTGAGCTGTCGCAACTGAACGCCGCGCTGAGCGAAGCCAAGGCCCACGCCGAGGCGGCGAATCAGTCGAAAACGCGCTTTCTTGCCGCGGTCAGCCACGACCTGATGCAACCCATGAATGCTGCCCGGTTGTTTTCGGCAGCCCTGCTGCACAACGACGACAACGTGCCTGCGGAGGCGAAGCAGCTGATCCATCATCTGGACAGCTCGCTGCGCTCGGCCGAAGACCTGATCAGTGACCTGCTGGACATTTCGCGGCTGGAGAATGGCAAGTTCACACCCACTATCACGCCGTTTGCGCTCAACACTGTATTTGAAACCCTGGGAGCGGAATTCACCGCCCTCGCTCAGGAGCAGGGTTTGGACTTCCGCGTCCGAAGCAGCGCGCTGAGGGTGACCAGCGACGCCAAGCTGTTGCGTCGGGTGCTGCAAAATTTCCTGACCAATGCCTTTCGTTACGCCAAGGGGCCAATTTTGTTGGGGGTCCGGCGCAGGCACGGGCAATTGAGCCTGGAGGTCTGGGACCGTGGGCCGGGCATTCCCGAAGACAAGCGGCAGGTAATTTTCGAAGAGTTCAAGCGCCTGGACAGCCACCAGACCCGTGCCGAGAAAGGCTTGGGTTTGGGGCTGGCGATCGCCGATGGCTTGTGTCGGGTGCTTGGTCACTCGCTGGAGGTACGCTCGTGGCCGGGCAAGGGCAGCGTGTTCAGTGTCACTGTGCCGCTGGCGGCCGCTCAACCGTTACCGCCCGCCGCGCCGGCTGAATCGCTCGGCACCGCGCTGAACGGTACGCAGATTCTGTGCGTCGACAATGAGGACAGCATCCTTATCGGCATGAACAGTTTGCTCAGCCGCTGGGGCTGCCAGGTCTGGACCGCCCGTAATCGCGAGGAGTGCCAAGCGTTGCTCGATGAGGGCATCCGTCCGCACCTAGCGCTGGTGGACTTTCATCTGGATCACGGCGAAGTCGGCACCGAACTGATGGCCTGGCTGCGCACGCAACTGGGTGAGCCGGTGCCGGGTGTCGTGATCAGCGCTGATGGGCGCCCGGAGCTGATTGCCCAGGTGCATGCCGCCGGCCTGGAATATCTCGCCAAACCGGTAAAGCCTGCGGCGCTGCGGGCTTTGTTGAGCCGGCATGTGCGATTGGGGTGAGCCTTGTTTCTCGGTGTCGCCTGAAGCACCGCATTTTGTCTGACACACCGGGATGCGCAGGTTTTGCTGCCGCTGCGCGCCAGATCGCGGGCAAGCGCGCTCCTACAAATTGCCGGCGTGCCGAGAGAATTCGTCAGGACGCGCCTCCGCCTTCCATGCGCCATGCCGAGACAGCGTGCCGTAACGCGATCAGTGTAGGAGCGCGCTTGCCCGCGATCGGCTGCGCAGCAGTCGTAAAACCCGACCACTTGGCTCTGCCTGACACACCGCGTGCGTAGACTTGCTGCCGCTGCGCGCCAGATCGCGGGCAAGCGCGCTGCTACAAATGGCCGGCGTGCCTGAATAACGCGATGTGACGCGCCCTTGTAGGAGCGCGCTTGCCCGCGAAGCCTTTGACTCTGGGCGACGGCTACGGGCCGTTGTCGCTACTTGACCTTCCTGAACACAAACACCAGCCCAACGACGATCAACACCATGCCCAGCAGGCTCATGAGCGCGAGGCGGTTGCCGAAGATCAGGTAATCCATGATCGCGGTCACGCCGGGCACTAGATAAAACAGACTGGTGACGTTGACCAGATTGCCCTGTGCGATCAGTCGGTAAAGCAGAAAGGTCGCCAGCACCGACACCACCAGCCCCATATACAGCACGGGCAGATAGAAGCCGACGCTGTGCTCGAAATGGAACGGCTGAAACGGCACAAACGCCGCACACACCAGCGTCCCGGCGAGGTACTGCACCGGCAGGGTGCCAAGCGGATTGTCGGTGATGCGCTTTTGCATGATCGAGCCGCCCGTCATGCTCAACATCCCCAGCACACCGAATGCCATGCCAGCGAGCGAGCCGCCGTCACCGATGCCTTGCCAGACCACCAACACCAGGCCCGCCAGCCCCAGCGTCAGGCCGAACATGCGGGAGACGGAGCGGCTGCGCTCCACCAGCACTGCCGTCAGGATCGGCTGTACGCCCATGATCGTCGCCATCACGCCCGGCGCGACTTTCATGTCCAGCGCCAGCAGATAGCAAATCTGGTAAGCGCCCAACAGCACCGCGCCGGTCATCAATGCGAAGCGCATCGAAGCCCGAGTGGCCGGCAGTTTGTAACCCAGGGCAGGAATCAGAATAGCCAGGGCCACCAGCGCCAGCAAAAAACGGAACAGCAAAAACGCGAACGGCGAGGCGTGAGTCAGCCCCCACTTGGAGACAATCGCCCCACTGCTCCACAGCAGGACAAACAGCGTGGTGGTGGCCATCGAGGCCAAAGCTTTATGAGCGAACATGATTCACCTGTGATTCAGACAAAATCGGACCCGGCATCACCGGATTCACGGATGTTTTGCGAGCGTTTGCAGGCTGGGTGGGCAGCGATGAGGCAGCCGGTCAGCCGAGCACAACGACCCCTGGCGGTGCAATGGCGCACACGACAGGGCTGTTCACAGGAGAAGGTGGGGGGTAACGCGTGATGAAAGCGATTTGCAGGCAACCGCACGGTTCCACAACAGCGCAAGCTGTGGCGGATAAGGCCAACCGAGGGGTGCTGGAAGCAGGCATCGAACTCATCTTCTGAAAAGGAAATAACTCAGGGTTGCCAAGTGCCACGGCAACGAGGCCGACTATAACCAGCCATCGCCGCCGTGCGCAATGTCATGGCGCGACGTCGTTCACAGGCTTGATGCGAAGTTACCAGGACAGCTTTAACTCCACACCGAGGTAGTTGCTGTCGTGCCCGCCGGCATCACGCACTGACTGGCCCACATCATAGTGAACCGCCTCGATGGCGCCGCTCAGGTTACCGGTGAAGGCATAGTCGGTGCGCACTTGCCCATAGGCACCCGTCCAGCGACTGCCCTGCCCTGCAGTGCCGGCCACCGCAATGTTGGGTTGCACGTACACGGCGTCTTCGGTGGTTTCTCGCCATTGCAGCCCGAGCGCCGTCTGAATGCTCAGCTTGGCGATGGGCTTTACCGTGATCGACGGTTTGATGTGCAGGATGTTGGCATAACCCGTATAGCCACCCAGCGAAAAGTAGTAACCGTTGGGAAACAGCGGGTTGAAGGTGCCCAATGTGCCATCGCCGCTGTTGCGATCGCCCGAAGCCGCATCCATCTGCAGACCCAGACGCGGCGTCCAGTTCACATCCGCGAAGGTATAACCGACGCGACTGCCGGCCGCCCAGGCGCGAATGCTTTTGGCGCCGACCGAACCGGTCTGCCCCATCGCCTCCAGATCCCAGTCGTAGCCATCGGCCGCTCCGCCCAGGCGCGCGTCAAAAATGTTCCGATGCTCTGCACCGCTGGCGTCCAGGTAGTTGGCTTCGTCGCGCTCATACAGGCCGACGTACGCCGACAACTCGTTGCTGCCGCCCACCAGGCGTTCCGCGCGCAGCATGTGAAAGCGGAATTCGTGGTTCGAGCGGTCATCGAAGTGGCGCTCGTCCTGGTACTGCACCGGTCGGCTGGCGATGGCGATGAAACGCCACAGCCCTGTCTCCCAGTCCGCCCACAACGCATCGAACGACTGGCGCACGTTTGGCCCGTCACGAGACGAGATAAAGCGCTGCAAGTCGAAGGCGAAATCCTGCCGCCCCACGCGCGCCTTGAACGTGTTGTCTCCGAGCTTTTTGGTGTATTCCAGAAACGCCAGGCGCAGGTCGACACGGTTCTGGTCGGCCCCGCCAAGGGAGGTTTTATCGTAGGCGCGCACGTCTTCCAGTTGCGTGAAGACGCGCCAGTTTTCGTTGAAGTGCAGATCGGCATGCACCTGAAAACGCTGCAACCGGTAGGCATCCCTGGCCACATTGCGCGTCCCAAATGCGCTGGCGTCGTTCATCTCGAAGCGTTCGCGAAGGGTCGCGCCCAATGACAAGTAGGTCTGTGGATTGCCGGCGGACAACGGGATGTACTTGAGGCTGTCCAGCGGCGCAGTCCTGAGGGTCGGATTGGCCAGGACCGACCAATCCTCCTGCCAGCGATTGGTTTTGATCACCGGCCTGGACTCGATCGTCTGCGCACTGACCTGACTGCTGAACAGCGGCAACGCCATGGCCAGGCACACACCGCTCAGGCCTGATGCGTATCGCACACTCGCCATCGGTCAACCGGCCGCGGCGGTCTGATGGATTTCTGCGACATAACCGCCCGGAAACTCAACGATGGCCGCTGTGCGACCCGCGCTGGTGAAAGGCTCGACGATCACGTTGACGCCCGCTGCCCTGGCTTTAGCGAGGGTATCTTGCAGGCTGCTGACTTCGTAGCCGGTGTTGTCATGGCCGAACGGATACGGGAGATGACCGTCTGTTGCCAGCACCACCATCTTGCCAAAGGCAGACTCGATACGAATGCGGTGATAGGTGGCATCAGTGCGCCCGATTTCAGCGCCTGAGGCCTTCTTGTCATCGCTTACGACCTTGCCGTGGGAAAACGCCAGAAACGCTTTCACAAATGCAGCGGCGCGGTCGTTGGACACGTACACACGGTTTTCAGGAACGGTTTGAAACGGCGCGTAATTGGGTACCTTGGTGTGCCAGTAAAGCTGCATGTTCACGCCGCCTGGCCATTGCACCACCGCGTCGCGGCCGATGGGGTCCGGGAAATCGGACACGATCACATCGGCGCCGGCCTGACGTGCTTCCTTGATCGCCACGTCCATGTCCTTGACCAGATAGCCATTGCGCTCGTCGCCGAAGGGGCGCGGAATCGGCGTCTTGAAGCCGAACAGCGACACCGTGCCCACTGGCGTCTGGATCAGCTGGGAGGTGGTGCTGCTGGGCACTGGCAGGACGTTGACCACGACCTGAGGCGTGCTCTGGCCGCCGAATGTGGCCGTGAAGCTCTGGACGAAGCGATCCACGTCTGCAGGGGCCACGTAAACGTGCGTGGTGTCGTATTGGGGTGCCACGGCCACTGCAGCCGATTGGGCAAAGGCGACGGTGGGGGCAACCACCGCCGCCATCGGACCGGCAAGGCCGAACAGCGTGGCGGAAAGCATCAGGAATCTGGCGCGCATGGACATCGTCTCCGGGAAAAAAGGCTGGACACAGGGTCCGCCGATGCGCGCCCGGAGGATTGAATGGACGTGCTATTTGCCGGATAGGCCCTTTCGACCGTGTCGACGGCACCACTTCCACGGGTATGCGCGGACGGGTTCAACGTTTACTGCTGCAGCGTCTGAGCTGGCGCCTTCGCCAGCAAGCCGGCTCCTACAGTGGCATTGCGTGCATCCAGCGGATTCGCGTTCAATCGGGGGCATGCATGCCAGTGGTATTTGCGTGCATCCAGCGGGCTCGCATTCGATCGAGCGGGCATGCATGCCCGTGGAAATTGCGCGCATTCAGCGGGTTGCATGTCGATCGAGCGGGCTTGCACCACATTCGTAGGAGCCGGCTTGCTGGCGAAGGCGGCGTGTCAGGCGAGGACGATGTCGGATGGGCCGACGTCTTCGCGGGCAAGCGCGCTCCTACAATGGAATGGCGTGCATCCAGTGAGGACGACTTCAGCGGGGGACGGTTTTCACCGAACCTGTAGGAGCCGGCTTGCTGGCGAAGGCGGCGTGTCAGGCGATGACGATGTCGGGTGGGCCGGCGTCTTCGCGGGCAAGCGCGCTACTACAATGGATGGCGTGCATCCAGCGGGTTCGTGTTCAATTGGGGGCATGCATGCCAGTGGAAATTGCGTGCATTCGGCGGGGTTGCATTTCGATCGCGCGGGCTTCCACCACATTCGTAGATATCGTCTTAATGCTCCTACTGCAAGCCCAGCAGCGCGCTAGCGCTGCTGCTTTTCAAGCAGGCACGAATATACGCCCGCGGCCCATCCCGCAGCGACATCCTAGCCATTCAAGTCCTACTTGATCAGCCGTTAATGAGCCAAAGCAATTTCAGGTTCGAAAGGCCTGTTGCTTTTAAGCACGCCATAGACCAAGTGCAACATCTTACGCATCACTGCACAGATAATTTGCCGGGGAGCCTTTCCGTTCGCCTTCAATCTCTTGGCGAACTCTCTCAGCACCACATTGTGTTGTATTCCTACGATCGCGGGCATGTAAAGGCCGCCCCTGAGTCGCGACGAGCCGGTTCGACTTATGCGGGTTGGACCCACGTAGCCTCCAGAGCGGTCCTGTCTGGGCGATAATCCAGCGAAGGCAGAAAGTTTTTTCGGTCCTTCGTAGTCCAGAGGGTCTCCCAGTTCCGCGAGGATCAGCGCGGCGGTCTTCTCGCCTAGACCATCAATGGAGGTCATCAACTCGCTCTTGCCGCGTAGGTCAGGATCATCGTCGATGTGTTGCTTGATCGCTTTTTCCGTTTTGGTGATTTCTTCCAAGACATGAGCAATCACCGATTCGATCGACGTTACGACGTTCGGGCTGGCAACTTCCAAGCGGTTTTTCTCCATCTGGCGGATCTCGTTGAGATCTTCCAAGCGGCGGACCAAAGCCCTCAGACGGCGCCGCGACTGTGGCTCAGGCACCCAAAGCCGTAACTTGCGATGCTTCTGCATGGCGAAATCGGAGATGAGTTTGGCGTCAGTCTTGTCAGTCTTGTTGCGTGACAACTCCGACTTGGCGTGAGCGGCGGTGGTGGCAGGGTTCGCGATATGAAGCCGATATCCCTTTTGAAAAAGGAAGTCAGCCAACGCTTCGTGATAATTACCCGTGGCCTCGATGACAATCAGCGCGTCCGCTGTGGCGTGCTTGCGAAGCCAGGACTCGAACTCGGCAAAGCCCTTGGCATCATTGCTCAACTTGCCCTTGGTGCGGTGTTTGCCATTGTCCAACGGCGTCGCAACATCAAAAGTATTCTTGGCCATGTCAACGCCAACGAATGAAGACATGCTGTTCTCCTTTTCAACTAAAGATCAATCATCGCGTCACTCGGCTTCGACCTTGTAAATGCGAGCTCACAAAGTGGCTCTAGATATCGTACGAGCTCAATGAGTGAGGTTGGAAAGGCGGAGAATGGATCTACTTCGCAGGCTACAACGCCACTAGGAGCCGGTCATCTTCACGCCTTTCCCTCGATGATCAGTCGAGAACTTTACCTTCTGAGAAGACAAAGTCGAGATACAAGGAGCCGGCTTGCTGGCGAAGGCGGCGTGTCAGGCGATGACGATGTCGGGTGGGCCGGCGTCTTCGCGGGCGAGCGCTCCTGCAATGGCAATGCGGGCATTCAGACAGGATTGCAGCATTCGTACACTCCGGCACTTACACGAAATCCGGGCGCAAAAAAACGCCGTGCCACGGAGTGGGACGGCGCTCTGTGCGGGCGTATTGTCAGCCGAACAGCCAGTAACCCAGCAGCGTCAACACGACAACCGCCAACACCGGCCGCAAGATCCGGTAAGCCTTGGGGTTGGCGCGTTTGAATTGCTTCACCTTGCCGCTAAAGCTGTTGCTGAACCGTTTGGAGAACGCATACGCCTGGTTGATCCCGCCGACGCGTTCGTCATCGGTGTTCTGCGGCGCAGTGGCGCGCCCCAGGAAAGCGCTGACGCGGCGGTTGACGGCGGCCATGAAACGGTTGCTCAACGGCCGCTCAATATCGCAAAACAGAATCACGCGCGTGACATCGGTCTCGTTCTTGACCCAGTGAACGTACGTCTCATCGAACATCACGTCTTCACCGTCGCGCCAGGCATAGACCTGGCCGTCAACGTAAATCCGGCAATCGTCGGAATTGGGCGTCGACAAGCCCAAGTGATAACGCAGGGACCCGGCGAACGGGTCACGGTGCGGATTCAGGTGGCTGCCACCCGGCAACAGCGCAAACATCGCGCCCTTGACGTTGGGAATACGGCTGACCAGTTCCACAGTCTTGGGGCACAACGCCTCGGCAGACGGCAGCGGTTTGTCGTACCACTTCAGGTAAAAACGCTTCCAGCCCTTTTTGAAGAACGAGCCGAAACCGGCATCGTTGTCCTTGGCGGCGGCGCGGATATAGCCTTCGTCAAACAAGTGCATGGCTTCGACACGGATGGTTTCCCAGTTATCGCGCAGCACGTCCAGTTCGGGAAACTTGCTGCGGTCCAGATATGGCTTGGACGGGACGCTGGAGAACAGATACATCAAGGCGTTGTAGGGTGCGAACAGCGCGGAGTGATTCACGAACTGGCGCAATACCGGCAACCGCGCCTTGCCGCGCAGATGCACGTACAGCGTGCTGCCTACAAACAGCAGCAGAATCGCCGCTTTGACAGCAAAAGAAAGGGTCATGAAGCTCTCCTTGGAACAGGGCCGGACTGCGCGGCCCGAAGCATACGCTGCTGAAACCGCCGCCAGATGACCTATGACAATCTGGCGGCGGGTTTCGAGTGGCGGCCATCATAATCCTTAGTCCGCCGGGTAAAAAGCCGAAGCAGCTCTGCGGACGACTATTGCGTCAGCTCCTGGTCAGTAAACAGGTCGCTGAAGAGCATGCTGGAGAGGTAGCGCTCTCCCGAGTCCGGCAGCACCACCACGATCGTCTTGCCTTGCATTTCCGGCTTCTCCGCCAGCCGAACCGCCGCCTGCATGGCTGCGCCACAGGAAATGCCGCACAGAATCCCCTCCTCCTGCATCAACCGCCGCGCCATGGCCTTGGCTTCGTCATCACTGACCAGCTCGACACGGTCGACAATCGAGAGATCAAGGTTTTTCGGGATGAAGCCTGCGCCGATACCCTGGATCTTGTGCGGGCTGGGCTTGATCTCCTCACCGGCCAGTGCCTGAGTAATGATCGGTGACCCCATTGGTTCCACCGCCACCGAAATAATCGGTTTGCCCATGGTGTGCTTGATGTAGCGCGAAATGCCGGTGATCGTCCCGCCGGTGCCAACGCCTGCGACCAGTACGTCGATGGCGCCGTCGGTGTCGTTCCAGATCTCCGGCCCGGTGGTCTTCTCATGGATGGCGGGGTTGGCGGGGTTCTCGAACTGTGCCGGCATGAAGTACAGGTCGGGATCGCTGGCCACCATTTCCTCGGCCTTGGCGATGGAGCCTTTCATGCCCAGCGCCGGCTCGGTCAGCACCAGCTCGGCACCCAAAGCCTTGAGCACCTTGCGTCGCTCTATACTCATTGATGCCGGCATGGTCAGGGTCAGTTTGTAACCGCGCGCCGCTGCGACGAACGCAAGGCCAATGCCGGTGTTGCCGGAGGTGGGTTCGACGATGGTCATGCCAGGCTTGAGTTTGCCGCTGCTTTCGGCGTCCCAGATCATGTTCGCGCCGATCCGGCATTTGACGGAATATCCCGGATTACGCCCTTCGATCTTGGCCAGGATGGTGACCCCGCGCGGCGCGATGCGGTTGATCTGCACCAGTGGCGTGTTGCCGATGGAGTGGGCGTTATCTGCGTAAATACGGCTCATGACCGGGTCCTTGTGCAGGTTTGGAAAAACCCAAAGCCTATGCCCTGCCCCGGTGCGACGTCCAGTCGTAGCGAACCGATCACATCGCCAGTAGTCAACACAGCTACTTCATTGGAGGGTAAAGCCATGAAACGTCGTTACAGCTGGCCGTTATGGACAATCGTCGGCTTGGTGGTGGTGATCGTTGCCGCGCATATCGCGCTGCCGTATGTGGTGCGCAATTACCTCAACGACAAGCTTGCGGACATGGGCGACTATCGCGGTCAGGTCACCGACGTGGACCTGGCGCTGTGGCGCGGCGCGTACCGGATCAATGGTCTGAAAATCGTCAAGGTCGACGGCAAGGTGCCGGTGCCGCTGCTCGATGCGCCAGTCATCGACCTCGCCGTCAGTTGGCACTCGCTGTGGTACGACCATGCCGTGGTGGCCGAGGTCGCGTTTGTAGGCCCGGAGCTGAACTTCGTTGACGGCGGCCCGGACAAGAAACAGTCCCAGACCGGTGCGGGTACTAACTGGCAGGCTCAGCTCGACAAGCTGTTGCCGATTACTCTCAATGAATTGCGCATTCAGGACGGCAAAATCACCTTCAGCAACTTCAACTCGACGCCGAAGGTGAAAATCGACGCCGACAACATCAACGCCAGCGTCTTTAACCTGACCAATGTCGAAGACAAGGCCGGCAAACGCGATGCCCGCTTTGAAGGCAAAGCCATGCTGATGGGCCATGCGCCACTGGAAAGCACCGCCACCTTCGACCCGTTCAGCTTTGAAGATTTCGACTTCAAACTGCGCGCGACCGGCGTGCAGCTCAAGCGCATGAACGACTTTGCATCGGCCTATGGCAAGTTCGACTTCAACGCAGGTGACGGCGACGTGGTGATTGAGGCGCAAGCCAATAACGGCCAACTCAGCGGCTACATCAAACCACTGCTGCGCAACGTGGACATCTTCAATTGGCAGCAAGACGTGGAAAACCAGAACAAGGGCTTCTTTCGCTCGATCTGGGAAGCCGTGGTCGGCGGCAGCGAAACGGTGCTCAAGAATCAGGGCAAAAACCAGTTTGCGACCCGCGTCGAACTCAGCGGCAGCGTTCACAACCAAAACATCAGTGCGTTTGAAGCGTTTTTGCAGATTCTGCGCAACGCGTTCGTGAAGGCCTTCAACACCCGTTACGACAGTGGCAAGAGCGAGGCTCAATAAGCGCTGCGCTTGAGCGCCGGGTGGCTGTCGGTGAGCAGCCGATGTCCGGCGCAACAGTACCGCGATTGCCACCTACTCCTGGCTTTTGTCACGCTTTGGTTTGGCGACGCTGTAGGCCTCGCGCGCTTCGGCCAGCATCACTCCGTTTTGGGTCGGGTTCTGCAACGCGTCCCATCCGATACACGCCAGTGCGAGGGTGCGCGGTGCCGCTTCGCTGCCGTTGGTGTAACGGCTAATGCTGCGAGTACTGACCCCCAGCGCCTCGGCCGCCAATGCCAAGGGCAACCCGGTGCGTGCGCGCCAGCCGATGAAGATCCGCGTGTTCTCGTCGGTGGCCGCCTGTGCCTTTGCATCCAGATAGAGGGTGTCGGCACCGATCTGGATGTCAGGCCCGGACCACTCGACGGTCCAACCGTCGTCGCCGATCTGCGCCTGCTTGAAAATGTTCGGATCCCTGAGCGGTTGCAGCCCCGGAAATGCGGCGATATCGCTGCTCAGGTCCAGGAAGTATTTCATGTCGTTGATAAAGGTCAGCGCGAGCGTGCCTTCAGCCAGCGCCTCGACGGTTTTCAAGCGTGGTCGTTTCATGGATGCCATCGTTTCCATTCCTCCAGCAATTCTGTTTGGTGGGCCCTGACCCATTCGAGCGCCTCCCTGAGCACTGCGGCCGGCGCATGGCCGCGCATGGGTTCAACCAACTGCAGGCAAATCAACACATCCAGCCCGCCACCGGTGAGGTGAACATGCGGCGGCAGGTGATCCTTCTCCCGCAGTTGAATCCTGTATTTGTCCCTGAATCTATATTTGGTCGACATGGGGCGCAAGGTATCGCTATTTTGGCGATACCACAACCGACGTTACAATTTTGGATCGGTCAGATCGTGACGCCCCATTCAGGTACTGAATAGAGCGTCTGCGTTCACAGTGGCGCGAGACGCGCGGTATAGTCGGTGCATTGTTTGCGCCCTGATTGACGAGGTTCGGGCCACGCCCTGTTCGCTTTGTTCGAGGATTTACCCGATGAAATTCGAAGGCACCCACGCCTACGTTGCCACCGACGATTTGAAGCTCGCGGTCAACGCCGCGATCACACTGGAGCGCCCACTGCTGGTAAAGGGTGAGCCCGGTACAGGCAAAACCATGCTGGCCGAACAACTGGCCGAGTCCTTCGGCGCACGGCTGATTACCTGGCACATCAAGTCCACGACCAAGGCGCATCAGGGGCTGTATGAGTACGATGCCGTCAGCCGCCTGCGCGACTCGCAACTGGGCGTCGACAAAGTCCATGACGTGCGCAACTACCTCAAGAAGGGCAAGCTCTGGGAGGCTTTTGAATCCGAAGAGCGGGTGATTCTGCTGATCGATGAGATCGACAAGGCAGACATCGAATTCCCCAACGACCTGCTTCAAGAACTCGACAAAATGGAGTTCTACGTTTACGAAATCGACGAGACGATCAAAGCGAAAAAGCGCCCGATCATCATCATTACTTCCAACAACGAAAAAGAATTGCCCGACGCTTTCCTGCGTCGCTGCTTCTTTCACTACATCGCATTCCCCGACCGCAGCACCCTGCAGAAGATTGTCGATGTGCATTACCCGAACATCAAAAAGGACTTGGTCAGTGAGGCGCTGGACGTGTTCTTCGACGTGCGCAAAGTCCCGGGCCTGAAGAAAAAACCCTCGACGTCCGAGTTGGTGGACTGGCTCAAACTGCTCATGGCCGACAACATCGGCGAAGCGGTGCTGCGCGAACGCGACCCCACCAAAGCCATCCCGCCGCTGGCCGGCGCCCTGGTCAAGAACGAGCAGGACGTGCAGCTGCTGGAGCGCCTGGCGTTCATGAGTCGTCGCGGCAATCGCTGAGCCTTTTCCGGTCAAGCTTATTTAGATCAAAGGCGGGACGCCGATTATGTTGCTCAACCTGTTCAACGAGATGCGCGCGGCCAAGGTGCCGGTGTCGCTGCGCGAACTGCTCGACCTGATCAACGCGCTGAAGCAGCGCGTGACGTTCGCCGACATGGACGAGTTCTACTACCTGTCGCGTACGATTCTGGTCAAGGACGAGCGTCATTTCGACAAGTTCGACCGGGCATTTGGCGCCTACTTCAACGGCCTGGAAAAGCTCGATGACCACCTGCAGGCATTGATCCCCGAGGACTGGCTGCGCAAGGAATTCGAGCGCTCGCTGAGCGACGAAGAGCGCGCGCAGATCCAGTCGCTGGGCGGTCTGGACAAGCTGATCGAGGCATTCAAGCAGCGTCTGGAAGAGCAGAAGGAGCGTCACGCCGGCGGCAACAAATGGATCGGCACCGGCGGCACCAGCCCGTTTGGCTCGGGCGGGTATAACCCCGAGGGGATTCGGGTGGGTGACGCAGGCCAGCGGCAGGGCAAGGCGGTAAAGGTCTGGGACCAGCGTGAGTACAAGAACCTCGATGATGGGGTTGAACTGGGCACGCGCAACATCAAAGTGGCCCTGCGGCGTCTGCGCAAGTTCGCGCGTCAGGGGGCGGCCGACGAGCTGGACATCGACGGCACGATTGATCACACCGCGCGCGATGCAGGCCTGCTGAACATCCAGATGCGGCCGGAACGCCGTAACACCATCAAGCTGTTGCTGCTGTTTGACATCGGCGGTTCGATGGACGCGCATGTGAAGGTCTGCGAAGAGCTGTTCTCTGCGTGCAAGACCGAGTTCAAGCACATGGAGTATTTCTACTTCCACAACTTCGTGTACGAGACGGTTTGGAAGAATAACCTGCGCCGCACCTCCGAGCGTACCGCGACCCAGGACCTGCTGCATAAATACGGTGCCGACTACAAAGTCATCTTCATCGGTGACGCAGCCATGGCGCCCTACGAAATCACCCAACCGGGCGGCAGTGTCGAGCACTGGAACGAAGAAGCGGGTTATGTGTGGATGCAGCGGTTCATGGCCAAGTTCAAGAAGATCATCTGGATAAACCCCTATCCCAAAGACGCCTGGGCCTACACCACCTCCACCAATATCGTGCGGGACTTGATCGAAGATCAGATGTACCCGCTGACGCTGCGAGGGCTGGAGGAAGGGATGCGGTATTTGGCGAAATAAAGGCTGCGGGGCGCTCGCGCATCGACTGTAGGAGCCGGCTTGCTGGCGAACACATCAGGTAGCGGTGGGCGTCCGTTAACGATCCACCGTGTTCGCCAGCAAGCCGGCGCCTACAACGTGAAGTCCTGCGTTGTATGTTGCAGCGTCCTCATAAAACCCAGCTGCTCCCGATGCGCCACATCCTGCACCACCGCTTTCATCCGCACCACACTCCCCGGCAACTGCTGCGCCAGCCGGGCCAGGGACAGCGGGGTCAGTGCGCCGAGTCTCGGGTAGCCGCCGATGGTCTGGCGGTCGTTGAGCAGGATGATCGGCTGGCCGTCCGGCGGGACCTGGATGGCGCCAAGCGGGATGCCCTCGGAGATCATCGGTTTGCCCTGATAGACCAGCTCCGGACCCAACAGGCGCATGCCCATGCGGTCGGCGCGGCTGTCGAGGGTCCAGTCGCTGTTGAACACGTCAAACAGGCTTACACCACTGAATTGGCCGATCTGGGCACCCATCACCATGTCCAGCGGACGCGAGCAGCTGATGTCCGGAATCCGATGCGCGGGCAACGCATGCAGCTCGAACGACGCTTCCGAATAGGTCAGTCGGTCGCCCTCGGCCAAGGCTTTGCCGTTTCCCTCCAGCCCGCCCAGACCTTCACGTGAGACTGTGGCGCAACTGCCCAGCACGTTGACGGCAGTAAAGCCTCCGGGCGCGGCGAGGTAGGCACGCGCTCCGCTGACCGGCCGGATCAAGCGAAGTTGCTGGCCTTTGCGAATGAAAAAACTGCGCCACGGTGCAATCGGGCGGTCGTCCAGCATGGCACCGAGGTCTGCGCCGGCCAGCGCCAGGCAGCAATCAGCCTCGGCCACCAGTGTCAAACCGCCCAGCGTCACCTCGATAACGGCGGCGTCCAGCGGATTATTGAGCAGCCTGTTGGCCCACGACATCGACACCCAATCCAGCGCACCACCCTGAGTGACGCCCAAATGCCGCACCCCAAACCGTCCGGCGTCCTGCAACAGGCACAACGGCGTGCTGCTTTTTACCGTCAACACGCTCATGCCAGACCCTCCAGCGGCGTATCGTCGCCACCCAGACGTAGGAACTCGGCGTGATCCACGGGGGCAAAACGCACGGTATCGCCGGGTTGCATCAGGCTGTAGCCATCAATCTCCCGGTCGAAGAGTTTTGCCGGCGTACGCCCAAGAATGCTCCAGCCGCCGGGCGACTCCAGCGGGTACGCCGCTGTCTGTCGCTCGGCAATGCCGACGCTTCCCGCTGCCACCCGCTTGCGCGGTGTTTTGATGCGCGGCGCGGCGAGGGCTTCTTCCACCAGCCCCATGAAGGCGAAGCCCGGCGCAAAGCCGAGCGCGAACACCTGATACTCGCGCTGGCTGTGGCGGCGGATGACCTCGTCCACCGCCAGCCCGCTGCGCTTCGACAACAGACTTAATTCAGGCCCCACGCTGAGGTCGTACCAGACCGGCAACACATGCTGCCGACCGCTTTGGCTGGCGTCAGGTGCGAGATCGGTCAGCGCATCGGTGATGAGTGCCCTGGCCTGCGTCGGATTCAGCGCCAACAGATCGTAATGAACCATCAATGTGGTGTAGGACGGCACCAGATCGATCAACTGCGCACCAAAACCCTCGCGCAACCGCAACGTCGCAGCGAGCATCCACGGCATGTTGCTCTCGTCGATGGCGTCGAACAAACGCACCATCAGGCAATCGATGGCGACGGCTTCGATGCGCACGTTCATTGGCTGACCGGGCCGCTTTGCGCAGCGTCCAGCGCCTGACGAATACGCTGAACGGCATCAATGGAGCTGGCGTTGTCGCCGTGCACACACAGCGTGTGAGGCTGGAGGCGCAGTTCGCTGCCATCGCTGGCGGTCAACGCTTCGCCCCGGGACAACGTCATGGCCTGGGCAATGATGACATCCGCGTCGTGGTGCACAGCGCCCGGCAGGTTACGCGAGACCAGACGGCCTGCGTTGTCATAGGCGCGATCGGCAAATGCTTCAAACCACAGCGTCACCCCGAACTCATCAGCGATGGCTTGCGCTGCCGAGTTGTCGCGCATCGCCAGCAACATCAGTGGCAATTGCGGGTTGTAACGGGCAATGGCTTCGATGACGGCACGCAGCTGGGACGGGTTGGCCATCATGTCGTTGTACATCGCGCCGTGGGGTTTGACGTAGCTGACGTGGCTGCCCTGCGCTCGACATACCCCCTCAAGGGCGCCGATCTGGTAATGCAGCAGGTCTTGAATTTCCTGTGGGGAACAGGCCATCGAACGACGGCCGAACCCTACAAGGTCGGGATAAGCCGGGTGGGCACCGATGGTGACGTTGTTGGCCAGCGCCAGTGCTACGGTTTTGCGCATGACGCTCGGGTCCCCGGCGTGGAAGCCGCAGGCGATGTTGGCGCAATCGATGTAAGGCATGACCTCGGCATCCAGACCCATGGTCCAGGCGCCGTAGCTTTCGCCGATATCACAATTCAATAGCAGGCGGCTCAAGGGCGTGACTCCTGTGCGAAAAAGCGGGGAAGCTCGAGTGTACGCGCGGGGTCGTCAGGTTGGCAGCGCGGGACACGGGGCTGTGCGTTGGGGGCATTCTTCGGCGGGAATGGCCGAAGCGTCCAACTAATAAAAGCGCGAGGGGAGGATAAGAAAAAGTGAACGGTACCCGGCCTCTCCGCTGACCGGGACTCCCCCTTCCCGGCTGAAGCCGGTCCCACTGGGTGTGTGGCGTGTCAGGAAGTCCGATGGGTACGCGTGGTCGTCAGTGGGACCGGCTTCAGCCGGGAAGGCGTCAGCGAGATCACTGCCCAATCAAGCGAGCGCCGGCCATCTGCTTCAACGCCATTCGCGGCTGACCGGGCGCACGTAATGGCGACCGACAAACAGCCAGTCGATGAACACCACAACACTTTCGATCACCAGCGAGAACAACAAGGCGCCCAGCAGCCCCCAGCCGATGACTTCCGGAGACAGCAACACCTGCCAGGTATAGCCATTCCAGGTTTCGTTGCGGATGGCGGTATCTGCGTCGGTCAACACATGCCAGGCGCGGGCATACCATGGGCCTTGCAGCGCGAGCCACTCACGGTCAAGGGCCTGATTACGAGTGAGCAGGTTATTTATATTGTCGGCGTCGGCACGAAATACCGGGTCTTCGCTGGTGCGGTAATGCTGGATCAGCGCCTGCACATCGCCATTGAAGAACCGCAGCGCGGTCTCGTTATAGCCGCGCAGGCTTTGTTGCGCTTCGAGCATGTGCGCTTCGACACGCTTGCCGTAATCACTGATAAACCCCGGAACCTGCACACCTACCAGCAACCCCAGTGTGAACAGCACCAGTCGCACATAACTACGCAGCATAGATCCCTCTCGTGTCAGGCCGCGCCTTCGGCAACGCATTCGCCGCGGCGCCAAAGACTCCAGTGACCGGGCTCGTAGCGATTCCAGGTCTCGTTTTCGGTCAGTGGCTCGGTAGCAATCACCGTCACCACATCGTCAGGCGTGGTCTCTGCCTGGAAATCGACGATGACGTCGACGTCTTTCAAGCGAGCCGGCCCGAACGGTGCACGACGGGTGATATGCACCAGCTTGGTTGAACAGTAGCAAAACAGCCAGTCGCCATCACTGAGCAGCGCATTGAAGACGCCTTTGCTGCGGTATTCGTTGCAGGCCTCGACCAGCGTTTGCAGCAACTGCTCGATCTCGACCGGCTCGGGAAAGGCTTCGCGGACCCTGTTGAGCAGATCGCAGAACGCCGCTTCGCTGTCGGTATCACCCACCGGGCGGTAGAACGTCGCTGCGGGATGGAAGTCCGCGAGCTGACCGTTGTGGGCGAAACACCAGTTGCGCCCCCACAGCTCACGCACGAAAGGATGGGTATTGGACAGGCAGACCTTGCCGACGTTGGCCTGGCGGATGTGGCCGATGACCACTTCGCTTTTGATGGGGTAACGCTGTACCAGTTGCGCGACTTCCGACTCGCTGCTCGCGGCGGGGTCCTGGAACAGGCGCAGACCGCGGCCTTCGTAGAAACCGATGCCCCAACCGTCGCGGTGCGGACCGGTACGACCGCCGCGCTGCATCAGCCCGGTGAAACTGAACACGATGTCGGTGGGTACGTTGGCGCTCATGCCCAGGAGTTCACACATGCTCAAGCCTCGATGGGTTGAAACGCGCGCCTGCGAGCGGGTCGGTCAGGATCACAGTTTGGGTTCGACGCGATAACGACCGCTGGCGGGCGCCTGAGCATCAGGCGCTGGCGGTTGACCGGCGAAGCGCCCTGCCGGTGGTTCTGCGTAGGGCTCGTCGTGCTCCTTATGCTCGGCTGCAGCCTGTGCGGCGGCCGCTTCGGCATGGGCGAGACGGGCTTTTTTCTTGCGCAGAAACGGCAGGCGGATCAAGGCAAAAACGAGGTAGAGGCCCAGCGCGACGGCGCCATAGGTGGCCAGGTCAAGCACGGCGCGCCAGACGTTGTTGCCGACCTTCAGCGCCAGGTCCAGCACGCTGATCGCCAGCGCCGGGGCGTATTGATCCCTGGCGGGATCAACAACCGTCGGGCAGAACAACAGCACCGCGCCGATCACCCGCAGCGGCTCGCGCAGGTAGCGCCACATCCAGCCGGTCAGCTTGAACCACACCCACAGACAGCCCAACGCGGCGAACGCGTAGAGGCCCCAGGCAATCAGATAGTCGTTGTCGGTCATGACGTCCGTGGTAAGGCAGGTAAAGAGGCGCTTATGATAACGGCTTTTCACCAGCCCGGCTTCCCCGGCTTCAGTTATCGGTCTGCTGGCTGTGCAACGCCAGGCAGCGCGACCGGTCCCTTACAGATGAGCCCAACGTGAGAGAGCCCAGCATGCCTTCCGCCCCTGACTTTTCCAGTGCCCCTATTGCCCGCAAGGCCGAGGGCAGCGATCCCTATGCATGGCTGCAAAACCGCGACACCGATGAAGTGCTCGATTACCTGAAGGCCGAAAACGCCTGGCAGGAGCAGCAACTCGCCGATTTGCAGCCGTTGCGCGAGACCCTGTTTCAAGAGATCAAGGGCCGCATTCTCGAAACCGACCTGTCTCTGCCCTCCCCTTGGGGTCCGTATCTCTACTACACGCGCACCACCGAAGGCGACGAATACGCCCGTCACTATCGATGCCCGCGTCCGGCAGACGACGCCCTGACGATCGACGAAAGCGCCGAAGAGTTGCTGCTTGATCCCAACGCGCTGGCGGGCGGCGGCTTCTTTTCCCTCGGCGCGTTCAGCATCAGTCCTGACCATCAGCGTCTGGCGTACAGCCTCGACACCAGCGGCGAGGAGGTTTATCAGCTGTTCGTCAAGGAGTTGAGCAACGGCGTGGTCAGCACGCTGCCGTTTGAAGATTGCGATGGCAGCATGACCTGGGCCAATGACAGCCAGACCCTGTTCTTTGGTGAACTGGACGACACGCATCGTCCGCACAAGCTTTATCGCCACACGCTGGGTGACACCGGCGCGCAGCTGATTTTCACCGAGCCCGATGGACGCTTCTTCCTGCACTGCTATCGCAGCAGCTCGGAGCGGCAACTGATTCTGGGGCTGGACAGTAAAACCACCAGCGAAGCCTGGGTGCTGGATGCTGACACACCCGACCAGGCTTTTGCGTGCATCGCGCCGCGCAGCGAGGGTCATGAGTACTCGGTAGACCATGGCCTGATCGAAGGTCAATGGAGCTGGGTGATCCGCAGCAACCAGGACGGCATCAACTTCGCGCTCTATCACGCGCCCGAACAAGCCCATGGCATACCCGAGCGTGGCGACTGGCAGAACCTGATTGCCCACAGCGAGACGGTCATGCTTGACGGCTTCAGCCTCAACGCCAAAGGCCTGACCCTCAGCCTGCGCGAGGGTGGGTTGCCGATCGTCGAGGTTCACCCGCAAGGTTTGCCGGCGTATCGCGTACAACTCCCGGATGCCGCCTACAACCTGTACGTCCAGGACACTCTTGAATTCGACAGCGACAGGATTCGCTTGCGCTATCAGTCACTGAATCGCCCGCCGCAAGTGTGGCAGTTGTCACTGGCCGCCGGGGATCAAGTCGTACTCAAGGAGACGCCGGTACTGGGCGTGTTTGATGCCAATGCCTACGTCAGCCAGCGGTTGTGGGCCACCGCGCCCGACGGTACGCAAGTGCCGATCAGCCTGGTGGTCAAACGTGAACTGGCCGGTCAGACCGTTCCACTTTACCTTTACGGTTACGGGGCGTATGGCGCGAGCCTGGACCCGTGGTTTTCTCATGCGCGTCTGAGCCTGCTTGATCGCGGTATCGCCTTTGCCATCGCACATGTGCGCGGGGGCGGTGAGCTGGGCGAGGCCTGGTACCGCGATGGCAAACAGGAGAACAAACAGAACACGTTCAGCGACTTCATTGCCTGCGCAGAGCACCTGGTGGCGCAGAAGCTGACGACAGCCGAGCAATTAGTGATCAGTGGCGGCAGCGCCGGTGGTCTGTTGATCGGCGCCGTCGTGAACCAGCGTCCCGAGCTGTTCAAGGCGGCCATCGCCGAGGTGCCATTCGTCGACGTGCTGAATACGATGCTCGACCCCGAGTTGCCGCTGACCGTCACCGAGTATGACGAATGGGGCAATCCGCAGGAGCCGGAGGTCCATGCGCGGATCAAGGCTTACGCGCCCTACGAAAACGTCGCGCCGCAGGATTATCCCGCCATGCTGGTCATCGCTGGCTATAACGACAGCCGAGTGCAGTATTGGGAAGCCGCCAAATGGGTAGCGAAACTGCGCGACCTGAAAACCGACGATCATCCACTCCTGCTCAAGACCGAGCTGGGTGCAGGGCATGGTGGCATGAGCGGGCGTTACCAGGGATTGCGTGACGTGGCCCTTGAATACGGATTTATCCTCAAAGTGCTGCAAATGGCCTGACAACACCTGCGCCTGCAGGCTGTCACATGAGAGGCCCCGGCACACACACCGGGGCACTTGGCGGCCGGCCAGCGCTTCAAGCAATTTTTCAACACACCCAACAAGAACTCGCCATGTCTACATCACTGAACCACGAAATACGCGACATGCTGATGGACTGCGGTCTGTTTGTCGCCCTGACACCGGCTGAATTTGCTGCAGCGGCAGGCTATTTCAGCATCAGCAGCATTGAGAAGGGCGACGCGATCTTCAACGAAGGCGACGCGGGCACCTTCATGTGCATCATTCACTCTGGCACGGTCTCGGTGCGCAAGCTCAACGGTGAGGGAATGGCTGTGGAGACTGCCATTCTGCGCAGCGGCCGGGCGTTTGGCGAGATGGCCGTGCTGGACGGAGAGCGCCGCTCGGCGACCTGCGTTGCCGCGTCTTCGTGCTACCTGCTGAACCTGGGCAAGGACTCTCTGGACAAGATGCTCAATGAAGCGCCGAAGGCAGCGGCCAAGATCATCCGCGCCATCGCCGTGGCGATGTCGAAACGGCTTCGCATGATGGATGGGCAAGTCGTGGCGCAGCAGGACTGAACAGGTTGCATTGACCTTCAGGACGGAACACACGGAGACAGTCGAATGTCTGCCCAGCCGGTTCGCCAGCAGGCCGGCTCTGCATGACGATGCTGTCAAACTTGGTTCAAGGATTGGGCTTGGTCGCCGGCTGCAGCCCCGGCAACGGCTCGTCTTCTTTCGGCGGGCCAGGTTGGGGAATCTTCGGCAATAACGGCGGGTTGCCTTGCCCGCCTGCGTGGGGAACGCCGGGCGGTGCGACTTGCGGATAGGGAGTCGGTGTTGCAGTGCCGGGAGAACCGGCGGACGCAGCAATCGGCTCCGGCGTATTCAGGACAGGCTGCAAGGTCTCGGCAAATGCCTGCGATGCGCCGAGCACCGTGATGAAAATCGTCAGTAGAATGGAGCACTTCATCGTTGGCCTCCCCTGCCAATCTATCGCTTCCCGCTCAGGCTACTCCTGCGCAAGGCATTGCGCTCTGACAAATTGCGCTGCAGGCGGTTTGCCCCTTTTTGAACGAGTTATCCATGAAACGTTTTGTTCTGCTCGACACCACTCCGATCCCAGATAACGGCGGCGCCTTGTGCCTGTTCGAGTACGGCGAAGATTTCGTGATCAAGATTCAGGGCGGTGACGGCGGCCAACTGATGAACACCCGCATGCATGGCTCTGAAGACGCGCTGGCTGAAATCCCCTGCAAGAAGGTGGCGTCGCGCACCCACCCGCGAGTGCTGATTGGCGGGCTTGGGATGGGTTTCACCCTGGCCTCGGCGCTCAAGCATCTGGGCAAGAACGGCGAAGTGGTGGTCGCCGAACTGGTGCCCGGCGTGGTCGAGTGGAATCGCGGGGCCCTGGGCGAAAAGTCGGGCAATCCGTTGCAGGACCCGCGCGCCAGAGTAGTGGTTCAAGACGTTGCCCAGGTACTCAAGGCCGAGCCTCAGGGCTTTGATGCGATCATGCTGGATGTCGATAACGGCCCGGAAGGCCTCACGCAGAAGTCCAACAGCTGGTTGTATTCCGCCGGCGGACTTGCCGCCTGCGCCAGTGCCTTGCGGCCCAAGGGGGTGCTGGCGGTGTGGTCGGCCAGCGCTGACGCCGCCTTCAGCGACAAACTGCGCAAAGCGGGTTTCAAGGCCGAAGAGGTCAAGGTGTATGCCCACGGCAACAAGGGCACCCGCCACACCATCTGGATCGCCGAAAAACTCAAGGGCTGATTTTACGGCGACACGCTAGACTGGCCGCAAAGCCTCCATTGCCAACAGAACATGAAACAGGTGACGCCATGAGTTCGGCCAACACGCCAACCAATACCTCCAAGCTGGACCGCATCCTCGCCGACGCCCAGCGCGACCGCGAAATGGGCTATCGCGACAAGGCCCTGCGCATGTACCCGCATGTGTGCGGTCGCTGCGCTCGGGAATTCGCGGGCAAACGCCTGAGTGAGCTGACGGTTCACCACCGCGATCACAACCACGACAACAATCCCCAGGACGGTTCCAACTGGGAGCTGCTGTGCTTGTATTGCCACGACAACGAGCACTCGCGTTACACCGATCAGCAGTATTTTTCAGAAAGCTCCACGAGCAGCCCGAAAACCGCCAAGGCGACCCATAACCCCTTCGCCGCACTGGCGGGGTTGATGAAGAAGGACTAGCAAGGCAGCTGCAAGTTTTAAGCTGCAAGCGGCAAGCAAGGGCAACGGCGGCGCTCATGAAGTTACCGATTGCCCGGCTTGTGGCTTGTGGCTTGTGGCTTGTGGCTTGTGGCTTGTGGCTTAAGGCTTGATGCTGAGGCTTGCCGCGGCTTCTTCGCCTATAATCCCGCGCTTTCTCTGATGAGCACCCTCCCCCGTGGCCAACAAACGCTATGCCTGCATCGGCTTGTTCAATCCCAAATCCCCGGAAAACGTTGGTTCGGTGATGCGCGCAGCAGGCTGCTATGGCGTCGCGTCGGTGTTTTACACCGGCAAGCGCTACGAGCGTGCGCGTGATTTTGTGACCGACACCAAGAAAATCCATCAGGACATCCCGCTGATCGGCATCGATGACCTGAGGAAAATCATTCCGCTGGGCTGTGTGCCGGTGGCCGTGGAGTTGGTGGACGGCGCGCGTGCGCTTCCCGAATACACCCACCCGGACCGCGCTATTTACATTTTTGGCCCGGAAGACGGCTCGCTCGATAAGGAAATCCGCGATTGGTGCGAGGACGTGGTGTACATCCCCACCACGGGGTGCATGAACCTGGCCGCGACGGTCAACGTCGTGCTCTACGACCGCATGGCGAAGGGCAACAACACCCGCTCCGGCCCCCAGTTCGGCAGGGAAACCGATCGCACTTGATCCATGCGCGAAGACGAAACGCATTGAACAGTTTGCGCTTGTGACAGTCAGCTTTAAGGACCCTATCCCTTCACGGAGAACACACCATGAGCGACACCCCGATCGTTGAACGCATCGAACGACCTTTGCACGACTACCCGGAGCAGAACGTACAGGGCTGGGAGCGCATTGGCTCGCTGGCGGGTGGTGTATTGATGATGGGCAAAGGCCTGCGCCGCGGCGGCATCTTCGGTCTGGTTCAGCTGGCCATTGGCGGCGCCGTATTGGCTCGCGGCATTACCGGCCACTGCTCGGCCAAGGCACTGGTTGACAAAAGCCGCAGTGAAATGGACGTTGCCCGCTCGCGCATCGAGCAGGCCGGCGCTGAGCTGAGCAAGTTGAAAACCAAAGCCGAAGTTGCCGTCGAAGACGCTGTCGACACCGGTGTTGACGCGTTGAAAGGCCCGAAAGGCGTCTGATTGATGTGGCCGCGCCGGCTGCCTCTTCTCCAGAGGCACCGGCGCAATGCCTGTCTGCGGCGGCCAGCAACGGCTTGGCCTGCTGAAGGCGAGATGCGCGCCTCATGATTTCCCCGACTACTGTCGATCCCGCAGCAGGTTTCGCGGAAGCAGACTTACTCTCGAAGCATGGGCTTCATCCCGCGCGAAAAATCAGATGGTCCTCCCAGTCGTCCTCGGGCACGGTACCTTCGGCGAGCATGCGTCCGGATTGCGAGATGCGCTGCTTGTGCACTTGTTCCCGGTCTCCGCAGACCAGATGGTGCCAGAGCGGAAGGTCTTTGCCCTCGCTCACCAGGCGGTAACCGCAGGTCGGTGGAAGCCACTTGAATTCATCCGCCTGACCCGGCGTGAGCTGGATGCAGTCCGGGACCTGCGCCCGACGGTTGGGGTAGTCGGTGCAGGCGCAGGTGTTGAGGTCCAGCAGCTTGCAGGCGATGCGCGTGTAATAGACGCTGCCGTCGTCCTCGTCTTCGAGCTTTTGCAGGCAGCACAGACCGCAGCCGTCACACAGCGACTCCCACTCGACTGCGTCGAGCTGCGCGAGGGTTTTGCGTATCCAGAAGGGTTCTACTTTGGCGGCCATGGTTCTCGCGCAACAACGCTCGGGCGGTAAAGGGCCGCCAGTCTAGAGCCACGCAGCGGTTGGGCCAAGCATTGGCGACTGCCGGTCGATGACCCGTTTCGCCCATGCCCGGCTGATAAGCAACGCAGCGGGGTTGTCAGCCCCCGCGCGGCGCAGTAGCTTTAGGCCCACGCAGGCGAATCAACCATCGTCCGCGCTTTCGAAAGCCCTCTCATGATGCCTGCCGGCCACGGCCCATCTGAATGATCTCGTTGCAATTTCTACCCGGGCAGCGTGCTTCCCTATCAGGATCAACTTCATGAGCGCCAATCCACGTGTCCCTGACCATGCCATCGACCCGCAATTCATCGAGCGCTGGTCGCCACGCGCTTTCAGCGGCGACAGCATTCCCGAAGAAACGCTGCTGAGTTTTTTTGAAGCAGCGCGCTGGGCGCCTTCGGCCTACAACTCCCAGCCCTGGCGGTTTCTTTACGCCCGCCGCGATACGCCGAACTGGGAGCGCTTCCTCGGCCTGCTGAATGAATTCAATCGCGGCTGGGCGCAACAGGCCTCGGCTCTGGTAATCATTATTTCGAAGACGAGCTTCACCGCCCCCGGCGCGACCGAAGAGACACCGGCGCTGTGGCACACCTTCGACACGGGTTCGGCGTGGGGATATCTGGCGCTGCAAGCGAGTCTCAGCGGCTGGCACACCCATGGGATGGCCGGTTTCGATCAAGAACTGGCTCGCCAGGAGCTGAAGATTCCTGAGAATTACGCGGTGCATGCGGCCGTGGCGATCGGCAAGCTGGGCGATAAATCGACGCTTGCCGAGTACCTTCAGGCCCGCGAAATGCCGAGCCCGCGTCGGCCGCTGGCTGAATTGGCAGCTGAGGGGGATTTCAGTTTGTAGGGAAAGGACGGCGCGAAGGATCGCGCTGCTTTTGTGGGACCGGCTTTAGCCGGGAAGGCGTCGGGAGCCACGCCTCAAAATGGATGGCGTACACATCGGCCTCTTCCCGGCTGAAGCCGGTCCTACAATTGAAGTGCTCAATAACCCTTGGCGAAGTCCACTTCTCCGCGCAGCGCCTCTCCCGCTGCGTAGGCTCTGAAGTTGTCGACAAACAGCTGGGTCATGGCCGGTGGCGACGTGGGCGCGGAGCTGTGCCCTGTCAGCAACAGGCCCCATGCGGTCCAGAACGGGTGACGCTGGGGCAGCGGCTCCTGACGGCAGACGTCGATGACCGCCCCGGCCAGGTGCCCTACTTTCAGCGCCTCAACCAGATCAGCATCGACCACCGCCGTGCCACGACCAACGTTGATAAACAACGCCGAGGGCTTGAAGCAGGCAAACAGTTTCGCGTTGTAGAGGTCATGGGTGTGCGGTGTGTTGGGCAGCAGGTTGATGACGAAATCAGCCTCCGCCGCCAGACGCGGCAGGTCCTCCAGCGCAGCCACTTCAACGAACGGCGCCTGAACCCGCGCGCTGGAAGCGATGCCATACAGCTCGACACCAAACGGCACAAGGAACTGCGCCACCTGCATGCCGATGTCGCCCGTTCCGACGATCAGCGCCTTGCGTCCGGCCAGGCTCTGGGCCATGCGGTTGTCCCACTTGCGTTCAACCTGGCTGACCAGTCGCGCCAGGACCTCGCGTTCATGCACCAGCATGTAGGTCAGCACGAACTCGGCCATCACCTGACCGAAAATACCCACAGCACGGGTCAGCTGATAATCACGGTACAGACCGTCAGCCAGCAGCGGCGTGACGCCCGCCCAGGTGGACTGCAGCCATTTGGGTTTGTGGCCCTGACGCAACAGGTTGGCCAGCAAGTCGGGCTGGCCAAGCCAGACAGGTGCCTCTGCGGCCATTTTCGACAGTTCAGCGGAATGACCGCTGCTCAGCACTTCGATGTCCGGGGCAGTCTTGCGAAGGAGTTCGGTGTAGATGGGGTAATCGTGTTCGGCGATCAGAACGCGCATGGATTCAAAACTCGATAAACAGGGCATGCGGCCGTACGGCGTCCGCAGCCGGGCATGAGTGTCCCGACTGGCCTGACGCGTGCAACGGCCCGGTGTACCCCTGCGATGAATTGCAGGGTCAGTTAAGCGTTACATAGGGTCGTTGCGGCGCAACAGCTCTTCCGGCAAGTGCTCGATGTACTCATCTTCGGCCGGTGGCATCTGCAGGTGGTAGCCCTGCTTTTCCAGATTGGCGAGCACGGTGTGGATGTCCTCGCGGGCCAATGCGCGCTCAGGAGACAGCACCAGGTCGAAGGCATGGTGCGGCTTGCCGAATGCCGTCAGCAACTCCTCCGGAACGCGCTCCAGGGCGTCGCTCTTGAGGACATACAGGTACATTTCGTTCCTGCGCGGGCTGCGATAGATAGAGCAAATACGTTTCAAGGCTGTTCTCCAACGTTGGCCAGGCTGTCGAGCAGCATCTGGCCCATCAATTCGCGGCGCCAGCCACGCAACGAATCGGGCAATTTATAAGGGCCGTCCGGGTAACCGGTCTTGAGCAAGGCCTCGAGGGTCTTTTTGCGCAGCATCAATTCCGGCGCCATGTCCAGGCGTTCGGCTTGCTGTTGCCCAATGGCGCGCAGGCTTTTGAGTACGTTGGAAGCTTCGATCGGCAGCGGCTCGGGTAGCGCCGGGGGCCATTGATCCGGCGAGACACTGCCGGCTTTCTTGATCAGGTCGAGCAGGAACTCGCCGTCCTGGCGTACGGTTTTGGGGTGCATGTCATCGATTTTCGCCAGCGCGGCAAGATTGTCCGGCTGGGACTTGGCCAGCGGCCACAGCGAGTGCTCGCGTAGCACGCGGTTGCGCGGCTGATTGCGCAAGCGCGCCTGCTGCTCGCGCCAGGCGCACAATTCGCGCAGCACCGCGAGTTGCGCACGCGACAGCTTCCACGCCAGCTTGGCGTCGCGATACGCGTCGTAGGGATCGGTCTCACGACGAAGATTGGCCACCAGCTCGGCGCCGTCTTCCAGCACCCATGCGTACTTTTCGTCGGACAGACGGGGGCGCAGGAGATTGTAGACTTCGGCCAGATGCACGGCGTCTTCTGCCGCATAGCTGATCTGGGTATCAGACAGCGGGCGCTGCAGCCAGTCGGAACGCGTTTCGCCTTTCGGCAAATCGATGTTCAGGACTTCCTGCACCAGGCGCGAATAACCCATGGAGAAACCCAGGTTCAGGTAGGCCGCCGCCAGCTGCGTATCAAACAAAGGCACGGGCAGGCTACCCGTCAGGCGCAGCAGCACCTCAAGGTCTTCACTGCAGGCGTGAACGACTTTGATGACGTCGGGGTTTTCCAGCAACGCGGCCAGAGGTTTCCAGTCGCTGATCAACAACGGGTCGATCAGGTAAGCGCGTGAACCGTCGCCGATCTGCAACAGCGCGGCGATGGGATAGAAGGTGTCGACACGCATGAACTCGGTGTCGAGCGCCACATAAGGCAGGGTCTGCCACTGTGCGCAATGGTCGGCGAGGCTATCGTCGTCGCGAATCCAGTGAATATCGATGGCCACACGGCTCTCCCTCGAAGAATGGCGCGCAGTATATATCGCTACATGCGGTTACCGGGCATCCGTCCTGCAAGTCTCGATCAACTTCATGTTCGACGAACCTGAATCAGGCTAGCCAGACCGGTCGCCCATCGGATCATTCACCGGCCTTGCGCAGCACGTACACACGCCACATGGCGTAGCCAGGCAAAAAGTCACGGTGACCGACGATCCTGAACCCGGCGTGAGAAAACTCGGCTTCAATGTCGCTGCGGCACACCACAAACCGATTGCGCGGCGCGAACGTACCCGGCGCGAGCTGCCCCAGCTGACGTTTGCGGCGCCAGGCCTTCACGTTACCGTCCACCCACAGCGCAACAATGGCGGTGTCACGGGTCACTCGATGAAACTCGTCGAGCACCGCGCCGCGTTTTTCACTGTCGCCCAGATGATGAAACAGCCGCATGCAAAAGATACAGTCCACTGCGTTTGCTGACAGGCCGATGGAGAAAGCCGAACTTTGAAACGTACGGATGCGCTTGCGCACCTCATTTGCGGTCTGCGCCTCGGCGTGCGCCAGCGTGTCTGTAGAGGGATCGGCGGCGAGTATGACCCGGTTGGCGTGCTCGGCCAGCACCGGCCAGAAGCGCCCGGAACCCGACGGCACGTCCAGCACCAGTCCGGGCTCACCGGCATCGCGCAACGCCATCCGCGCCAATTGCGCATCGCGCCATGAGCTCAGACGTCGACCAAGCGTGTGGGGATGTTCAGGCACGGAATGTTCCATGCCGGGCTTGTTGCGCGCGGACTCATTCATTGGCCAGTACCCCGTCCGTATAAATCCCCCGACAGCCCGCAAACATATCCAGCGCCGGGTTATAGACGCTCGTGCGCACCTGCAACAGGCCCAACATCGAGTGAAAAAGATTGTCCTGACTGAGCGGTGCGTTCCGTTCTTTTTGCAGGCAATGGGTGTCCACGGCGAAGGACTGCTGATAGTTATCGGAAAACCAGGCGAGCATCGGCACGTGTTTCTGTTGATCAGGCGCCAGCATATAAGGCGTGCCGTGCAAGAACAGGTTGTACTCGCCCAGCGACTCGCCATGATCGGAGAGGTAAACCATGGCCGTGTCTACTTTGTTTTGGTTATTGCGCAATATATCAATCAGCGACGCCAGCACATGATCGGTGTACAGCAGCGTATTGTCATAACCGTTGACGATACTTTCGCGCGAACAGTTGTTCAGCGCATTGCTTTCGCACACTGGGGTGAATTTCTCGAATTCTTTTGGATAACGCTTGAAGTATTCGGGCCCATGACTGCCCATCTGATGAAGTACCAGCACGGTGTCCTTGTCCAGCGAGTCAATGAAGTGTTGCAAGCCCTGCAACAGAATCTCGTCACGGCATTCATTGTTGGCGCACAGCGCCGGGTCCTTCAAGTTACTCACGTCCTGCAGCGTTACCCGATCACACGTGCCTTTGCAGCCTGACTGATTGTCGCGCCAGATGACGTCCAGCCCGGCGCGCTTCAGGACGTCCAGCATCCCTTCCTCGTTGCGCGCAGTGCTGGCGTTGTAATCCTTGCGGCCCATGTTGGAAAACATACAGGGCACCGACACTGCTGTTTCCGTGCCGCAGGAATGCACGTCGGTAAAGGTGAGCAGGCCATTTTCCTTGCTCAACTGAGGGGTGGTATCGCGGTTGTACCCCAGTATCCCGAAATTCTCCGCTCGCGCGCTTTCGCCCACGACCAGCACCGTCAGCGATTTACGCGTGTGCTGCTGCCAGTCGCCGGCAAGTTTGGCATCCTGGCCGATGCTCACAAACGGCCGTTGCGCAGATTTGACCTGCTCGCTCAAATACCCCACAGAGGCCGCCAGGTAATTGCTCGGCACCACCATCAGGCGCAGTTCATGATGATTACGAAACAGCGACGACAGCCCCTGATAGTTCAACAGCGCCACGCCGCCGATGGCGATTGCACACACCACAGACACCAGCGCTTTGCTGAGCAACTCTCGCGGCCAGCGGCGATAAACGACAGGCGTTTTGAGCAGGATGAGTGAAGGCAGCACACCCAGAAAAAATAAATAAGCCAGCAACTTCAAAGACAGCAGATCGCGCACTTCCGTGACATTGGTTTCAGCGAAGTTTCTGAACATCCCCGCGTCAATCATCACGCCGTACTGGCTCATGAAATAAGCCACGCCGGCACTGACAAAAAACACCAAAATCAATGCAGGTTTTAATACGCGCTTGAATGCCAACAGCGTGAAAAAGATATTGAAAACGCAGAACACCATCAGCGCAAAAGCGCCGCGCAGCAACATGCCTTTTCCGTCGGAGTCGGTAATTGCAAATAGATGCTGCCAAAGGGTCAAATTAAATCCGACCAGCAAAAAAGCACTGGCAAGCAATGTCACACGCTCGGGGCGAACTGCTTTTACGTTGAGCATAAAAGTCTGCTTGGTTGGAAATGAGAGTATAAACGCGGGAGGAACCCCGCCGATGCCGCGAACTTTAGGCATCGGGCCATCAATTTTTTGTGAAAAGGATGAGAACGATTGGTGGGGTGGGATTGTCGCGCTCTCCAGCTATTTCGCTGGAAAGCGCAGCGTCAGATTCAGCGCGCATCCACGTAATTATGAGGATCAAAAAGGGGACAGGGATCGCGCCCCACCCCTCAACCCATCCTCAATAATCATCTGCGCCGCCTTCTCGGCGATCATCACAGTCGGCGAGCAGGTGTTGCCGGAGGTGATGCTCGGCATGATTGAGGCATCGACGACGCGCAGACCCACAACGCCGTGCACGCGCAAGCGTTCGTCAACCACTGCGTCACGGCCCTGCCCCATCTTGCAGGTGCCGACGGGGTGAAAGATCGTGGTGCCGATAACGCTGGCTGCCTGGCGCAGCTCTTCCTCGGTTTGCAAGCCTGCGCCAGGCAAGTATTCGACCGGCTCGAAGCGGGCGAGCGCGGGCGCCGCGGCAATGCGACGGGTCAGGCGAATCGCATCGGCAGCGACCTTGAGGTCGGTGTCGTGGCTCAGGTAATTAGGGCGAATGATGGGCGTGGCATCGGCCAGCGCTGAGCGAATCTCCACGCTGCCACGGCTCTGCGGACGCAAATCGCAGACCGATGCGGTGAACGCCGGAAAACCGTGCAGCGGCTCGCCAAAGCGCTCAAGAGACAACGGCTGGACGTGATATTCGAGATTGGCGGTTGACTGCTCCGGCCCTGAACGCGCGAACGCGCCCAATTGACTCGGCGCCATGGCCAACGGGCCGCTGCGATTGACGGCGTAGCGCAGCCCCATATTCATCTTGCCCCACAGGCTACCCGCCATTTTATTCAGCGTCTGGCCGTTGCTGACTTTGTAGATCAGGCGCAGCTGCAGATGATCCTGCAAATTGGCGCCGACGCCGGGCAGCTCGTGCCGCACACCAATTCCAAGCTTCTCCAGCAACCCTCGCGGCCCGATGCCTGAGCGCTGTAGCACCATGGGCGAACCGATTGCCCCGCAGCAGAGAATGATTTCGCGCCGGGCGTGAAGCGTTTTCTCTTGCCCGTTTACCCGAGCCAGCACTGCGCTGGCTCGCCTGTTTTCAAACACCACCCGCGATACTTCTGCCCCGGTGATCACTGTCAGGTTGGGTCGCTTCAATGCCGGCCGCAGAAAGGCTTTGGACGCATTCCAGCGCACTCCGCGCCGCTGATTGACCTGAAAATAGCTGCATCCCTCATTGTCGCCGCTATTGAAATCGGGGATAGACGGGATGCCGGTCTGAGCCGCCGCCTCACGAAAGGCGTCCAGCAATTTCCAGGAAAGACGCTGCTGTTCGACTCGCCATTCGCCTTGCCCGCCATGAAGTTCCGAGTCTCCTGCATAGTGATCTTCGGAGCGTTTGAAGAACGGCAACACTTCATTCCAGCTCCAGCCTTTGTTGCCCTGCTCTGCCCAATCGTCGTAGTCGCGGGACTGACCGCGCATGTAGATCATGCCGTTGATGGACGAACAACCGCCCAACACCTTGCCGCGAGGATAGTTGAGGGCACGACCGCCGAGTCCAGGCTCCACTTCGGTCTTGAAACACCAGTCAGTGCGCGGATTGCCGATGCAATACAGATACCCCACCGGTATATGAATCCAGGCGTAATTGTCCTGGCCGCCGGCTTCGAGAAGCAGCACCCGGTGCGCGGGATTTTGAGAAAGCCTGTTGGCCAAGAGGCACCCCGCCGGGCCTGCGCCGACGATGATGTAGTCGTAGAGACTCACGTCCGTTTGCATGCGGCCTCGCTTGTGTTGTTATTTTTATCCGAGGTTCATCCTGATGTTTTTCGCCACAAAACAAAAGACCGCCGCATGTGTCCATGGGCGGTCTTTATTTTGAAGCTCTGGCCGTCAGCGGCGGTGCGTTACACCGCGCTGCGACGGTAGCTGCGGTAGTTGGGCATCCAGAAGTTGCGCTCTATGGCTTCAACGAGCATTTCTTCGGTGGTCTCCAGCGCAAAACCCTCAGCCTGAGCCTGCAACGCAACGGCGAGGGCGATCTTCTTGCTCACCTGTTGAATCTCCTTGAGCGGCGGCAATACCGCATCACCTTTGCCCGTCACCATCGGCGAGCACTCTGCCAACGCATTGGAAGCCGCCATCAGCATTTTGTCCGTGATGCGCGTCGCCTTCGACGCCACGACCCCAAGGCCGATGCCCGGGAAGATGTAGGAGTTATTGCACTGAGCGATATGGAACGTGCGATCACCCACCGTGACAGGGGCAAAGGGGCTGCCCGTTGCGACCAGCGCGTCGCCATTGGTCCAGGTCAGAACTTCCTGTGGAGTGACTTCCACTTTAGAGGTTGGGTTGGACAACGGCATGACCAGCGGCTTGGCACAGTGCTTGTGCATCTCACGGATGACTTGCTCGGTGAACAGCCCGCGTTGGCCGGACACGCCGATCAGCACCGTTGGCTTGCCGTTGGCGACCACATCCAGCAATTCGGGCGAGCCTTCGCCGCTCGACCAACCCTCGACATCGCCAGACTTCTGCGCGAGGTTCTTCTGGAAGTCCAGCAGGTTGTCCATGCTGTCCGTGAGCAGCCCGAAGCGATCAACCATCATCACGCGTTTGCGCGCTTCGGCTTCGCTCAAGCCCTCGATCACCATCGCCGCGATGATGTGCTCGGCAATCCCGCAACCCGCCGACCCCGCGCCCAGGAACACGACCCGCTGCTGGCCGAGGGTTTCGTTCTTCGCCTTGCACGCCGCCAGCAATGTGCCCACGGCAACCGATGCCGTCCCCTGAATGTCGTCGTTAAAGCAGCACAGCTCGTCGCGGTACTTTTCCAGCAGCGGCATGGCGTTGGTCTGGGCGAAATCCTCGAACTGCAGCAGCACGTCCGGCCAGCGGCTTTGCACGGCCTCGATGAACAGCGCAATGAAGTCTTCGTACTCTTTGCCGGTCACGCGCTCATGGCGCCAGCCCATGTACATCGGGTCGTCCAGCAATTCTTTGTTATTGGTGCCCACGTCGAGCACGATCGGCAAGGTGTAAGCCGGGCTGATGCCACCGCATGCAGTGTACAGCGACAATTTGCCGATCGGAATGCCCATGCCACCAATGCCCTGATCGCCCAGACCAAGGATGCGCTCGCTGTCCGTGACCACGATGATTTTGATGCGATCTTTGGTCGCGCTGCGCAGGATGTCATCGATGCGATCGCGTTCAGGGTAGGAAATGAACAGCCCGCGGTGGGTGCGGTAGATTTTCGAGAATTCCTGACACGCCTGACCTACCGTCGGGGTGTAGATAATGGGCAGCATCTCGTCGAGGTGCGAATCCAGCAAGCGGAAGAACAGCGTTTCGTTGTTGTCCTGAATGGAGCGCAGATAAATATGTTTATCCAGGTCACTCGCGCACTGCTGGTACTGGCTGTAAACGCGGGTGACCTGCTCTTCGATGGTTTCTACGTTCTGTGGCAGAAGGCCAACCAGATTGAAATCGATGCGTTCCTGCGGCGTGAATGCACTGCCCTTGTTGAGCAGCGGCATCTCCAGCAAGGAAGGGCCGGCGTAGGAAATGTATAAAGGTCGCGAGGTCTTGGTCATTTGCAGTGATCGCCTTTTCTCTGTTTGCTCTATCAATACGTAGTCGAAACGACGCCCGGAGGTCGGATACCACACGACGCTCGATACGGGACTCCGCCCGAAGAAATAGGGGGTGAAAACAGGGTGCCTATCTTACTCGCCTGAAATCGATTGCGACATTTTGTCGCCTGTTGATTGCGCCATGATGGCCGGATTTCATCAAACCAATCAGCAACGCCCTACCGAGTGGAAACTGATCAGACGTGCACGGTCACGCGCGAGACCACGGCATAGCGTTGCGCTCAAGTCAGGTGCTGGTGTTCAGTTAAGGTCACGCTGGGACCGCAGCAAAATACATCGCGCATTGAACTGGCGATGAGCCATCGCAGTCACATTGATATCAAACCGGAGATATTAATGTCAGGCCAGCGCATCTTTCGCATCCACTACCGCTTTCTGGGGGAGCACCGTGTATTTCTCCAACCCGATTCAGAGTTGAATGAAGCAGATGCCTGGTACTACGCCTGCCTGCACGCGGGCATTGGCGTGTTGCACAACGTGTCGAAGACGAGAGAAGAGCTGAGCGCCCTGATCGCTCATGGACGTCGGTATGGATTGACGGCGGTGCGCTGGGCGGAATGGGCTTAGGTTGGATGCCGATGGCGCTTCTGACAGCGCCAGCGACTGAAGCGAAGTGAAACTTGCTCCTTTTTTTGCGCAAAAAAAGCCCCGGAAGCATGGCTTCTGGGGCTTTTCAAATAATGGCGGAGAGATAGGGATTTGAACCCTAGGTACTGTCGCCAGTACAACGGATTTCGAATCCGTCCCGTTCGGCCACTCCGGCATCTCTCCAACGGCGCGCATCATAACAGGTCGTTCAAAGAACGCGAATCCTTTTTAAGGATTTTTTCGCGTTCTTTCAGGTGCTTGCAGCATTTTGCAGGTGCAGCAACGGATCAGAGCGGTACGCCGAGACGCTGAGCGACTTCTTCGTACGCTTCAATGACATCGCCCAAGCCCTGACGGAAGCGGTCCTTGTCCATCTTCTTGCGGGTCTCTTTGTCCCACAGGCGGCAGCCGTCCGGGCTGAACTCGTCGCCGAGAACGATGGAACCATCACTGAACACGCCGAATTCAAGCTTGAAGTCGACCAACAGCAGGCCGGCATCGTCGAACAGCTTGGTCAGGACTTCGTTGACTTTGAGGGACAGCTCTTTCATGCGAACCAATTGCTCGGCGGTGCCCCAACCGAACGCCACGACGTGGGAATCATTGATGAACGGGTCGCCCTTGGCGTCGTCCTTCAAAAACAATTCGAACGTGTAAGGGTTCAGCTTCATGCCCTCCTCCACGCCCAGGCGCTTGACCAGGCTGCCGGCGGCGTAGTTACGCACGACGCACTCGACCGGGATCATGTCGAGCTTTTTGACCAGCACTTCGTTGTCGGCCAGCAGTTTGTCGAATTGGGTCGGAATGCCTGCAGCTTCGAGCTTCTGCATGATGAAGGCGTTGAACTTGTTGTTCACCATGCCTTTGCGGTCGAGCTGTTCGATGCGCTTGCCGTCGAACGCCGAGGTGTCGTTGCGGAACACAAGGATCAAGCGGTCAGCGTCATCGGTCTTGTAAACCGACTTGGCTTTGCCGCGGTAGAGTTCTTCACGTTTTTCCATGATGGGCTCCGCTTGCTGAATGATGTGGGCGAATCGCCCGTTTGGGACGTCAGGCGATTTCACGCCAGTCGAGCCCGGAATCCTGATCGGCCAATTGTAGCCAGTCTGCGTCGCAGCCAAGGGTGTCGACGAAGCATTGCCGGGCCAGATGCGGCAGGTTGTTCTTGCTGCTCAGATGGGCCAGCACCAAGTGTTGCAAGTCCTGCCACCCAAGCTCGTTCACCAGGCTGGCGGCCTGATGGTTGTTCAGATGACCCCGGTCCCCGCCTACACGCTGCTTGAGGAAGTACGGGTACTGACCACGGGCAAGCAGATCGCGACAGTGATTGGATTCGACCATCAGCGCATCCAGCCCGCGATAGCTGTCCAGCACTACCGGGCAATACGAACCCAGATCGGTCAGCAAGCCGAAGCGACGGCGCCCGTCGTTAAAGACGAATTGGGTGGGCTCCAGCGCGTCATGAGCCACGGACACCACATCGACGCTTAGACCGCCAATGCGCAGGTCCTGCCCACCGGCCAGCCGCAAACCTGCTTCAACCGGCTTGCGCATGCCGCGCAGCGTGCCATCACTGAGGTACACGGGTACATCGTAGCGCCGAGACAGCAAGCCCACGCCATGCACATGATCGGCATGTTCATGGGTCACTAGAATGGCACTGAGCTGTTTGCCGCTGACGCCCAGCCGGTCGAGCCGTCGCTCGGTTTCCCTTAGAGAGAAACCGCAGTCGACCAACACGTAGGTGTCGTTGCTCGCAACCAGTGTACCGTTACCGCGACTGCCGCTACCCAGAACTGCGAAGCGCACTTAACCCAGGTTGTCCTGAATGACGCTCAGCACGCGGCGCGCGATATCCGTCGGGGCTACGGTGTTGATGTTCTTCTCGACCGTTACCTGAACGTTTTCGCCAACCTTGCTCAGGCGAACCTGATAACGCTCGGCGCGGGCTTCTTTCTCTTCTTTCGACTCTTCGCTGCCGAACACGCGGCTGAGGAAGCCCGGCTTGTTCTCAGGCTTGTCGGCTTTTTCCGCCAGGTTGATGTAGTACAGACCCAGGCTGCGGTTGATATCCTCAACACGCCAGTCACCCTGATTCAGGGCGCGACCGACGCTTGACCACGCGCGATCCAGGTCTGCACCCAGGTTCAGCACCGGGTTGCCGCTGCCGTCTTCACTGAGGGAAACGCGGCTAGGGGTATCGAAATCACGGGCGGCAAGCAGCGAGACCGACCCGCCCTTCTCGGCGGTGCGGGTCAGGCTGGCAAGCATGTCGTCGGTGAGCACAGAGTCCAGGCCGACGTTGGTGCTGCGTGACGGGAAGGCTGGATCGTCGTTGCTGCCCGCCGGGCGTTGCACGCTGACCACGTAGATTTCACTGGTGTTGCGCTGCACACCTGGCTCGATACGCACACGGACGCGGCTTTCGGTGTTGGCGGCATCGCCACTGGCCCCCATGCGCTTGGCAACCGACGCGGACAATTCATCCATGCGCTGCCAAGTGGTGTTGAATTCACCGGTCTGCGGACGATCTTCGGCGATGCGGAAACCGTTGTCTTCAAAGTACTGATGGGCCACTGGCCAGACTTCGGCCGGGGCGCGCTGGGCGAGAATCCAGCGGTTGTCGCCGCTCTTCTGCAACGTGTAGTCGCCGGAGTCCTGAACGGTGGACAACGGCTGCGGACGCGGCACGTTGAATGCGCCCTTCTGGGTGTCGTCGGCCACGTTGCGCGGGATAGGCAGCAGCGGGTCCAGACGTTTGACTTCCTGAACGCCCTCGGGCAGCTGCATTGGCGGCTTCTGGGTGGCTTCAAGGTAATCGCTGCTGCGATCACGGAAATAACCGTCCTGACCAAAAAGCCAGCTGCAACCGCTGGTGCTGGAGATAATCAAGGCTAGTGCGGAAAGTCCGGCCAGTCGCTTCATTGCGTAGTGCTTCCTCATTAGACCAATACACCGGACTGGCGCAGGGCCTGACGCAGCGGCTCGTGGCAGGACTCGCTGAGCCAGGTGAGTGGCAGACGGATTCCGTCTGGCATCAAACCCATCTCATGCAAGGCCCACTTCACGGGAATAGGGTTCGATTCGATGAACAGTGTCTTGTTGAGCGGCATCAGCTCTTCATGGATGGCGCGGGCGGCATCGGCATCGCCAGCCATGGCGGCCTTGCACAAATCAGCCATGGCACGCGGAGCAACGTTGGCGGTGACAGAGATATTGCCTTTGCCACCCAGCAGCATCAGTTCCACCGCCGTTGCGTCGTCGCCGGAGTACACCAGGAAGTCGCTGCTGACACCGGCGAGAATGTCGCGGGCGCGCTGCAGGTCACCTGTGGCCTCCTTGATGGCAATGATGTTTTTGACTTTCGACAGGCGGATAACGGTCTCGGCTGACATGTCGCAGGCTGTACGGCCAGGCACGTTATACAGAATCTGCGGGATATCGACGGCTTCGGCGATATGCTTGAAATGCTGATACAAGCCTTCCTGGGTCGGCTTGTTGTAATACGGGGTGACCAGCAGGCAGGCATCGGCACCGGCGTTCTTGGCGTTGGTGGTCAGTTCGACCGCCTCGCGGGTGGAGTTCGCGCCCGTACCGGCGATGACCGGAATGCGGCCGGCAACCTGCTGAACAACACGGCGGATGACTTCGATGTGTTCGTTGACGTCGAGCGTCGCGGACTCACCTGTGGTGCCGACGGCAACAATGGCGTTGGTGCCTTCTTGCAGGTGAAAGTCCACCAGTTTGCTCAAGCTGTCCCAATCGAGACGACCTTGTGCATCCATGGGTGTGACCAGTGCCACCATACTGCCCGCAATCATGCAAACCGCTCCTGCCGGAAAAAGAGAGCGGTAATGGTACTGGCGCCATGATCCTTGCACAAGGCGAGCATTCCCCTCGGCGACGGTTTTCGCTACCCTTCGGTCTTTGATCGGTACGGGTCATCTGCCCGGCTCGTTCGACTGCTCGATTTTGTTGCCAATCACCCCACCCAGCGTCGTTATCGCGCGCCATGACAGGCTCATGGCAGCGACTGGCGGTCGTGGGCCGGGGCAACCTGCAACGTCTTCGTTCGTCGAGCCCGCCGGCACAGGCCTGCTGCGTACCGACCGCTCATCGTTTAGGAATGCTGCATGTCATCCATCCCCACAGTTCGCGAACAATTCCTTGTCATCAGTGCCCTTGGCGCCAACCCAATGGAGCTGACCAACGTGCTGTGCCGCGCCAGTAACGAAAGCCGTTGCTCGGTCGTCAGCTCGCGCCTTACCCGTCATGGTGAATGCAGCGCGCTGATCCTGCAGATCTCCGGCAGCTGGGACGCTCTGGCGCGCCTGGAAACCGGGCTGCCAAATCTGGCCAAGAAGCATGCCTTTACCGTCAACGTAGTGCGCAGTGCCTCCCTGGAAAATCGCCCGGAGGCACTGCCTTATGTGGCCTACGTCAGCTCGGCCTATCGTCCTGACATCATCAATGAGTTGTGCCAGTTCTTCATCGACCACAATGTCGAACTGGAAAATCTGATCTGCGACACCTATCAGGCACCGCAGACCGGCGGCACCATGCTCAACGCGACGTTCACCGTGACATTGCCGGCCGGCACCCAGATCAGCTGGCTGCGTGACCAGTTTCTGGACTTCGCCGACGCACTCAACCTCGATGCGCTGATCGAACCATGGCGCCCTCAAGCACCGATGTAAGGATTCCCGAATGGCTGTAGAACTCGATCAACCGGTCGCCGACTTCCAGGTGCAGGCCACCAGTGAGCAGGCGGTCACCCTGTCGGGGCTGAAAGGCCAGCAGGTTGTCCTGTATTTCTATCCAAAAGACAGCACGCCCGGCTGCACGACCCAAGGCCAGGGCTTTCGCGATCATCACGCCGACTTCCTGGCCGCCAACACGGTGGTGTTCGGCGTCTCGCGGGACGGGCTGAAATCCCACGAGAACTTCAAGGCCAAGCAGGCGTTCCCGTTCGAGCTGATTTCCGACAAGGATGAGTCGCTGTGCCAGCTGTTCGACGTGATCAAGTTGAAAAAGCTGTACGGGAAGGAATACCTGGGTGTGGACCGCAGCACGTTCCTGATCGACAAGGACGGTGTGCTGCGCCAGGAATGGCGCGGCGTGAAGGTGCCGGGGCATGTTGCAGCAGTGCTTGAAGCCGCTCAGGCACTCGCCAAGGCCTGATCGCCATGATGTGGGAGTGAGCTCGCTCGCGATCGGATTCGTTTAGTCATCGTCTATTGACCCTGACAACGCCGATCGCGGGCAAGCGCGCTCCTGCACGTCGCTACAACAAGGGCGCCACCGTCGGCTCATTCCGAGGCCAGGCATCCAGCACGGCCTTGAACAGGGTCGCCAGCGGGATCGCAAAGAAAATCCCCCAGAACCCCCACAGCCCGCCGAACAGCAGTACTGCGCAGATGATCGCCACCGGGTGCAGGCTCACGGTCTGCGAAAACAGCAATGGCACCAGCACATTGCCATCCAGCGTCTGGATGATGCCGTAGACCGCCATCAGGTAGATGAACTGATCGCTCCAGCCCCATTGGAACAGCGCGATGAACGCCACCGGCACGGTCACAACTACCGCGCCCACATAGGGCACCACCACCGAGATACCCACCAGCATGGCCAGCAGCGCCGAGTAATTGAGGCCCATGGTGACGAAGGCGACATAGGTGACGATGCCGCAGATGAAGATCTCGATGACCTTGCCACGAATGTAGTTGGCGATCTGTCGATTCATCTCCACCGCTACCCGAGTGATCAGCGTACGTTCGCGAGGCAGATACCCCCTCGCCCACTGGTTGATCATCCGGCGGTCCTTGAGGAAGAAAAACACCAGGATCGGTACCAGCACCAGATAGATCATCATGTTGACCAGCAGCGGCAAGCTGGAGAGGGAAAACGTCAGCGCCCACTGACCGAATTTTCCGACTTCACCACGCGCCACTTCGATTGCCTGGAGCACTTGTTCATCGGACACGAGATGAGGATAGCGCTCAGGAAGGAGTAACAGCAGCGATTGCCACTTGGCGAGCATCCCGGGCAGCTCGTTGAACAGTGTGATCAGTTGATGCCAAAGCAACGGCACCAATACCAGCAGAAACACGGCCAGCGCCCCCATGAACAAGGCGAAAACCAGCCCCACCGCGCCGCCTTCTGGGACACGCAGGCGTTCGAGCAGATTCACAAGACCCTGCATCAGAAACGCCAGTACCAGCCCGGCCAGCACCGGGGCGAGCATGCCGCCGAGGGTGAGAACAATGGTAAACCCGAGAATCAACAGCACCGCCAGCACTACCGCTTCTTCGTCGGAGAAGTAGCGCTGCATCCAGTCGCGAAGCACTTTGAACATCAAATATCCTATGGGTGCGGGAGGTCAGAAGCGCTCACGCTTTACGTAGCCAATACCGGTAAACACCGTCAGCGTTTTCCTCATGCAACAACACATGCCCTGCCAGTTTTGCGAAGGTGCGGAAGTCGCGCTGTGAGCCCGCATCGGTGGCCGTCACTTTTAGCACCGCACCGCTGGCCAGCCGATTGAGTTCCATCTTGGCTTTAAGCAAAGGAAGCGGACAGTTAAGACCGCTGGCGTCGAGCTCTGCATCGCAGACCGCGGGTTGTCCTACAGCGTCAGACATCACTTCTCTCCGGCTAGACACATCCGCGTTTGCATAAAGGCAAAACGGCGGAAGAACATTCTTACAAGTTTTCCAGAATACCCCACTCTGGTCAGCAAGCCATTGAGCCAGCTACAGTGGCGCCTTTCTGCCCCAGAGTTTCGTGCATGAATTTTTTGCGCCCCACGCTGCTGACACTCGCCTGCCTGCTGGCGGCTCCGAGCTTTGCGGAAGACGATCTGCCGTCCCTCGGCGACGCGAGTTCATCCATCGTTTCTCCGCAGCAAGAGCATGACCTGGGGCGCGCGTGGCTCGGGTTGCTGCGTTCTGAAGTCGCGCAGCTGTCCGATCCATTGCTCAAGGATTTTGTCGAATCATCGGTCTACCGCCTTGCCGAAACCAGTCAGGTGCAGGATCGCCGACTCGAGTTCATCCTGATCAACACCCCGGAGATCAACGCCTTTGCGGCGCCGGGCGGGATTATCGGGGTCAACGGCGGGCTGTTTCTGCACGCTGAAACAGAGGGCGAATACGCAGCCGTACTCGCCCACGAGCTGGCTCACCTTTCACAACGGCACTTCGCCAGGGGCGTGCAGGCGCAGCAGCGGATGCAGGTGCCGGTAATGGCGGCGATGCTGGCGGGTATCGTCATGGCCGCCGCCGGGGCGGGCGATGCCGGTATTGCCGCGATTGCTGGCACTCAGGCAGCTGCCATTCAGGAGCAGGCGCGGTTCTCACGGCAGAACGAATCGGAAGCCGATCGCATCGGCATTCTCAATCTGGAAAAGGCAGGGTACGACCCGCGCAACATGCCCACCATGTTTGAACGCCTGGCGCGTCAGTACCGCTACGACGCCAAGCCTCCGGAATTCCTGATGAGCCACCCGGTTACCGAATCGCGTATCGCCGACACCCGCAACCGCGCCGAACAAGCCAAGCCCGGCGGCAAGGAGGACAGCCCGGCGTACCAGTTGATGCGCGCGCGAACGGTGCTGATCTACGAAGAAACTCCCGGCATGGCCGCCAAGCGTTTCCGTGCGCAACTGGCCGAGAACCCGAAAAACGACGCCGCTCGCTACGGCCTGGCGCTCGCGCAGACCAAGGCGGGTCAGTTGAACGAAGGCCGTGAGACGTTGAAGCCGCTGCTCGACAAGGCGCCGGACAACATCGTCTACAACCTCGCTGCCGTTAATCTCGACATCTCCAATAACCGCCTGCCCGACGCCCAGCAGCGAGTGGACCGGATGCTGAATCTGTACCCCGATAATTACCCGCTCAATCAAGCGAAGGTCGATGTCCTGCTCAAGCAGTCCAAAGCCCCGGAAGCGTTGAAGTCGCTGGAGATCCTGCTTAAGAGTCGACCGGATGACCCCGACATCTGGAACCAGGTGGCGGACACCCGTGGCCTGTCAGGCAATACCATCGGCCTGCATCAGGCTCGCGCGGAATACTTCGCGTTGATGGGCGACTTCAAGCAGGCGATTCAGCAGCTCGAATTCGCCAAACGGCGTGCCAACAACAACTTCCAGCTGGCCTCAAGGATCGATGCGCGCCAGCAGGAAATCATCGCTCAGGAACGTGCCGTGAAGGACATGATGAACTGAGGCGAGTTGTGCTCAGCTACAAGCGGTAAGCCCTAAGCTGCAAGATAGAATGCATCGAATCCGCTTGTCGCTTGTAGGACTGGCTTCAGCCGGGAAAGGCCAGGAGGACATTTGGGATTTGCTATCTAGCGAGTGACGCCTTCCCGGCTGAAGCCGGTCCTACTTTGAACACGCCGTGTCAGGCATTTCCCGTGTTCCTCATGCGCGCCGCCTGAGTGAAGTCGAGCATGCGCTGCAACGGCCGAACGGCGTGGGGGATAACTGCCGGGTCGACGAATATCTCGTTGGTGCCTTCGCGCAAACACTCAAGCGTACGCGCCAAGGTGTTCATCGCCATCCAGGGGCAATGCGCGCAACTGCGGCAAGCCGCGCCATTGCCCGCCGTCGGCGCTTCGATGAACGTCTTGTCGGGGCACAGCTGTTGCATCTTGTAGAAGATGCCGCGATCGGTGGCAACGATGAACATTGAATTGGGCAACGTTTGCGCCGCCTTGATCAACTGGCTGGTAGACCCCACCGCGTCAGCGAGATCAATGACGGACTCAGGTGACTCGGGATGCACCAGAATCGCTGCATCGGGGTACAACGCCTTCATGTCTTCCAACTGACGGGACTTGAACTCCTCGTGAACGATGCAGGCGCCGTCCCACAACAACATGTCGGCACCGGTCTGACGCTGAATGTAACGACCCAGGTGCTTGTCAGGTGCCCAGATTATTTTTTCACCGTTGTCCATGAGGCTTTCGACGATTTCCAGCGCGCAGCTGGAGGTCACCACCCAGTCGGCCCGCGCTTTCACGGCGGCTGAAGTGTTGGCGTAGACCACCACGGTACGGTCGGGGTGCTGATCGCAGAACGCGGAAAAATCCTCGACGGGGCAGCCCAGATCCAGGGAGCACGTGGCGTCCAGCGTTGGCATCAGAACGCGTTTCTCGGGGGTAAGAATTTTCGCGGTTTCCCCCATGAAGCGCACGCCGGCGACCAGAACAGTTTTCGCCGGATGGTTTTTGCCGAACCGCGCCATCTCCAGAGAGTCGGAAACACAACCCCCTGTTTCTTCGGCCAACGCTTGAATGACCGGGTCGCAGTAATAGTGAGCCACCAGCACAGCGTCCCGCGCCTTGAGCTCGGCCGCAATCAACTGGCGGTACCGGGCCTCTTCTTCCTCGCTCAGGGTTCTGGGCTGCCTGGCGTCCAGATGCGCCTGGACCAGGAGGCGTTCGGAGATGTGTGTCATGGGCAATAACCTGAATGCGCATGCGGACGGAAGGTCCGCATGATTGAAATCGGCAGGAAAAGTAGCACGGCATCCGTTGAGCGATCACTTAACAGCAGGCCGTTGAATGAAGCGTTCGAAATCGCAGGAGAGTCATTTATTAAAGAGACAAAGCTCGCCGCATTGCCTGCGAAACCCGCAAGCCAGCCAATCGATGGCAGAATCTGATTCACTGGACAGTTTTTGGAGACCTTCATGCTGGGCGTATTTGAACGACGGCTCGACCCCTTCCCCCCCGATGAAGCACCGCCCCCACCGGTGGGGCTGGCCCGTTTTCTGTGGGCCTGCACCCGCGGCGCCCGGGGTTACATCCTCATGTTCGCGGTGCTCAGTGCGTGCGTTTCGCTTTATGAGGCCTGGCTGTTTTCGTTTCTCGGGCAGGTCGTCGACCTTCTTTCGACATGGAAAGCCGGAGGCGTCGCTGCTGAACAGGAAAGTCGGGCGCTGTGGGGCATTGGCATTGTGCTGGTCGTCAGCATTGGCCTGGTTGCATTGCGCACCATGGTTCAGCATCAGGTGCTGGCGATCAACCTGCCGCTGCGACTGCGCTGGGACTTTCACCGCTTGATGCTGCGGCAGAGCCTGTCGTTCTTCTCCGATGAGTTTTCCGGCCGGGTCACCACCAAGGTGATGCAGACCGCGCTGGCGGTGCGGGAAGTACTCTTCACTCTGATTGAAATCGCGCCCGGCATCGGTGTGTATTTCCTGGCAATCATCGCCCTGGCAGGCGGCTTTGCCCTGAAGCTCATGCTGCCGTTCATTGCCTGGATCGTCCTGTTCGGGTTGGCGATGCTGTACTTCGTGCCGCGCCTGGGCAAAGTCGGCCAGGAGCAGGCCAACGCCCGCTCTTCGATGACGGGGCGAATCTCGGACGCCTACACCAACATCACCACCGTGAAACTGTTTTCCCACTCCAAGCGTGAGGCGCATTTTGCGCGCGCAGCCATGGAGGACTTCAAGCAAACCGGCTTCCGCCAGATGCGCCTCGTCAGCCAGTTCGAGATCGTCAATCAGGCGCTGGTGGTAGCGCTTATTCTCGGCGCCGGCGGTTATGCCTTGTGGCTGTGGCACCAGGGTGACGTAGGGACCGGCGCCGTGGCGGCCATCACCGCCATGGCGTTGCGCATCAACGGCATGTCCCACTGGATCATGTGGCAAATGACCTCGCTGTTCGAGAGCATCGGCACGGTGCAGGACGGCATGGCGACCTTGACCCAGGGGCCGAAGGTGCAAGACGCGCCTGATGCAAGCGTGCTGGTGACTACCGGTGGTGCGGTCACTTTCGATAACGTCAGCTTCAACTACAACGGCGAGCGTCAGGTGCTGGACGGCCTGAGCCTGGCTATCCGTCCGGGCGAGAAGATTGGTCTGGTGGGCCGTTCCGGCGCGGGTAAATCCACGCTCATCAACTTGCTGCTGCGTTTCTATGATGTGGACAGCGGGGAGATCCGCATCGATGGCCAAAACATCAAACAGGTCACGCAAGACAGCCTGCGCAGTGCTATCGGCATGGTCACGCAGGACACGTCGCTGCTGCATCGCTCGATTCGCGACAACATTGCCTATGGCCGCCCCGACGCGACCGACGAAGAAATCCGCGCTGCCGCAGCCAACGCTCAGGCCGACGGATTCATCAGTCAGCTCAGCGACAAGCAGGGTCACAGTGGTTACGACACCTTGGTGGGTGAGCGCGGTATCAAGCTTTCGGGAGGCCAGCGCCAGCGTGTAGCCATTGCCCGCGTGATGCTGAAGAACGCGCCGATCCTGCTACTTGATGAAGCCACAAGTGCGCTGGACTCCGAGGTCGAAGTGGCGATTCAGGAAAGCCTGGACGAGATGATGAAAGGCAAAACCGTGATCGCGATCGCCCACCGTTTGTCGACCATCGCAGCCATGGACCGACTGATCGTAATGGACGATGGGCGCATCATCGAGCAGGGCACACACACCGAGTTACTGGCCAGGAACGGTACCTACGCCCGGCTTTGGCACCATCAGAGCGGCGGGTTTCTGGGTGAGGATCAGGGAGTAGCCGAGGGCGCGGATCACATCTAGCCCCTTTTGATCCAGCGTCCGCCCTCTCGGCACGACGGCTTTTCAACGGAGCCGTCGGCCACCTCTTGCAACTGCCGCGTGCGCTGACCTGCGCGTCCATCAGATTCCGCTAGTAGACCGACTTACTAGGATGTATTCTCCGACACCATGACTACTCTCACTGCACGCGGTTCATCTGATGTCCGTCAAGGAATCCTCGACGTCGGCCAGCGTCTCATGGCCGCCAAAGGGTATTCCGCTGTCGGTCTGAACGAGCTTCTGGCCACCGCCGGCGTACCGAAAGGCTCCTTCTACCATTACTTCGGTTCGAAGGACGCCTTTGGCGAGGCTTTGCTTGAAAACTACTTCGACGATTACCTCGCGGACATCGACCGCATTCTCGGCGAGCCCGGTTTGACCATGGGCGAACGCTTGATGAATTACTGGCGGGTCTGGCAGAACACCCAGTCGTTCGAGAACTGCCAGGGCAAATGCCTTGCTGTGAAGCTCGGCGTGGAAGTGGCCGATCTTTCGGAATCGATGCGCGCCGTTCTCAAGCGCGGGACTTCCGGGATCACTGACCGCCTGGGCAGCGCGATTGAGGCCGGCGTTGCCGACGGCTCACTGCCCGCCTGCGAGCATCCCTATGCCGTTGCGCAAAGTCTCTACCAGCTTTGGGTCGGCGCCAGCGTAATGGTCAAGATTGAGAAGAGCCTCGCCCCGTTCGAGACTGCAATGGCCTCGACGCGCGCAATATTGCGGCTTGCCTGAACAGGCACCGCTAGCCTGGATATCCATTCTCCGATCTCGACTTTTCTTCATCTGAGCCCAGACTGTGTCCTGCTCTAGGGCCGGTCTTTGCTCGCCGGTAACCAACCTTCTCCCACGACCCCTGACCAGCATAAAAATATTTTGAAATATCTATAGACGACTGGTCTACTCAGAGTTAAGGTGTACCCACATTGACCCGCCATGAGGACTGACGTGATGAAGATCAGGACAACGCTTACTGCGCTTGCAACCTCACTCACATCGCTGGCGGATGCAGGCGTCCCTTCAGCTCACCCCGCTGCATCGCTTACTGCCAAGACAGTGGGTGATCAAAGCGGCTAACCAAGCTCTTTTTTGCCCACTTCTTAGACGACTGGTCTATTAACGTTCCACCTACTGTTCCACAACTTTGACTGCGCAGCAGTCTTCAACTCAGCTAAAAAGGAATACACGATGAAAGTGCTTATGGTTCTGACTTCTCACGACACCCTTGGCAACACTGGTCGTCCGACCGGTTTCTGGCTTGAAGAACTGGCCGCGCCCTATTACGCGTTCAGCGACATCAATGCCGAGATCATTCTGGCTTCACCAAAAGGTGGTCAGCCTCCGCTGGACCCGAAAAGCAACGAGCCTGACTTCCAGACCGACCTGACGCGTCGATTCGAAAAAGACGAAAAAGCCACCGCTCAACTCGCCAACACCGTGCGCCTGGACAGCGTCTCCCAGGCAGATTTTGACGCTGTGTTTTATCCGGGTGGCCATGGCCCATTGTGGGATCTGGCTGAAGACCAAAACTCCATTCAATTGATCGAGTCGTTCATCGCGGCACATAAACCGGTCGCAGTCGTATGCCACGCGCCTGGTGTCCTGCGTCATGTGAAAAACGCCGACGGCACGCCGCTGGTCGATGGCAAGAAAGTCACCGGTTTTGCCAACAGCGAAGAAGAAGCCGTCGGCCTGACTGATGTCGTACCTTTTCTGGTCGAAGATGCTCTCAAATCGCTGGGCGGCGTCTACTCGAAAGGCCCGGACTGGGGCTCTTACGTGCTGACTGACGGCCTGCTCATCACCGGCCAGAACCCGGCGTCTTCAGGCCCGGCGGCAGACGTACTGATCAAGGCACTGCAAAACAAATCAGCCTGATGCACAGCCAAGGGCGAGAGGTGTGCGCACCTCTCTCTTCCAACACCTCTAGCGAGATCAACGCCATGAACTGGTAATGAACGGATTCATCCAAGCCCAGGCCCGACTTTATGTCGGGCTTTGTCGTTTGATCGCGGCGTTGACAGCCTCTGGTACATCACAGGAACCCGAACATACTTCAAGGGAACAGGCGCGGCACAGCGCCGCTCTGGCGTTGAAACGATCATCGCCCGCCCCTTCTATTACTGTGCAAACACCTTTGTATGCCGGTCAGCGACGGACAGATGCTTCGCCTGACAAGCTCCTGTTTACTGCTGGTAAAACACTTCAACGTCATAACGCACTCAACCTGACGGTACTCGGACCCACGCGCGCAGACCATGGTCGCAATAGCGATCTTGTGATGGCGGACGACGCGGGAGCAGATATCGAAGACGCCTGATCCCACAGACGGATGCCTAGGGCAAGCCGTTGCAATCTGGCTGGAAGTATCCACGCCGACCAACTGGGTACTGAGGGTTTCGCCAGCGTTACGGTCTAACGCCCACAAACAGCGCCGACAAACATGGGCGTAGCGAGACCAGCACGCCATCAGCGCAGCGTAGGACTCACTGCCTGACGGGTCTCGCGACAAGCTGTGTCGCCGCGCTTCAGGATCTGATTGAGGCCTATGCAGACGCACACTGAGACGCCGCGCCCATCGAACTGATAGGCCTGACCCCGCCGACCTGCACCCCATCAGCTGAATCAGGCGCGGCCGAATGGCAGGCATAAAAAAGCCGTCGCACGTGCGACGGCTTTTTGCAGCGTGGGCGGTTACAGAGCTCCACCCACGCTGATATCGCTCACTGGATATCAGTCAACGCTTTTGGCCCAGACAGCCTGCGCGTTAGTGAACTCGCGCAGGCCGAAGTGCGAGAGTTCGCGGCCATAGCCGCTCTTCTTGACGCCGCCCACCGGGATACGCGCATTGGTGGCCGGGAAACCATTGATGAACACGCCACCGGTCTCCAGACGACGGGCGATGCGCTGGGCCCGCGCGATGTCCTGGGTCCACAGGCTGCCGCCCAAACCATAATCGCTGGTGTTGGCCAGCACGATGGCTTCTTCCGCATTCGCAGCGACAGTGATGGCTGCCACCGGGCCAAATGTTTCTTCATCAAAGGCCGCCATGCCTGGCGCCACATCGCCCAGCACGGTAGGTGCATAAAAGTTGCCCGGGCCGTCAATCTTGTGCCCGCCCAGCAGCAAAGTCGCGCCAGCGGCGAGTGTGCGTTGCACCTGGCCATCAAGCTCGTCACGCAAATCGGCACGGGCCATAGGGCCGACATTATTTGCGCTGTCGAGCGGGTCACCGACCTTCAGTTGCTCAACCGCCGCGACGAATTTGCGCGTGAATTGCTCGGCTATTGGCGCTTCAAGGATAAAGCGTTTGGCGGCCAGGCAGACCTGACCGGCATTCTGAAAGCGTGCTTCGACGGCCGCTTTCACTGCCAGGTCAATGTTGGCGTCGGCCAGAACGATGAACGCATCCGAACCGCCCAGTTCCAACAGGCTTTTCTTGAGCGCCTTGCCGGCAGTGGCCGCCACCGCCGAACCAGCGCGCATGCTGCCGGTCAAGGTCACGGCCGCGATGCGTGGGTCTTCAATCGTGCGGGCGACCGTTTCGTTATCGGCAATGAGGTTGGTGAACAACCCTTTAGGGAAGCCAGCGGATTCATAGGCCTCTTGCAACGCATAAGCCGAGCCCATCACGTTCGGTGCATGCTTGAGCATGAAGCCGTTGCCCGACAGCATGATCGGCCCGGAAGCGCGAATCACCTGCCACAGCGGGAAATTCCAGGGCATCACCGCCAGCACAGTGCCAATCGGCAAAAACGAAACGTGGACCTCATCCTCGCCCTCTACCTTGACCGGCTCGTCGGCGAGAATCGCTGGGCCGTTATCGGCAATCCACTCGATCGTGGCGGCGCATTTCTCCACCTCCCCTCGCGCGGCGCCCAGGGTCTTGCCCATCTCGGCAGTGATCAACGCAGCAAAGGACTCCGAGCGCTCGCGCAGCGTGGCGGCCAGACGGCGATAAGCCAATACTCGCTCGGCCATCGGCGTGGCGCGCCAGAGGCGAAAAGCCGCACCGTTGGCATCAAGCAATTGCTCGACTTCGCTCTGCGTCTGGAAAGGATAGGTGGCGATCAGCTCGCCGGTAGCGGGGTTGCGCGACGTGGCGACATTTGGCGTAGAGATCGAGCTCAAATCAGACATGGTCATTACCTCGTTTGGCGGTCGGTGCAGCACTTTTGCGCTGCGATGACCGTCACTCTAGGTAAGCCCGGAAAGGCCAGGAAGGCGTGTTGTTATCCTATGACCGTGAGTCATAGGCAGTGTGGCGCGGGATGTAGGTCACCAGCGACAAGTCCGGTCGCCCCTCGGGTGTCAGGGCGACGTAGGTGAAATCGATATAGCCGCTGATGGGATGCAACAGGCGCTTGCGGCCTTCTTCGAATCCTTTGACTTCGGTGTCCTGCCACCACTCCTGAAACTCGGGGCTGAGGGCGGAGAGCTCTTCAACCAGACTGTCGAACGGTGCCTTGTCCTGAGCCAGCGCGCGTGAAGCCCGAAACGCACTGATCATGCCTCGGGCCATCTGTTCCCAGTCAAGGATGATGGTCCGGTACGGGATATACAAAAACAACAGACGCAACGTGTTGCGCTCATGAGGCTGCAGCGAGCCGTAATCCACGAACAGCTCGGCGATGGCGTCGTTCCACGCGAGGATATCCAGGCGGGCGTTGCGAACATAGGCGGGGATGGGATTGACCGCGCGCACCAGCATTTCCAGGCCGGCGGTCACCCCTCCCCCGGTTGGCGCGGTCGGCACCTCAAGCGCAGAGAGCGCATACAGGTGAGCGGACTCCACACGATCCAGCTTGAGCACCTTGGAGATCCGTTGCAGCGCATCCGGAGAAGGCTGAATGTCCCGGCCCTGTTCGAGCCAGGTGTACCAGCTGACACTCACGCCAGCCAAAGCCGCGACTTCCTCGCGACGCAATCCCGGGGTCCGACGCGGTCCTTCAGGCAAACCGAAATCTTTCGGATCAAGCCGCGCGCGGCGGCTGGAGAGAAACTTGCCGAACTCGCGTCGCTGTTCAATGGACGGTCTTTTTGCCATAACTCACTCGTGGTCCCGGTTTTTGTCGATTACCGACAAGCAGGCATCGTGGGTCAAGGTCTGGCGTGGGTCAAGCCGGTCAATGTGTCAGCGATGGCCTTGGTCCGCCGAGCAGTGCCTTCGGTGGCCTGACTGGAGTGTTCCAGCGTGTCGAGCATTTCGCGCAAGGCACTCACGCCGGTGGACTGGTCCTCGATCTGCTGCGCCACGCGCTGGATCTCGCTTGAGAGCAAATCGATATCAACGCCGATTTCTGCGGCATTCTTGCGCGTGATTTCCGCCAGCTTGCGCACCTCGTCCGCCACGACCGCAAAGCCGCGACCCAAATCACCCGCCCGTGCTGCCTCAATGGCTGCGTTGAGGGCAAGAAGATTGGTCTGGCCGGCGATCTGCTGGATCACTTGTACGATCGATTGAATACGCAGGCTTGACCCGGCCAGCGCACGCGCGCCGACCACCGCTTCGTCCGCCTGGCTGGCCAGTGCTTCAACCGTGCTGCCGGCATTCGCCGACACCGCGTTCTGTTGGTCTATGGTGCCTGCCAGATCGTCCATCGACAGGTGTAACTCGCCAGAATAGTGCTTGATTTGAGTGGACATCTCTTCCTGCTGCTGGCCGGCTTGAGCCAAAACGCGACCCAGTGCAGCCAGGCCTTCGAAAACCGGCAACACCTTGGTGTCCAACCCACGGGTATCCAGCGCATTGTTGAAATCGTTCAGCTTGAAGGACTCGATCTGCTTCACGATAACGTGGTTCAGGCCGACCATTTTCTTCAACTGGCGGCGCAGGAAAAACGCCTTGAACTCGCCATAGTGCGCAATGAAGCGATCAACATACTCGTCCGCGAAAGACGCGCCTTTCGCCACTCTGAAAAAGAAGATCGCCGTGAGCGTCTGGTTGAGGTTCAGGCCCAGAATTTCACCGAACGTCGAGAATCCCACCAGAGGCACATCCCCAAACAATCCGGCCATGCTGCCCAGATCCTTGCCGTTGTTCGCCCTGCGCAAGATGCAGTCATTGAGGATGGCGGCGACGGGTTGCCCGCCCTTGCCCCTGAGGAACTGCTCATAATCGACGCGCGTGGCTTCGCGCAACGGGGTGCGTTTGACCATCACCAATTCTTCGCCAGGTGCCACGTCGCAGAACAGTTGGATGATTTGCTGTGCATGGTCGATCCGCGCAATGGAACGCACAAACAACTCATCGCCCACCCGAATGGCAAACGAGTAATCCGCGAGGTTCTTTTCCAGCGCCTGGGCATCACAGCTGAATGCATTACACAGGGCCTGCACCATGCTCATGATGTTGCCCTGGCCGTCGATCACCTGATCGATCGTACGATCTTCAACGGACGCGGTCAGAACGCTCAGGGTCAGCCCGGCAGGCTTGAAGTTCTGGCTTTTGAACACGCCGAACCGAATATCGGGGGCGGTCTTGATGAAGACTATTTGCGCATGGTTCTGGTAGCTGCGCTTGCCGTCGTGAATGAGCGTCTTCTTGAAATCCGATTTGCCCCCGGCCGAGCCGCCTACAAAGAGGCAGGGAAAACGACCGGACTCATACAGCGCTTCCATGAAGAACGATTCGGATGCCGACAGCCCGTCGAACACCACATAGGCGAGGGTGTCGCGATGATCAATGCTGGTGGTCACCTGAGCGCGGCGGATGTTGCCGACCAGCTTATCAATGCGCTCGCGCATCTCCATTCGCTTGCCGCCGCTGCGTATGTCTTCGCACTCCAGCGGCACCATCACCACCTCGGCCGAGGCAATCACGCTTCGTTCGAACAGCTGCAACACGATGCGATCCCAGCGATCTCCGGTGGCGCAGTACAGGCTGCCAGAACTGTTGCACAGCTCGCCCGAGGTGGTGCACAGGCTGAGTGTGCTGTCGGGGAAGCGTTGCTTGATGCGCGCGGCGATCTGGTCGATGTCCAAATGCGGCGAGACAAAACCTGTGACCAGAACGGGCATTGAACGCACCCCTGCCAGGACACGGTCGAGTTCGCCTGCCGTGCAGTTAAGGCTGATCGCTCCCTGGCCGCTGGCTCGGGATCGATTTAAGAGGTTGAATGGGTTCATCGCTGGCTCACTAGAAAGGATTGCGGTGCGTAGCCATGGCGTACGCAACGCTTTTTTCTGTATCGGCTGTGGGAAAGCCGACTTGAAGCGAGGGCGCGGGCACTGGTCGGGTGAACAACGGGGGGATGCTTAGGGCGGTACGGCGAGGGGGATACGGCGGCGGGTGGTGTCGATGGGGTTCGCGTTCAGGTGCAAGCGTTGTTAACGCAGAGGCCAGGACGCCGCTCGCTGCGCACATTCTGCCTGGCCTGCACAGGGGCAGGCCAGGCAGGCTGGATCAGTCCGCCTGTTCCTGGGCCAGGCGCTTGAGCAGTGCCTCAGCCGCGGCTTCGGACGAAGCCGGGTTCTGACCGGTGATCAAATGGCCGTCTTCCACCACATAGCTGGCCCAATCTGCAGCTTTGGAATAAAGGGCACCTTTTTCCTTGAGCATGTCTTCGACCAGAAACGGCACGACCTCGGTCAGGCCGGCGGCTTGCTCCTCAGAGTTGGTAAAGCCTGTGACCTTCTTCCCATGCACCACTGGATGGCCGTCAGGTGTGCAGACGTTCTTAAATACCCCAGGCGCGTGGCAAACGGCAGCAATCGGCTTATTGGCAGCGTAGAAAGCTTCGATCAGCACTTTGGAATCCAGATCTTCAGCCAGGTCCCACAGCGGGCCGTGGCCACCCGGGTAAAACACGGCGTCGAAATTGTAGGGATCGATTTCGCCCAGCGGCAGCGTATTTGCCAGGGCCGCCTGCGCATTGCTGTCTGCCTTGAAGCGGCGCGTGGCTTCGGTCTGGGCATCGGGCTCGTCGCTTTTTGGGTCCAGCGGCGGCTGTCCGCCCTTTGGCGACGCCAAGGTGACCTGGGCGTTTGCGTCTATGAAGGTGTAATACGGCGCCGCGAATTCTTCGAGCCAAAACCCGGTCTTTTTACCGGTGTCGCCGAGCTGATCGTGCGATGTAAGAATCATAAGAACGTTCATGCGAGCCTAGTCTCCCTGCGAATGGCGCAGCACAGAGTCGCGCCGCGTTATTGTCAGAGACCTTGTCGAGGCAGATGTTCAAGTTGATTGACGCAGCCCGGCTCTGTCCCTGCGTTCGGCGCTTATGTTACGACTGCTCGGGCAGGTCGGCATGTCGGGGTTGGACACATCGCCTCTACGCGCCATGAATCCTGGCCAGACGCACACGCCAGTCTCCACCGTCATGACGCAGACACGCTTCTTCGGAATCAAAACGCACGCATCGGACGAGACTCTGAGCCTCCACGTCAATCTTGCTCAACGCCGCGGCGGTCAGTTCACGCATTCGTGCGTCCTGCCCTACAGCGATCGCTTGTTCCTTGTTTGCCTCAGTATCGAAAACCCATATAACCCGCAGGCTTTGCTGGAACTGCGCATGGTCTACCGCGTGAGTAAGCCATTCGAAGCCAGGGATTTCAGCCGCGGCAGTCTCGCAGGCCTCAGTCAGCGTGGCGGCGAGGCGACGCTCAACACGCGCTATGTCACGTTTGCTTGACGACATGAAAGCTCCAAAAGGGGATGACGCTCGTGGGAAGGCCAGCGCCGTGATTCAGTGATCGCGCAACCTATCAGCATGCGTGTAGCAAGCGAGAGGCAAATGCGCGCACAGGACGAGAGACGGACCTTATTTGAATGATAAATATTCTCATACGCAGCAGAGTCTGACAGAATCCATGCCCCGCACGAATCCCCTGGATCGCTCTTCCCGATGTCTCTCGTCCACCCTGCCCTTGCACACACCGTAGACGGCCTGTTCCGGGCGCATAACGCCTGGTTGACGGGTTGGTTGAGGCGCAAGCTCGGCTGCCCCCACAGCGCAGCTGATTTGGCGCAGGACACGTTCATCAAAGTCCTGGTCTCCCGCAGTGCACAGCAAATTGAAGAGCCGAGAGCGTTCCTGACCACGGTAGCGCGGCGGGTGCTGTGCAATTACTACCGGCGTCAGGACCTTGAACGCGCCTATTACCAGACACTTGCAGAACTGCCTGAAGGCGTTATGCCGTCTGAGGAAGAAAAGGCAATCATTCTTGAAACCCTTGTGGAACTCGATCAGCTACTGGACGGGCTTCCTGTTCCCGTGAGGCGCGCTTTTCTGATGTCCCAAGTCGATGGTTTGAGCCACGGCGATATCGCCAGTGCGCTTGGCATTTCCATCGCAACGGTCAAACGCCATATCAATAAGGCTGCGTTGCGCTGCTATTTCGCCCTATGAACCCCAACGGCGATTCCCTCAATAAGTCCGATATCCCGCCTGAAGTAGCGCAGCAGGCCATCGACTGGCTGCTGGAGACGCAAGAAGGGCCTTTAAGCGCAGCTCGCCAGAAGGCCTGGCAGGTCTGGCTCAATGGCAACGCCGAGCATCAGCGGGCATGGGCGCATATACAGCGGGTCAATCAACGCCTGAGCGGTCTTTCCTCACCGCTCGCACATGCGGCGCTGGGTGCGCCCAACTCCAAGGGGCGACGCCATGCCCTCAAACTGCTGTTGCTGCTGGGGGCGGGCTCCGTCGCGGGTCTGAGCCTGCGTGACCAGTTTGCGCTGCAGCCCCTGCTCGCGGACTACAACAGTGGCGTAGGCGAACAGCGCAACGTATCCCTGGGGGATGGCAGCCGGATTCAGCTGAACACTGCCAGCGCCGTGGATGTGGAATTCAATGCACAGCAGCGTCGGATACGGTTGCTGTCCGGAGAAATCCTTGTGACCGATTCGGTGGACCCTCGCCCGCTGAGCCTCCTGACTGCCGAAGGCAACATCAACGTCGCGACCGCCTCCAGTCGTATCAATCTGCGTCAGTTCAAGGGCCGCACGCAACTGGCGGTGTTCGCTGGAACAGTTGAGCTGCAAGTCGCTGACCAGGCGAGACCTGGCCTTATCTTGCAAGCGCAGCAACAGGTGACGTTTAGCCGCACTGCATGGGGAAGCATACAACCGCTGGACGCCGGCAGCGGAGCCTGGACCCACGGCATGCTTGTCGCGTCGAGCATGAAGCTGGGCGACTTCCTTGACGAGCTGTCGCGTTACCGCCGTGGCCGTCTGAACTGCGATGTGAACGTGGCCAACCTGCTGATCTCCGGCACTTACCCAGTGGCTGACAGCGAACGCATTCTCGACACGCTGGAAACCGTCTTGCCTGTGCATGTGCAGCGTTTTACTCGCTATTGGGTCAACGTGCAGGCGCGGGGTTAAGTCCCCGCTCGTCGTTCAGCGAGACGCCAGGCGTCCGCGCCGCAGGTTGAGCGGAGCATGGCGACTCGCAGCTCGACGCGATTCCTCAGCGCGGGAGAGGCAGTTTTCCGCGGCGGAACCGCGCTACGCAAAGAATTTTGAAAATCCGTGAGCCGTATCGCGTCCTTCGCGTGACAGACAGGTAAGCACTCTAATCTTCCCGCCAAAGGAATCCTGCATGTCAGCCCGCCCCACACAGCCCTCCCCTTTGGGACGCACGTTGCGCCACATCATTTTTAGCGCAAGCTTTTCGCTGGGTAGCCTCTCGATAGCCCATGCCGCCGAGACGGGGCCCAAAGCCTATGACATCGCCCCGAGTGAACTGGAAACGGCGTTGAATCAGTTTGGTCGGGAATCAGGCGTCCTGATCTCGTATGGCTCACAGGTCGCCAGCGGCCTGAGGAGTCGCGGCCTCCAAGGTCAATACACACCCGGGCAAGGTCTGGCCGCGTTGCTTGAAGGCACGGGTCTTCAAGCCGTTGCCGATGGGAATAATGGCTTTACCGTGCAAGCTGCCAGTGCATCTGCCGCACCGATCGAGTTGGGGGTATCAACGGTAGTCGGCGACTGGCTGGGTGAAGCGCAGCAGATCAATGTTTTCGAACACCCTGGCGCACGAGACGTCGTTCGCCGCGAGGAATTCGAGCGCGCAGGTGCCACCTCGGCACGTGATGTGCTGAACCGCGTGCCCGGCGTCAACGCTCCGGAAAATAACGGCACCGGCAGCCATGACATGGCACTGAATTTCGGTATTCGCGGCCTCAATCCGCGCCTGGCGACGCGCTCGACCGTCTTGATGGATGGCATCCCGGTACCCTTCGCGCCGTACGGCCAGCCTCAGTTGTCATTCGCGCCGATCAGCATGGGCAACATGGATGCAGTGGACGTCGTGCGCGGCGGCGGCGCGGTGCGCTACGGCCCCCAAAACGTGGGCGGCATCGTTAACTTCGTGACCCGAGCCATCCCCGACGAAGCCACGCTCAAGGGCGGCGTTCAGACCGAGACCAGTCCAGGCTCCAGCCATGACGGCTTCAAAACCACCGGTAACCTGTTGGCCGGGGGGACTGCTGATAACGGTATGGGCGGGGCGATTCTCTATTCCGGCGTTCGCGGCGGCGACTGGCGCGAGCACAGCGACACGCAAATTGATGACCTGATTCTCAAGGGTAAATACCAGATTGATGAGGCCAACAGCCTGAACGCGATGGCTCAGTACTACGATGGCGAAGCCCAGATGCCGGGCGGCCTCAGCGTCGCGGACTACGATGCCGATCCGTATCAATCGACGCGTCTGAAAGACAAGTTCTGGGGCCGACGCACACTGCTCAACGTTGGTTATCGCTACGAGCAGGACGCGCGGGTCTTCACCGCCAACACATTCTTCACCGAGACGCTGCGCAGCGGTTATCTGGACCAAGGCAGCTTTGTGTCTCTGTCGCCCCGAGAATATTGGGTGCGTGGTCTGGAAACCCGTCTATCCCAGGGCTTCGCGGTGGGGGAGTCTTCGCATGAGGTCGGCATCGGCTATCGCTACGTGAACGAAGCAGGTCATGAGATGCGCTATCGTGAGCCGGTAAATGGTGACTTGCCCACAACTGCCAGCCGCAACGACCGTGACACCCGTGGCGCGACCGAGGCTCATGCATTTTATATTGACGACCGAATCGACATCGGCAAATGGACCGTCACCCCAGGCATTCGCTACGAGATGATCGACACTGCTCAAAACAACAACCTGAGCGGTGTCAAATACCAGGGCGACTACAACACAGCACTCCCTGCACTGAACGTGCTTTACCACCTGACCGACAGCTGGAATCTGTACGCCAATACCGAGGGCTCGTTCGGAAGCGTGCAATACAGCCAGATGCCCAACCGCGTAACCGGCGGCGAAGTGAAGCCGGAGAAGGCGCGGACATGGGAGCTCGGCACCCGCTATGACAACGGTAACCTGCGGGCCGAGATCGGGACGTTCCTGATCAACTTCGACAACCAGTACGACAGCAACCAGACAAACGACACCATTATCGCGCGCGGCGAGACACGCCATCAGGGGATCGAATCGAGCATCAACTACGCTCTGGACGCCTTGACGCCTGCCTTGGCGGGTTACGACATCTATGCAACCTATGCCTTCGTCGACGCTACGATCCGAGAAAATGGCCCCAACAAAGGCAACCGTGTGCCGTTTTCGTCAAAGCACAAGGGCACGATGGGAGTGAGTTACACAGGGGGCCCATGGAAGTTGAACCTGGACGGCTCGTTTCAGAGCAGTCAGTTTGCCGACAATGCCAACACTTCGGACGAAAGCGCTGACGGCAGTACCGGGCGCATTCCCGGCTACATGGTGTTCAGCAGCCGCGCCGGCTACGACTTCGGCCCTCAGCTGTCTGATTTGAATGTTGCAGTTGGCATCAAAAATATGCTCAACCGCCAGTACTACACTCGCTCGTTCGACGATAACAACCGAGGCAAATACGTCGGGGAGCCCCGTACGGTTTACGTACAGACTTCAGTTGCGTTTTGACCCTTCGGCAGATCAACCCCACGGGTGCTGCAGCGGCATTGCCGGTTTGGATTCCTCATCCAGGCTGGCACTGTCAGAGCCAGCATGCACGCTGTCTGTCAACGCAGGGTCTTGCTATCGCGCGTACAGATGACAATCGTTTAGAACCCCCGTGCGCCTGAGCAGTCTTCCCTAGGTACTCACCGTCTCAAGGGAGACCTCATGATCATCGTTCACCATCTCAACAATTCCCGCTCGCAGCGTATTTTATGGCTACTGGAGGAGCTGGCGCTGCCCTACGAGATCAAGCACTACCAGCGAGACGCCAACACCAACCTCGCTCCGGCTGAACTGAAAGCCATTAACCCGCTGGGCAAATCACCGGTTATTGAGGATGGCCCTCATGTGCTGATCGAGTCCGGCGCTATCGTCGATTACCTGATCCGCCGCCATGGCAACGGCCAGCTGCAACCCGACCCAAGCACTGCGACGTACGACGAGTACGTGCAATGGCTGCACTTCGCAGAGGGTTCGGCCATGCTGCCGTTGATGCTTAACCTATATGTTGGGCGCCTCGGGGAAGCCGGCAAGCCGCTGCAACCGCGGATCGAATCCGAGCTGGCCAATTATCTGGGCTATCTGGAAGCTGCATTGAGTCTTACACCGTACCTGGTGGGTGAAGAACTGAGCGGCGCGGACATCCAAATGAGCTTCATTGGCGAATTTGCCAAATCCCAAGGGATGCTGCAGCACTACCCTAACCTGGAGGCATGGATCGAACGGTTCCAGGCGCGTCCGGCGTATGCCAAGGCAATCGAAAAGGGTGGTGAATACAAGTTCGCGGGATGAGCTCCACACGGTCGGTTCTGTCAGGACGTCGCTAGCACTTCTGCAGAGGTATTCATCCTGGGTCAGCTCGAGCATTTGGATTTGCTCGACTGACGCAGGGCGTCAACGTCAACCTCTGGTGCTGTTTGATGCTCGGCGAAGCTGGAACTGCTCTATGAGCCTTCGCCCACTTTATTTCAGGCAAAAAAAAAATCTGGAAATCCGCATTTTCATGGGCCTTCCAGATTTTCGAAATGGTGGGTCGTGTGGGATTCGAACCTACGACCAATTGGTTAAAAGCCAACTGCTCTACCAACTGAGCTAACGACCCGCTTCGTTGTGGCGCGTATATTACTGATATTTCACAGTAATTCAACACCCGAGTGAAAATATTTTAAAAATAACGCGTAGGGTCCGTGACGCCAGCGGCCGCGAAGCCCTCCGCACGCAGGCGGCAGCTGTCACATTTTCCGCAGGCACGGCCTTGCTCGTCGGCCTGATAGCAGGAAACCGTCAGTCCGTAATCCACACCCAGACGGGTCCCGGCTTTGACGATGTCGGCTTTACTCAGCATCTGCAAAGGCGCACGAATGGTGAAGCCCTGCCCCTCAACGCCTGCCTTGGTCGCAAGGTTGGCCATACGCTCGAAGGCTTCCACAAACTCGGGGCGACAATCAGGGTATCCCGAGTAATCCACGGCGTTGACCCCGATGAAGATGTCTCGGGCTCCCAGTACCTCTGCCCACCCAAGCGCCAGCGACAGGAAAACGGTATTGCGCGCCGGCACGTAAGTCACCGGGATGCCCTCACCCGCCGTCTCCGGCACGGGAATGCTGCTGTCGGTCAATGCCGAACCGCCGATGCCATTCAGATTCAGGCCAATGACTTTATGTTCGATGACGCCCATGTCCGATGCCACGCGCTCGGCCGCCTGCAGCTCGGCGCGATGACGTTGGCCGTAATCGAAACTCATGGTGTAGCAGTCGAAACCATCAGCTTTCGCCATCGCGACCACGGTGGCCGAATCCAGCCCACCGGACAGCAGGATGACCGCTCTTTTGTCACTCATTGATTGTTCACTCATTCAGCGCCCCGGCTCGTCGTTCCAGAGGATCTTGTGCAACTGCAGCTGCAGACGCACCGGAAGGTTGTCGGCCACGATCCAGTCGGCCAGGTCTGTGACGTTCAGATCGCGGTGGACCGGGGAAAACAATACCTCGCCGGCGCGCCGCTCAAGTCCGTACTGGATTATCTTCGATACCGCCCAGTCATAATCTTCCCGCGAGCAGATTACGAATTTGACCTGGTCGTTAGGCGTGAGCAATTCGATATTTTCGTATCGGTTACGCGCTACTTCTTTGGAACCAGGGGTCTTCAAGTCAACGACGCGGCTTACGCGCGTATCAACTTTTGAGATGTCCAGCGCGCCACTGGTTTCCAGGGAAACCTCGTAGCCGGCATCGCAAAGGCGTTGCAGCAGAGGGATGGCGTTCGGCTGAGCGAGGGGCTCGCCACCGGTGACGCAGACGTAACGCGGGCGATAGCTGGCAACTTGCTCCATCAGCGAATCGAGGGTCTGCACGGTTCCGCCGCTAAAGGCGTACTCGCTGTCGCAATAACCGCAGCGCAAAGGGCAGCCAGTCAGACGCACGAAAACCGTGGGCAAGCCTGCTGTGCGCGTCTCGCCCTGCAGCGAATAGAATACTTCGGTGATGCGTAATGTGTCTTGCATAGGGGCCACGGGCGTAACGGCTAAACAGGCCATCCGCCTCCGTCAGGCACTTCAGCACACCCTGCACACGCAGAATCCGCTGAAGCGTAATCAATACCGGAATTTCGGGGGCGGAATTCTAACGAAAAAAGCCGCGCAACGCGCGGCTTTCTTGAATCAGCGGTCAGATTGCGCTGCAATCAGAGACGCTGCAGGTCCCGCTGGGCCAACTGAGCGGCCGAAGTACCGGGATACTGGGCAACGACCTGCTGAAGGATACCCTTCACCTTGTCGGTGTGACCCAGGCGGCGTTCTACGTCTGCCAGCTTGTACAAGGAGTCAGGCACTTTGGCATGTTTGGGGTAAAGCTGACTGACCTTGGCGAATGCCTGACCGGCGCCCTGAAGGTCGCCCTTGGCCAGGTTTACTTCACCCAGCCAATACTGGGCGTTGCCCGCGTACTGGCTGTTTGGGTATTTGCGCAGGAATGCGGCAAACGCCTGGCTGGCTTTGTCAAAATCCTTCGCCTTGATCAGGTCGAAAGCAGCATCGTAGTAGAGCTTTTCTTTCGCCGGGTCGCCGGGTTCACTGCTGGCCTGAGAAGCTTGGGCGGCAGGGGTCGAAGGTGCTCCGCCGGCATTGGCACCGCCGTCGGATGTGGAATTATTGGCAGCTGGTGCAGCAGGTGCGCCGCCAGCTCCTATACGAGAGTCGAGATCCTTGTAACGGTCCAGCGCTTCTTGCTTCATTTGCTGGATGTCGTTCTGCTGGACTTCAACCATTCCGCGTAACCGCGAAATCTCGTCCTGCATTTGCTGCAACTGCATGAACAGCTGACCTTGCGCCGAAGGTGCAGTCGTAGCCGCACCTCCGGCGTAGGCGCCAGCCGTACCATAACCCGACGGCGGATAACTGCTACCAGCAGAGCCAGAGTTGTCATCGACCACAGGAACCGCACCCATCGCTGCAAGAGGAAGGGTGAGAGCCAAAACGGTTAGAGCACGGCGGCACGTTCGCATGTCAAATTACTTACGCAGTTCGACGCGACGGTTTTGAGCCCACGATTGCTCGTCGTTACCGGTAGCAACTGGACGCTCTTCACCGTAGGAAACGATTTCCAGCTGAGCTGGCGAAACGCCCTGCAGAACCAGGTAGCGTTGAACGGCTTTCGCACGACGCTCGCCCAGTGCCAGGTTGTATTCGCGAGTACCGCGTTCGTCAGTGTTACCTTCCAGAACTACGCGAGCGCCGTTGGCTTTCAGGTCTTTGGCGTGAACGTCCAGAGCGCGCATGGCTTCTGGTTTCAGGTCAGAGCTGTCGTATTCGAAGTAGAAAGTGGTGATAGCGCGCAGAGCAGCTTCTTCGCTCAGGCTGCCATCAACAGCACCAGAGTTAGCGCCGTAACCAGCGTTAGGATCTACAGCAGCGCCGCCAGCACCGGCATTGTCGCCGCCTTTGGACGAGCAACCTACAGCTACGGCCATGGCCAGAGCCAGCGCAGCAAATTTACCAAACTTCAGCATTTCCATCGTAAAACTCCTAATGAACCCCAAGTGTGTTAAGTACAACGTAAAGCGCCGCGTCAGTTCAGGTAAGGGGACCAGGAAGGTTCTCTGACTTCGCCTTGAGCGGTAGGAAGCGGGAGCCTTACGCGTCCATTAATGGACACGAGCATCAAGACTCCCCGGCCCTGCTGGCGGGTGGCGTAGATTACCATGGTGCCGTTAGGCGCAACAGTAGGCGACTCATCAAGGTTGCTGTCTGTGAGGATTTTTACGCTACCGCGCTGCAAATCCTGAGCCGCCACCTTGAAGTTAGTGAAGCCATCTTGACGATGGATCATCACAAGCGTCTTTTCATCCGCCGATAACTTAGGGTTGGCGTTGTAGTTACCGATGAAAGTAACGCGCTCTGCCCCCCCGCCATTAATACTGGTTTTATAGATCTGAGGCTTGCCGCCACGATCAGAAGTGAAATAAAGCGTGGACCCGTCTTTACCGAAGAACGGCTCGGTATCAATAGAAGAATCGTTGGTAACTCGCGACAGTTGACGCGACGCCAGATTCATAACGTAGATTTCCGGGTTGCCATCCTTCGACAACACCATCGCCAATTTGCTGCCGTCTGGAGACCACGCAGGCGCGCCGTTCAGGCCTTCGAAATTGGTGATTTGTTCGCGACGACCGGTATCGATGTGCTGAACAAAAATGCGCGGACGCTTCTGTTCGAACGATACATAGGCGATGCGCTTGCCATCCGGCGCAAAGCGTGGCGACAGGATCGGCTCACGCGATTGCAGCAACGTGACTGCCCGCGCCCCATCGTAGTCGGAGCGCTGCAGCGTATAGCGAGTGTTATCCGTCGAGAAACGCTCGGCAGTGACGTACAGCATACGAGTCGAAAACGCGCCTTTGATGCCGGTCAGCTTTTCAAACGACTGGTCGGCGATGTAGTGAGACATATCGCGCAGTTGATCAGCGGTGCCCGAAACGTTACCTGTCAGCACCTGTTGCTCGGTGGCGACATTGAACAGCGCATATTGAACCTGCAGACGACCGCCCGCAGGAACGATGCTGCCGACCATCACGTACTGAGCACCCAGCGCCTTCCAGTCACGGAAGATGACTTCGCTGGCCTGGCTCGGCTGGCTGATCATGTTTTCCTTTGGAATCGGCGAGTAGTAGCCCGAGTTCTGCAGGTCGTTGCCAATGATCTTGGCCATGTCTTCAGGCAGGACGCTCCCACCCTGCAGACCGAACGGCACAACGGCGATAGGCGTCGCACGATCACTGCCGCTTGTTACCAGAATGTTCTTTTCGTCAGCTGCGGCAAATCCCGCTGCGCAACAAAGAACGACAAGCATTCCTCGAAGAAGGTTAATCACAAGGCTAGGTCCTCAGGTGTGAATGTCATCTTGAATGAACGGTAAGGCGCGAAGTCCGAAGGCTTCATCCCCTGCATCTCTGTCAAACGACCAATGTTCTTGACCGCTGCTACAGCTGAACTGTCGAAAGGACCGTCGCCACTGGACTTTGCCACAGTCACCGAAGTGACAGTGCCGTCCGGCAACATGCCGATCTGCAAGACCACTGTCATGCCCTTGCGCGCAGAAGGCGGACGTGCCCAGCCTTCGGCTGCCCGGGAGCGAATCAAATCATCGAAACTGCCCGCAACTTCATCGCCCCGCTCATCTGCCAGCGCCTGTTGGCGTTCCGGCTTGTCGGAAAGCAGATCGGCCAACGCTTGCGCCTTCTTGTCTTCCGCAGATTTGCGAGCGGCATCCTGGGCTTTCTTTTTGGCGTCTTCGGTCGCTTTCTTCTTGGCGTCCTCAGCCGCTTTTTTCTTCGCGTCTTCCGTAGCCTTTTTCTTGGCGTCGTCTGCAGCCTGCTTCTTCGCGTCCTCGGCAGCCTGCTTCTTGGCTTCCTCGGCAGCCGCGCGTTTGGCGTCTTCCTCGGCTTTCTTCTTCGCGTCGTCTTCAGCTTTCTTCTTGGCTATATCAGCCAATTGTTTCTCTTCAGCGACTTTCTTCGCGTCATCCGCTTTTTTGGCTTCGGCTTTCTTGGCATCATCGGCCGCTTTTTTAGCGTCGTCAGCCTTTTTGGCGTCGTCAGCTTTCTTCGCTTCCTCGGCCTTTTGTTCTTCGGCTTTTTGAGCAGCATCGGCTTTCTTTTGTTCCGCCGCCTTCACCGCCTCCTGCTCGACTTTTTTCTGTTCCATCTGTTCGACTTCAGTCTGTCGCGCAGCGGACTTCTTTGCCTCACCGGCCAGCTTCTGGTTGGTCTGGGTAGTGGCCTGACTTTTTGATTTCAACTGATAGAGCGTTGCCTGAACGATCGGCTTGGCTTCGGGAAGCTCAGGCGTCATTGCAAAGCTGACGAACAACAAACCAAAAATCAGGACGTGCAGCCCTACCGCCCAGACGGACGGCCAGAAGTAGCTTTCCGAGGCGGACGGCTCTCGAATCGGCTGCATCAGGGGGCCTCGGTAATCAAACCAACATTCCCGACCCCGGCCTTCTGCAACCCGCCCATCGTGCCCATGACGGCGCCGTAGTCGACGGTCTTGTCACCGCGGATGAAGACCTGGGTCTGCTTGCCCGCATCGCGACCGGCCGCAATGATTTTGGTCACGGCGCTGGTCAACTGGGGCAAGGTCATGGCCTTGTCCATCTGCTTGTCGGTATCGACTTCGCTGCCAAGGTTCCAGTAGTAAGTCTTGTCGGCCTTGATCGAAATCGTCAGGACCTGATTGTTGTTGTCCTGCGGCAAAGCCTCACTGGAGACCTTGGGCAGATCAACTTTCACGCCCTGGTTGATCATCGGAGCAGTGACCATGAAGATGACCAGCAGCACCAGCATCACGTCGATGTAGGGGACCACGTTCATTTCGGCGACCGGCTTGCGCTTGTTGCGTCGGCCGCGAGCGATTAAAGCCATTGGGTAATACCTGCTTATTCTTCGCTGGTGTGCACTTTACGGTGCAGGATCGCCTGGAACTCGTCGGCGAATGTGTAGTAACGACCGATCAGGTTCTCACCACGAGCAGCGAAACGGTTGTAGGCGATGACCGCAGGAATCGCTGCGAACAGACCGATCGCGGTCGCGATCAGGGCTTCGGCGATGCCCGGTGCAACCGTAGCCAGCGTGGCCTGTTGCGCAGTGGCCAGACCGCGGAAGGAGTTCATGATCCCCCAGACGGTGCCGAACAGACCGATATACGGGCTGGTTGAACCGACGGTCGCCAGGAATGGCAGGCTTTGCTCAAGCTTCTCTTCTTCGCGGGAAATCGCAACACGCATGGCGCGCGCAACACCTTCCATGACCGCATCCGGGTCTACCCCGGCCTGCTGACGCAGACGCGAGAATTCCTTGAAGCCTGCGCGGAAGATTTGCTCTACGCCGGAATCCGGATCAGGGTTGCTGCCCGCCTGACGATAGAGCTTGGACAGATCGATGCCTGACCAAAAGCGCTCCTCGAAGCTGTCCAGCGCCCGACGCCCTGCGCGCAACATGGCGCTGCGCTGAAAGATCATGATCCACGAGGTGACCGAGGCGGCCACCAGGATCAGCATTACCAACTGCACAACCACGCTGGCATTGCTGACCAAACTCCACATGGAGGAATGGTCGACGACGTTAGCTTCCACGCTGTATCTCCTGCTCTGAATGTGTCCCCGCGCCGCCCTGCCCGGCAAAGGCCGTACGCAGAGCTTCGGGAATGGCCCGGGGTTTTAAACTGTCGGCGCGCACACACGCCACCAAAAACTGCCCCTCGCAGAGCAGTACATCATCCGCAGCCCGCCTGACCTGTTGCATGAAGCGCAGGCTGGCGCGGTTCAATTCGATTACTTCGGCGCTGATCAGCAGCTCATCGTCCAGCCGCGCAGGCTTGTGGTAACGAGCCTCGCTGGAATGCACGACAAATAACAGGTTCTCGATACCCGCCATTGCGGATTGGGCAAACCCCAACTCCCGCAGTCGCTCGGTTCGAGCCCGCTCCATGAATTTCAGGTAATTGACGTAGTAAACGATGCCGCCGGCATCGGTGTCCTCGTAATAAACGCGACAACGATGTGCGAACGACTGAGCCCCGTTTTGCGCGCGCATACTCTAGTGCTTACTCCTCAGGTTGCCAATCCGGCCAGGCAACTGTTTTCACCGTTTTTGCCGCCAGCAGCACATCACATTTCGGTGACTGCCCGTCTGACCATGAAACACCCGAATAGATCGGTCGATTGTCGAGTTATTCGTCAGGGTCTTCGGCGGGTTCGTCCATGACCGCCCTCTCGCCCATTTTCGATGGAATATTGAGGCCAAAATGCAGATAGGCGTGTCGAGTGACCATGCGACCCCGCGGTGTGCGCATCATATAGCCTTGCTGGATCAAATAGGGTTCCAGCACGTCCTCAATTGTGTGACGCTCTTCGCTAATGGCCGCTGCAAGGTTATCGACGCCAACCGGACCGCCGTCGAATTTTTCGATCATTGTCAGCAGCAGACGTCGGTCCTGATGATCGAAACCACGCTCATCGACGTCCAGCAGGTTCAGCGCAAGGTCTGCAATCGCCTTGGTGATCTCGCCCTTCGCACGCACTTCCGCAAAATCACGCACACGCCTCAGCAGCCGGTTGGCGATACGCGGCGTGCCCCGTGCCCGACGGGCGATTTCAAATGCGCCTTCGTCCTCGATGTAGAGCCCGAGAATTTTTGCCGAGCGCGACACGATGGTCGCCAGATCCGCAGTGCTATAAAACTCAAGACGCTGCACGATACCGAAACGGTCACGCAGCGGATTGGTGAGCATGCCGGCGCGGGTAGTTGCACCGACCAGCGTAAAGGGCGGCAGATCGAGCTTGATGGAGCGTGCAGCGGGCCCCTCACCGATCATGATATCCAGCTGAAAGTCTTCCATCGCCGGATACAGGACCTCTTCCACGATGGGTGAAAGCCGGTGGATCTCGTCGATGAACAGCACATCGTGCGGCTCGAGATTGGTGAGAATGGCAGCGAGGTCGCCAGGTCGCTCAAGCACCGGGCCCGACGTGCTCTTGATCGACACCGACATTTCCTGCGCGATGATATTGGCCAGGGTGGTTTTACCCAGGCCCGGTGGACCGAAGATGAGCGTGTGATCGAGCGCTTCATTGCGGCCGCGAGCAGCCTGAATGAAGAGCTCCATCTGTTCGCGCACGGTAGGCTGGCCGATGTAGTCGGCCAGGCTCAGCGGCCGGATCGCGCGATCCAGTTGCTCGTCACGGTCGCGTCCGGTGGCCGCGATCAGCCGATCAGCATCTATCACTTACAGCATCCCCTTCAATGCGCGGCGAATGAGGTCTTCGCTGCTGAGATTCTTGTCCTTAATCGCAGTCACGGCCTTGCTCGCCTCCTGGGGTTTGTACCCCAGGGAGATCAACGCGCTGACGGCATCCGACTCGGCAGTCGCCACCGGAACAGGCGCACCCGGGCCGTCCGATACCAGTGCAAACGTACCCGGCAAGGCGTCCCAGGCCTTGAAGCGATCTTTGAGTTCTACCAGCAAACGCTCGGCAGTCTTCTTGCCTACGCCCGGCACGCGGGTCAGTGCCGAGGTATCCTGCGCCTGAACGCAACGCACCAGCTCATCCACCTCAAGCGTCGACATCAAGGCCAACGCCAGCTTGGGGCCGACGCCGTTGAGGCGTATCAACTCGCGGAACATCTCGCGGTCACGTTTTTCGTAGAACCCGAACAGCAGGTGAGCGTCTTCCCGTACCACCAGGTGAATATGCAGCGTCACGGTCTCGCCCAGATGCGGCAGGCGATAAAGCGTGGTCATGGGCACTTCGACTTCATAACCCACACCGTTGACATCCAGTACCAGATGCGGCGGCTGCTTTTCGACCAACGTACCGCGTAGACGTCCAATCACGAATAAATCCTTTCCAGATGCCCGTCGCTGCGACGGACCGGGCTAGCGCAAATAATTTCATCAGAGCCGCAAGCGGCCGCCACGACTGCGCGCGGTATTGAGGCCGTGGGGAATGAGGCTTGATCGGGTATGGGCGTGGCACATGGCAATTGCCAGCGCGTCCGACGCATCCACCTGCGGTTTAGTGGTCAGCTTGAGCAGGTGCATGACCATCATCATCACCTGATCCTTGTTTGCCCCGCCCGTTCCCGAGACGGCCTGCTTGACCTGAGTTGCAGTGTATTCGGCAATTTCCAGGCCTTCTTCGGCACCCGCTACAATCGCAGCGCCGCGTGCCTGGCCCAGTTTGAGGGCGGAATCGGGGTTACGCGCCATGAACACTTTTTCAATGCCCATCGTCACCGGCCCGTAGGTCTGGATGACCTCGCGCACGCCGCGATAGACAATTTGCAGCCGCTCGTGAAGCAAACCGGTGCCCGTTCGGATGCATCCCGATGCCACGTACTCGCAGCCGCGCCCCGTATCACGCACTACGCCAAAGCCGGTTATTCGCGAACCGGGATCGATACCTAAAATAAGAGTCATAACGCCTGCAGCTTGAGAGGTGACGCGAACCGTTGGATGCAGCATAAAGGCAGAAGCCGGAGGCCGATAGCGATGATGATCAACGCTTCGTGCGCTCCGGCCTCAAGTTCCGACTCGCCTGAAGATCAGCTGAGCTGCTCCAGCACCTCGTCCGGGATTTCAGCGTTGGAATAGACGTTCTGTACGTCGTCGAGGTCTTCAAGCATATCGATCAGCTTGAGGACCTTCTCCGCCATGTCTAGATCAAGCACCGCACTGGTGGTGGGCTGCATGACGATCTCGGCGTCGGCGGGCGTGAACCCGGCGGCTTCCAGCGCGTTGCGTACAGCGTAGAAACTGGAGAACGAGGTAAACACATCGATGGAGCCGTCTTCATGACTTACCACGTCATCGGCGTCCGCTTCCATCGCCGCTTCGATGAGTGCGTCTTCGTTCACACCCGGCGCGAAGGAAATCTGCCCCTTGCGCTCGAACAGATACGAAACCGAACCGTCAGTGCCCAGGTTGCCGCCGCACTTGCTGAACGCATGACGCACGGCAGCCGCGGTCCGGTTGCGGTTATCGGTCATGGTTTCGACCATGACTGCTACGCCACCCGGGCCGTAGCCCTCGTAACCCAGCTCGACCATGTCATCGGCGTCGGCAGCGCCGGCCCCGCGCGCAATGGCGCGGTCGATGATGTCCCGGCTCATGTTCGCGCCAAGGGCCTTGTCCTGCGCCAGACGCAAGCGCGGATTCGACGCCGGATCACCGCCGCCCTGACGAGCAGCGACCGTCAACTCGCGAATCCATTTAGTGAATATCTTGCCTTTCTTGGCGTCCTGACGCTCTTTGCGGTGCTTGATGTTCGCCCACTTGGAATGACCAGCCATAACACGCTCCAAACCTTGAAACACGCACGCCCGCGCAGATCACTCACACGCAGACGCTTCACTCGAATCCTGCCCGATATGGGCGAGCACCGGAGGACCGAATGGTCGGTCCGCCGGACTCTTGTCTTAATTACTCGGCTTTCGGTGTCTCGCGCAGACGGATGTGCAACTCACGCAGCGCCTTGGCATCAACCACACCCGGCGCCTGGGTCATTACGTCCGCAGCACTCTGGGTTTTCGGGAACGCAATGACTTCCCGGATGGACTGAGCCCCGGTCATCAACATGACCAGACGATCCAGACCGAACGCCAAACCGCCATGTGGCGGCGCGCCATACTTCAGAGCGTCGAGCAGGAAGCCGAACTTCTCCTGCTGCTCGTCTTCGGAAATACCCAGCAGACGGAACACGGCCTGTTGCATTTCCTTGCGGTGAATACGGATCGAACCACCGCCCAGTTCCGTGCCGTTCAGGACCATGTCGTACGCACGGGACAGTGCGGTGCCCGGGTTGGCTTCGAGCTCTTCAGGCGAGCACTTCGGCGCGGTGAACGGGTGATGCAGCGCCGAGAAGCTGCCGTCGTCATTCTCTTCGAACATCGGGAAGTCAACGACCCACATCGGTGCCCACTCACACGTAAGCAGATTGAGGTCGTGGCCCAGCTTGATGCGCAATGCACCCAGCGCTTCGCTGACGATTTTGAATTTGTCGGCGCCGAAGAACACGATGTCGCCATCAACCGCACCCACGCGATCAAGGATCACGTTGAGGTTGGCTTCAGGGATGTTCTTGACGATCGGGGACTGCAGGCCCTCGACGCCCTTGGCGCGCTCGTTGACCTTGATGTAGGCCAGGCCTTTGGCGCCGTAGATGCCAACGAACTTGGTGTACTCGTCGATCTTGCTGCGCGGCATGCTTGCGCCGCCGGGAACACGCAGGGCCGTGACGCGGCACTTCGGATCATTGGCAGGACCGCTGAACACTTTGAAGTCGACTGCCTGAAGCTGATCGGCAACGTCAACAAGCTCCAGCGGGTTACGCAGGTCCGGCTTGTCGGAGCCGTAACGGCGCATGGCCTCTTCGAAGGTCATGTGCGGGAAATCATCGAACTCCAGATCCAGCACTTCCTTGAAGAGCTTGCGGATCATGTCCTCGGTAATGCCCATGATGTCGGCTTCATTGAGGAAGCTGGTTTCGATGTCGATCTGAGTGAATTCAGGCTGACGGTCGGCACGCAGGTCTTCGTCGCGGAAGCACTTGGCGATCTGGTAGTAACGGTCGAAACCGGCAACCATCAGCAGTTGTTTGAACAGCTGCGGCGATTGCGGCAGGGCAAAGAAGCTGCCCGCATGCGTACGGCTTGGCACCAGGTAGTCGCGAGCGCCTTCGGGCGTGGCGCGAGTCAGGATTGGCGTTTCGACGTCAAGGAAGCCATTGCCGTCGAGGAAGCCGCGGATGCTGGAAGTGATGCGCGAGCGCAGACGAAGCTTTTCAGCCATTTCCGGGCGACGCAGGTCGATGAAGCGATAACGCAGGCGGGTCTCTTCACCGACGTCCGAATACTCGTTGAGTGGGAACGGCGGGGTTTCCGACTCGTTGAGCACTTCAAGCTCATAGCCCAGCACTTCGATTGCGCCCGACGCCATGTTCGGGTTGACGGCGCCGGCAGGACGCGCACGTACCTTACCGGTCAGCTTGACGACGTATTCGCTGCGAACACGGTCGGCGATGGCGAAGGTGTCAGCACGATCAGGATCGAAAACCACCTGGGCCAGGCCCTCACGATCGCGGATGTCGAGGAAAATCACCCCGCCATGGTCGCGACGGCGATGGACCCATCCGCAAAGGGTAATTTCCTGACCTTCCAGGCTCTCGTTCAGTTGGCCGCAATAATGGCTGCGCATCATGATCGTGTGTTCACTTCTCGTAATTCGGAATTCGATGGAGCTTTCGCCCGTCGCCGGTGCGAGGGTGCGCAAGCTTTGGCATGCAGTCCGACCCGGCGGCCGGTTCCTGCCTTCCACAGTAAGGCGGGGGATTATATAGGGATAATCATCACTGTGCAGCCGCGCAGCCCGATACCGGCAAAGAAGATGCAGGCGCCCAGGGGCGACTTCGCAGTGGCTGCCAGAGAATGCGGGCCCGACGCAGCAGGCCCGCGGAAATCAGGTCAGGTCGGGGACGGCGTTAACCTCAGCCCCTCGGCACTCAGTATGTGAGCCACGCACACCACACGGATCAAGCCGCTGAAGTTCTTCACGCCGCCGTAACGCAGGTGAACCTCGCGGTCGACATAGGACAGCACCGCGTTTATGGAGCAGTCGTTGAATCGTGCCATTTCGGAAAGGATATTCCAGTACACCTCTTCAAGGCGCAGACAGGTGGCCAACCCATTAAGCCTCACCGACCTGGCATGCGGTTGGGCGAGGCTCATGTTGAAGTTGTCGATAAAAGGGTCTCCCCTGGCGTTTACACATCGAGGCAGCTCCCACCTCTCCTGATCAGTATTCCGATTCATGCGGACCCCCTATTTTGCGATCACGGATATAGGCGTCGGCACCTCTTCGCAATCATATGAAAGAAGTGCCTATCAAGCCGTATTCCGCGAGGCGCAACCAGCAGAAGGAGCACTCTCAACCCGTAGGAGATTGCCACGGTGAAAGGGGGATTTCCGAAAGCTGAAAAAGCTCAGAACATTTATCTGTCCCGAGGTATTAGATATATATTTTTCTGAGTTCTTTTGCCCCATTTGCCCAGCGAGCAACCGCGGGCCCACGCGTGAAGCAAGGTCACTGAGCAGCGCGTAAGGTCAGGGGGAGCCCAGGATTAATGGACGTCGAAGCGCCAGGGGAAATGCGGAAGGGGGGAGGGAGAAATTAGACACGCAGGGCGAGCATCGTTTTCGATGCTCGCCCTGGCCCATTACTGTGTTTCGAGCATCGAACGCAGCATCCAGGCCGTTTTCTCGTGCACCTGCATGCGCTGGGTCAGCAAATCCGCAGTCGGCTCGTCGCTGACTTTGTCCAGCAGCGGGAAGATCCCCCGCGCGGTCCGGGTGACGGCTTCCTGACCCTGAACAAGCGATCGAATCATGTCTTCCGCAGCCGGTACGCCTTCTTCTTCTTTGATAGAAGACAAACGCGCATACGTTGAGTAAGTGCCCGGTGCCGGGAAGCCCAGTGCGCGGATACGCTCGGCAATCTGATCGACCGCCAGCGCCAACTCGTTGTACTGCTCCTCGAACATCAGGTGAAGCGTACGAAAGGCCGGACCAGTAACGTTCCAGTGAAAGTTATGGGTTTTCAGATACAACACGTAGGTGTCTGCCAGCAGGCGGGAAAGACCGTCCACGATGGACTTGCGATCTTCTTCGCTGATGCCGATATCGATTGCCATGTTCAGACCTCTTCTATGATGGTGTGTTTTAACGACTGCCGACCACTCTATCAAGACCATCGGCCCGACGCAGCCATCTGTCGGGATTAGTTCGGCCGTAGCAACCCACGACCAAATGCCTCTCCTTTATTAGCGACTTTAAATTGCCGTGAAAGTGCTTTCGCGACGGCGCTGTGGTAGCGCCGGCGACTGCTCTGGGACGAGCATGACAACCTATCCAGGAAAAACTGACACCACCGGCCCGCAAGCCACCGCTGAGAACGCTAACCGCTTGATTTGAGTAGCTCTCGCCTTTGCTGTTAAATACAGCCGTGTTGCCACCAAAGTGCCGTCAGGCGGTGGCGCATAGGCAGGACCGACAATCGTGCATCACGCCTCACTTTTTCCCGAAGCGTACCGAACGTCACCCGCTATTTCCTTGCGATCCATCTTAATGTGAGTCATCAAAATGTTGAAAATAGTCCACCTGCTAACAGGCGCAGCTGCCCTGCTGCTGTCTTTCATACCCAGTCTGCGCAGTGAAGCGCTGTCTTCGTACCTGTCCCAACCGGATGCGCTGTACCTGGCGCTCTTCGGCCTCATCAATCTGGTCCTGGCCCCGGTGATTCCATACTGGAACAAAGGCCCACGTCATCAATTACAAAATCTTGTCAGCGGTTTGCTCGTTATTGCCGTAGTGCTTCAAATCCTCACGCTGCTCGTGCCACTTGAAACCATCGCCGGCCAACCGGCCGTTCTCGTGAGCCTGCTGGCGGTGGTCATTGCGGTGGCGCTGCACCTGGCGGTCAGCTTTTACCGCTCCTCCCCTACCCCGATCGCTCAGTCTCAGGATCTGGGAAATCGGGATACCGGTACGGTGAAGTGGTTCAACACCTCGAAAGGATTCGGCTTCATCTCCCGTGACTCGGGTGATGATATTTTCGTTCACTTTCGTGCCATTCGGGGTGAAGGTCATCGCGTTCTGGTCGAAGGCCAACGGGTCGAGTTTTCGGTCATGAACCGCGACAAGGGACTGCAAGCGGAAGACGTCATCGCCGCACTGCCGCGCCGCTGACATCTCCAAAAAAAAACCGCGCTTCAAAGCGCGGTTTTTTTATGGCTGCAATTCCTGCCTTTAATAATGGGGAGGAGGCGAATCTTCGGCAAAGCCATCGCCCTGCCCTCCCATTTCCTCCTGGCGCTTGATCAGAGCAGTGATCTGCAATTCCAGGCGGTCAATACTGCGCTGCTGGGCCACCAACACGTCGTTGAGGGCCTGGATGGTGTCGTCCTGAAACGCCAGACGGCTCTCCAGTTCCATCACTCGGGAGTCGAGCTCCATGGTTAGTCCTCTTTGAAAATGAACGTTTCGGTCAAGACCGGCTTAAGCTGCGAGACGATCCGCCCGACCTCATCCGTTGAATAAGGTCGGGCCGGATGCCTGCCCCAGACAGGGGCCGGCCAGGCTGCATCGCCGACGCGTCTGACGATGACGTGCATGTGCAGCTGGCTGACCACATTGCCCAGTGCAGCGACATTCATCTTGTCCGCAGCGAAGGTACGGCTCAGCACGGCAGACAGGTAGGTCGTTTCCGTCCATAACTGCGCCTGCTCTGCCTCCTCCAGTTGAAAGACTTCACTGATGTCAGAACGCTTTGGGACGAGGATGAACCACGGGTAATTCGAGTCATTGGACAGCAGCAATGTGCACAGCGGAAAGTCACCTATAGGCAGGGTGTCTTGCCGCAGGCGCGAATCTAGAACGAACACGTGAATACTCCTGATCGCTGGATGGATTTGCCGGCTCGGCTGGCTGACCAGAACCTGACATGGACTGAGGGGCAGGATACCCGTGAAGCGCAGACGAATCACTGGGCGGGGGGTTAGCAGCATTCTGCAGATTCAGTGTTGATCCATGAGCAGCGCCACCACTCGCACCAAGCCTGCGCGAAAAACTCTCCAACGCACTCGAATGATGCGCCTGCCTACACGGATGCCCAAGAGAGGAGTATGCATTCGATTTCATCGCAGGCCTTGCCGGCCGGGCTTCTCAGCAAAACGCCGGTGCCAGTTCCCGCTGACCGCAACATCACCGCCAGGACATTTAACCGTCAGCGGTGCTAAAGCCATGCAGCGCGGCTTTGCAATGCACCAAAAAGACTCAGCTACCCGCCATTAGTGGGGCGCTTATCCGCGATTTACCCACTTACACGCAGTAACAGGTAACGCCAGTGACATCTGCACACGCTAGCCTCGTAAAAATCCTGACAACTACGCAGGCCATCTAAAAATATTTTATTCAACAGATACAAATGGTTACGTTGTTAACCGCATGTAAATAGGGCGCCTTCGACATTTTTTTCATGTTCGTTGAAATTTTGTGCACGGTTGTTGCTTTGTCACACACAGCCTTAACGCCAGCATGCTGTAACGGGATGCGGGGGCGACACGGATGCAGCGACGTTTCAAGGGGGAAGCCATCAGGGATGGGTCGAGGTATTTGAGAGCGATTCTCGCCTTGCCACCCTTCCTCTAGTTGCACGATCCACGGACTAAGGAAGCTGTTCAATCGCGACACGAACAGCACTGGCTGCGACAGCCCGTAAAAAAACCGAAAGGAAAGGCTCGTAAGTATCGCCAATAATGTCAGCGTGCTATAGATTTCGCCGACACCAAAAAGAAAGAAGCCGGCCAGATAAAAAAACAGGTGGACGGCAGTACTCTTCTTAAAAACCAAAGGAGCAAAGTCACGATGAGAGTGATGAAGTGGAGCGCAATCGCACTGGCCGTTACTGCAGCCAGCACCCAATTGGCATCGGCTGCGGCATTCGTAAGCGATCAGTCCGAAGCAACTGGTTTTGTAGAGGGGAGCAAGCTGGACGTTAAGGCTCGTAACTACTATTTCAACCGTCACATCCTGCACGACGAGGGCCGCAAGGACCAACGCGACTGGACTCAAGGTTTCTGGGGTAACTTCACCTCCGGTTATACCCAAGGCCTGATCGGCGTGGGTGTTGACGCGTTCGGCTACGCCGGTTTCAAACTCAGCGGCGACGACAAGCATTCGGGTTCCGGCAACTTGACGCTGGATACCACACCAAATTCCGACGGTTTCCGCGACAACCACGACAGCTTTGGCAAGGCCGGTGGCGCCGTCAAGTTCCGGGTTTCGAAAACCGAATTGAAAATCGGTGACATGCAACCTCAGAACCCAGTGTTCGCAGTGGGTGGCTCGCGCCTGTTGCCGCAAACTGCAAGCGGTCTGAGCCTTCAAAGCAGCGAGATCAAAGGCCTCGACGTTGAAGCTGGCCACTTCTATTCGGGCACCAGCCAAAACGATACAAGCCATGATGGCTCAATCTTCGCCCAATACGCCAACGTGCAAGCCAGATCTGCGGACTTTGGCGGCGGTAAGTATTCGATCACGGATAATCTGGGCGTAGGCTTCTACTATGCCAAGCTCGAAGACGTGTGGAACCAGTACTACGGCAACATCAACTACGCACTCCCGTTGACCGACGATCAGGCACTGGCTTTCGACTTCAACATTTACAACACTAAAGACACTGGCAGCGCAAAGGCCGGCTCAATCAGCAACACCGCTTGGTCGGGCTCCGCCGCTTACTCCTTCCTGGCGGCGCATACATTGACCCTGGCGTTCCAGAAAGTTAATGGCAACACGCCGTTCGACTACATCGGGATCGGCGACAACAACAAGGGCGGCGACTCGATCTTCCTTGCGAACTCGATTCAATACTCCGACTTTAACGCCCCTGGGGAAAGATCGTGGCAAGGTCGCTATGACCTGAACATGGCGCCCTACGGCGTGGCTGGCCTGAGCTTCATGGCTCGTTACGTCAGCGGTACTAATATCGATGGCACCAAAGGCAATAATGCTATTTACGCCGGCCTGTATGGCGAAGACGGCAGCCACCACGAAACCAACGTCGAGGCCAAGTACGTTGTTCAAGCTGGCCCGGCCAAAGACCTGTCGTTCCGTATTCGTCAAGCATGGCACCGCGCCAATGCCGACGAAGGCGAAGGCGATATCAACGAGTTCCGTCTGATCGTCGACTACCCGATTTCGGTCCTGTAATCGCATTGTCTGACACTCGTTAATGAAAAGCCCGGCCCCCGCGCCGGGCTTTTTAATGGGCGTCTGTATGACATTCCCTCCATCCGCGGCGCCCGCCCGGCCTGTACTCAGCGGTACCACCACCGTACAATCCCGAATCATTTCCCAGTCACAGCAACCGACAACGGCCGACCATGCGTACCAGTCAATATTTGCTCGCCACACAGAAAGAAACGCCATCCGACGCGGTCGTGATCAGCCATCAGCTGATGCTGCGTGCCGGCATGATTCGCAAACTGGCTTCGGGTCTTTACACCTGGCTCCCCATGGGCCTGCGAGTACTGCGCAAGGTCGAGGTGGTGGTGCGTGAAGAAATGAACGCAGCGGGCGCGCTTGAGGTGTTGATGCCCGGCATTCAGCCAGCGGAGCTCTGGCAGGAATCGGGCCGTTGGGAACAGTACGGTCCGGAGCTGTTGCGACTGAAAGACCGTCACGATCGAGATTTTTGCGCGGGCCCGACCCACGAAGAGGTCATCACCGATCTGGCCCGCAATGAACTCAATAGCTATAAACAGCTGCCGATCAACATGTATCAGATCCAGACCAAGTTCCGCGACGAAATCCGTCCGCGTTTTGGCCTGATGCGTGGCCGTGAATTCATCATGAAGGACGCCTACTCCTTTCATGCGACACAGGATTCCCTTCAGGAAACCTACGATCGCATGCACCAGGCGTACTGCAACGTGTTCACCCGTCTGGGCCTGAATTTCCGCCCTGTGGTTGCGGACAACGGATCCATCGGTGGCGCGGGCTCCCATGAATTCCACGTCCTCGCCGAGTCGGGTGAAGATGACATCGTGTTCAGCGACACCTCCGACTACGCCGCCAACATTGAAAAAGCACAAGCCATTCCACGTGAAGCGAGCCGCCCTGCCGCCGCCGAGCAGATGCGCCTGGTAGATACCCCCGACGCGAAGACCATCGCGGCGCTGGTCGAGCAGTTCAACCTGCCAATCGAAAAGACCGTGAAGACCCTCGTGGTTCATGCCGCTGAAGAAGGGAAGCTGATCGCCCTGATCATCCGAGGCGATCACGAACTCAACGAGATCAAGGCCTCTAATCTTGAGCAAGTGGCCAGCCCGCTGGTCATGGCTTCCGAAGCTGAACTGCGTGATGCCATTGGCGCCGGCGCAGGTTCGCTCGGGCCGTTGAATCTGCCGCTGCCGTGCATCATTGACCGCTCTGTCGAGCTGATGAGCGACTTTGCCATTGGCGCGAACATAGATGACAAGCACTACTTCGGCGTCAACTGGGAGCGCGACCTGCCGGTTCCGACCGTGGCTGACCTGCGCAACGTTGTCGCCGGCGACCCAAGCCCCGACGGCCAAGGCACAGTGATCATCAAACGCGGCATTGAAGTCGGGCATATTTTCCAGCTCGGCACCAAGTACAGCGACGCGATGAAGTGCCAGGTACTCGGCGAAAACGGCAAGCCGGTTACCTTGACCATGGGCTGCTACGGCATTGGAGTTTCACGCGTAGTGGCTGCGGCCATCGAGCAGAACAACGACGCCAACGGCATCATCTGGAGCGACGCTCTGGCTCCTTTCCAGATCGCCCTCGTGCCACTGCGCTATGAGACCGAAGCAGTCAAAGAGGCCACAGACAAGCTGTACGCCGAACTGACCGCTGCGGGCTTCGAAGTGCTGCTGGACGACCGCGACAAGAAGACCAGTCCGGGCATCAAATTTGCCGACATGGAACTGATCGGCATTCCGCACCGCATCGTAGTCAGCGACCGCGGGCTTGCCGAGGGCAACCTCGAGTACAAGAGCCGCACCGAAGCCGAAGCTCAGGCGTTGCCTGTTGCCGATGTGCTGTCTTTCATCAAGGATCGGATCAAGCGCTGACCGGAACGCGCGCCTGCGACCCCCGCAGGCGCACCTTCATTCGCCACGCTTCTGCTATGCGCCTATCTGCACCCAGAGATCTCATGTTCAAGCGAAATCCATCACGTCTCGCAGGCGCTGTCTTGTGCACCAGCCTGTTTCTCGGCGGCTGCGCCAATCATCTGTCTCAACGAAGCGAGCATGAAGAACGTGTCGAGCGCAAATTGCTCCAGCACAGTTTTCAGGTCGACATCGGTGAACCCAAAACGCTTGAGTTACCCCAGCGACGGATACGCATCCACGAGCTGAAAACTTTCGACATCACCGAATTTGAAGTGACGCGGCATTACGACCGATACACGCCCTATCAGCCCTGGCGGGAGGTCTACGAAATTCCGCTCGGAGCAGTGGCGATCGTGGCCGGGGTGGGCGCAAACGTGGTTAACGTGCTGACGTTTGGCAGCCTCCCGGACAGCGTGACCAAAGACTGGCTCAGCTACGGTGTAGCCGGCATCAACCCCTTCATGAATGCACCGTCTCACGGTCGTGCCCAGCAAAACCTGGCGGGCATCGATGAAGTGCAGCGCGACCACCGCGTCGAGCATTCGAGCCTGCCGTGGAGCGATGCGCCGGTCGACGTCACCGCAGGCAAGCAAACGCATGAAATGACTACGGACCGCAATGGCGTGCTGCGGGTCAATCTGCTGGACAGCCCCTTCGCCGAACAGGATCTCAGCCATGTGACGCAGCTGGCGATCCGCGTGCAGGATGACCAGAGCAACGTCCAGGCAAACGCCACCTTGCCGCTCAGCCGAACACTGCGCGGGAAGCTGCTTGAGGCCCACGATTTGATCTACGACGATCTGGAAGACGATGAGGTCAGCCAGTGGGTCCATCGCGTCAAGCGTCTGTCGGAGCTGGGACTTGAAGAGCAAGCCAGTGAGCTGGAGCAGTCGCTGATTGAAATGACGCGTAACGATCCGCAGTTGCAGCACCAGTTTCTCAGATCGTTGGCCAAAGACGCCGGTCGACTGGTCGCGGTGCCACCCAGCGCCGAATAGCCTCAGCTAAACAGTTCCAGTTGCTCGTGAGCCGCGCGAAGGTCGTGCAGGCGCACGCCGATTCCCAACAGTCGGACCGGCTTGCCACCGCGGGCGAACGCCTGGGTCAGCAGATGTTCGTAGCTGCCAAGGTCTCGCCCTGCTCCGGCCTGCTCCAGCGTGGTTTGGGTAAAGTCGTGGAATTTGACCTTCACGAAGGGCTTACCCGGGCGGTAGAGGCTGTCGATGCGCGCGATGCGTTCGTTGAGGGTGGCCAGCAGCGTCGGCAACATCGCCAGGCAACTGGCGAGGTCCGGCAGGTCAGTGTCGTAGGTGTTTTCCACACTGACAGACTGGCGTCGGTTGTCATTTTGGACCGGCCGATCATCGATCCCATGGGCCAGGTTCCACAGCCGCTCGCCAAAAGAGCCGAACTCCCTCACCAACGACAACTTGCTCCAATCACGCAAATCCGTACAGGTGACAATCCCGAGGCGACCCAGCTTGTCGGCTGTCACCTTGCCCACCCCGTGCAGCTTGGAAACAGGCAGCTGGGAGACGAAGTCTTCAACCTGGTCGGGGGTGATGACAAACAATCCATTGGGCTTCTTCCAGTCACTGGCGATCTTGGCCAAAAACTTGTTTGGAGCAACGCCAGCGGAAACGGTGATGTGCAGCTGATTGGAGACCCGCCGTCGAATGTCCTGCGCGATGCGTGTGGCACTGCCCGCGAAGTGCTCGCACTCCGTGACGTCCAGATACGCCTCGTCCAGCGACAGCGGTTCGATCAAATCGGTGTAATCCCGGAAGATCGTTTGAATTTCCCTGGACGCTTCTTTATAGGCATCCATCCTCGGCTTGACGATGGTCAGGTCCGGGCACAGCGTGAGCGCGTGCCGAGAAGACATCGCGGAACGGATGCCGTAGGCCCGGGCTTCGTAGTTGCAGGTGGCGATAACGCCTCGACGATCGGCGGACCCTCCCACAGCCAGCGGCTTGCCTGCCAGACGCGGGTCATCGCGCATTTCAATGGCGGCATAGAAGCAGTCACAGTCGATATGGATGATTTTGCGCTGCGGCATCACACACGGTCGTAGGAAAACGGTCGTGCAGTATCTCATCCGCAGGACGGGTCTTACACTGCCAAAGCTTATCTCCCTACCAAAGGTGCCTCCCAGTCGTCTGATGAAGGGTGGTCAACGACTTACACGGCGGAGCCCGACGCTGCCACGAGCTAACGCCTCCTGCTAACCGTTTGAAGAAAAAGCCTTTTTTTCTGCCTATTGCTTGACAGCTCGTCGATCCTCTGTAGAATGCCGCCACACAGACGCGGGATGGAGCAGTCTGGTAGCTCGTCGGGCTCATAACCCGAAGGTCGTCGGTTCAAATCCGGCTCCCGCAACCAAACATCAAAAAAGGCTACTCGAAAGAGTGGCCTTTTTTGTGGGCGTCATTTGGCCAGTTCATCTCACCCGGCCTTGTTGGCCTTGGCAAACCAGATGAGCGTAACCGAGCCGCCGACCGTCACGCGCGATTCTCTATAAAAGCCTTGTGCGACCGATGCTTAGACGTCATGGACCCGTCGACGTGGTTATTTTGTCGATATGTGGTGTTAAAGGTTGACACATCTTCGTTCGGCTGTAGAATGCCGCCACACAGACGCGGGATGGAGCAGTCTGGTAGCTCGTCGGGCTCATAACCCGAAGGTCGTCGGTTCAAATCCGGCTCCCGCAACCAACATCTAAAAAGGCTACTCGAAAGAGTGGCCTTTTTTTTGCCTCGCTGAAAGGTGACGAACAGCCGGCAGTAATCCTTGTCACATCCCACAGCCGGGATGCGTTCGGCCAAGAGGTCTTGTTACTGTATGTTGCCGGGAGCAATAGTTTTGATCTCCCCTGCCGATACGCTGGCCAGCGACTGAACCTAGACTGAACGGTCACCGATGCGTGTCCGTGGTATTCGCCCGTTAGACGTTGAAGCGCTAACATCCTGAATTATTTTTCGCGTAGGGATTGGTAACTTGGCTGTATACCTCCATCCTGTCGCGCACGATCCAAGGAGTGATTGATGCGCGCCAACCCGTCCGACACAAATGAAGCTGTGACGGAGAATCCTCCGGCTCACTCTAAACGGCTGCGTCCACGTGAATGGGTCAGCAAGCATCGCCAGCCCATCGGGTTAGGCGTCACCATTATCCTGTTCGCCATTGCCTTGATTGCCTGTCGGCACATGTTGATGGAGCTGGATATCTACGCCCTGCAGGACTCTCTGCTCAGCGTGCCCCTGCCCTCTTTGGCTGGCGCAGTGGTCGCCACCGCCATCGGCTTTGTGATTTTGCTGGGCTATGAGTGGTCCGCCAGTCGCTACGCCAATGTCCAGTTGCCCGCCAAATCGTTGGTTATGGGCGGGTTCTGCGCGTTTGCCATCGGTAACGCCGTCGGCCTGTCGATGCTTTCCGGCGGTTCGGTGCGTTATCGCCTTTATTCGCGTCTGGGGCTCGGTGCGGGCGAAGTCGCCCACATGACGCTGTTCGCCAGCCTTTCACTGGGCTGTGCGCTGCCGCCTCTGGCTGCATTGGCAACGTTGAGCGATTTGCCTGCCGCGTCGCTGGCATTGCACCTGTCGGTTCCAGTCCTGGCGATCAGTGCAGTGGCGATATTGGCTATCAGTGCGATTCTGGGATACGCGGTCTACCGGCGACGTTTGCCGGAGCAAACCATCCCGCATAACTTGCTGGTCCGTGCCGGACGTCGAACCTTGCGCCTGCCAGGCGTACGCCTGACGCTGATGCAGCTGGTCATCACCGCACTCGACGTCGCAGCTGCGGCCGCTGTGCTCTATCTTTTACTGCCCTCCGCACCTCCGTTTGGCGCATTTCTGCTGGTTTATCTCCTGGCGCTGGCGGCCGGAGTGCTCAGCCATGTGCCCGGTGGCGTCGGCGTCTTTGAAGCCATCCTGCTCGCAGCATTCGCCGATGAGCTGGGCGCTGCGCCATTGGCCGCCGCGCTGTTGCTGTACAGGCTGATCTACGTGGTATTGCCACTGCTGATCGCCTGCCTGGTATTGCTCTATAGCGAAGCGAAGAGACTGCTGTTCGCACAGCAGGCCATGCGCGTCGCCTCGGGGCTGGGCGCGCCGATTCTGGCGCTGCTGGTGTTTCTCTCTGGTGTGGTGCTGCTGTTTTCAGGGTCGACGCCCGAGATCGACACCCGCCTCGAGAGCCTGGGCTTCCTGATTCCGCACCGGCTGATCGACGCATCCCACTTCGGTGCAAGTCTGATTGGCGTCCTTTGCCTGTTGCTCGCGCAGGGCTTGCGCCGCCGGCTTTCCGCAGCGTGGATGCTGACCACCATCCTGCTATTCGTCGGGTCCATCCTGTCGATCCTCAAAGGTTTCGATTGGGAGGAAGCAAGCCTGCTGCTGATGACCGCGTTCCTGCTGGCAATCTTCCGCCGCTCGTTCTACCGGCCGAGTCGCTTGCTGGAATTGCCATTCTCGCCGCTGTATCTGGTGGCCAGCGTGTGCGTACTGGGTGCGTCGGTCTGGTTGCTGCTTTTCGCTTACCAGGACGTGCCGTACAGCCACCAGTTGTGGTGGCAGTTCACGCTGGACGCCGATGCGCCGCGCGGTCTGCGCTCGGCACTGGGCAGTGCGGTGTTGCTGTTGATTGTTTCGCTGACGTGGCTGCTGCGCACGGCGCGTCCGGTGATCAATCTGCCGGATGAGGCGCAACTGGCCAAAGCCGCCGAGATCATCAAGGCCTCCAGCCAGCCCGATGGCGGCCTGGTTCTGACCGGTGACAAAGCCGTGCTCATGCACCCGGACGGCAATGCCTTTCTGATGTACGCCCACCGTGGCCGCAGCCTTGTCGCGCTGTATGACCCAATCGGCCCAACCCAACAACGCGCCGAACTGATCTGGCAATTCCGCGATTTGTGCGACGTTCACCACGCCCGTCCGGTGTTTTATCAGGTGCGTGCAGAGAACTTGCCGTTCTATATGGACATTGGATTGACCGCGATCAAGCTGGGCGAAGAAGCCCGGGTGGACTTGCTCAAGTTCGACATCGAAGCCAAGGGCAAGGAGATGAAAGACCTGCGTTACACCTGGAACAGAGGTGGCCGCGATGGTCTGTCGCTGGAAATCTACGAAGTGGGTCAGGCGCCCATGGAGGAGCTCAAGGTCATCTCCGACGCCTGGCTCACCGGCAAGAATGTCCGTGAGAAAGGTTTCTCGCTGGGCCGATTCAGCCTTGAATACCTGAAGCATTTCCGCATCGCCATTGTCCATTTCCAAGGCAAACCAGTGGCGTTTTCCAACCTGCTGGAGACCTCGCGCAATGACCTGGCGAGCCTGGACCTCATGCGTTCGCACCCGGAAGCCCCCAAGCTGACCATGGAATTCATGATGGTCGGGCTCATCCTTCATTACAAAAAAGAAGGCTACGCCCGTTTCAGCCTGGGCATGGTGCCGTTGTCCGGGCTGCAACCTCGCCGTGGCGCACCGCTGACCCAGCGTCTGGGCTCTATGGTCTTCAGTCGTGGCGAACAGCTTTACAACTTCCAGGGGCTGCGTCGCTTCAAAGACAAATTCCAGCCTGACTGGGAACCCCGATATATGGCCGTGCCGGCAGGACTTGATCCGCTCGTGGCACTGGCGGATACCGCTGCCCTGATTGCGGGCGGCCTGACTGGATTGGTGAAACGCTGATGATTCGACGCTACTTGCGCTTTTTGCTCGCAGCCCTGTTGATTGTTGTGCTGGGAGCTGTGGCTTACTGGCTGTGGACCCGCCCTGCCGCGCAACCGACTCTGGAACACATCACCCTCGATGATGGCTCGGCGCTGATTCGCGTGGTGCCTTCGACGAAGGTAAAGACGCAGGTGGCGCTTGCGGTGACCGCCGAGGAGTCCATGACCGAGAAGCAGTTGCTCGCGCTGAGCTACGACGCTTCGGCCCGCGTGATACAGGTCACTCTGCCTAAAGATGATTGCCAATTGCAGGCTAAAACCTTCAACGCCGCGCTACAGAAGCTCGACGGCGCGCCTGACCTGGTCGCAGGCATCGGGCCGGGCGCTTCGCTGGCATGGCGCTGGCTGGCGGGCCAGAGCAACGACAATGCCCAAGCCATTTCAGTGGGTTTTGTCCGCGATCAGCCGGGCTGCACCGAACCTGTGCCGAAGGCTGCGGCCCACGGCAAATGGACGGTCGCCTGGAACGACGGCCCGGACGATGAAAGCGCTACGCTGGTACGCGATGCGCCCAACACCGAAACCAGCATCAGCGATTACGACATCAAGTACCCACAAGTGCTGAACAACGAAGTGCGCCGTCGATTGATCGGTGGCGATGACAGCGGTGGGTTAAACATCCCGGTCGTCGAGGTGCCCTCGTCACAACCTTCCGACACCGTGACGCTGTTCCTTTCCGGCGATGGTGGCTGGCGTGACCTCGACAAGGAGGTCGCCGGTGACATGGCGAAGATGGGAGGCTACCCGGTCGTTGGCATCGACACCCTTCGCTACTACTGGGAACACAAATCGCCTGAGCAGACGGCCGCTGATCTGACCGAACTGATGGCGCATTACCGGCAGAAGTGGGGAGCCAAGCATTTTGTGCTGGCGGGTTACTCGTTCGGGGCTGACGTATTGCCTGCGATCTATAACCGCTTGCCCGAGGAAGACAAGGCACGGGTAGATGGCATCATCCTGCTTGCATTCGCCCGCACGGGGAGCTTTGAGATTGCCGTCGAAGGCTGGCTCGGTGCGGCTGGCAAAGAGGCTGCCACAGGCCCCGAAATGGCCAAGCTGCCCGGCGACAAAGTGTTGTGTGTCTACGGGATCGAAGAAAAGGACGAGAGCGGCTGTACCGAAGCCACCGCACCTGGCGAGAAGATGCAGCTGCCGGGCGGCCATCACTTCGATGAGGACTACCCCGCCCTGGCCAAGCGCCTGAGTGCGGTCATCGATAAGTGGAAAGGCAAAGAGCCCGCTGCCGAATAACCAAACGGCCATAAAAAATCCCCGCTCTCTTGCGATTGCGGGGATTTTTTTGTTTAAGCCACTCGGTGAGTTCAGGCCAGGCGCTGCAGCACCGGCTTCAGCCGGGAAAAGGCCCGCTTGCACACCACCAGTCTCGCGGCATGACGCCCTGCGTCTTCCCGGCTAAAGCCGGTCCCGCAAAGCAAGCGCGGTGTTTCAGTGGGACCGGCTTCAGCCGGGAAGAAGCCCGTTTGCACACCAGCAATCTTGCGGCGTAACACCCGACGCCTGCCCGGCTAGAGGCGGTCCCACAAGGGCGAGGCTGCTTTACATCTCTACCTGCGTCCCCAGCTCGATCACTCGGTTAAACGGCAGCTTGAAGAACCGCAGGTTGCCGTTGGCATTCTTCAACATGAACGCAAACAGGCCCTCGCGCCAGCGCGCCATGCCCACCAGTTTCGAGGACACCACGGTTTCGCGGCTGAGGAAATACGTTGTGCGCATTGGGCTGAAGTCCAGCTCCGCCAAATGGCAAAGGCCCAGTGCTGCCGGAACGTCTGGCTCATCAATGAAACCAAAGTGCAGGATCACCCGATAAAACCCTTCGCCAAACGCCTCGACTTCGAATCGTTGGGCCGCTGGCACACGTGGTGTGTCCTCGTAGACGACAGTCAGCAATACCACTTGCTCGTGCAACACCTGGTTATGCAGCAGGTTATGCAACAGCGCATGGGGCACCGCATCCGGACGTGCGGTGAGAAACACCGCCGTACCCTGGACACGATGAGGCGGCTGCACGCGGATACTGCTGATGAAGATCGGAAGCGGCAGGCCGCCTTCGTCGATGCGCTCCACCAGCAGCTGTTTGCCGCGTTTCCAGGTGGTCATCAGAATGAACAGCGCGATGCCTGCCAGAAACGGAAATGCCCCGCCCTGCACGACCTTCGGCACATTGGCCGCGAAGAACATGCCATCGACGAACAGGCAACCCAGCAGGATAGGCACGGCCAGCAACGGCGGCCATTTCCAGGCCAGCAACATGACCGAGGCCACCAGAATCGTCGTACACAGCATCGTGCCGGTCACTGCCACGCCGTAGGCCGAAGCCAGTGCGCCGGAGGACTCAAAGCCCAGCACCAGCAGAATGACCCCGACCATCAGCGCCCAATTCACGGCACCAATGTAGATCTGACCCTGAGCATCACTTGAGGTGTGCTGGATGTACATGCGCGGGATGTAACCCAGCTGGATGGCCTGCAACGTCATCGAGAACGCTCCAGAGATCACCGCCTGCGAGGCAATAATGGTCGCCAGTGTCGACAAGGCGATCAGAGGCAGCAGCGCCCAGCTCGGCGCCAGCAGGTAGAACGGATTACGCACCGCTTCCGGGTCCTGAATGACCAGCGCACCCTGGCCGAAGTAGTTCAGCACCAGCGCAGGCAACACCAGCGCGAACCAGGCGCGCGAGATCGGCTTGCGACCGAAGTGGCCCATGTCCGCATACAACGCCTCGGCGCCGGTCAGCGCGAGGACGACCGCGCCGAGTACCGAAACGCCGATGCCGGGATGGTCGATGAAAAAGCGCACAGCCCACATCGGATTGACGGCGTGCAGCACTTCCGGCTGCTGCAGGATCCCGTGTACCCCGAGCACGCCCAGGGTCACGAACCACAACACCATGATCGGTCCGAACAGCACGCCAATGCGTGCCGTGCCGTGGCGCTGAATCAGAAACAGCGCCACCAGCACAACGAGCGCGATCGGCACCACCCAGTGATCGAGGCCGTCAAATGCCAGCTCCATGCCCTCTACTGCAGAGAGCACGGAAATGGCCGGCGTGATCATGCTGTCGCCATAGAAAAGCGCCGCGCCGAACAGCCCGAACACGATCATGCTCGCCTGCAGCTTCGGATACCTGGCCGACGCACGTCGTGCCAGCGCCGTGAGCGCCATGATGCCGCCCTCCCCGTCGTTGTCGGCGCGCAGCACCAAGGCCATGTACTTGAAGGAGACCACCCAGATCAGCGCCCAGAAGATCAACGAAAGAATGCCCAGCACACTGTCGTGGCCGGCTTGCACGCCGTAACCTCCGACGAAGACTTCTTTAATGGTGTACAACGGGCTGGTACCGATGTCGCCATAGGCCACACCCACCGCGCCCACCAGCAGACTCAACGGCTTGGCCGAAGAATGCCCGGCTTCTGCCTGACTCGTTGCATGAACCATTTACCACTCCTGAACCCTGACTCGAGCACTGCGATCCGGTGCTGTCGGATTGACCCGCAGCGCACCGGTAAATTCCGATGCGCCCGGCAGACGAGGCTTGCCAGGCGCAACGCCGCGAAGCATAGCGCAGCACTCGTCGTAATTCTCGGTTTAACGCTGGTCAATCCTTCGACTCGCCGCTAGAATTGCGCACTTTTTGATCAGAGGCGCACCCAGCGCCCAGTCAATGCCACGGCCGTTCGCCGGGCATCCTACGCCGAGGTTAGTCAATGTCCACCGTCACCACGTCTGCCGCCCCCAAGGTCGGCTTTGTCAGCCTGGGTTGCCCCAAGGCTCTGGTCGATTCCGAGCGCATCCTGACTCAGCTGCGCATGGAAGGCTATCAGGTCGTCCCGACCTACCAGGACGCCGACGTGGTCGTGGTCAATACCTGTGGTTTCATCGACAGCGCCAAGGCTGAATCGCTGGAAACCATTGGCGAGGCGCTGGCTGAAAACGGCAAGGTGATCGTCACCGGCTGCATGGGCGTGGACGAAAGCGTGATTCGCAGCGTCCACCCGAGCGTGCTGGCCGTTACCGGCCCGCAGCAATACGAGCAAGTGGTCAATGCTGTGCATGATGCGGCCCCACCGAAGCTGGATCACAACCCATTGATTGATCTGGTGCCGCCGCAAGGGGTCAAGTTGACCCCACGTCACTACGCGTACCTGAAGATCTCCGAAGGCTGCAACCACAGCTGCAGCTTCTGCATCATCCCGTCCATGCGCGGCAAACTGGTCAGCCGCCCGATTGGCGACGTCCTCGACGAGGCGCAGCGCCTGGTCAAGGCCGGCGTCAAAGAGCTGCTGGTGATTTCTCAGGACACCAGCGCCTACGGCGTAGACGTCAAATACCGTACCGGTTTCTGGGACGGCCAGCCTGTCAGAACACGCATGACCGAGCTGTGCCAGGCGCTGAGCTCTCTGGGCGTCTGGGTGCGCCTGCATTACGTGTATCCGTACCCGCACGTTGACGAGATCATTCCACTGATGGCGGCGGGCAAAATCCTGCCCTACCTGGACATCCCGTTCCAGCACGCCAGCCCGAAAATCCTCAAGCTGATGAAGCGTCCGGCCTTCGAAGACAAAACCCTGGCGCGTATCAAGAACTGGCGCGAGCAGTGCCCGGACCTGATCATCCGCTCGACCTTCATCGTCGGCTTCCCGGGCGAGACCGAAGAAGACTTCCAGTACCTGCTGGACTGGCTGACCGAAGCCCAGCTTGACCGCGTTGGCTGCTTCCAGTACTCCCCTGTCGAAGGCGCGCCGGCAAACCTGCTGGATGCGCCGATCGTGCCGGACGACATCAAGCAGGATCGCTGGGACCGCTTCATGGCGCACCAGCAGGCCATCAGTGCAGCACGTCTGCAGATGAAAATCGGCAAAGAGATCGAAGTGCTGATCGATGAAGTGGACGAGCAAGGCTTCGTCGGTCGTTCGTTCTTCGACGCGCCGGAAATCGACGGCAACGTCTTTGTCGAAAGCGACCGTGACTTCAAGCCGGGCGACAAAGTCATGTGCCGTGTAGTGGATGCGGATGAGTACGACTTGTGGGCTGAGCCAATCTAAGTCGCGACGCGGTCGAACAGCCACTGCACCCATCACAGCCCTGCCCGTAAAACGGCGGGGTTTGTTTTTTCTGGTTATCGTCCCCACATGAAGTCGACACCCAGGGAGCAGCAGCAACCATGACCCACCCGTCGGTCATCTACTTACCCAGGCAGCAGGATTTCGCCGAGCTCACCCGAGTCTGGGAGGCCTCGGTACGGGCAACTCACGACTTTTTGCCGGATGACTACATCGCACTGCTTCGGCACCTTCTGGAAACGCAATACCTGGGCGCCGTTAATCTTTTCTGCACCCGTGATTCGCATCTGCGTATCACCGGATTCGCCGGCACTACGCCAGGCAAGCTCGAGATGCTGTTCATCCATCCCGACTTCCGTGGCATAGGCTTGGGCAAGAAGCTGCTGGACTATGCCATCGAGCATTTCCAGATCACCGAGCTGGACGTCAACGAACAGAATCCGCAAGCACTGGGGTTCTATCAGCGACAGGGCTTCGAGGAAGTGGGCCGGGCGGAAGTGGACGGGCTGGGCCGCCCCTACCCGATGTTGAGAATGCGGTTGAAAGCGGGTTTGTGATACTGAACCGGCCCCGAGCGATGTGGCGACTGTAGGAGCCGGCTTGCTGGCGAACCCGGAACGTCGCCGCCCCGGGCATCGTCTGACCCAGCCCATTCGCTAACGAGCCGGTTTCCACTGACTGCGTGTGCCTGCCAGATCTGGCTCAGCGCCTCAGGCTTTCCACCAGCACCTTGTTGAACTGTTGCGGGTCCTGAATCTGCGGCGCATGCCCCAACCCTGCAAACTCCACCAGCGTCGCCTGCGGTATGCGTTTGGCGGCGGCCTTGCCAAGCTCCGGGTAGTTGCCCAGCGATTTGCGCAGTGCCTCGGGCGCTGCGTCTTTGGCGATGGCGGTATTGTCCTTCTGCCCGATCAACAACACGGTGGGCATCTTCAGCTTTTCAAAGTCGTAAAACACCGGCTGATTGAAGATCATGCCGTATGTCTGCGCAGACGCCCGAGCAACCTCCTCCTTGCCCTTGCCGTTGAACATGCCTGCCTGCATGTCGACCCAGTGATCGAATTCCGGGCGCCATTCGTTGGCGTAATAGGTCGACTGCTGGTATTTGCGAATGCTGTCGGCACTGGTTTTCAGCTCACGGGCGTACCAGTCGTCGAAGCTGCGATCCGGCACCCCTTTGGCTTTCCAGTCCTCCAGACCGATGGGATTGACCAGCAGCAACTGATCCACCTGCTCGGGGTACATCAGCGCAAAGCGGGTCGCCAGCATGCCGCCCATGGAATGTCCGACGACCGTGACGTGATCAATCCCCAACTGGCTCAGCAGCGCTTTGGTGTTCTGCGCCAGTTGCTCGAAGGTGTATTTGTAGTCCGCCGGTTTGCTGGAGCGGCAGAAGCCGATCTGATCCGGCGCGACGACCCTATACCCTGCGGCGCTCAGCGCCTTGATAGTCCCCTCCCACGTGGCACCGCAGAAGTTTTTGCCATGCAGCAATACGACGCTGCGACCATTGGCAGTGCCGGTCGGTTTGACGTCCATATAGCCCATCTGCACTGACGTGCCCTGGGATTCAAAACGGAAATTCTGCGCCGGGAACGGATACTGGAAACCTTCCAGCTGCGGGCCGTAAGACGGGGTCTGCGCGGCGAGCAGTGGCAAGCTGACGGTCATCAACAGCGCGGGTAGCCATTTGGTCATGAATTTGCTCCGAACGGTGTAGGAATAGAGAACAGACCTGCGTCGCTCCCGAAAAAATCCATCCAGTGGGGCCCCATTCGCTCGCCAATTTCAATGCAGCCGCGATTAACGGCGCCTGCACGGGTACAATAGGCGCCTTTCCATTTTGTTACGGCTTTTCTCATGACTGACCCCATTCGCCTTTCCAAACGCCTGATCGAGCTCGTCGGTTGCTCTCGTCGCGAAGCCGAGCTGTTCATTGAAGGCGGCTGGGTCACGGTGGACGGCGTTGTCGTCGACGAACCCCAGTTCAAGGTCGAAAACCAGACAGTGGTGCTCAATGCAGAGGCGAAGGCCGATACGCCCGAAGCCGTGACCCTGCTGTTCAATGCCCCAGCCGGCATGGCGCCCGAGACTGCGCTGACGTTGATCACTCCCGGCACACTGTCGGCCGATCACAGCATTGGCCGGCGCCCGCTCAAGGGCCACTTCCTGCGCCTGGAAGCGATCTCCACGCTGCAGGCCAATGCCAGCGGGCTGATGGTGTTCAGTCAGGACTGGAAGATCCTGCGCAAGCTCACCGACGACCGCAGCAAGATCGAGCAGGAGTACGTCGTCGAGATCGCTGGCGACATGGTTGCCCACGGTCTCAACCGCCTGAACCACGGCATGACCTACAAGGGCAAGGAGCTGCCCAAGGTCAAAGCCAGCTGGCAGAACGAAAACCGTCTGCGCTTCGCCATGAAGAACCCGCAGCCCGGCGTCATTGCCCAGCTGTGCGAAGCGGTCGGGCTGAAAGTTGTTTCGGTACGGCGCATCCGTATCGGTGGCGTTTCCATCGGCAAAGTGCCTGAAGGCCAATGGCGCTACATGACCGAAAAAGAAAAATTCTGAATCCCTTTTCCCGAGCGCCGCATCAGGTCCCGCGCGCGCTCATCTGCGAATCTCCAGGAAAACCACGCACCATGATGAACAACGATGTACTGCGCAGCATCCGCTACATGCTCGATATCAACGACGCCAAAGTGGTCGATATCATCAAGCTCGGCGGGTTTGACGCGAACAAGGCCGATGTCACGGCCTACATGAAGAAAGATGAAGAAGAAGGCTTCCTGCCTTGCAGCGATGAAGTCATGGCGCATTTCCTTGACGGCCTGGTGTTTTTCAAGCGCGGCAAGGACGAGAGCCGGCCCGCACTGCCGGTCGAACTGCCGATCACCAACAACATTGTCCTCAAAAAGCTGCGCGTGGCCTTCGAGTTGAAGGAAGACGACATGCACGCAATCCTCAAAGCGGCCGAGTTCCCGGTGTCCAAGCCTGAGCTCAGCGCATTGTTCCGCAAGGCTGGCCACAATAACTACCGTCCATGCGGCGACCAGCTGCTGCGCAATTTCCTGCGTGGTCTGACCCTGCGCGTACGCGGTTAAGCGCTGCAGGGCTATCGATGACTCAGGCCTACAGCGTCGCGCCGATCGGCTTCATGCGCTCGTGCTTCAAAGAGAAGTTCGCGATCCCCAGACAGCCCCAACTTGCACCCGCCGCGCGGGGCGTGCTGGAACTGATCGCGCCATTTGATCAGGGCGACGCTGTCCAGGGGCTGGAACAGGTCAGCCATGTCTGGCTGCTGTTCCTGTTTCATCAGGCGCTGGAAGACACGCCGCGACTCAAAGTGCGGCCGCCACGCCTGGGCGGCAATCAGTCGATGGGGGTGTTCGCCACGCGTGCTACCCACCGGCCCAATGGCATCGGGCAATCGGTGGTCAAGCTGGACAAGGTCGAGCCGGGGCGCTTGTGGTTGTCGGGCATCGACCTGCTTGAGGGCACGCCGGTACTGGACATCAAACCCTACGTGCCCTACGCCGACATCATCGCCGATGCACGTAACAGCATGGCCGCCGCAGCGCCGGCGCGGGTTCCGGTGCAGTGGGAGGATGCTGCGCTGATTCAGGCGCAGGAGCATGCCCTGCGCCTTGACGAGCCGTTGACCGAGCTGATCGAGCAGTGCCTGGCACAAGACCCTCGACCGGCGTACCAGACGCCCACGCCCGAACGAGTCTATGGCGCGCAGTTCTGGGACCTGGACGTGCGCTGGCACTATCCACAGTCAGGCCTTATCCGGGTGCTGGAAGTGGTCCCTGCCGTTAGCTGACACCCAATCGCCCGCCCACAAAAAAACCGCCTGGTCCGTGACCTCCAGGCGGTTTTTTTCAGACCCCAAAACGCAGGTGCCTGTACTGACCTATTCGCCGATGACGCCACCTGCGCATTGCAGCACGGGTGATTCATTGGCGATTGGGTCGTATCTGAACGGTTTTACTTCTCGACGAACGCGCGCTCGATCAAGTAGTCACCCGGCTCACGCATGCGCGGCGAAACGGTCAGGCCGAAGCTGTTCAGCACTTCGCTGGTTTCATCGAGCATGCTCGGACTGCCGCACAACATGGCGCGGTCATCCTGCGGATTGATCGGCGGCAGACCGATGTCGCTGAACAGTTTGCCGCTGCGCATCAGGTCAGTCAGACGGCCTTCGTTCTCAAATGGCTCGCGGGTGACCGTTGGGTAATAGATCAGCTTGTCGCGCAGCATGTCACCGAAAAATTCGTTCTGCGGCAAGTGCTCGGTGATGAACTCGCGGTACGCCACTTCGTTCACGTAACGCACGCCGTGGCACAGAATGACCTTTTCGAATCGCTCGTACGTTTCGGGGTCCTGGATGACGCTCATGAAAGGCGCCAGCCCGGTGCCCGTGCTGAGCAGGTAAAGGTGTTTGCCCGGCTTCAGGTCGTCCAGCACCAGCGTACCCGTAGGCTTCTTGCTGATGATGATCTCATCGCCTTCCTTCAGGTGCTGCAGCTGCGAGGTCAGCGGGCCGTCTGGCACCTTGATGCTGAAGAACTCTAGATGCTCTTCCCAGTTCGGGCTGGCAATGGAGTAGGCACGCATGAGCGGGCGCCCGTTGGGCTGCTGAAGACCGATCATCACGAACTGACCGTTCTCGAAGCGCAGGCCAGGATCACGGGTGCACTTGAAACTGAAAAGCGTGTCGTTCCAGTGATGAACGCTGAGAACACGCTCGTGATTCATGTTGCTCATGGTACGTGGGAGCTCCTGATAAATGACGTGCGCGGGTCAATGCGCCATTGCGCGACATTCTAGTGGCAGACACAATATCTGTTAACTGAATTATCAAGATATAGGTTATCGGTTATATAGATATGCGATTTACTCTACGTCAGCTCCAGATCTTCGTGGCCGTCGCCCAGCAGGAAAGCGTCTCGCGCGCGGCGGTCTTGCTGTCCTTGTCGCAATCAGCGGCGAGCACTTCCATCACTGAACTGGAACGCCAGTCCAGTTGCCAGCTCTTCGACCGCGCAGGCAAGCGACTGAGCCTGAACGCCACAGGCCGGCAGCTGCTGCCTCAAGCCGTCGCGCTGCTGGACCAGGCCAAGGAGATTGAAGACTTGCTCAATGGCAAGTCCGGTTTCGGTTCACTGGCGGTGGGCGCCACGCTGACCATCGGCAATTACCTGGCGACCCTGCTTATCGGCAGCTTCATGCAGCGCCATCCGGAGAGCCAGGTGAAGCTGCACGTGCAGAACACCGCAAACATTGTCCAGCAGGTCGCGCATTACGAGATTGATCTGGGGCTGATCGAGGGGGACTGCAGCCACCCTGACATTGAAGTGCAGACCTGGGTTGAAGATGAACTGGTGGTGTTTTGCGCGCCCCGACATCCGCTGGCGAAAAAAGGCCGTGCGTCTCTGGAAGAGCTGACACGCGAGGCGTGGATCTTGCGTGAGCAAGGCTCCGGGACACGCCTGACGTTCGACCAGGCCATGCGTCATCATTTGAACAGCCTCAATGTGCGGCTGGAGCTGGAACACACGGAGGCCATCAAACGCGCCGTTGAGTCAGGCCTGGGCATTGGCTGCATCTCGCGCCTGGCGTTGCGCGATGCTTTCCGTCGGGGCAGTCTGGTCGCGGTTGAAACGCCGGAGCTCGATCTGGTGCGCCAGTTCTACTTCATCTGGCACAAACAGAAGTATCAGACGTCCGCTATCCGCGAATTCCTCGACCTCTGCCGCTCATTCACCGCTGGCGTCAACCGCAGCGACGAGATTGTCCTGCCGAGCATCGCCTAAGGCGCAGCTCGACAATAAAAGCAATTGTCAGCCCAGCAGAATCAGGCCCCAGACCACCGCAATCATGGTCAGCGCCACGAACTGGGCAGCGCTGCCCATATCCTTTGCGTTCTTGGACAACGGATGCCGATCCAGAGAGATGCGGTCGATGGCGGCTTCAATGGCCGAGTTCAGCAGTTCGACAATCAGCGCCAACAGGCACACCGCGATCAGGATCGCGCGCTCGCCACGGCTGACGTGAAACACGAATGACAGCGGGATCAACACGACGTTGAGCAACACCAACTGGCGAAACGCAGCTTCGCCCTTGAATGCGGCGGTCAGGCCGTCAAGGGAGTAGCCCGATGCGTTGAGAATACGTTTAAGGCCGGTCTGACCTTTGAATGGCGACGTCATAGGAAAACTACTGATGGATGAAAGCGGTGGAGGCTAGTGCGGCGACGGTCAAAAAAGTGTGAAGGTCGACCGCGCCAGCCGGGGCCTGGAGCGGAATCAGGTGATTCAGCTCTGCGGTATGGATTCCAATTGTTGCAACAACAACGCTGCCTGGGTTCGCGTGCGCACATTGAGCTTGCGAAAGATCGCCGTGACATGCGCCTTGATCGTCGCTTCCGAGACGCTCAACTCATAGGCGATCTGCTTGTTCAGCAGCCCCTCGCAGACCATCGTCAGTACGCGAAACTGCTGCGGCGTCAGACTGGCAAGGCCTTCGCTGGCGGCCTTGGCTTCGGGCGACACGCTGACGCTTTCATTGACCTGCGGCGGCCACCAGACGTCCCCGTCGAGTACCGTACGCACGGCTTTCTGAATGACTTCAAGGGAGCTGGACTTGGGGATGAAGCCGCTGGCGCCAAACTCGCGCGACTTGACCACGACGGCTGCTTCTTCCTGGGCGGACACCATCACGACCGGCACTTGCGGGTATTGACCACGCAGCAGCACAAGGCCCGAAAAGCCGTAAGCGCCGGGCATATTCAAGTCCAGCAGAACCAGATCCCAGTCGGACTTTTCGGTCAGTCGCGCTTCCAGGTCAGCAATGCTCTCGGCCTCGACCAACCTTGCATCAGGTCCGAGCCCCAGGCTCAGGGCCTGATGCAGTGCACTGCGAAACAACGGATGGTCGTCGGCAATCAGGATTTCGTAGGGCATTTAATGATCCTGCAAGTGGCTGAGCGCCGACGTTTCAACACCCAAGGTGGCATCCGCCCTGCCTCAATGACACACCAGCGCGATATACATCTGCACTGATCGGGGCGGCCCGCGGCATATCGACACAGGGACTGCGGCTGGGCGGCGCCAAGGATGCCCAGCGAAGTCGGGGTGGTCAAGCCTGACGCTTTGCGGCACAGTCTGCGCCCCCGACCTGACGAGTGCCATCATGCCAAACCATGCCCTGCGAGCGGACCTGCTCATGCTCCTTACCGCATTGATCTGGGGCACCGGTTTTGTCGCCCAGACTGCGGGAATGGACCATATCGGCCCGTATCTGTTTTCCGGTCTGAGGTTCGCGCTGGGTTCGCTATGCCTGGTGCCATTGATTCTGCGTAACGCCAGCACTGCCCGCGTGCCTGAGCCACTGCTCAATCGCGGAATGCTGCGCGCGGGCATCATCATGGGGCTGGCGCTGGCACTCGGGATCAATCTGCAGCAAGTCGGGTTGCTGTTTACCAGTGTGACCAACTCCGGCTTCATCACTGGCCTGTATGTGATCGTCGTTCCGCTGTTGGGGTTGCTGCTCGGTCACAAGACCGGGCTCGGCACCTGGCTCGGGTGTCTGCTGGCGGTGGTGGGCATGTGCCTGCTCAGTATTGGCGATAACTTTCACGTCGCTTCGGGGGATTGGCTGCAACTGATCGGCGCGTTCGTGTGGGGCGGGCATGTGATATTGGTCAGTCTGTTCGCCAGCCGCCACGACCCGATCCGTCTCGCCTTCCTGCAATTCGCCACCTGCTCGGTAGTCAGTCTGCTGCTGGCGGTGTTCTTCGAGCCGATTGCTCTCAACGCCATCATCGACGCAGGCCCTGCCCTGCTCTACGGCGGCATCGTCGCGGTGGGCGTGGGCTACACGCTGCAGGTAGTGGCGCAAAAGCACGCGATTGCCTCCCATGCGGCCATCATCCTGTCGCTGGAAGCAGTGTTTGCCGCCATCGCTGGCGCCTGGATTCTTGGGGAGGCGCTGCAACTGCGTGGTTACATCGGTTGTGGATTGATGCTGGCCGGGATGCTGCTGGCGCAGTTGTGGCCGAAGAAAGCCCTCGCCTGACTCATGCTGCCATCTCGAACCGTTCTAAGGCGGCTTGCTGGCAAGGGCATTACTGATGGTTATTCAAGGTAGCCTTTCAACTCTTGGTGAGCATCGCTTAGCAGGTCGAGGGGCAACTGATTCTTGGCACCTAAATAGTGCTGACTGAACACATCGAAGTAGCAGCTTAGGGCCGACCCCGCTTCAGTATCGCCGGCCAGATCGAAACACAATGCGGCCACTTCAGCAGTACAAAGATGTTCGCTACGCGTCGAGCGCCTTAGCTTGTACCGCGAAAGCTTTTCGGGAATCAGGCTCAGAATGGGGATGGAGTCAAAGTAAGCGCTTTTACGGAAGATCTTCCGTGCTTCTGTCCACGTAGCATCAATCAACACGAACAGCGGCCGCTTGTTTGGGTCAACGGTCACGGTGTCAGTAACGCGCTCGGCCGCTACATATTCCCCCGGAAACACCAGATAGGGTTGCCATTGCGGGTCGTTAAGCAATGCAATCAGCTTTTCATCGACCTCAGTGCGTGACCACACAAACGCATGGTTATCCTGAACCACGTCTGCAATCAGCCAACCCGTGTTGCTGGGTTTGAACACTTCCTTTTTCGTCATGATCAGGCAAACCCCCGACCGCGTTTCGACCTTTGGACGCCATCTGCACAGGCAATGGCTTTCAATCACGCGACAGTAATGGCACCTGGGCGCACGTGATCCACGAGCCAGGTAGGGCTTGGTACTCTCCTCCTCCCGCTCATCTCTCAGACAGGCGACCGAATTCTTGTGAAAAATAGTCTGGGTCATTGACGGGGAAGAAGGCAGTGACACGAGGGGCATCCGGCAGGTCGAAAAGTCGCGGCATTCTATCAGACGCAGTCCGGCGCGCCGTGTTCTCTGGTGTCTGCCCAGGCTCATCCCTATACTGACCGGCCCTGAGAGCCGCCACGCCAGCAGTGAACGCCTCGGAATGTCGCCGGTCCAACGGCCAGCCTCTGCACCACCCGTCCACGCACCAGGAGAATTCAATGCTGCGCCTCATCGCCCCCACTCTCACGCTTTTGCTCCTCGCTCCACTGTGCGCCAATGCGGCGTCCAAGCAGGATTACGAACTGAGCCAGATGCTTGATAAAGTCGCGAAGGAAAGCAGTGTCGGCACGCCACGCGCCATCAACGAAGACATTCTCGACGAAGGCTACACCGTCGAAGGCAAGATGCTCATCAACCACTTGAGCGTTCAGTCCGGCCAGGCCGCGCAAATGCGTGAAAACCTCGATGACGTCCGCGGTCAATTGGGCGGCAGCGTCTGCCGAAACCCGGGCTATCGCCAGCTGATGGCCAAGGGCGCGATCCTGCGGTACCAGTTCACTGAATACAAAACCAACAAACTCATCACTACTCAGGAAATTAAAGCGGCCGATTGCGCTGCAAAACCACCTGCCAAGAAAAAGTGATGTAACTCGTTCTCCGGTCTGCGTGCTTCGAGTTTGCTCAGCACGCAGGTCCCAGCCCTTCCTGCTCTACTGCGCTGTCCCTCCCTTTTCCATTGCACGCCTCTCCTTGCAACAGCCCGGGCCGGACCCTTTCAGTCTGTGTGTCCGTCACGCCCCATCACACTCTTTGCGCAAGAAAGGGTTGCCTGTCGTCGGGCTTGCCATCAGAGTTTTCTTTTTGCCACCCATGGATCAGGCCAGAATCAGGCGCCGCATAGTGGCAGGTGCCACATCCTTCGGATGCGTTACGCGCCGACGACGCACGAAGCGTCGCGATCCCGCCCGATGGCGTCGAGCACTGATTCTGCATCAGGAGAAAGCGTAATGCCTTACGTACCCAGCGACGCGTTGCCTCAGCACTTCAAGAACAACGGAATCGACCTTGCTCTCAAGGTAGAAGAACTCCTCGGTTCGGTCGCCCCGGACAGCCCGAATCTTGCGCTCTACCGCGACATGACCCTGACCGTGCTGCGCATGGCTCAGGATGATCTAAGCCGGTGGAATGCCAAAATCACCCTGCAAGCCATGCGCGAACTGGAGAACGCCTTTCGCGTGCTTGAGGGTTTCAAAGGCCGTCGCAAGGTTACGGTATTTGGATCTGCACGCACGCCTCTTGAGCACCCCGTATACGCCTTGGCCCGTGAACTGGGTAAGCAGCTCGCCGCCGCGGACCTGATGGTAATCACCGGTGCCGGTGGCGGGGTCATGGCCGCAGCACACGAAGGTGCAGGCCTGGATCACAGCCTGGGGTTCAACATCACACTGCCGTTCGAGCAACACGCCAATGCTACCGTGGATGGCACAGGCAACCTGCTGCCGTTCCACTTCTTCTTCACACGCAAGCTCTTCTTCGTCAAAGAGGCTGACGCCCTGGTGCTCTGCCCGGGAGGCTTCGGTACCCTTGATGAGGCGCTGGAAGTGCTGACGCTGATCCAGACCGGCAAAAGCCCTCTCGTCCCGATTGTGCTGCTGGATGCGCCCGGAGGAACGTTCTGGGAGGGGGCGCTCGGTTTCATCAGGAACGAGCTCGAAGCCAACAAGTACATTCTTCCTGCCGACATGAATTTGATGAAGCTGGTGTACAGCGCTGAGGAAGCTGTCGCCGAAATCGATCAGTTCTACAGCAACTTCCATTCAAGCCGCTGGCTCAAGAATACGTTCGTCATCCGCATGCACCACGCCCTGAATGACCACGCGCTCAAGACCTTGCAAGAGCAGTTTTCAGATTTGCGTTTGGCCGATGAATTTCAGCAATACGCACATCAGGACGAATATGACGAGGCGCAATTCAGCCATCTCACCCGCCTGGCGTTCAAATTCAACGGCCGCAACCATGGCCGCTTGCGCGAACTGGTGGATTTCGTAAATCTGAAACAGAACTGGGCTGGGCTTGGGCATACCCAACCAGCCCGGGCTGCCAAGCCTGTGCAATCCACCTGAGGCTAGATGCATAAAGGCGCACCCAGGTGCGCCTTTATGTGTGTGTGCTGATCATTAATCGTCGCTGCTTTTCCCGCTTAGCAAACGGCCAATCAGTTCAGGCGGGTAACCGCGATAACTCAGAAAGCGCATTTGCTGCCCACGTTCTCGGGTGTCCTTGGGCAGCTGCCCGCTGAACTTGCGCTGCCACAGTTCTTCCAGCTTTTCGCGCCAGTCGATGCCGCACTCGCGCAGCGCTTGTTCGATATCGGCGCGCTGCAATCCACGTTGACCCAGTTCTTCACGAATACGCAAAGGGCCGTGGCCCGAACGGGCACGGTAGGAAACAAAACTTTCAAGGTATCGGGATTCAGACAGCAGCCCTTCTTCCGTCAGACGGTCAAGAGCAGCTTCAATCAATTCAGGAGGGGCGCCGCGCTGACGCAACTTACGCGTCAGCTCGACCCGACCGTGCTCGCGGCGCGCGAGCAGGTCCATTGCAGTCCGCCTTACAGCGACGGGTGTATCAAGCACAGCTGGCATGACGGGGATCAGATATCCGCGTCAGCTTCGACTTCAGCCACATCGTCTGTCGCTACGCGGGACGATTGGGCTTTTACATCAGGGGCCGCAGTCAGCAGCTTCTCGCGAATCTGCCTTTCGAGGGTGGTGCCGATTTCAGGGTTGTCCGCCAGGAACTTCGCAGAGTTCGCTTTACCCTGACCGATCTTGCTGCCCTGATAGCTGTACCAGGCACCGGACTTCTCCAGCAGACCGTGCAGCACACCGAGGTCGATGATCTCGCCGTTACGGTAGATGCCCTTGCCGTAGAGAATCTGGAACTCAGCCTGACGGAATGGCGGAGCGACTTTGTTCTTGACCACTTTGACGCGGGTTTCGCTGCCGACGACTTCGTCGCCTTCCTTGACCGCGCCCGTACGGCGAATGTCCAGACGAACCGACGCATAGAACTTCAGAGCGTTACCACCGGTGGTGGTTTCAGGGCTGCCGAACATCACGCCGATCTTCATACGGATCTGGTTGATGAAGATTACGAGGCAGTTGGCAGTCTTGATGTTACCGGTGATCTTGCGCAGTGCCTGGGACATCAATCGGGCTTGCAGGCCGACGTGCATGTCGCCCATTTCGCCTTCGATCTCAGCCTTGGGTACCAATGCGGCCACGGAGTCGACGACGATGACGTCGATCGCGTTGGAGCGCACCAGCATGTCAGTGATTTCAAGGGCCTGTTCGCCGGTGTCCGGCTGAGAAACCAGAAGGTCATCAACGTTCACACCCAGCTTGCCGGCGTATTCCGGGTCAAGGGCGTGCTCGGCGTCGACGAATGCGCAGGTAGCGCCCATTTTCTGGGCCTCTGCGATGACCGACAGCGTCAGCGTAGTTTTACCCGAAGACTCCGGGCCGTAGATTTCAACAATTCGGCCTTTTGGCAGGCCGCCGATACCGAGCGCGATATCGAGACCCAAAGAGCCGGTGGAGATAGCAGGAATAGCCTGGCGGTCATGGTCACCCATGCGCATTACGGCACCTTTGCCGAACTGACGCTCGATCTGACCCAAGGCCGCAGCCAAGGCTTTCTTCTTGTTGTCGTCCATTGAATCCTCTCGTAATAGGTTAGGCCTTGACGGCCGATATAACTGTATAAGTAGCCAGTATTATTCCACAGGGTCAGACGCGCGCCTACCCCTGATTTGGTATTTCTCCACGGGAGAGGCGCAGCAGGCCCTCTAACGCGGCACTCACCGTTTGTCGGCGGACCGCGTCGCGGTCACCTGCAAATAGAAAGCGCTCGGAGATCAATCGTTCCGCCGCTGCCCAGCAGATCCACACGGTGCCAACGGGTTTTTCCTCTGAACCGCCGTCCGGCCCGGCAACGCCGCTGACAGCGACCGAAAACTGCGCGCCGCTGTTAGCCTGCGCGCCTTTGGCCATGGCCTCGACCACCTCGCGGCTGACGGCCCCGACTTGCGCGAACAACGCTTGCGGGACCGCCAGTTGTTGCGTCTTCTGTCGGTTGGAATAGGTCACATACCCCGCCTCGAACCAGGCCGAACTGCCGGGGATGCGGGTGATGGCTTCGGCAATGCCGCCGCCGGTGCAAGACTCGGCCGTACTGACCTGAGCGCCGGCAGCCAGTAGCTGCTGGCCTAACGTAGCGGCCAAGTGAGTAATGTCATCCACGGGGAGTTCTCCATGTCGGTGCGGGCAAAGAAGACACGCTACACGAGCAGCTTCGATGCGCAAGGCAGAATGCGACCTGACCCCTGATCCGCCCACAAGACACTATTTGCGCTCCGGTTTTTCGGAGCAGGGTTTCTTCACGGTCTCCACGATGGTCTCCCGTGGACGCTGCCTGGCTTCCTCCAGTGGTATGAAGCGACCGTTGGTTGAATCTCGTCCTCGTTTGCGTTGCATAGAGCAATCCTTGTTCATATTGCCGCCTCCAATCGGGCGGTGCCTCGACATCCTAGACAGCTAAACGGCCCTCGTGGGGGTTCAGAAACGCGCCGTGACGAATCACCCGGACCTGCGGCCTGCGAACGTGCGTGGTAATCTTGCCGCCATCGCAAAAGCAATCGGAACCGACAGCGAACCACGTAGGTGGAATCCGCGTCGTCGCCCGAAACCTGCCTCAATCTCCTACAGAATTTGCCTAACCCACTGATGAATAAAGCAATTTCCGACCTCACCTCGCACACCCCCATGATGCAGCAGTACTGGCGGCTGAAAAATCAGCATCCCGACCAGCTGATGTTCTATCGCATGGGTGACTTCTACGAAATTTTCTACGAAGACGCCAAGAAGGCAGCCAAGCTGCTAGACATCACATTGACTGCGCGCGGTCAGTCAGCCGGGCAAAGCATTCCCATGTGCGGCATCCCCTATCACGCAGCAGAAGGCTATCTGGCCAAACTGGTGAAGCTGGGGGAGTCGGTGGTCATCTGCGAACAGATCGGTGACCCGGCGACCAGCAAAGGGCCGGTCGACCGGCAAGTGGTGCGCATCATCACGCCGGGTACCGTCAGCGACGAAGCCTTGCTCGACGAGCGTCGGGACAACCTGATCGCCGCCGTGCTGGGTGACGAGCGCCTGTTCGGGCTTGCCGTGCTGGACATCACCAGCGGCAATTTCACCGTACTGGAAATCAAGGGCTGGGAAAACCTGCTGGCCGAGCTCGAACGAATCAACCCGGTCGAGCTGCTGATTCCCGATGACTGGCCGCAGGGCCTGCCAGCCGAAAAGCGGCGCGGGGCACGGCGTCGTGCGCCATGGGACTTCGAGCGCGATTCGGCACATAAAAGCCTGTGTCAGCAATTTTCGACGCAGGACTTGAAAGGCTTCGGCTGCGAGAACCTGACCCTGGCCATCGGCGCGGCCGGCTGCCTGTTGGGTTATGCCAAAGAAACCCAGCGCACAGCGTTGCCACACCTGCGCAGCCTGCGTCATGAGCGCCTGGATGACACGGTCATTCTCGATGGCGCCAGCCGCCGCAATCTGGAACTGGACACTAACCTGGCGGGCGGACGTGACAACACCCTGCAGTCGGTCATGGATCGCTGTCAGACCGCCATGGCAACGCGGTTGCTGACCCGTTGGCTGAACCGGCCGCTGCGCGATTTAACGACCCTTCAGGCGCGACAGGAGTCTATCGGCTGCTTCCTCGAGCGCTACCGCTTCGAGAACCTGCAACCGCAGCTGAAGGAGATCGGCGACATTGAGCGCATTCTCGCGCGTATCGGCCTGCGCAATGCCCGTCCCCGTGACCTGGCGCGTCTGCGTGATGCCCTGAGCGCGTTGCCCGAACTGCAATTGGCGCTGGCGGAGCTTGAAGCGCCGCACATCCAGCAGCTCGCGAAAACCGCGGGCACCTATCCAGAGCTCGCGGACCTGCTGCAACGCGCGATCATTGATAACCCGCCGGCAGTCATCCGCGATGGCGGTGTACTCAAAACCGGCTACGACGGCGAACTGGATGAGCTGCTGTCGTTGAGTGAAAACGCCGGTCAGTTCCTGATTGACCTCGAAGCCCGTGAAAAAGCGCGCACCGGACTCGCCAATCTGAAGGTGGGTTACAACCGCGTACACGGCTACTTTATCGAGCTGCCGAGCAAACAGGCGGAACAGGCGCCAGCCGATTACATCCGCCGGCAAACGCTCAAGGGTGCCGAGCGTTTTATCACGCCAGAGCTCAAGGAGTTCGAAGACAAGGCGCTGTCAGCCAAGAGCCGCGCACTGGCCCGGGAAAAAATGCTCTACGAGGCGCTGCTGGAGGACTTGATCAGCCACCTCGCGCCGCTTCAGGACACCGCAGCGGCGCTGGCAGAGCTGGATGTGCTAAGCAATCTGGCCGAACGCGCGCTCAATCTGGACCTCAACCGTCCGCGCTTCACTGACGAACCGTGCATGCGTATCGAGCAGGGTCGTCACCCTGTGGTGGAGCAAGTGCTGTCCTCGCCGTTCGTGGCCAATGACCTGGACCTGGACGACAACACCCGCATGCTGGTGATCACCGGTCCCAACATGGGCGGTAAATCCACCTACATGCGCCAGACTGCCTTGATCGTACTGCTCGCACACATCGGCAGCTTCGTACCGGCGGCGAGCTGTGAATTGTCGCTGGTGGACCGTATCTTCACGCGCATCGGTTCAAGCGACGACCTGGCGGGTGGACGCTCCACGTTCATGGTTGAAATGAGCGAAACGGCGAATATCCTGCACAACGCCACCGACAAGAGTCTGGTGCTGATGGATGAAGTCGGACGCGGCACCAGCACCTTTGACGGGCTCTCGCTGGCATGGGCAGCGGCAGAATGCCTTGCGCAGCTTCGTGCCTATACGCTGTTCGCCACGCATTACTTCGAGCTGACGGTCCTGCCTGAAAGCGAACCGCTGGTGGCCAACGTGCACTTGAATGCGACGGAGCACAACGAGCGCATTGTGTTCCTGCATCGCGTACTGCCGGGCCCTGCCAGCCAGAGCTACGGCCTTGCGGTTGCGCAGTTGGCCGGCGTTCCGGGCCGGGTGATTACGCGAGCCAAGGAGCATCTGTTGCGTCTCGAAACCACCAGCCTGCCCCACGAAAAACCCAAGGCCAAGCCAGGCAAGCCTCCGCTTCCCATGCAGAGCGACATGTTTGCGAGTCTGCCGCACCCTGTGCTGGACGAGTTGTCGAACCTGAAGATCGACGACTTGACTCCACGTCAGGCGCTTGAGTTGTTGTATTCGATGAAAACACGCATCTAACGTGATCCGTAACAAGCTGTTAGAATCCCGCGCGGTTCGGGACCCTGTGAGCTTTTAGCCTGGCTTCACAGCGCACTGGCCGCGTTTGAACGCAGCGAACCAAGGTCGGACAACGCCGCAGCATACCGTGGCTGCCGCGTTGCTCGAAAAGCTGAGTTTTACGGCCGGGGGACTTCCCGTACCTGGCAAGCCGGACTGAACGGCCTTGCTGCCGCCGCCTGAGGAGAGAATTAGAAATGACCTTCGTCGTCACCGACAACTGCATCAAGTGCAAGTACACCGACTGCGTAGAAGTCTGTCCGGTGGACTGCTTTTACGAAGGCCCGAACTTCCTGGTGATCCACCCGGACGAGTGCATCGATTGCGCGCTGTGCGAGCCTGAATGCCCCGCCAATGCGATTTTCTCGGAAGACGAGATTCCGGCAGGGATGGAGAACTTCATCCAGCTCAACGCCGAACTGGCAGACGTCTGGCCCAACATCACGGAGCGTAAAGATGCGCTCCCCGATGCTGCGGAGTGGGATGGCAAGACCGGCAAGATCGCTGACCTGGAACGCTAGAGCGTTGCAACGTAAAAAGGCCCTTCGGGGCCTTTTTTGCATGAGCTCGAAAAGCTGTCGTCACTTTTCTGCAGACGAAAAAAGGGGCGGTATGACCCGCCCACGTTTCCATAATCCCTTTAATCCTTGCTCATCATCCTGATGAATCGCGTCCTGCGATGTCCTTGAGCAGTCATCCTTGACCGCTTGTACCCATCCGTTGGCACAGGGCTGATATTAGTCATTTCCCCGGCTGGAGCAACAGCCGAAATTTTTCAGGAAAATTCCACGCCCCTGTTACAAACGAAATAATAGCCTTTTAAATCAATGATTTGATCGCTTACCTTCATCTGATGGGGACATGCTGAACCCAAGCTGAGGCGATGACTCACGCCACGTGTAAGTAACTGCTTACAACCTCAGTAAGCATCGCAGACATCGCTGCCGTCGTGACGCGCGAGGTACCAGAGCCACTCCGATGGGCACCTACTCTTAAGCCCATTCAGCGGCCCAAAAAAAAGCCCCGACGCGTCGAGGCTTTTCAGTGTGCAGAGTGAACGGGCGAATCGATCCCTATTGAAAGAGTGATTCACTGGATAGCCCGTTCTTCTCCAGAATCTCACGGAGACGCTTGAGGCCCTCCACTTGAATCTGGCGCACGCGCTCGCGGGTCAGCCCGATTTCCAGGCCTACATCCTCGAGCGTGCTGCTTTCGTGGCCGCGTAGCCCGAAGCGACGAATCACCACTTCACGCTGTTTGTCCGTGAGCTCAGAGAGCCACTGATCAATGCTCTGGGACAAATCATCGTCCTGAAGCAGTTCGCACGGGTCGGTAGGACGATCGTCGGTCAGGGTGTCGAGCAGCGTCTTGTCCGAGTCAGGCCCCAGCGATACATCCACCGAAGACACGCGCTCGTTGAGACCGAGCATGCGTTTGACTTCCCCGACCGGCTTTTCAAGCAGGTTGGCGATTTCTTCAGGGGAGGGTTCGTGGTCAAGTTTTTGCGTCAATTCCCGCGCCGCACGCAGGTAGACGTTGAGCTCTTTGACGACATGAATGGGCAGACGGATGGTTCGCGTCTGATTCATGATCGCCCGTTCAATGGTTTGACGGATCCACCAGGTGGCGTACGTCGAGAAACGAAACCCGCGCTCGGGGTCGAATTTTTCGACTGCGCGAATCAGGCCAAGATTGCCCTCTTCGATCAAGTCCAGCAGTGACAAACCACGGTTAACGTAACGCCTGGCGATTTTCACAACCAGACGCAGGTTGCTTTCAATCATGCGCTTGCGCCCGGCCGGATCGCCGCTTTGCGACAGGCGCGCAAAGTGGACTTCTTCTTCCGGGGAAAGCAGGGGGGAGAAACCGATTTCATTGAGGTACAGCTGCGTAGCGTCCAGCGCCCGCGTGTAGTCAATGTATTTATGCTGTTTGAGTGCTGCAGAGTTTTTGGGCTTTGCACGAACAGAAGGCGCAGCTGGCTTCTCATCCGTTACAGAATCCAGAACGATTCCGGGCTCCATCAGGAGAACTTCGTCGTCTATGTCAAACTCCGGCGCTTCTTTGCTGAGAGCCATTGTTATAGTCCTTTGGTGAGTTCGACCTCAAGCTCCAGTGACGCCTTCTTCCATGGCAGCACTTGAGCCTGTCCCCTCTACGCAGGAACAGGCTGACAACCGATCAGCGACGTGGCAAGAATTCCAGTGGATCCACAGGTTTGCCCTGGCGGCGAATCTCGAAATGCAGTTTCACCCGGTCTGTTCCCGTGGATCCCATCTCGGCAATACTTTGCCCTGCCTTGACCTGCTGCCCCTCCCGAACCAAAAGCCTACGGTTATGTCCGTATGCGCTGACGTAGGTGTCGCTGTGTTTGATGATGATCAGCTCGCCGTAGCCCCTTAATCCACTCCCGGCGTACACCACTGACCCATCAGACGCGGCCAAAACAGGCTGTCCCAAATCTCCAGCGATATCAATTCCTTTATTCAAACTACCGTTTGAAGAGAACTTGCTGATCAAAACACCGCTCGTTGGCCACGTCCAGCCGCTCGGCGAACGGGCGCCAGCGACCACCGTGGTGTTGACCGGCGTGGTCGTCGAGTTGCTCGAAGGGGGTGGCGTGGTCGCGGAAACAGCGCCCACCGGCCTGGATATAACCGTGGTTTTGAGCGACCCGGAAGGCGATGTCGAACTGCTCGTCGTGGTCTGCGGAACACTGGCCGGGCCGGTTGCAACCGCTGTGGAGGGTGAACTGGCACGGCCGTCGAAACGAATCGTCTGCCCCACATGGATAGTGAACGGCTCGGGAATATTGTTGCGCGCAGCCAGCGCTTTCCAGTCCCATCCGTAACGGAATGCAATGGAAAAGAGAGTATCGCCACGCTTCACGACGTACTGGCCCGTGGTGACAGGCTGGCGCGTTGGCACGGTGGACTTGCCGTTGCGATCAACGACGCGCACGCCTCCCGATGGCGTGCTGGAGCAGCCGACCAGAAGGATACTCAGGGCAACTCCAATCACCAGACGCTGAAAACTTGTTGAAGAACTACGCTGCCGAATGACTGTGAGACTCACCCGCCACTCCCTTTACCGGTGACTGAAAAAAGACGCCGCCTTGTGCCGTGTAGCGACCAGACAGCCATGGATAATGGTGTGCAACAAGGCGACCCTCGTTGACCGAAGCGTCGCCGCAAAACGCCAGCCTGTAGACCGGCGGCGCCTTGGGGAATTCATTGACCGCGCAAAATAGCCTTCAGGCGAGCGGCCCGTTGAGCAGCGGAACGAATCGAACAGCGCCCAGCACATGCCGGGAGAAGCCGTTTTCCTCGCGAATGATCAGCATCAGCTGCTGGACCTCCCCGGCACCCACTGGAATGACCAGGCGTCCACCCGGGGCCAATTGGTCCAGTAACGCTTGAGGTATGTCAGTGGCCACTGCGGTCACGATGATGCCGTTATAAGGTGCGAGCGCCGGCCAACCTTCCCAGCCGTCGCCCCAGCGGAACACCATGTTGCGCAGGTTCAGTTCGACAAGACGTTCCTTGGCCCGATCCTGCAACACCTTGATGCGCTCGACGGAAAAAACCCGTTCGACCAGTTGCGCCAGCACAGCGGTCTGATAACCCGAGCCCGTACCGATTTCGAGCACCTTGTCCAGCGGGCCTGCCGCCAGCAGCAGCTCGCTCATGCGCGCCACCATGTAAGGCTGCGAAATCGTCTGGTTATTGCCGATTGGCAGCGCGGTGTCTTCGTAGGCACGGTGCGCCAGCGCTTCGTCGACAAACAGGTGACGAGGCGTTTTGCGAATGACATCCAGTACCTGGGTGTTGGCAATGCCTTCTTCGCACAACCGTTGAATCAGGCGCTCGCGGGTACGCTGGGATGTCATCCCCACGCCACGTCGTAACAGATCATCTTGCTCACGCGACATCAGGCCATTCCCTCCAGCCATGCGTTCAGGCTGTTGAAACCGTCCTGATAGGTACGATCCAGCTGCAACGGAGTGATCGACACATAACCCTGCATGACGGCATGGAAATCAGTGCCCGGGCCGCCGTCTTCGGCATCTCCGGCGGCAGCGATCCAGTAACCGGCCTTGCCGCGCGGGTCGACCACGCGCACGGGCGCCGCGGCTCGGGTGCGATGGCCAAGGCGGGTCAACTGGATGCCACGCACATGGGCCAGCGGCAGGTTCGGGATATTCACATTCAATACGGTACGTGGTGGAAGATCGAGGCGTTCGTGGGCTTCGACCAAAAGCCGGGCAAAGTGCGCGGCGGTTGCCAGGTTATCGACCTGACGGGATAAAAATGAAAAGGCAAATGAGGGTCGCTGCAGAAAACGTCCTTCAAGCGCAGCAGCCACGGTGCCTGAATACAGCACATCGTCGCCCAGGTTGGCGCCCAGGTTGATCCCCGATACCACCATGTCAGGCTCATCGGGCAGCAGGCCGTTCAGCCCCATGTGCACACAGTCGGTCGGGGTACCGTTGAGACTGATAAAGCCGTTGTCGAGGGTGTGCGGGTGCAGTGGCCGATCAAGCGTCAGCGAACTGCTCGCGCCGCTTTTGTCTTGATCGGGCGCAATGACCACGCAGTCGGCATATCCCGCCAGCGCGCCATGAAGCGCGGCAAGGCCGGGTGCCGTGACCCCATCATCATTTGAAATCAGAATACGCATGAGCTGTCCGTCTGCCCTGCTGTCGCCAGATCAACGAGTTCACGCACCAAAGCAGTGGCGAAGCACCCGGCCGGCAGGACGAATTCCAGTTGCAGAATGTCAGGCTCGGGATAATGCCACGTCAGCCGCCCGATGGGCAGTCGCAGGATACGACGCTCGTGCTCCATTCCCGCTTTTATCAACCAGTTACACAGTGACGCCTCGCGTGCGGCGACATCGTTTTCAAGCTCGGCGGTAGCGCCGCTGGCCGGAGATTCACCTTCGCCCCACTGCGGCCCGGTAGGGTGCAGGTCCAGGATCGCCAACCGCGGATCGCTGCACTCTGCCTCGCCTGCAGAGAAGAAACTGCGGCTGTCGGTGAACGCCAGCAAATCGCCCACCTGCGCACGTTGCCAACTGCCATCGGCGACTCGGGCGGCGAGCACCTGGTTGAACACATAGCTGCGGGCGGTGGACAGCAGTCGCGAGCGCACATTGCGCTGCTCGGGCAACGCCTGACGTTCGGCATAGTGGCGGGCTTCGCCAAGGTTGCCGCCTTCATGGCCGAAACGCTGGGCGCCAAAGTAATTGGGGATGCCGTGCTGCCTGATCGATTCCAGGCGTGCATCAAGCCGAACCGTATCAGCCTGCAATTGCGTCAGACGCAGCGTAAATCCGTTGGCTGCATGGGCGCCGCGCTGCAACTTGCGTTTGTGACGCATGCTGTCGAGGATTTTCAGCGAGTCGTTTTCTGCCGCCGACATATCCGGGTCAGCCTTGCCCGGAAGTTGAATGCTGAACCACTGGCGGGTCAATGCCTGACGGTCCTTCAAACCGGCATAGCTGACGGTGCGCAGCGGCACGCCAGCCGCTTTGGCCAGGCGCCGGGCCGCTTCCTCGGTATTCAAGCCGCGTTTCTCGACCCAGAGCCACAAGTGCTCACCATCCCCGGACAGCGGGATGTCCAGCACTTCATCAACCTGGAAGTCTTCGGCCGTCGCCTTCAGCACGGCAGTACCCAACGCATCGCCGTAAGCTCTCGGGCCCAGCAGTTCAAGCTCGGTCATGCTCTGATCAACAGCGCGACGGCGTGGACGGCAATGCCTTCTTCACGCCCGGTAAAACCAAGCTTTTCAGTGGTGGTGGCTTTGACATTGACCTGGTCGATGTCGACCTGCAGGTCTTCGGCGATCAACGCACGCATGCGCTCGATGTGAGGGGCCATCTTCGGCGCCTGAGCGACGATGGTGGCGTCTACGTTGCCCACCTTCCAGCCTTTGCCCTGCACTTGCTTCAAGACGTGGCGAAGCAGCACCCGGCTGTCAGCACCCTTGAATTGCGGGTCGGTATCGGGAAAGTGCTTGCCGATGTCGCCCAGCGCAGCAGCGCCCAACAGGGCGTCGCTCAGCGCGTGCAACAAGACGTCGCCGTCGGAATGAGCGAGCAGGCCCGCCGTGTGCGCAATTCGCACGCCGCCCAAGGTAATGAAATCGCCTTCAGCGAAACGGTGCACATCATAGCCGTGGCCAATACGCATAAAAAACGCCCTGGAAAAGTCAGGGCGTGATTCTACCTACTTTGGCTGCGGTTGGGGTCGGGCCGCGCTCAATTGCGTGTGCCGCTGCGATTGAACGCGGTGTTTCAGTCCGCCAGAGCCCGTGCGTGATAGCGCAAGTGATCTTCGATGAAACTGGCAATGAAGTAATAGCTGTGGTCATACCCAGGCTGCATGCGCAATTCCAGGGGATGACCGGCAGCCTTCGCGGCCTGGACCAACGAGTCCGGCTTGAGCTGATTGTCGAGGAAGTCGTCGCGATCACCCTGTTCCACCAGCAACGGCAAGCGCTCGGTGGCCTCGGCGATGAGCACGGTGGCATCCCATTCACGCCAGCGCGAACGGTCTTCGCCCAGGTAACGCGAAAAGGCTTTTTGCCCCCACGGACAGTCCATCGGGTTGCAGATGGGCGAGAACGCCGAGACGGACTGATAGCGGCCAGGATTGCGCAATGCGCTGATCAGGGCGCCATGTCCGCCCATGGAATGACCACTGATGCTGCGCTTCTGCGAAGCTGGAAAGTGCGCCTCGATCAACGCCGGCAACTCGCTGACCACGTAGTCGTACATGCGGTAATGCCGTGCCCAGGGCTGTTCGGTGGCATTCAGGTAGAAGCCCGCGCCCAGGCCGAAGTCGTAGGCGTTATCCGGGTCATCCGGCACGTCAGCGCCGCGCGGGCTGGTGTCAGGTGCAACAATGATCAAGCCGAGCTCAGCCGCCACGCGCAAGGCGCCGGCCTTCTGCATGAAGTTTTCGTCGGTGCAGGTCAGTCCTGACAGCCAGTAAACCACCGGCAACTTGCCACTCTGCTCTGCCTGGGGAGGCAGATACACCGCGAACGTCATGTCACAACCGAGCACATCGGAATGATGTTTGTAACGCTTGTGCCAGCCGCCGAAGCTTTTCTGGCACGAGATATTTTCCAGGCTCATGGGGATCTCCGAGCGGCAAGCTGCAAGCCTCAAGCGGCGAGGGGCTGATTCACCTCCCCTGGCGGGCCAGAAGCTCGTAGCTTGCCGCTGCTCTTCAGAAATGAATGACCGTACGAATGCTTTTGCCTTCGTGCATGAGGTCGAAGGCTTCGTTGATTCGGTCCAGGCCCATGGTATGGGTGATGAACGTGTCCAGAGGGATTTCGCCGGACTGCGCTTTTTCGACGTAGCTTGGCAATTCGGTGCGGCCCTTGACGCCACCGAATGCAGAACCGCGCCAGACGCGACCGGTCACCAACTGGAAGGGACGGGTTGAGATTTCCTGGCCCGCTCCGGCCACGCCGATGATCACCGATTCGCCCCAGCCCTTGTGGCACGACTCTAAAGCAGCGCGCATCAGGTTCACGTTACCTACGCACTCGAAGCTGTAATCAACGCCGCCATCGGTCATTTCTACGATGACTTCCTGAATCGGCTTGTCGTGGTCTTTCGGATTGACGAATTCGGTGGCACCCAACTCACGGGCCACGTCGAATTTCGACGGGTTGATGTCCACCGCGATGATGCGCGAAGCCTTGGCCATCTTCGCGCCGATGATCGCCGCCAGGCCAATACCGCCCAGACCAAAGACGGCGACGGTTGCGCCCTCCTCGACCTTGGCCGTGTTCAGCACAGCGCCAATGCCAGTCGTGACGCCGCAACCCAGCAGGCAGACTTTCTCCAAAGGCGCTTCCTTGGGGATTTTTGCCAGCGCAATTTCGGGCACGACGGTGTACTCGGAGAATGTCGAGCAACCCATGTAGTGGTAGATCGGCTGACCGTTGTAGCTGAAGCGCGTTGTGCCGTCGGGCATCAGCCCTTTGCCCTGAGTGGCCCGGACCTTCTGGCACAGGTTGGTTTTGCCGGATTTGCAGAATTTGCACTCACGGCACTCAGCGGTGTACAGCGGAATGACGTGGTCGCCCACAGCCAGTGAGGTCACGCCTTCGCCGATGGCTTCAACCACGCCGCCGCCTTCGTGCCCAAGGATGCACGGGAAGACGCCTTCGGAATCAGCACCGGACAGGGTGTAGGCATCGGTATGGCAAACGCCGGATGCGACGGTACGAATCAACACCTCGCCGGCTTTCGGGGCCTCAACGTCCACTTCGACAATCTGCAGTGGTTCATTGGGCGCGAACGCGACGGCAGCACGTGACTTGATCATCAGGATCTCCAGCTAAATAAAAACGAGCCCAGAGTGTATTACAGTGCCAGCTGATGAATAATCCGCCTGAAAGCAAAACATTAATGCAGTGCAGGGACAATCGATGCAGGCAAATCGCTGGGAAGGTCTGGATGAGTTCGTTGCCGTCGCCGAGTGTGGACAGTTCACTGCCGCCGCTGAACGGCTGGGCGTGTCGTCTTCGCACATCAGTCGCCAGATCGCCCGGCTTGAAGAACGCTTGCAGACGCGGCTGCTGTATCGCAGCACACGCAAAGTGGCGCTTACCGAAGCGGGACAAACGTTTCTGCATCACTGCCAGCGGCTGCAGGACGGGCGCGAGGAAGCGCTGCGTGCGGTGACGGACCTGACCAGCGAGCCCAAGGGACTCTTGCGCATGACCTGCGCCGTTGCGTATGGCGAGCGGTTCATCGCGCCGCTGGTAACACGCTTCATGGCGGACTACCCGCAACTGCGCGTGGACATCGAACTGACCAACAACACGCTGGATCTGGTCCATGAGGGTCTGGACCTGGCGATCCGTCTGGGTCGCTTGCAGGAATCCAGACTGGTTGCCGCGCGACTCGCCCCGCGCAAAATGTATTTGTGCGCCTCGCCCTCCTACATCGAGCGGTACGGCCGCCCCCACAGCGTCTCGGAGCTGAGCAGGCACAATTGTCTGATCGGCAGCTCTGACACCTGGCTGCTGCAGCAGAACGGAAGGGAATTTTCTCAGCGGGTACAAGGCAATTGGCGCTGCAACAGCGGGCAGGCGGTACTGGATGCTGCGCTGCGCGGAGCGGGCCTTTGCCAGCTCCCGGATTACTACGTGCTGGAGCATCTAAAACGCGGCTCGCTGGTGTCATTACTGGAAGCTCATCAGCCACCTAACACCGCTGTCTGGGCGCTTTATCCGCAGCAACGGCATCTGTCGCCCAAGGTGCGAAAGCTGGTGGATTATCTGAAGGCGGGCCTGGCGTCGCGGGATGAGTACAGTAATCATGCCGATCCTTTGTAGGAGCGCGCTTGCCCGCGAATGCAGAGTGTCAGGCTGTAACAACGGCGCGGGCATATCGCGTCCGCGGGCAAGCGCTCCTACGCATGCAAAATCAGCGGATGTACCCGCCTTCATCGCAAACGGATCAGCCGTTGAATTCCACGCGCCGCTGGCGTAGCCATTCGAGGTCTTCCGGGCGGGTGACCTTGATATTGTCCGCGCGTCCTTCGATGAGGCGCGGCGATTGGCCCGCCCACTCGATGGCCGATGCTTCGTCGGTGATCGCCACATTCGACACCAGACTGTCCGCCAGTGCCCGGTGCAAGGCGCCCAGGCGAAACATCTGGGGCGTATAGGCCTGCCAGATCAGGCTGCGATCCACGGTTTCGGTCACGCGGCCATTGGCGTCGGCGCGCTTGAGGGTGTCTTTGGCCGGCACCGCCAGAAGCCCACCTACCGGATCATCCGCGAGTTCAGCCAGCAGGTTGTCGAGGTCCGCACGCGTCAGGTTCGGGCGCGCCGCATCGTGAACCAGGACCCAGTCATTGTCATCGGCGCCATTGGCGTGCAGGTGCAGCAGCGCATTGAGCACCGAATCCGCACGCTCTTTGCCGCCAGCGACTTGCTGGATACGGGAATCCAGCGCGCACGGCAATGTGGGCCAATAGGGGTCGTCCACAGCCAGGCTGACCACCAGGCCCTTGAGCCGGGGATGATCGAGAAAGCAAAGCAGGCTGTGTTCAATAATCGTGAGGCCGCCCAGCTGCAGGTACTGCTTGGGACGGTCTGCCGCCATGCGTGCGCCAATGCCCGCGGCGGGAATAACTGCCCAGAAGGCAGGAAGGGATTGAGTCATCGCGACAACGTCACTGAGCCAACTGGTAAAGGGTTTCGCCGTCTTTGACCATGCCCAGTTCATGACGGGCACGCTCTTCGACCGTTTCCAGGCCTTTTTTCAGCTCCAGCACTTCCGCGTCCAGCACTCGGTTGCGCTCCAGAAGGGCATCGTTTTCAGCGTGTTGATCAGCGATTTGCTGGGTCAGACTGGCCACCTGCGCAAGACTGCCGTTACCTACCCATAGGCGATACTGCAGGCCAGCGAGCATCAAAAGCAGCACGAGAAACAACCAGTTAGGACTGCGCATTGTGAATATCTGTTACCCGGCGAAGAAAGACAGCAAAACCGACCATTTCAAATGCCCATAAGCCCGGTGGTCACCGGGCTTATGGATCAGGACGACAAGAGGAGTCACCTTTTAGCGACTCCTCCTACAACGCCTGCTGCCTTTTTAACATCTTTGCAATCAACCGCGAAACTCGCCGCGACCACGGTACACCGCCTTGGCGCCCAACTGCTCTTCAATACGCAGCAACTGGTTGTACTTGGCGATACGGTCGGAACGGCTCAACGAACCGGTTTTGATCTGGCCGGCCGCGGTGCCCACAGCCAGGTCGGCAATGGTGGAGTCTTCGGTTTCACCCGAACGGTGCGAGATCACGGCGGTGTAACCGGCTGCCTTGGCCATCTGGATGGCTTCCAGTGTTTCAGTCAGTGTGCCGATCTGGTTGAACTTGATCAGGATCGAGTTACCGATTTTCTTCTCGATGCCTTCTTTCAGGATCTTGGTGTTGGTCACGAACAAGTCGTCGCCCACCAGTTGGATCTTGTCGCCGATTTTGTCGGTCAGGACCTTCCAGCCATCCCAGTCCGACTCGTCCAGACCGTCTTCGATGGAGATGATCGGGTGCTTGCTGACCAGGTCAGCGAGGTAGTCGGCGAAACCGGCCGAATCGTACTCGCCTTCTTCGCTCAATACGTACTTGCCGTTCTTGTAGAACTCGCTCGCCGCGCAGTCCAGTGCCAGGGTCACATCAGTGCCCAGCTTGTAGCCCGCATTGGCGACCGCTTCGGCAATGGCATCGAGTGCGTCGGCATTGGATTTGAGGTTTGGCGCAAAGCCGCCCTCGTCACCGACCGCCGTGTTCAGGCCGCGCGCCTTCAGCACTGCTTTGAGGTGGTGGAAAATCTCGGTGCCCCAACGCAGCCCTTCGGAGAAGGTCTTGGCGCCGACGGGCTGAACCATGAATTCCTGGATGTCGATGTTGTTATCAGCGTGCTCGCCACCGTTGATGATGTTCATCATCGGGACCGGCATTGAGTAGACGCCCGGCGTGCCGTTCAGATTGGCAATGTGAGCGTACAGCGGCAGGTCCTGATCCTGAGCGGCTGCCTTGGCGGCCGCCAGAGACACGGCGAGGATCGCGTTGGCGCCCAGGCTGGCCTTGTTTTCGGTGCCGTCGAGCCGAATCATCGCGTGATCCAGGGCCTTTTGATCAACCGGGTCCTTGCCCAGCAGCAGGTCACGGATTGGGCCATTGATGTTGGCCACAGCTTTCAGAACGCCCTTGCCCATGTAACGGCTCTTGTCGCCATCACGCAGCTCAAGCGCTTCACGCGAGCCGGTGGAAGCACCGGACGGCGCGCATGCACTGCCGATGATGCCGTTGTCGAGGAGCACGTCTGCTTCCACGGTGGGATTGCCACGGGAGTCGAGAACTTCACGACCTTTGATGTCGACGATTTTTGCCATTGTTGTTAACACTCCAAGATTGACGAAAACGACGCAGCTGGGAAAACGATTCGGCGTCTCAGGGCTCTAGGACAACGGGCAGGCCCGGAAACGACAATTTTCCCGACCCTTTGGTCGGGAAAACAACGAACGGCACTCTACCGGAGGGCTCGGCGCCGGTGAAGCGGGTTTTTAAGCCGTTTCGATCGTCGGGAAGCTTTTGACGAGTTCGTCGAGCGCCTTGAGCTGGGCCAGGAACGGTTCCAGCTTGTCCAGACGCAGGGCGCAGGGACCGTCGCATTTGGCATTGTCCGGATCCGGATGGGCTTCCAGGAACAGACCGGCCAGGCCCTGGCTCATCCCGGCCTTGGCCAGATCAGTCACCTGAGCGCGACGACCACCGGCGGAGTCGGAGCGACCGCCCGGCATTTGCAAAGCGTGTGTCACGTCGAAGAACACCGGGTATTCGAACGATTTCATGATGCCGAAACCGAGCATGTCAACGACCAGGTTGTTGTAGCCGAAGCTCGAACCGCGCTCACACAAAATCAACTGGTCGTTACCCGCCTCGACGCATTTGGCCAGGATGTGTTTCATCTCGTGGGGCGCGAGGAACTGGGCTTTCTTGATGTTGATCACGGCGCCGGTCTTGGCCATGGCTACCACCAGATCGGTCTGGCGGGACAGGAAAGCCGGCAGCTGGATGATGTCGCAGACCTCAGCGACCGCAGCCGCCTGATCAGGCTCGTGCACGTCAGTGATGATCGGCACGCCGAACGCTTGCTTGATGTCCTGGAAGATCCGCATGCCTTCTTCAAGCCCCGGACCGCGATAGGAAGTCACGGACGAACGGTTGGCCTTGTCGAAGCTGGCCTTGAACACGTAGGGAATGCCGAGCTTCTCGGTCACGCGCACGTATTCTTCACAGACCTGCATGGCCATGTCGCGGGATTCAAGAACGTTCATGCCGCCGAACAGAACCATCGGTTTGTCGTTGGCGATGTCGATCGAGCCGACGCGGATGATTTTCTGTGCCATGTAATGAATTCCCTATCAGCCGTTCTTCTGGTGTTGAGCAAGCGCTGCCTTGACGAAGCCACTGAACAGCGGGTGGCCATCGCGAGGCGTGGAGGTGAACTCTGGGTGGAACTGGCACGCCACAAACCATGGATGGTCAGCGGACTCGACCACTTCAACCAGTGCGCCATCACCGGAGCGACCGGAGATTTTCAGACCCGCCTCGACCAGTTGCGGCAGCAGCTTGTTGTTGACTTCATAACGGTGACGATGGCGCTCGACGATGACGTCGTTGGCGTAGCAATCGTGGACCAGAGAGCCCGGCTCAAGCAGGCACTCCTGGGCGCCCAGGCGCATGGTCCCGCCCAGATCGGACGTCTCGGTGCGCGTTTCGACAGCTCCGGTAGCGTCTTCCCATTCGGTAATCAGACCCACTACAGGGTGCTGGCTGGCGCGATCAAACTCGGTGGAGTTGGCGTCTTTCCAGCCCAGCACGTTACGTGCGAACTCGATGACCGCCACCTGCATGCCCAGGCAGATGCCCAGATACGGAACCTTGTTTTCGCGAGCGAACTGTACGGCTGTGATCTTGCCCTCGACGCCGCGCAGACCGAAGCCGCCCGGGACAAGAATCGCGTCAACACCTTCGAGCAGGCCGGTGCCCTGATTCTCGATGTCTTCGGAGTCGATGTAACGCAGGTTGACCTTGGTACGGTTGCTGATGCCGGCGTGGCTCATGGCTTCGATCAACGACTTGTAGGCGTCGAGCAGCTCCATGTACTTGCCGACCATCGCGATGGTGACTTCGTGTTCCGGATTGAGCTTGGCATCGACAACCTTTTCCCACTCGGACAGGTCGGCGCTGCCGCACTGCAGACCGAAGCGCTCGACGACGAAATCGTCAAGGCCCTGGGAGTGCAGGATGCCCGGAATCTTGTAGATGGTGTCGGCGTCTTCGAGGGCGATGACCGCGCGCTCTTCGACGTTGGTGAACTGGGCGATCTTGCGGCGCGACGAGATGTCGATCGGGTGGTCGGAGCGGCAGACCAGCACGTCTGGCTGCAGGCCTATCGAACGGAGTTCCTTGACCGAATGCTGAGTCGGTTTGGTCTTGGTTTCGCCAGCGGTGGCGATGTACGGAACCAGCGTCAGGTGCATGAGCATGGCGCGCTTGGCGCCCACTTCGAAACGCAGTTGACGGATCGCTTCGAGGAACGGTTGTGACTCGATGTCGCCCACGGTACCGCCGATTTCGACCATGGCGACGTCGGCATCGCCGGCACCCTTGATGATGCGACGCTTGATTTCGTCGGTGATGTGCGGAATCACCTGAATGGTCGCGCCCAGATAATCACCACGGCGCTCTTTGCGCAGGACGTGTTCGTAAACACGGCCGGTGGTGAAGTTGTTGTTCTGGGTCATGGTGGTGCGAATGAAACGCTCGTAGTGACCCAGGTCCAGGTCCGTTTCGGCGCCGTCGTGAGTGACGAACACCTCGCCGTGCTGGAACGGGCTCATGGTGCCGGGGTCGACGTTGATGTAGGGGTCCAGCTTGAGCATGGTGACCTTAAGTCCCCTCGCCTCCAGGATGGCCGCCAATGAAGCCGAGGCAATGCCTTTCCCCAATGAAGAAACAACACCGCCCGTGACGAAGATGTAGCGCGTCATGAAAAACCCTAGAAGTCTGCGTTAAAGCGGTCAGAGCCGCCGGGGAAAGCGAAGGAAGGCCGAAGCCCCCGACAACCTGCTGCATCACTGTGCGTTTTCGAATTTGTCACGCCCACATCAGCGAACGACCTTGAAAAGGTCTGTCCGTGGCTCGCCACATTTTTGAGAATCGCCCAGTAAAGACTGGCTGGTAATCGGCAACTTGCATCGTTCCGGAAGGATCGACATAAGCTGTATCAAGAAGGGAGCGTAGTCTACCGGAAACGCCCTTTCAGCTCAAACTTTGGTCATTCGTCGGGGGCAACCAGTGCAATCGCCAGTCGCCACGGGGGCTTGCGTCCAGTCCGGGGAGGTTCGCCACGGCCAATAACTGTTCGCCGCGGTACAGCAGCGGCAATCGGCCGCGCAGAAAAACCGGTACGCCCTTTTCATTGAGCAACCGTTTGAGGTCGCGCCGACCTCGGTCGGGCACGTCGAACGTTTCGCCGCCCTGACGGTAATGCACGTGCAATCCGCCTGGGGGGGCTGCACCTAGGATTTGCACCAGGCCATTGCCCGGCAGCGTGAGCGGTTGCGAGGCCAGGGACCAGTGTTGTGAACCGGCGACGTTTTTCAGCCAGATCCCCGACAGCCACCACACACGCCCTTCGGCCCGGTGGACCTGCCCGTCCGCCAGCCGCCAGATGGGCCGACCATCAGGGCCGGCATCGCGCAGAGAATCCCAGCCGGCCCAATGGTCGGTGTCCGGCAGTCGAGTCAGCGGGGCCAGCCAGTGGCGCAATGCGTTGCGTTGCCGGGCGGGTGACAACGCTTCGAGGGGCGCTAGCTCAAGGGACGGCATATCGAGCCAGGGCCAGGGGCACGGCGTCTCGGCGGGAGCAAGGTCCTGGATCGCCAGTTCGTCCAGCAACTGCTGGGCTTCGGCCAGATGCGCGGCGCTGCGGGCCATGCTCGCGATCGCTTGAGGCCAGCGGGCTGTCACCAGGGGAAGCACATCCCTGCGCAGATAGTTGCGCGAAAAGCGGCTGTCCTTGTTACTCGGGTCTTCGATCCAGCTCAGGCCCTGTTCGCGGGCATAGGCCTCAAGGGTCGCGCGGGCTTCGTCCAGCAGGGGGCGAAACAGGTGCCCAGCGCCCAAAGGACGCTGCGCCGGCATGGCAGCCAGCCCGCGCACCCCGGCGCCACGCAGCAGGCGGAACAGCAGCGTCTCTGCCTGATCGTCACGGTGCTGGGCTACGAGCAGCACTTCGCCCTCCCCAAGCGTTGAGTTGAACGCGGCGTAGCGAGCGTCACGAGCAGCTTGTTCGAGACTGGCGCCAGGACGCACTTGGACGTCGATGACCTGCATCGGCACGCCCAGAATCTGACACATCTGCCGGCAATGCACCGGCCACGACGCAGCCACCGCTTGCAGGCCATGATTGACGTGAACAGCGGTCAGAGGAGGAAATGCGTGAGCCCTGGCCAATTCGGCCAGCAGATGAAGCAGAACAGTGGAATCGAGCCCACCGGAGAATGCGACGCGCCAGCCGCCTGCAGCGCGCCAGGGTTCAAGGCGCGACAGCAGACGTCTGGAAAGTGCGAGTTTGATGCTGTCCGGTTTGCTCATGCTGGTTAACCCTGCTTAAAGCTCGCCGGACCGGGAGACGTCACCGGGTTCGGTGACGCTCGTCGTGGAGAACGGTCCGGTTAAAGGCCATAGCTCATCAGGCGGTCGTAACGGCGGGCCAACAGCGCCTCGTTATCGAACTTCTGGAGCATGCTCAGCTGGCTGCTCAATTCTTCGCGGATCAATGCTGCGGCAGCGGCCGGATCGCGGTGCGCGCCACCCAGGGGCTCGCTGATCACCTTGTCGACAATGCCCAGGCCTTTCAAGCGCTCGGCAGTGATGCCCATGGCTTCAGCCGCATCGGGCGCCTTTTCGGCGGTTTTCCACAGAATGGACGCACAGCCTTCCGGCGAGATCACGGCATACGTCGAGTACTGCAGCATGTTCAGCTGGTCACAGACACCGATCGCCAGTGCGCCGCCCGAGCCGCCTTCGCCGATGACCGTGGCGATGATCGGCGTTTTCAGCCGCGCCATGACACGCAGGTTCCAGGCAATGGCTTCGCTCTGGTTACGCTCTTCAGCGTCGATGCCGGGATAGGCGCCGGGGGTGTCGATGAACGTCAGGATCGGCATCTTGAAGCGCTCGGCCATTTCCATCAGACGGCAGGCTTTGCGATAGCCTTCAGGACGCGGCATGCCGAAGTTGCGGCGAACCTTCTCACGGACTTCGCGGCCCTTTTGATGACCGATGACCATGACCGGCTGCTCGTCCAGACGGGCAATGCCGCCCACGATGGCGGCGTCGTCGGAGAAGTGACGATCGCCGTGGAGCTCGTCGAACTCGGTGAAGATGTGTTGAATGTAGTCCAGCGTGTACGGACGACGCGGATGACGCGCCATGCGCGCGATCTGCCAACTGGTCAGGTTGCCGAAAATGCTTTCGGTGAGCGTATTGCTCTTCTCTTGCAGTCGAGAGATTTCGTCGCCGATGTTCAGCGAGTTGTCATTCCCTACCAGACGCAGCTCTTCAATCTTGGCTTGCAGGTCAGCAATCGGCTGTTCGAAATCCAGAAAATTCGGGTTCATAGGCATCCGTCTTGGGTCGACGGCCAAGAGGCCGGCCGGTTGATCCGATAAGCGCCCTACCTTAATGGAGCGGGCGCCTTTCGGTCGAGTTTAAAGTGTCGAGTCGCAAATGTTGAGCTGATCGGTGTCAGCGATACTGCAGGAAGACGTTCTCTCGTCCGAACTGGTCACGCAACGCCTGAATCAGGCTGTCCGCGGGGTCAATTCGCCACGCTTCGCCGAACTGCAGCACTGCCTTGGCTTCCTGCCCGGTGTAGTCGAGGGTGATCGGGCACGCGCCCCGGTGCTTCTTGCACAGTTCGCCCAGCCAGCGCAGCCGGTCGCCCTTCAGCGCCTCGGCGCGCAGGTTCAGACGCAGACTTTCCGCCAGCCCGGTACGTGCCTCCTCAAGGCTCATCACCCGTTTGGCGCGCAGGCGCAGGCCACCTGAGAAATCATCCGTGCTGACCTCACCTTCCACCACAACCATAGCGTCGGTTTGCAGCAAAGACTGGGCGGCCTGGAATGAATCGGCGAACAGCGAGGCTTCAATGCGCCCTGAACGGTCGTCCAGCGTGATGAAGCCCATCTTGTCGCCCTTTTTATTTTTCATCACCCGGAGCGCGATGATCAGGCCAGCGATGGTCTGGGTCTCGCGCGAAGGCTTGAGGTCGACGATGCGCTGGCGTGCAAATCGGCGAATTTCGCCTTCGTATTCATCGATCGGATGCCCCGTCAGGTAAAGACCCAGGGTTTCCTTCTCGCCACGCAGCCGCTCCTTGAGGGTGACTTCCTTGGCGCTGCGATGATTCGCGTACACGTCGGCGTCCGCCTCGACGAACAGACCACCAAAAAGATCGGCGTGACCGCTGTCGTGACTGCGCGCGGTCTGTTCGGCGGCTTGAATCGCCCCTTCCAGCGCGGCCAGCAGCACCCCGCGGTTGCGGTCGATGTTGGCCTGATACTGTTTTGGCTCGTCGTAGAAGAACGGCCCGAGGCGATCAAGCGCACCACTGCGAATCAGGCCGTCCAGCGTACGCTTGTTCACGCGCTTGAGGTCGATGCGGGCGCAGAAATCGAACAGGTCCTTGAACGGCCCTTCCTGACGCGCTTCCGTAATCGCTTCCACCGGACCTTCGCCGACCCCCTTGATGGCGCCAAGGCCGTAGACGATGCGGCCGTCGTCGTTCACGGTGAACTTGAACTCCGAGTTGTTCACGTCCGGTGCATCCAGGCGCAGCTTCATGATCCGCACTTCTTCGATCAAGGTCACAACCTTGTCGGTGTTGTGCATGTCCGCAGAAAGCACGGCCGCCATGAAGGGCGCCGGGTAATGGCGCTTCAGCCAGGCAGTCTGGTACGACACCAGCCCGTAGGCGGCCGAGTGCGACTTGTTGAAGCCATAACCAGCGAACTTTTCTACCAGGTCGAAAATGTTACCGGCAAGGTCGGGATCAATGTTGTTGGTCTTGCAGCCTTCAATGAAACCGCCGCGTTGCTTGGCCATTTCTTCGGGCTTTTTCTTACCCATCGCACGCCGCAGCATGTCGGCGCCGCCGAGGGTGTAGCCGGCCATGACCTGAGCAATCTGCATCACCTGTTCCTGGTACAGGATGATGCCGTAAGTCGGCGCAAGCACCGGCTTGAGACCTTCGTACTGGTAATCGACGTGGGGGTAGGACAGCTCCGCGCGCCCGTGCTTGCGGTTGATGAAGTCGTCGACCATGCCAGACTGCAACGGACCGGGACGGAACAGGGCCACCAGTGCGATCAAGTCTTCGAGGCAGTCGGGCTTGAGCTTTTTGATAAGCTCTTTCATGCCTCGCGACTCCAGCTGGAAGACAGCCGTTGTCTCGGCTTTCTGCAGCAGCTCGTAAGTCGGCATGTCATCCAGGGGGATGAATGCGATATCGAGGGGTTCTTCACCGACCTTGGCGCGGTCGCGATTGATTGTCTTCAGCGCCCAGTCGATGATCGTCAGCGTACGCAGGCCCAGGAAGTCGAACTTCACCAGACCGGCCGCCTCCACGTCGTCCTTGTCAAACTGAGTGACCAGACCGCCGCCTTCTTCATCGCAGTAGACCGCAGAGAAGTCCGTCAGCTTGGTCGGCGCGATGACCACACCGCCCGCGTGCTTGCCGACGTTACGCACAACGCCTTCGAGCTTGCGGGCCATTTCCCAGATTTCTGCCGCTTCCTCGTCGGTCTTGAGGAAGTCGCGCAGGATCTCTTCCTGTTCGTAGGCCTTTTCCAGGGTCATGCCGACTTCGAAGGGAATCATCTTGGACAGACGATCCGCCAGGCCGTACGACTTGCCCTGCACCCGCGCCACGTCACGGACCACCGCCTTGGCGGCCATGGAACCGAAGGTGATGATCTGGCTGACCGCATTGCGGCCGTACTTCTCGGCCACGTATTCAATGACCCGGTCGCGACCGTCCATGCAGAAGTCGACGTCGAAGTCGGGCATGGAGACCCGCTCGGGGTTAAGGAAACGTTCGAAGAGCAGGTCGTATTCCAGCGGGTCAAGATCGGTGATCTTTTGTACGTAGGCCACCAGCGAACCGGCACCCGACCCACGGCCTGGCCCCACCGGCACGCCGTTGCTTTTGGCCCACTGGATGAAGTCCATAACGATCAGGAAGTACCCGGGGAAGCCCATCTGGATGATGATATCCAGTTCGAAATTCAATCGGTCGACGTAGACCTGCCGCTTGGCCTCGTAGTCTGGTGTGGTGTCCTTCGGCCAGAGCACGGCAAGACGCTCCTCCAGGCCTTCGAAGGACACTTTGCGGAAGTACTCGTCGATGGTCATGCCATCGGGAATCGGGAAATTGGGCAGGAAGTGCGTGCCCAGCTTGACCTCGATGTTGCAGCGTTTGGCGATCTCGACGGTGTTGGCCAGCGCGTCCGGCAGGTCGCTGAACAGCTCGGCCATCTCCTCTGCGCTTTTCAGGTACTGCTGATCGCTGTAGTTGTGCGAGCGGCGCGGATCGTCCAGCGCGCGGCCTTCGCCGATGCAGACGCGGGTTTCGTGGGCCTCGAAATCTTCCTGCTTGATGAAGCGCACGTCGTTGCTGGCCACCAGTGGGACGCCGTGGCGCTCGGCCAATGCGACCGCTGCGTGCACGTGTTCTTCATCGTTGATACGGTTGGTGCGCTGAACCTCGATGTAGAAACGGTCCGGGAACACCGTCATCCATTCCTTCAGCAACTCGTCGGCTTCAGACGGGTTGCCGCCGAGCAGGGCCATGCCAATCTCGCCCTCCTTCGCTGCAGACAGGGCAATCAAACCCTCGCTGGCTTCGGCCACCCACTCGCGCTCGATCACCACCAGACCGTTGCGCTGACCGTGCATGAACCCCCGGGAAATCAACTCGGTGAGGTTCAGGTAGCCCTTTGGATTCATCACCAGCAGGCTGAGGCGACTCAGCGGTGCATCGCGGTCGCGACCTGCCAGCCAGATGTCTGCGCCGCAAATGGGCTTGATACCGGCGCCCATGGCGGCTTTGTAAAATTTAACCAGCGAGCACATGTTGTTCTGGTCGGTCACCGCGACGGCCGGCATGTTCATGGCCGCGAGCGCTTTGACCAACGGTTTTACACGGACCAGACCATCAACGAGGGAGTATTCGGTGTGCAGGCGTAGGTGAACGAAAGAAGCCGGCATGGGTGATCCTATGGTGCAGAAAAAACGAAGGCCGGATTGTACCGGCCATTCATGAAAACATCAGCCGGCGATCAACCGAGCGGCAGCGACATGAAGCCGGTGGAGATGATCATGTCCCGCGCGGCCCAGGCTTCGCGAACCGGTCCAAAGGAGCGCCGGTGAATGGGCGTGGGCCCCAGCCGCGCCAGCGCTTCGAGGTGCACCGCCGTCGGATAGCCCTTGTGGCCGCCAATGCCGTAGCCCGGGTAGAGCAATTCCATGCGCGCCATTTCCCGGTCGCGGCTGACCTTGGCCAGAATCGAGGCGGCGGCGATGGCGGGCACATGGGCATCGCCCTGTATCACCGGCGCGCTGGGCACTGACAACTGCGGGCAACGGTTGCCATCGATCAGCGCCAGTTTCGGCGTAATGATCAACCCTTCGACGGCGCGCTTCATCGCCAGCATCGTGGCGTGAAGGATATTCAACTCGTCGATCTCTTCGACTTCGGCGCGCGCGATGTGCCAGCACAAGGCCTTTTCACAAATTTCGTCGAAGAGTTTTTCGCGTTTGGCTTCAGTGAGTTTTTTTGAATCGTTCAGCCCAAGGATCGGGCGCTTGGGGTCGAGGATCACCGCGGCAGTGACGACAGCACCGCACAGCGGGCCGCGGCCGACCTCGTCGACACCGGCGACCAGGTCCTCGACCAGATTGAAATCCAGACCCATTTGCATAGATGGCTTGCTCATCGTGAAGGCGTCCCGCCAATCAAGCTCAGCACCGCATCGGCGGCCTGATTGGAAGCATCGCGACGCAAGGTTCGGTGAATCTCGTCAAAGCCGGCAGTCTGCTCGTTGCCGTTGTCCAGCAACGGCAGCAGCGTCTGCGCCAAGGCTTCGGCGGTCGCGGCGTCCTGCAAAAGCTCCGGGACCAGCAAACGCTGGGCCAGCAGATTAGGCAGCGACACGTACGGACTTTTCACCATCCGCTTGAGTATCCAGTAAGTTAGCGGCGCCAGTCGGTAGGCAACCACCATTGGTCGTTTGTACAGCAGCGCTTCGAGGGTCGCGGTACCGGATGCAATCAGCACGGCGTCACATGCGGCCAGTGCCACGTGGGACTGCCCATCGAGCAACGTGAGCGGTAGATTGCGCCCTTGCAACAGCTGCTCGATCTGTTCACGGCGCTGAGGGCTGGCACAGGGCAGCACGAAACGGATCTGGGGACGCGCAGCCAGCAGGCGCTCGGCCGCGTCAAAAAACAGGGCGCCCAGGCGGCCGACTTCACCACCGCGACTGCCCGGCATGAGCGCGACCACTGGCCCATCATCCAACCCGAGTTGGGTACGCGCGGCCAGACGATCGGCCTGCAATGGAATGGTGTCGGCCAGCGGGTGCCCTACAAAGCGGACCGGAACACCCTTCTCCTCATAGAAGCGGGCTTCGAACGGCAGCAGCGTCAGCATCAGGTCGCAGCCTTCGCGGATCTTCAGGACACGCTTCTGTCGCCAGGCCCATACGGAGGGGCTGACGTAATGAACGGTCTTGATACCCGCCTGACGCAACTTGAGTTCGATATTAAGAGTGAAATCAGGGGCATCGATACCGATGAACACGTCGGGCTTTTCTTCGATGAGCGTCTGGACCAGCAGCTTGCGTCGGGCGAGGAGCTCTTTCAGACGGCCCAGCACCTCCACCAGCCCCATGACCGACAGGCGCTCCATCGGAAAGCAGGATGCCATGCCTTCTGCTTCCATGAGCGGACCACCGACACCCATGAATTCGACATCGGGATGACGCACCTTGATCGCACGCATCAAGCCCGAACCGAGGATGTCACCGGAGGCTTCACCGGCGACCAGCGCTATACGCAACCGAGCCATGATCAGCGGGTGATGCCGCGAGTCGAGGACTGAATGGATTTGAGGAACAGCTCGACCTCGGGGAATTGCGCAGCGGGTTCCGTCAGTTCGACGATCGCCTGCTCGACCGTGAGGCCCTGACGGTAGACGGTCTTGTAGGCGCGGCGCAGTGCGTGGATCGACTCTTCGGAGAAACCCCTGCGGCGCATGCCTTCAAAGTTCATGCTGCGGGCCTGCGCAGGGTTGCCGAACACCGTGACGAATGCCGGAACGTCCTTGCCAATGGCGGTGCCCATGCCCGAGAAGCTGTGCGCGCCAATGTGGCAATACTGATGGACCAGGGTAAACCCGGACAGAATTGCCCAGTCATCGACGTGCACATGGCCGGCCAACGCGGTGTTGTTGACCAGGATGCAGTGATTGCCAATGACGCTGTCGTGACCGATGTGCGCGTAGGCCATGATCAGGTTGTGGTCACCGAGGGTGGTTTCCGCACGGTCCTGGATGGTGCCACGGTGAATTGTCACACCTTCACGGATGACGTTGTGGTCACCGATCACCAGACGCGTCGCTTCACCCTTGTACTTCAGATCAGGCGTGTCCTCACCAACCGAGGAAAACTGGTAGATGTGGTTGTGTTTGCCGATTTTGGTCGGGCCGCGCAGGATCACATGCGGACCGATCACTGTACCCTCGCCGATTTCCACACCAGGTCCGACGATCGACCACGGGCCGACCTCTACATCGTCGGCCAGTACGGCCGTCGGATCGATGATTGCGCGAGAGTCAATCAAACTCATAGTTTACGTTCCGCACAGATGATTTCGGCCGAGCACACCGGCTTCCCATCCACCGATGCCTGGCATTCGAACTTCCAGATCTGACGCTTGCAGCTGAGGAACTTCGCTTCGAGGATCAACTGGTCGCCCGGCAATACTGGCTGACGAAAGCGCAGCTTGTCGGAACCGACGAAGTAATACAGGGTGCCATCGGCAGGCTTCACATCCAGCATCTTGAAGCCCAGGATGCCCGCTGCCTGAGCCATGGCCTCAATGATCAGCACGCCTGGCATGATCGGGTGCTGAGGAAAGTGACCGTTGAAGAAAGGCTCGTTGATGCTGACATTCTTGTAGGCACGAATGCTTTTGGTCTCGACATCCAGCTCCACCACACGGTCCACGAGCAGGAACGGGTAACGGTGTGGCAGATATTCGCGGATTTCGTTGATGTCCATCATTTTGAAAGGAAGCCTGTAGTAAAGATTGGGAGGGCGCGACTGACGCGCCTCACTCCTCTAGCAAATCAAGGAGGCAGTTTATCGGCTGTGCACGCTTGATAAGGAAAAAGTATCAGCCATCAGATGAAGCTTTACCGCCTGAGGTCACTGCCTCGACAATCTTTTCCAGCTGTTGAAGGCGCCGCGCCATGTCATCGAGATGACGCATGCGTGCCGCGCTTTTGCGCCACTCTGCCGCCGGCTGCATCGCCGTGCCGGAGGAATACGCGCCGGGCTCGGTGATGGAACGCGTCACCATGGTCATGCCGGTGACAAACACCCCGTCGCAGATTTCAATGTGTCCGACCAGGCCGACCCCACCGGCGAGCATGCAATGCTTGCCGATCTTGGCACTGCCGGAAATGCCGACGCACGCAGCCATTGCCGTGTGATCCCCAATCTGCACGTTGTGAGCGATCTGGATCTGGTTATCCAGCTTCACGCCATTGCCGATACGGGTGTCGTCCATCGCGCCACGGTCAATTGCGGTATTGACGCCGATCTCGACATCGTCACCAATGGTCACGCCGCCGATCTGCGCGATCTTTTGCCAGACGCCCTTCTCATTGGCGAACCCAAAACCTTCGCCACCCAGCACTGCCCCGGATTGAATGACCACACGTTGGCCGACACGTACATCGTGGTAAAGCGTGACACGAGGTGCAAGCCAGCCGCCCTCTCCAATCACACTGCGCGCACCGATGTAGCAGTGCGCGCCGATGGTCACGCCCGCCGCGATCCGCGCACCGCTTTCGATCACCGCGTAGGCACCCACGCTGGCCGCCGGATCAACGAAGGCGTCTTCGGCAACCACGGCAGTCGGGTGTACACCCACAGGTGCTTTTGGCTTGGGATCGAACAAATGGGAGATGCGCGCATACGCCAGATAGGGATCAGGCACCAGTAGCGCATCGGCGGTGTAGCCTTCGGCATCTGCGGGCTTGAGCAGCACGGCAGCGGCGTGGGTCGTCGCGAGGAATTTTCGATACTGGGGATTGGCCAAAAAGCTGACCTGATCAGGACCGGCTTCCTGCAAGGTCGCCAGTCCTGTGATGTGCTTGTCCGCGGGGCCACGCAGGGTGGCGCCGAGGAACTCGGCCAACTGGCCGAGTGTGATGGTCGCGGTCATGAAGTTACTTCAGCTGATTCATGCGCTCGATAACCTGGCGCGTGACGTCGTATTGCGGTTTGACGTCAATCACGGCACCGCGTTCGAACACCAGGTCAAATCCACCTTTCTTGATGACTTCTTCCACAGCCTGATCCAGCTTCGGCTTGAGTTGCTTGAGCATGTCGCGGTCAGCAACAGCTTTGGCTTCGTTCAATTCCTTGGACTGGAACTGGAAGTCCCGAGCCTTTTGCTTGAAGTCCAGCTCCAGACGTTCACGTTCAGGCTGGGCCATTTTGTCGCCACCGGCAACCAGACGATCCTGAATGCCTTTGGCGCTGCTTTCCAGAGCCTTCAGCTTGGTCAACTGAGGACCGAATTTCTTCTCCGCATCCACTGCGTACCGTTTGGCTGCGTCAGATTCGAGCAGGGCCATCTGGTAGTTCAGTACTGCGATTTTCATGTCAGCAAATGCCGGGCCTGCGATCAGAACCGTTGCCAGCAATGCCAATTGGGTCAACTTACGCACGATGTAACTCCTACAGAATCCGTTGTCGTTAGCAGTGATCAGACCCTTAGAAGGTCTGACCGAGAGAGAATTGGAAGACTTGGGTTTCGGTGCTGTCGTCCGGTTTCTTGACCGGCATCGCCAGGGCGAAACTCAACGGACCCAACGCAGTGACCCACGTCACGCCGACACCGACGGAGCTGGCCAGGCCGGAAAGCTCTGGGCCATTACACTCGACCTTCTGACCGTCGGTCGTGGTCTTCTGCGAACCGCAATTGGTGTTGAATACGTTACCCACATCCCAGAACAGCGAAGTACGGAGCGAGCGCTGGTCCTTGATGAACGGCAGCGGGAAGAGAATCTCCGCACCGCCAGTGATCAGAACGTTACCACCGAACGGCAGCGGATCCTGGTCCGGGTCAGCGAGAGTGCCGCTACCTGCGCGACCGCTACTAGGGGTACTGCGCGGACCCAGCGTGCTGTCTTTGAAACCACGTACCGAGTTGAAGCCACCGGCGTAGTAGTTCTCGTAGAACGGCAGACCGGACGTCGAACCGTAACCATCGCCGTAGCCCAGCTCCGAGTGCAGACGCAAGGTGTAGTTGCTGGTAATCGGGTGGAACAGCTGACCGCGATAATCAAGCTTGTAGAACGACAGGTCGCTGCCAGGGATAGTGGTTTCTAGGGTCAGGCTCTGCGAGCTACCGCGGGTTGGCAGCGTGCCTTTGTTCAGCGTCGACTCGGACCAGCCTACCGAGGCCTTGAAGTTGGTGAAACTGTCGCCTTCTTTTTCGATGAAGTCGAAGATTTCGTCAACGGTGTACTTACCGGTGCTCAGCTCGTCCTTCTGTACCGACAGGCCGAAGTTCAGACGAGAGGTTTCGCTGATCGGGTAGCCCATGTTGATGCCGGCACCCAGACTGTCGACCGAGTAGCTGGCCACGTCGACGTCGAGGTCGTCGTAGTCGGTCTTGCGGTAGAAAGCGCTGTAGCCAAGGCTCACACCGTCCGGCGTGAAGTACGGATCGACGTAGCTGAAGTTGTAGCGGGTCTGGTATTCACTTTTGGTCAGGCCGATGCTGACCTTGTTACCTGTACCCAGGAAGTTGTTCTGGCTGATCGAGCCACCCAGGATCAAACCGGCGCTCTGCGCGAAGCCGACACTGGCGGTAATCGAACCGGACGCCTGTTCTTCAACGGCATAGTTCACGTCGACCTGATCGTCGGTGCCAGGCACTGCAGGGGTTTCGACGTTCACTTCCTTGAAGAAGCCCAGACGATCAAGACGGGTCTTGGACTGGTCGATCAGGTAAGTAGAAGCCCAACCGCCTTCCATCTGACGCATTTCACGGCGCAGCACTTCGTCGGCAGTCTTGGTGTTGCCGCGGAAATTGATGCGGTTGACGTAGGCACGCTTGCCCGGATCGACCACGAAGGTGATATCGACGGTATGGTCTTCATCGTTAGGCGTTGGGACACCGTTGACGTTGGCGAAGGTGTAGCCCTCGTTACCCAGACGACGGGTGATCAGCTCCGAGGTGGTGGTCATCACCTTGCGGGAGAACACCTGGCCCGGCTTGACCAGCAGCAGCGACTTGACCTGATCTTCAGGCACCTTGAGGTCGCCGCTCAGCTTGACCGATTTGACGCTGTACTTCTCGCCTTCATGAATATTGACGGTGATGTACACGCTTTTCTTGTCGGGCGTGATCGAGACCTGAGTCGAGGCGATATCCATGTTGATATAGCCGCGGTCGAGGTAATACGAACGCAGACGCTCAAGGTCGCCGGAGAGCTTCTCGCGGGCGTACTTGTCGTCGTTCTTGAAGAAGGAAAGCCAGTTGGTGGTCTTGAGTTCGAACAGATCGACCAGATCGTCCTCAGGGAAGACCGAGTTGCCCACCACGTTGATGTGCTGGATAGCGGCAACCGCACCTTCGTTGATGTTGATCTTCAGCCCCACCCGGTTGCGCGGCTGAGGTACGACTTCGGTGGCAACTTCTGCGGAGTAGCGGCCCTGAGCCACATACTGACGCTGCAGCTCGTTACGAACGCCTTCCAGCGTTGCGCGCTGGAAGATTTCGCCTTCGGCCAGACCGGACTGCTTCAGACCTTTCATCAGGTCTTCAGTGGTGATCGCCTTGTTGCCCTCGATCTCGATACTCGACACCGACGGACGCTCCACCACCGTAATGACCAGGACGTTACCGTCTCGGCCCAGCTGGATGTCCTGGAAGAACCCGGTTTTGAACAGCGCACGAGTTGCGTCGACAAGACGCGCATCATCGGCCTGTTCACCCACGTTCAACGGCAGCGCACCAAACACGCTGCCGGCGGAAACCCGCTGCAGCCCGTTGACACGGATATCGGAGATAGTGAAGGACTCGGCGTGAACTTCGGCGATCATCAGTACGGCAAGAACCGCAGTTAGCAGCAGACGTTTCATGAAGTCCTTTCTTATTCCAACTGGCAATAAACAAACTGCCGCAAAATGCGGCAGATTCACAATTCGGCGTAGCTTTTACAGTCGTCCCAGATCGTTGACCAGTGCGAGCAACATCACTCCAACCACCAGACTGATACCGATCTGGACACCCCAGCCCTGCACCTTTTCCGACAGCGGCCGACCACGCGCCCACTCGATCAGATAAAACAGCAAGTGCCCCCCATCCAGCACTGGTATGGGCAGCAAATTGAGAACGCCCAGGCTTATGCTCAGATAAGCCAGGAAATTCAGGAAGTCGCCTACGCCTGACTGGGCCGAAGCGCCCGCCACTTTAGCAATGGTTATCGGTCCGCTCAAGTTTTTTACGGACAGCTCGCCGAACAACATTTTCTTCAGCGAATCGAGGGTCAGCACGCTCATGGTCCAGGTTCGCCGCGCGCCTTCTGCGACGGCGGCTACAGGGCCATAGCTGACCTCACGCAACATCTCCGGCGGCCAATCCACGCCCTTGACCCCTGCGCCCAGGTAGCCGATGGCCGCAGTACCTTCGCCATGAGTCACGAGGTCAACCGGCACATCAAGCTGCGCCCCGTCCCGTTCTACACGCACGGAAATTCGCGTATCGGGATGGACACGAACCCAATCCACAACCTTTTGCCATTCGTCGACAGACTCACCGTTAAGCGCCAGCAGGCGATCGCCTGTTTTTAGCCCGGCGGTCTGGGCAGGGCCCTTCGGATCAAGCTCGGCCAGTACAGGTGGCAATGCCGGACGCCACGGCCGAATGCCCAGCGACCGAATCGGGTCAGGCTCTGCCGCACCTTTGAGCCAGTCATTGAGAACCAGCGAACGGGGGCTTTCCACGTCGGAGCCCTGCTCGCGAACCTTCAACGCGATAGTGCCGGTCTCTCCGAGCCGACGGACGAGTTGCAGGTTTACGCCTGCCCATCCCGTTACCGCCTCGCCGTCAACCGACACGATTTCCTGGCCGGCACTCAGCCCGGCCTTTTGCGCAATGCTGCCCGGCTCGACATCGCCGACCACAGGCCTGACCTGCTGGCTACCCAGCATGGCGAGTACCCAGAAAAACACAATCGCCAACAGGAAGTTGGCGACCGGCCCGGCGATCACAATGGCGATACGCTGATAAACCGACTTGCGGTTGAAGGACTGATCGACCAGCTCGGGCGGAACATCACCCTCTCGCTCGTCGAGCATTTTGACGTAGCCGCCTAGCGGGATCGCCGCGACGACGTATTCCGTACCCTTGCGGTCAGTCCAGCGCAACAGGGGCATGCCGAAGCCTACCGAAAAACGCAGCACCTTCACGCCGCATCGGCGAGCCACCCAGAAGTGACCAAATTCATGAAACGTTACCAGCACGCCCAAAGCAATCAGGGTGCCGACAATCATATATAGCGCGCTCATCGCTGCTCTCCGGGTACCGATCTAGCGGTGCGTTGAAGCCTACATTGCGTGCGAATGAAGAACACCTTTGCTGCCTGATTCGATTGATCAGCGGCCATTGCGACTCAGCCACTGCGCGGCCAGCCCTCGGGCTCGTGTGTCGATCTCGAAGACGGTTTCCAGCTCAGACACTGCCACCACCGGTTCGCGGGTTAAAACATCGTCGATCATACTCGCGATTTCGGGGTAGCGAATGCGCCCATCCAGAAACGCAGCCACTGCGATTTCATTTGCGGCATTGAGCACAGCGGGTGCGCTGTCGCCAGCCTCCGCAGCTTGCCGTGCCAGACGCAGGCATGGGAAGCGCACTTCGTCCGGTGCCTCGAAGTCCAGACGCGCGATGCCGAACAAGTCCAATGGCGCGACGCCGGAATCAATGCGCTCGGGCCATGCCAGCGCATGGGCAATCGGGGTCCGCATGTCGGGGTTTCCCAACTGCGCCAACACCGAGCCATCAACGTAATCCACCATTGAGTGGATAACGCTTTGCGGATGAATGACCACTTCGATATGCGCGGGCGTGGTGTCGAAGAGCCAACAGGCTTCGATCAGCTCCAGCCCCTTGTTCATCATGCTGGCGGAATCGACGGATATTTTGCGACCCATGGACCAGTTGGGGTGAGCGCACGCCTGATCCGGCGACACATGCTCCAGCTGGGCGAGCGGAGTCTGCCGGAAAGGCCCACCGGATGCGGTCAGCAAGATGCGCCTGACCCCGACCTTGGCAAGCCCGGTTTCGTAATCACGCGGCAGGCACTGGAAAATCGCATTGTGCTCGCTGTCCAGCGGCAGCAACACGGTGCCGCTGCGTCGCACAGCCTGCATGAACAGAGCACCGGACATGACCAGCGCTTCCTTGTTCGCCAGCAGGACCTTCTTGCCCGCCTCGACTGCGGCGAGGGTCGGACGTAGCCCGGCGGCGCCAACGATGGCGGCCAGCACAGTGTCCACCAGAGGGTGTGCAGAGACCTCGCAAAGCCCGCCCTCCCCCACCAACACGCGGGTGTCGAGGCCGGCTGCGCTCAGATCATCCTGCAATTGCCGTGCGGCAGCAGTCGTCGGGACCACAGCGAATTGCGGGGTATGACGAACACACAGCGCCAAAAGCTCGGCCATCCGCGTAAAACCGGTCAGCGCAAACACCTGGTAGCGCGACGGATGGCGGGCGATGACATCAAGGGTGCTTAATCCGACCGAGCCGGTAGCACCCAGCACGGTTATGAGCTGGGGCGTACTCACATCACGCCCCAGTCTTTGGCAGCCCAGAGCAGCAGTGCGAAGACTGGAATGGCAGCGGTCAGACTGTCTATGCGGTCAAGCACGCCGCCGTGGCCCGGCAGCAGGTTGCTGCTGTCCTTCACCCCGGATTTACGCTTGAACATGCTTTCAGTGAGGTCGCCGACCACCGATATCAGCACAACGATTGTTGCGCACACAAGCGCAAAGACGATCTCGCCCAAGGTCCAGCCACGCGAAAAGCCGACCACCGCAGTGATCAGCAGACACGCTGCCAAACCGCCATAAAGACCTTCCCAGCTTTTACCCGGACTGACTTTCGGCGCCAGCTTGCGCTTGCCGAACGCCTTGCCGGAAAAGTAGGCGCCAATGTCGGCACCCCACACCAGAATCATCACCGACAGGATCAGCCAGTTACCCATTGGCAATTGCTTGATCAGCACCAGCCCTTGCCACGCCGGCAGGAGAATCAGCAGACCGATCACTAGCTTGCAGACTGCACTGGACCAATGTTCACTGGATTCGGGGTAGGTCAGCACAAGCCATGTTGCTACCAGCCACCAGATCAGCGCAGCCACCAGCAGCCACGGGGCGAGATCGGGCAGCAGGTACAGCAAGAACAACAGGACGCCGACGACTACCGCGTACAGCACGCGCGCCGACTGCGCTTCAAAACCTGAAAGCCGCGCCCATTCCCAGGCGCCAAGCATGACGACCGCGCCGATGAACAACGCAAAGCTGCCGCCTTCGAGCAAAAAGAAACCGCACAAGGCCAGCGGGGCGAGGATCAGCGCGGTGATGATTCGTTGTTTTAGCATTAAGCGCGGGCTCCAGCTTCTACCTGCTCGCTGGTTTTCCCGAAGCGGCGTTGGCGAGAAGCGAAATCGGCCAGCGCAGTGCGCATGGCTTCGTGTTTGAAGTCCGGCCAGAACAGGTCGGAGAAATACAGCTCGGCGTATGCCAGCTGCCAGAGCAGGAAATTGCTGATGCGGTGCTCGCCGCCCGTACGGATGCACAGATCAGGAAGCGGAAGATCGCCCGTGGCCAGACACGTCTGCAACAACTCCGGCGTGATGTCGTCCGGTCGCAAATGCCCCGCCTGGACTTCGCGAGCCAGCCGCTGGGCCGCTTGGGCGATGTCCCACTGACCGCCGTAGTTGGCGGCGATCTGCAGGACAAAGCGGTTGTTTTCGGCCGTACGCTGCTCGGCTTCCCGGATGGCGGACTGAAGCTCGGGATGGAAGCGCGAACGATCGCCTATGATTCGCAGGCTGATGCCGTTCTCGTTCAGACGCTTGGTCTCGCGACGCAGCGCTGTGAAAAACAGCTCCATCAGCGCACCGACTTCATCCGCGGGTCGCTGCCAGTTCTCACTGGAAAACGCAAAAAGCGTCAGCACCTCGACCTTGGCCTCGGCGCAGACTTCGATGACCGCGCGAACAGCGTCAACGCCAGCCTTGTGCCCTGCTACCCCGGGCAGGAGGCGCTTCTTGGCCCAGCGATTGTTACCATCCATGATGATCGCGACATGACGCGGCACCGATGCCGGCGCAGCCAACTTTGTCTTATCCATGAAAGCTTCCCGGCCTTTAAACGGCCATCAGGTCCGCTTCTTTGGACTTGGTCGCGGCGTCGATATCAGCCTCGGCCTTATCCGTCAGCTTCTGGATATCGGCGGAAGCGCGACGCTCCTCGTCTTCGCTGATTTCCTTGTCCTTGACCAGCTTCTTCAACTCACCCAACGCATCACGACGAATGTTGCGCACGGCAACCCGGGCGTCTTCTGCGGCGCTGCGAGCCTGCTTGGTGAAACCTTTACGGGTTTCTTCCGTCAGCGCAGGCATGGAAATCAGCAGCATCTCGCCGAGGTTGGTCGGGTTGAGGTTCAGACCCGCGCTCTGAATCGCTTTGTCGACAGCCGAGAGCATGTTGCGCTCGAACGCCACGACCTGCAGCGTACGGGAGTCTTTGACGGTCACGTTGGCAACGCCGCTCAACGGCGTGTCGGAACCGTAGTACGGCACCATGACGCTGCCCAGAATGCTTGGGTGCGCCTTGCCTGTACGGATCTGGCCGAATGCATGAGCCAGAGACTCAAGGGATTTTTGCATGCGCGCTTGAGCGTCTTTCTTGATTTCGTTGATCATTGTTCGCCTTCCTCGATCAAAGTACCTTCCGCGCCGCCATGCACGATGTTCAGCAGGGCGCCGGGCTTGTTCATATTGAAGACACGCAGTGGCATCTTGTGGTCACGACACAGACAGATGGCTGTCAGATCCATTACACCCAGCTTGCGATCCAGCACTTCGTCGTACGTCAGACGATCGAACTTCTCGGCATGCGGGTCCTTGAATGGATCGGCAGTGTACACACCATCGACCTTGGTTGCTTTCAGCACGACGTCAGCGTCGATCTCGATCGCGCGCAGGCACGCCGCCGAATCGGTGGTAAAGAACGGATTGCCGGTACCGGCGGCGAAGATCACGACTTCTTTTGCGTTCAGGTGACGCATCGCCTTGCGACGATCGTAGTGATCGGTCACGCCCACCATGGAAATGGCAGACATAACGATGGCCGAGATGTTGGCGCGCTCAAGGGCATCGCGCATCGCCAATGCGTTCATCACCGTTGCAAGCATGCCCATGTGGTCACCGGTAACCCGGTCCATCCCGGCTGCGCTGAGCGCGGCGCCGCGAAACAGGTTGCCGCCGCCGATCACCAGACCGACCTGTACGCCGATACCCACCAGCTGACCAACCTCCAGCGCCATGCGATCCAGCACCTTGGGATCAATGCCGAACTCTTCCGACCCCATGAGGGCCTCGCCGCTGAGCTTGAGTAGAATGCGTTTATAGCGAGCTTGATAGCCACTGCCCTGCTGAGCCATTGCGAATCTCTCCTGCGGCGTTTAAAAAAAATCGTTCGAATTGCGGGCCGCTTTCGACCTGCGTCAACTCTAGGTTACTGCTTCAGGGAATTGCAGCTCGTAGGCCCGAATCCCTGCAAAAACAAATTCTGTACAGCAATCGCAATTCCGCCTGCCGCTTTGACAAAGAGGCTGCGCGCGTTAGCGGGCAGCCTCTTCGGGGCGACAGTTGGAGAACCGTCTTATTGCTTGCTTGCAGCTACTTGAGCAGCGACTTCTTCAGCGAAGTTGTCGACTGGCTTCTCGATGCCTTCGCCTACTTTGAAGTAGGTGAAAGAAACGATCTCAGCGCCGGCTTTCTTCGCCAGTTCACCGACCTTGACTTCCGGGTTCTTGACGAAAGGCTGCTCGACCAGGCTGGCTTCAGCGAGGAACTTGGCGATACGACCGCCAACCATCTTCTCGGCGATTTCAGCAGGCTTGCCTTTCAGCTTGTCTTCGTTCAGTTGCAGGAAGACGTTCTTCTCGCGCTCGATCGCTTCTGGCGAAACGTCCGATGGCAGCAGGAACTCAGGGTTGGTAGCCGCGACGTGCATGGCGATGTCTTTCGCCAGCTCGGCGTTGCCGCCCTTGAGCACTACAACCACGCCAATCTTGTTGCCGTGCAGGTACGAACCCAGTACGTCGCCTTCGATGCGGGCCAGACGACGGATGTTGACGTTCTCGCCAACCTTGCCGACCAGAACCAGACGATCAGCTTCTTGCGCTTCAACCAGAGGCTCAACGGTGGTCAGCTTGTCGGCAAACGCTTTCTCGACGCTCTTGGCGACGAATGCCTTGAAGTCGTCCTGCAGAGCCAGGAAATCGGTCTGGGAGTTGACTTCGATCAGGACCGCGGCTTTGCCGTCGTCCTTGATGGCGATTGCGCCTTCAGCAGCAACGTTGCCTGCTTTTTTGGCTGCCTTGATTGCGCCCGAAGCACGCATATCGTCGATGGCTTTTTCGATGTCGCCGCCAGCCTTGGTCAAGGCCTTTTTGCAATCCATCATGCCTTCGCCGGTACGCTCGCGCAGTTCTTTGACCAACGCTGCAGTAATCTCTGCCATTTCAAAATCCTCTTGGACGGGTCTTCAACCATTCCACCCGCGTTGCGGGCGCTCAAATTCTTGAAAAACCATGGTGACTGCTGCGCATGACAATAAGGTCGATGGCAACGTCAGATGGTTTTCGAGGTGGCAAAAAGGGGGCCAAGCCCCCTTTTTGCTTACTGAGTCAACGCCAGGCGTTAGCTACTCAGCCTTCAACAGTTGCCGCTGGAGCTTCTTCAGCGTAAACGTCGGTGCCGCCAGCATTGTTGTTGCGACCACGGATCACAGCGTCAGCCATCGAACCCATGTACAGCTGGATGGCGCGGATTGCGTCATCGTTGCCCGGGATGATGTAGTCAACGCCTTCAGGGCTGCTGTTGGTGTCGACAACGCCGATGACCGGGATACCCAGCTTGTTGGCTTCGGTGATCGCGATGCGCTCGTGATCAACGTCGATAACGAACAGAGCGTCTGGCAGACCGCCCATGTCCTTGATACCACCCAGGCTGCGATCCAGCTTTTCCAGATCGCGAGTGCGCATCAGCGCCTCTTTCTTGGTCAGCTTGGTGAACGTGCCGTCTTCTGCCTGGATTTCAAGATCACGCAGACGCTTGATGGAAGCGCGGATGGTCTTGAAGTTGGTCAGCATGCCGCCCAACCAGCGGTGATCGACGTACGGCGAACCGCAACGTGCTGCTTCTTCAGCAACGATCTTGCCAGCGGAACGCTTGGTGCCGACGAACAGGATCTTGTTTTTGCCCTGAGCCAGGCGCTCAACGAAAGTCAGTGCTTCGTTGAACATAGGCAGGGTTTTTTCAAGGTTGATAATGTGGATCTTGTTACGCGCGCCGAAAATGTATTTACCCATTTTCGGGTTCCAGTAACGGGTCTGGTGACCGAAGTGCACACCGGCCTTCAGCATATCGCGCATGTTGACTTGGGACATGATAGTTCCTTGATAAGTCGGGTTAGGCCTCCACGTATCCCAATGACCAACCAGCGGCTTGAGCCGAAGGCACCCAGGTCATCGTGTCGACACGTGTGTGGGTTAGTGCTCGCGGGGCAGACCCCGTAAAGCGGCGCATTTTATATCACAAAAGTCTGGATAACGAAACTCGAAATAAGAGGCCGTTTTGCCGATGCTTTTGCCCTCCGACGAACGCAGTGGATGTCGCCGCCTGCCTCAATGGGGGACGCGATGATAACCCGCCTGACGACGGTCTGGTAGAATCACGTTTTTTCCGTATCAAGCCGTGGCCTTGCCGCGCCGAGAGAGCTTCCTTTAATGACCGTGACACTGAAAACCCCTGAAGACATCGAAAAGATGCGAATCGCCGGCCGCCTGGCTGCCGAGGTGCTGGAAATGATCGGCGCCCACGTAAAGCCCGGTGTGACGACTGACGAGCTGGACCGCCTCTGCCACGACTACATCGTCAACGAGCAAAAAGCCATTCCCGCACCGCTCAATTACAAGGGTTTCCCGAAATCCATCTGCACCTCGATCAATCACGTCGTCTGCCACGGCATTCCCAACGAGAAGCCGCTGAAAGAAGGCGACGTGCTGAACATAGACGTGACGGTCATCAAAGATGGCTACCACGGCGACACCAGCAAAATGTTTCATGTCGGCAAAGTGCCTGAATGGGCCGAGCGCCTGTCGCGCGTCACGCAGGAATGCCTTTATAAAGGCATTGAGGTGGTCAAACCCGGCGCACGCCTTGGCGACATCGGCGAAGTGATCCAGAAGCACGCCGAAAAAAGCGGTTTCTCTGTGGTGCGCGAATACTGTGGCCACGGCATCGGCAAGGTTTTCCATGAAGAGCCGCAGATTCTGCATTACGGCAAGGCGGGCGACGGCATGGAGCTCAAAGAAGGCATGACCTTCACCATCGAGCCGATGATCAACCAGGGTAAAGCGGACACGCGTTTGCTGGGCGACGGCTGGACAGCCATCACCAAGGACCGCAAGCTCTCGGCGCAATGGGAGCACACCATTCTGGTGACTGCGACCGGCTATGAGATCTTCACCCTGCGCAGCGATGACACCATCGCCCGCACTTCGGCCTGATCGCGCCTGATTAAAGGCACGGTCGATCAATGTCGGTACAGCCGCACGATCGGTATAGATAGAAGGAAAGCAGTTCGATGCCGCAGGTGGACCCGGATTTGTTTGATCGCGGCCAGTTTCAGGCCGAGCTGGCACTGAAGGCCAGCCCAATACCCGCCTTCAAAAAAGCCATCCGTCAGGCGCGTGAGGTGCTGGACGGTCGCTTCAAGTCTGGCCGCGAGATCCGCAGGCTGATCGAGGACCGGGCCTGGTTCGTCGATAACATCCTGCAACAGGCCTGGGATCAGTTCGACTGGAGCGAAGACGCCGACATTGCTCTATTGGCAGTGGGCGGTTACGGCCGAGGCGAACTGCACCCCTACTCCGACATCGACCTGCTGATCCTGCTGGACAGCGCCGATCATGAAGTTTTCCGCGATTCCATCGAGCGTTTTCTGACGCTGCTGTGGGATATCGGCCTGGAGGTCGGTCAAAGCGTCCGCTCGGTGGACGAGTGCGTCACCGAGGCGCGGGCCGATCTGACGGTCATTACCAACCTGATGGAAAGCCGCACGATTGCAGGCCCGGAACGACTCCGTCAGCGCATGCTTGCCGTGACCAGCACCCGCGAGATGTGGCCGAGCAAAGAGTTCTTCCTGGCCAAACGCGCCGAGCAGAAGAACCGCCATCACAAGTATTTCGACACCGAATACAACCTTGAGCCCAACGTTAAAGGCTCGCCGGGTGGCCTGCGCGACATCCAGACCATTCTCTGGGTCGCGCGTCGCCAGTACGGAACGCTGAACCTGCACGCACTGGCCGATGAAGGCTTTCTGCTGGAGAGTGAAAACGCGTTGCTGGCGTCATCCCAAGAGTTTCTCTGGAAGGTTCGCTATGCCCTGCACATGCTGGCAAGGCGCTCGGAAGACCGTCTTTTGTTCGACTACCAGACCGGCATCGCGCGCTTGCTGGGTTACGAAGACAGCGATGCCAAGCTGGCCATTGAACGCTTCATGCAGAAGTACTACCGGGTGGTCATGAGCATCGCGCAGCTTAGCGATCTGATCATTCAGCACTTCGAAGAAGTGATTCTGGCGGACGATGAAGGCACGGTGACCGAGACGATCAACTCGCGTTTCCAGCTGCATGACGGCTACATCGAGGCAACCCATCCGAACGTTTTCATTCGCACGCCATTTGCGATGCTCGAGATTTTCGTGCTGATGGCTCAGCGCCCGGAAATAAAAGGCGTGCGGGCTGACACCATTCGCTTGCTGCGCGAGCACCGCTACCTGATCAATGACGAATTCCGCAACGATATCCGCAACACCAGTCTGTTCATCGAGCTGTTCAAGTGCGAGATCGGCATTCATCGCAATCTGCGGCGGATGAACCGGTACGGCATCCTGGGTCTTTACCTGCCGGAGTTCGGCCACATCGTCGGGCAGATGCAACACGACCTGTTCCACATCTATACCGTTGATGCCCACACGCTGAACCTGATCAAGCACCTGCGTAAGCTTCAGTACACGCAAGTCTCCGAAAAATTCCCGCTGGCCAGCAAGCTCATGGCCCGCCTGCCAAAGCCCGAGCTGATCTATCTGGCCGGTTTGTATCACGACATCGGCAAGGGTCGCGGCGGCGATCATTCGGAACTCGGCGCGGTTGATGCCGAGGCGTTTGGCGTTCGCCATCGTTTGCCGCAGTGGGACACCCAGTTGATCGTCTGGCTGGTGCAAAACCACCTCGTCATGTCGACCACTGCCCAGCGCAAAGACTTGTCCGACCCGCAGGTGATTCACGACTTCGCCCAGTTTGTGGGCGATGAAGTGCACCTGGACTACCTGTATGTGCTGACCATCGCCGACATTAACGCGACCAATCCGACGTTGTGGAACTCCTGGCGGGCAAGCCTGCTGCGTCAGCTGTACACCGAGACCAAGCGCGCACTCAAGCGCGGGCTCGAGAACCCTGTCGACCGCGAAGAGCAGATTCGTCGGACGCAGAGCGCTGCGCTGGATATTCTGGTGCGCAGCGGCACCGATCCGGATGATGTAGAGCAACTGTGGTCGCAGTTGGGCGATGACTATTTTCTGCGCCATACCGCTGGCGATGTCGCCTGGCACAGTGATGCGATCTTGCAGCAGCCAGCCGATGGCGGGCCGCTGGTCCTGATCAAGGAAACCACCCAGCGCGAATTCGAGGGCGGCACGCAGATCTTCATCTATGCGCCGGATCAGCATGACTTCTTCGCCGTGACGGTGGCGGCGATGGACCAGTTGAACCTGAACATCCACGACGCCCGGGTCATCACCTCTACCAGCCAGTTCACACTTGACACCTACATCGTGCTGGACAGTGAAGGCGGATCGATTGGCGAAAATCCGGAGCGTATCAAGGCGATTCGTGAGGGCCTCGCCGAGGCACTGCGCAACCCTGATGACTACCCGACCATCATCAAACGCCGCGTTCCGCGCCAGCTCAAGCACTTTGCCTTTGCGCCGGTGGTGACGATTTCCAATGACGCGCAGCGTCCTGTCACGGTGCTTGAACTCAGTGCTCCGGACCGTCCGGGGCTGCTGGCGAGGCTGGGCAAGATTTTCCTGGAGTTCGATCTGTCCTTGCAGAACGCCAAGATCGCAACGCTGGGCGAGCGCGTGGAGGACGTGTTCTTCCTGACCGACGAGAATCACCAGCCGCTGTCCGATCCGCAGCTGTGCAAACGGCTGCAGGACGAGATCATTGAGCAGCTCAGCGTCAACCCGGAGCCCGGAAGCGAACTGCGCATCAGCATTTGAACGGGCCCGCACGGCCCGGCCTGACGACTTGATTCAACGGCGCTTTGCCACTTCAGCAACGAAGTGCGGGCGCCCAGCCTTGAGAACGAATTGCACATGAATAACGCTCTGCAGCAGCTTCAGCCCTACCCTTTCGAGAAACTCCGCGCACTGCTCGGTGCCGTCACGCCCAATCCGGACAAGCGTCCCATCGCCCTGTCGATTGGCGAACCCAAGCATAAATCGCCGGAGTTTGTGGCCAAGGCGCTGGCCGATAATCTGGATCAAATGGCGGTCTACCCAACGACAGCGGGTATCCCCGCGCTGCGTGAAACCATCGCCCAGTGGTGCGAACGTCGCTTCAACGTGCCTGCCGGCTGGCTGGATGCAACCCGTCACGTGCTGCCGGTCAACGGCACCCGCGAGGCGCTGTTTGCGTTCACCCAGACCGTCGTTAACCGTAGCGACAATGGCCTGGTGGTCAGCCCCAACCCGTTTTATCAGATCTATGAAGGCGCGGCGTTTCTGGCGGGTGCCACCCCACACTATCTGCCGTGCCTCGCCGAGTACGGTTTCAACCCGGATTTCGATGCCGTCAGCGCCGATGTCTGGGACCGTTGTCAGATCCTGTTCCTGTGCTCGCCGGGCAACCCGACCGGTGCGCTGATCCCGCTGGAAACCTTGAAGAAGCTCATTGCTCTGGCCGACAAGCACGACTTCGTGATCGCCGCCGACGAGTGTTACAGCGAACTGTATTTTGACGAAGCAACGCCGCCGGCAGGTTTGCTCACCGCATGCGCCGAGCTGGGGCGGGAGGATTTCAAGCGCTGCGTGGTGTTCCACAGCCTGTCCAAGCGCTCGAATCTGCCGGGGCTGCGTTCCGGTTTCGTGGCGGGCGACGCCGATATCCTCAAGGCGTTTTTGCTCTATCGCACCTACCATGGCTGCGCAATGCCGGTGCAGACGCAACTGGCGAGCATTGCCGCCTGGAGCGATGAAGAACACGTGCGCGCGAATCGTACGCTGTACCGTGAGAAGTTCGACGCCGTGCTGGAGATTCTGAGCCCGGTCATGGACGTGCAACGTCCGGACGGCGGGTTCTACCTATGGCCCAGCGTCGGCTCTGACGACGCTGCCTTCTGCCGGGATCTCTATGTCACTGAACACGTGACGGTCGTGCCCGGTTCATATCTGTCCCGCGAGGTGGACGGCTTCAACCCCGGCGCGGGGCGCGTACGCATGGCACTGGTTGCACCGCTGGCAGAATGCATCGAGGCGGCGCAGCGGATTCGGGACTTCATCAAGAGACGCTAAGCATCAGGCACCGGGCCTTTTTCTGTCAGGCCCGGTGCGCGCTTGCCTTAATGGGCCACGCCTAGATTGGCCTCGTTGAGATCAAGTTCGGCTAAAACCCTGCGCAGGACGTCGTCGCCAATCTGGTGATGGCGATGCAGCCTGTAGAGTTCCAGACGCTGCGCTCGTAGCGCATTCAAGCGCATGCGCTTTTCCAGCAGGTCCATCTGAAACGCCAGCGCCTGCGCTTCGGCGGTGTCGTTGAAAATCTCCAGACGGTGACGGTATTCGGACATGATCCGCGCCTTCACTTCCATGGCGAGTACCGCCTGCGCCGCATCGGCCGAATCCGTCGCGGCCGGGATCGCCTCGTTTTCCAGCGTCTGAATCGCCGCCTGCGCGGTCCGCTTCCAGGCATCACGTACTTCGCGATTGAGGCGCAAGTCCGGCTCGCTGGCCATTCCACGCAGCAGCAGCGGCAGACCAATGCTGGCCGATACCAGCGACAGCAGGATGACCCCGGCCGCGATGAAAATCAGTAAATCGCGTTCGGGAAATGCCATCCCGGCACTGATGAGCATCGGTACCGATAACGTACCTGCCAGCGTTACCGCTCCCCGAACCCCGCCCACGGTCAACAGCAACGAGGCGCGGGTGGACAGGTCGAGCGTGCCATCACCTCTGCCCCGCCAGCGGCGAATCTGGATCATCAGACGCCAGACACTCCGCACCCAGATGTAACGCAGCACAGCCAGCACGATGAAGATCGCCAGCACATCAAGGCAGCGCCACAACAGGGTCGGCCACAGCGTGGCTTGATGTTGAGTGACGGCGGTGATGATGTCCGGCAGCTGCAGGCCTAACAGTAAAAAGATCAAACCGTTAAAGGCAAATTCGAGGAGCGTCCACACGCTGCGATTGAGCAACCGTGTGCTGGTCTGGCGTGGCAGCAAATCGACCCAACTCTGCATCATCCCGGCGGCCACCGCCGACAGAATGCCGGACAGTTCAAGACGTTCAGCCAGCACATAGGCCGCGAATGGCAGCAGCAACATGAACACCACGTGGGTCGCCGGATCGTCCCAGCCCCGGGTGATCATCCAGCTGCGCATGCGCCCCACCACCCAACTGAGCGCGACGCCCACAGCCAGACCGCCGCACGCCACCAGAACGAAATTCAGGCTCGCATCCGTCAGGGAAAACACGCCGGTAATGGCGGCCGCCAGCGCAAATTTGAAGGTGACGAGGCCGGTCGCGTCATTCATCAGCGCCTCGCCCTGCAGCATGCGCATGATCGGTGCGGGCAGGCGGTCCTGAGCGATGGCCGAAACCGCTACGGCGTCAGTCGGCGACAGCACCGCAGCCAGCGCGAACGCCACCGGCAAGGGAATGGACGGCAACAGCCAGTGAATGAAGTAACCGGCACCGACCACGGTGAAGATCACCAGCCCGATGGCCAGGGTGAGGATCGCGCCACGGTAGCGCCACAGGTCGCGTTTGGGCATGCGCCAGCCATCGGAAAACAACAAGGGCGGCAGGAACAGAAAGAGAAACAATTCGGGGTCCAGCGCCACGTGCAACCCCAGCGTCGGCCAGGCGAGCAAAGCGCCCGCGGCGATCTGCACCAGCGGTAACGGCAGTGGTATCAACCGCGCCAGCAATCGCGACAGCCCTACCAGCGTCAGCAGGATCAAGACGGTATAGGCTGTTTGCATTGCGGGTTTCTCCAGGCTTTTGACACATGACTGACAACGGCAACAGACCCGACGCAGTGCTCAAAGTGCCCCTTTTTACCGAACCACCCCTACTCGGCGCACGCGTGTGGAGATGCCCAGCCTTCCTCGCCGCACTTTGCACCTGGCGGCGCCCCTCGGCAGACAAAGCGTCGGCCGGCCACGCTTAGCCGGCGCGTACGTGGCATAATCCTCCACCGTTTTTTTCAACCGTCCCGAAAGGAGCAGGCCCATGGCCAAGGAAACCCACACGTTGCACCTGTTTGGGATCAAGGCGTGCGACACGATGAAAAAGGCCCGCACCTGGCTTGACGAAAAACCGGTGAACTACGATTTCCACGATTACAAAACCCAAGGCATTGACCGCGAGCACCTGACCCGCTGGTGCAACGAGCACGGCTGGCAGACGGTCCTCAACCGCGCCGGCACGACCTTCCGCAAACTGGACGAGGCGCAGAAAGCCGACCTCGACCAGGACAAGGCCATCGAGCTGATGCTCGCTCAGCCTTCGATGATCAAACGGCCGGTGCTGGACCTTGGCGACAAAACCCTGATTGGCTTCAAACCCGAACTGTACGCTGCGGCTATCGCCTGATTGAGATAGCCCTAAATAACGAGGTATCTGCATGTCCACTTCTCTGTTCAGCCTGGCCTTTGGCGTTGGCACACAAAACCGCCAAGGCACCTGGCTGGAAGTTTTCTACGCCCTGCCGCTGCTTAACCCGTCGGCTGAAATCGTCGCCGCCGTTGCGCCGATTCTGGGTTACACCGGTGGCAACCAGACCATCACTTTCAATACCGATCTGTCCTCGCGTCTGGCCAATGCCCTCAAAGGTATCGACGATACCCAGGCCGCCTTGCTGACCCGGCTGGCCGAGAGCCACAAGCCGCTGGTTGCCACGCTGCTGGCGGAAGACGCCGCGTTGACGTCCACTCCCGAGGCCTACCTCAAGCTGCATCTGCTGTCGCATCGACTGGTCAAGCCCCACGGTCTGAGCCTGGCGGGCGTGTTCCCGCTGTTGCCGAACGTCGCCTGGACCAGCCAGGGCGCCATCGATCTGGCTGAACTGGCCGAGCGCCAGCTGGAAGCCCGCCTCAAAGGGCATTTGCTGGAAGTATTCTCGGTAGACAAATTCCCGAAGATGACCGACTACGTGGTGCCGGCCGGCGTGCGCATTGCCGATACCGCGCGCGTGCGTCTGGGTGCCTACATCGGCGAAGGCACCACCGTCATGCACGAGGGTTTCGTCAATTTCAACGGCGGCACTGAAGGCCCGGGGATGATCGAAGGCCGTGTTTCTGCGGGCGTTTTCGTCGGCAAGGGTTCTGACCTGGGCGGCGGCTGCTCGACCATGGGCACCCTGTCGGGTGGCGGCAACATCGTGATCAAGGTCGGTGAAGGCTGCCTGATCGGCGCGAACGCCGGTATCGGTATTCCGTTGGGCGATCGCAACACCGTGGAGGCCGGGCTGTACATCACGGCTGGCACCAAAGTTGCGCTGCTCGATGAAAAGAACGAGCTGGTCAAAGTGCTCAAGGCGCGTGACCTGGCCGGGCAACCGGACCTGCTGTTCCGTCGCAACTCGCAAACCGGCGCGGTGGAATGCAAATCCCACAAGTCGGCCATCGAGCTGAACGAAGCGCTGCACGCTCACAACTGACCGATGCTGCGTGCGGGTTCGGTGCTCAGCAGGACCGAACCCGCCCCAACGAGCGTGACTGATATGCCCCTCATTTCCCCCTGGCGCGCTGATTTTCCGGCTATCGCTGCCCTGCAGCGTCAAGGCCAGACTTATCTCGACAGCGCTGCTACCGCACAAAAACCCCAAGCCCTCATTGATGCCATGGTGGGTTACTACGCCCACGGTGCCGCGAATGTGCACCGCGCTCAGCACCAGCCCGGGGCGATGGCAACGCAGGCTTTCGAGGGCACTCGGGGCAAGGTGGCCAGATGGCTGAATGCCGGATCGGCGGGTCAGATCGTATTCACCCACGGCGCGACCTCCGCGTTCAACCTTCTGGCGTATGGGCTGGAGCATCTTTTCGAAGCGGGCGATGAAATCGTCGTCAGCGCTCTGGAGCATCACGCCAACCTGTTGCCGTGGCAGCAGCTGGCGTTGCGTCGCGGCCTCAAGCTGGTGGTGCTGCCCCTCACAGACAGCGGAGTGATCGACATTGATGTCGCTGCCGGGCTGATTACCTCACGGACCCGCTTGCTGGCAGTGAGCCAATTGTCCAACGTGCTCGGCACCTGGCAGCCGATCGAACCCCTCGTGGCGCTGGCCAGGGCCAACGGCGCGTTGAGTGTGATCGACGGTGCGCAAGGTGTCGTCCATGGACGGCACGACGTTCAGCAGATCGGTTGCGACTTCTATGCGTTTTCAGGTCACAAGCTCTACGGCCCGGACGGCGTCGGCGTGCTGTTTGGCCGCAACGAAGCGCTGGCGCAACTGAAGCATTGGCAGTTCGGCGGCGAGATGGTCCTGCACACCGGCTACCAGACGGCGACGTTTCGCCCTGCACCGTTGGGCTTTGAAGCCGGTACGCCGGCCATCGGCGCGGTCATTGGTCTGGGCGCGACGCTGGATTACCTCAACGCCCTCACCCCCTCAGCCGTCGAGGCGTTTGAAGCGCACCTGCATGAGCGGCTTCGCGCCGGGTTGATGCGCCGCGATGGCGTGCGGTTGCTGGGTGATCCTCAAGTGGCACTGGCAAGCTTCGTCGTCGAGGGCGTGCACAACGCCGACCTTGCGCACCTGCTGACCGAGCAAGGCATCGCCGTGCGCGCCGGGCACCACTGCGCCATTCCGCTGATCAGCGGGCTGGAACTGTCCGGGGCGATTCGCGTTTCACTGGCGCTGTACAACGATTCCGACGACCTGGAGCGATTTTTCATCGCACTGGATCAAGCGCTGGAGCTTTTGCGATGACGTTGCCGAGCGACGCGCAAACCGCGCTGGAGACCTTCAACGCGTCGCTGAGCTGGGAGCAAAGAGCGCGCTTGCTGATGCAATGGGGCGAGCGTCTACCGGCCATGCGCGACGAAGAGAAAACCGACGCGCATCGGGTGGACGGTTGCGAGAGTAAAGTCTGGCTGGCCGGCGAGCTGAGTGACGGCCACTGGCAGTTCCGGGCCGCCAGCGACGCACGCTTGATCCGCGGTCTGGTGGCGCTGCTGCTGGCGCGCGTCAACGGCCTGCCTGCGCATGCGTTGCAGGAAGTAGACCTGACTGACTGGTTTACCCAGCTGGGATTGAGTCGCCAGCTGTCGCCCTCTCGCAGCAACGGGCTGAACGCAGTGCTGCAGAAAATGCGGCACATGGCAGGGTAGATTTCCGACGCAACCACGCCGTCCTGTCGAGACATTCTGCAACATCCATCCTTTGCATTTACCCGGCAAACCCGCCACCCTGCGCGCCGCCGATCAGCCCCTGCTGCCGGCGTGGAACCACGGCCATGATTGGCCTCTCCTCTTAAAACACCTCTGCAAGGCAACCGTCATGACGAACGGACGCGACCACCGGATCGATTTCTTTCGCGGGCTGGCGCTGATCTTCATTTTTTGGGATCACGTGCCGGATAACCCCTTCGCGCAATTGACGCTGCGCAATTTTGGCTTCAGTGACGCCGCCGAGGTGTTTGTGTTTCTCGCAGGCTACGCCGCCGTCCTCGCCTACGGTCGCGTGGCGCAACGCGACGGTTACGTCGTGGCCTGCCTGCGCATTCTGCGGCGCACCTGGATGCTGTACGTGGCGCACATCTTCTTGCTGACCCTGCTGATGGGCATCGTCTTCGTCGCCAATAACCACGTCGAGACACGCGACATGGTGCGCGAGATGGGCCTTGAGTATTTCGTGGGCAATCCGCAGCAGGCGCTGGCCGACGAATTGTTGCTGCGCTTCAAACCCAACCTGACGGACCCGCTGCCGCTTTACATTTTGCTGATGGGGGCACTGCCGCTGATTCTGCCGATCATGCTGCGCAGCGTGGCGCTGGCGATCGGCCTCTCCGTTACGCTGTACATGATGGTGCCACTGCTCGGCTGGAATCTTCGCGCCTATGAAGGCGGGGGCTACTGGTATTTCAACCCGGTGGCGTGGCAGCTCATATTCGTACTCGGCGGCGCATTCGCCGTACACACCCAGCGTGAGACGGCCGCGACGGTGCCTGCTCGTCTGCTCTGGCAACAGCCTCTGTTTCTCGTCGCAGCCGCTTACCTGCTGGTGACTGGATTCATCACATTCCTGTGGAAGTTTCCTGACGTGCATGACGCGCTCCTGCCTGCCGTGCTCACCGACTTGATCTACCCGATCAGCAAGACCGACCTCTCACCGCTGCGGCTGCTGCACTTCATCGCACTCGTCTACATAGTCGCGAAATTACTGCCCGCGTCGGTGACTTGGCTGGACAATTGGCCCGTCCAGCAGGCGTGTCGGATGGGACGGTATTCACTGGAGATCTTCTGCCTGGGCGTGCTCCTCGCCCCGCTCGCCGACATGGCCAACGCCCTGGCCGATGACGGCTGGCAAATGCGTGTGATCACCGCGCTGCTCGGGGTGGGACTGATGTTGCTGTTATCGAACTGGCTGGAATTGAACAAGCGCCTGGGGAGCCCGAAAGGGGTGCAGGTGGCGAAGGTTTGAGAACGGCTTCTCACGGGGATTGATCTTCGGAAATTTCCTACTGCTTTATCAGGCAAAGCTTTTTCGCAGACTGCCGTTACGCGAGAGAGTGGATAAATCAGTGGAGGAAAAAATGGACATACAGGCTCTGATGCAGCACGTGACTTTGGCACCCGCCAGAAACTCGATACCGCTAAAGCAGGCAGACGAAACACCGGGCAGCCAGGACAGCCCGCCACGCGCCGTTGCTCTGGAAGAAGAACAACCGTGGCTTGCCGAGCCGTATATGAAGGGGATAAAAAGTATGGACGCCTACCTAGCTGTCAAACAGGTGGAGGCCAGTCTTGCGCTGGAGCTCGCCAAGGTTGCCTATACCTCATTTAAAAATGAGCTTTCCAAACTAAGGCCCGAACTGGCTGGGAAAGACTTCAGCTTCGGTCTGGACGTTACTGGAAGCATTCAAATAATTGACACCCACGGAAGTTTGTCCGGCGAAGAAAAGACATGGCTGGCTGAGCGACTTAATCATCGCGGCTTGAAAGGTCACCTGACAGATCATTTCGAGACTTCTGTACTATTGACAAAATATGACAAAACGGGATTTACCGCCGGCTACAAGCTGGAAGTTAAAGACCTGGCCCGCCTGATTGACTATGGACGAATACTGGAAAGCGACAACATGCAGCAAACGTGGAAAAATCAAATCTCTGAGAGAGGCGAAAAAAGGACGCCTTTTATCTCAGAGCGCATCTGAAATAAGGACATATGCTTGGCTGGTCAGTGACCAGCCAAGTCTCACTCATCAGACTGGACCAGGAACGCTTTTGATTAACCGCTGCTTGCAGATATGACCAAACAGCCGAAAATCTTTATTAGCTTCTACGTTCCCTTGAGCGCCCAGTAAGAAGTTTGAGAATACATAAACCCCAACATAGTAATAACTCCTCCACGTGTTAACGCCATGATCGTACCTGACATAATCCTGGGCCTCGTGCCCTCCAGCACAGCGATCAAAGTTGACGACTTTTGTGGCGACGCCGTGCTCTTCACTCGTCACGTGCTCAACCACCGGCCGGATTCTGGATACCTTAAGGCTAAGCACGAACCGTCCGACAGCACCTTTTAGCAGCGCCCCGACAGAGTCAGTGAATCTTGCAGTCAAAATTCCTTGGGCATAGCCCTGAGTCTCAATCCATGAAGGTTCGGTATGGCCCGAAGGAATTCTATTAACGCCGAGTTCGTCACTAAATTTGAATTCCTTCAATACAGGATAAGACCCGATTGCCAAATGGTAAGGCCGTCCAGAAAAAGAGACATCTTGCCGGTGAGAAACTTTGACAAGCACCTCAGTTCCAGGCATCAAGCTGGAGAATTTTTCTTCAGATTCAGGTTTTTCCAACCACCTAACACCATCGAAGTACTCTAGAATCCAAAAGGAAGCGCCCGACGTCTCTGGCACGCCAGTCACGATTACATCCTGCCCTCTTACAGAGGTAATAGAAAGTTTTTTGCGCCACCCATTCAGGCGTGACAAGAGGAAGTAACTATCTCAATAGATACAGGTCAACTGACGAACCCAAAAACAAGAGCTTTCCTACAATGGAGTCTTTCCCGTAAGGGGGCTTATTGGGGAGATGATCAATCACCGTCCGGGCGCGGGAGGTCCAGGCTAAATCTGACGCGACCTAGGAACGTATTTGGCGGCCGGGATGCTTCAAATCCCTTTCCCCAAAGAACCGACGGAGCGTCAACCACAAACCCTTCCCCGCCCTTAACCAGCGTCTACGCTTCTACCAAGTGCGACGTGCAGGTTTGACCGGGCTGACGATATGGGCGCTTTTTGGCATTCCGATACGAAAAAGGCTGCGGTGAAGGCTGACAGTCAGGGGAACGGATCAGTGCCAGGCAATGCCCGCCCCCGCCGATACGTGTGGCGGTTCTTGCTGGTGGCGGTGCTTGGGGCGGCGGTGATTCTGGGCTTTGTGGTGTCGACGGAGGTGCGCAGCTCGCGCTTGCAGGCGCGCGGGTTCAGCCAACTTGCTGAAGGCTTGAGTTACCGCGTCGAGACTGGGCCAAGTGCGGCGATCGTTTACCCCGGCGACGGGCCTTTTGACAAACGTCTCGGCTATTCGGCGCTGGACGAGTTTCTGCCGCGCCTGCTCAAGCGCGATTACTTGATCAGTGCCCAGGCGCGCTTTTCTCCCAATTTACTGGCCTACGTCAAACGCGGCCTTTTCGTGCCGTATGAGGAAAAAATCCAATCCGGCCTGACGATTTACGATTGCCGCGCCGAACCGCTTTATCAGTACACCTACCCCCAGCAGCTGTACCCCACCTTCGCCGCAATTCCGCCGGTGCTGGTCAACAGCCTGTTGTTCATCGAGAACCGCGACCTGCTGGATGACCGCCGTCCGCTGGCGAACCCGGCCGTGGATTGGCCAAGGTTTGTAAAAGCAGCGCTGTCTCAGGTTGCCAAAGTGGTGGGGCTGCCTGGGCAATCGGCGGGCGGCAGCACGCTGGCGACGCAACTGGAAAAATACCGGCACTCGCCGGACGGCCTGACGTTGTCGGGCAGTGAAAAGATCCGTCAGATGATCTCAGCCAGCGTTCGCGCTTATCAACCCGGGCAGCAGACCCTTGAAGCACGGCAGCGGGTGGTGCGCGATTATCTCAACAGCGTGCCGCTGTCGGCCGTGCCCGGTCATGGCGAAGTGCACGGCATGGCCGAAGGCCTGCGGGTCTGGTACGGCGCGGATTTTGATCGCACCAACCAACTGTTGGCCACGAGTGCAGCAGACGAAAAAACCCTTGCGGCACAAGGACTAGCGCTGCGCGAAGTCTTGTCTCTGGTGATAGCACAGCGCAGGCCTTCGCATTTTCTGGCAAAGGGGCGCAGCGAGCTGGCGGAATTGACTGACAGCCATCTGCGCGTACTCGCACAAAACAACGTGATTAACCCGCCGCTGGCCAACGCCGCGCTGGCGGCGAAAGTGACCTATCGCGACTGGATGCAGCAACCTACCGTGCAACCTGTGGAGAGCAATAAAGGCATCACGGTTGCGCGCACGCGCTTGTCCAACCTGCTCAATCGATCACTGTACGACCTCGACCGGCTCGACCTCTCGGCGACCAGCACCTTGCAAAACGACCTGCAGGTCAGCGTCGGCCAATACCTGCGAGGGCTTGCCGATCCGGCGGTCGCTGGCCAGTTGGGTTTGATCGGCGAACATCTGTTGACGCCCGCCAGCACCCAGGCGGTGCGCTACAGCTTTACCTTGTTCGAGCGCGACCCGGATGGCTCGCGGGTTCGGGTGCAGACGGACAGCACCGACCAGCCGTTTGATATCAACGAGGGCAGTAAACTGGAGTTGGGCTCGACCGCCAAGATGCGGGTGATGACGACGTATTTGCAGGTCATTGCCGAACTGCATGACCGGTACGCCGATCAGTCCGTCAGCGCACTGCGAAAAGTGCCGGTCGAGGCGTCCGACCAGCTCAGCCGCTGGGCGCTGGAGTACCTGATTCAGAACAGCGACCGGGATCTCTCGAAGATGCTTGCCGCCGCCCTGGACCGCCAATATTCGGCCAGTCCCGCCGAGAGCTTCTTTACCGGGGGCGGCCTGCATCATTTCAACAACTTTCGCCGGGAAGACAACGCGCGCAATCCGACGCTGCGGGAAGCGTTGCGCGAGTCGATCAACCTGCCGTTCATACGCCTGATGCGCGATCTGGTGCGTTACACCACGTATCAGGGGCCCAACAACAGCGCCGTGCTGCTCAAGGACGACAGCGATCCCAGACGTCAGGAGTATCTGGCTGAGTTCGCCGATCGTGAGGGCAAATCGTTCCTGCTGCGCTTCTGGAAACGCTACAAGAATAAATCCACCCAGGAACGGCTCGATACGTTTCTCGACGGCGTGCATCCTGCCGCGAGCCGACTTGCCGCCGTGCATCGGTATTTGCTGCCTGAGGCGACGCAAAGCGCTTTCAATGCATTTATTCGGGCGCACATGGCAGGTGAAAAAAGCAAAACGACGCTGACCGAAAAGCGTCTGGACGAACTGTATTACGCGTATGGCCCCGGCAAGTTCGACCTGCCCGATCAGGGCTATGTGGCACGCGTCCACCCGCTGGATCTGTGGCTGGTGGGTTATCTGCTGCAAAACCCGGACGCCAAGTTCAAGGATGCCGTGGCCGCCAGCCGCTTCGAGCGTCAGGAAGTCTACAGCTGGCTGTTCAAGAGCCAGCACAAGCGTGCGCGCGACAGTCGTATCCGGACCATGCTGGAGATCGAAGCGTTTCTGGACATCCACCAGCGCTGGCAGCAAGTGGGTTATCCGTTTGATCATCTGGTGCCCTCGCTGGCCACCGCGATCGGCAGCTCTGGCGATCGGCCCGCTGCACTGGCCGAACTCATCGGCATCATCCAGAACGACGGCATCCGCCTGCCGGTGTTGCGGATCGACAGCCTGCACTTCGCCGCCAACACGCCATACGAGACGCGGCTGATCAACAACCCCGACATGGGCAAACGGGTTATGCCGTCGGAGGTCGCCGCAGCGATGCGCGAGGCGCTTTCGCAAGTGGTCGATGCCGGCACCGCCAGACGCGTTTCCGGCAGCTTTAAAACACTGGACGGCGGCGTGGTGGCAATGGGCGGCAAAACCGGCACCGGCGACAACCGCATCGAAAGTGTCGACACAGGCGGGAGGATCCTGGCATCCAAGGCCATCAACCGGACCGCCACTTTCGTGTTTTTCATCGGCGATAACCATTACGGCACGCTGACCGCCTACGTGCCGGGACGTGCTGCCGAGAGCTTCAAGTTCACCTCCGCCCTTCCGGTGCAAGTCCTCAAGGGCATGGCGCCGATCCTCAATCCCTACCTGCAGCCGGGCACCTTCACGCAATGCAAAGCGCCAGGCACCTCCCAGGTCGCCTCACGCTTGTAATCCCTTCTCTGTGTATGCGGAACCGGCCGTGCCGTTCGTCTTATCGCGTCTTGCGGAAATCCTAAGATATATCTTAAGGTATATCTAACGAGTAACCAGAGGCACCAAAAATGAAAGACCATCCACATGATCATCCCCACCACCGTCCTCATCCGGGCCCGCATTTTGGCGAGTCGGGTGATGCCCGCGACGGTTTTGAAAAGCGCACCGGTCGTGAACGCGGCGGCCGAGGGCCACGGGTATTTGCGCCAGGCGATTTGAAACTGATGCTGCTGGCATTGATCGCCGACCAGCCCTGCCACGGCTACGACTTGATTCGTCAGATAGAAGCGCTGTTCGACGGCGCCTACAGCCCCAGCCCGGGCGTGATTTATCCGACCCTGACCTTTTTGGAAGAAAGCGAGTTGATCCAGGGCGATGCCGACGGTGGCAAGAAACGCTACCGCATCACCCCTGCCGGTCAGCAGTTCCTCACCGAACAAGCTGTCGCGCTGGACGGCGTTAAAATGCGCATCGAGGTCAGCAAGCGCTCGCTACGGGGGCACGACCGTCCGCCGGAAATCCACGAGGCAGTGCACAACCTGCGTCACGCGCTGCAAATGCACCATGGCCGTTGGAACCCGGAAGAGATTCTGCGCGTACGTGATCTGCTCAACGACACGGCGAAAGCCATCGTCGATGGCCAACAAGCTGCTTCGGAGAAACCGGAATGAATGCACCGCACGGAATTCATCGTGTCAGTCACGAAATCAAACGCCGCAAGCTGCAAGTGCTCAGGGTGACGGACATCACCCCGCGCATGCGTCGGGTCACCCTGCATGGGCCGGAGCTGGTCGGATTCATCAGCTTGGGGACCGATGATCACGTCAAATTGTTGTTCGCCACCACGCCCGAAGAACAAGTCGCGCTGGACAGTGAAGCGCCGCTGCAAAACGGCGAAGGTCCGCGTCCGGCGATGCGCGACTACACGCCTCGCCGCTACGATCCCCAAACCGGCGAACTGGACATCGATTTCGTCCTGCATGGCGACGGGCCGGCGGCAACCTGGGCGGCACAGGCCGAAGCCGGGCAGACGCTGAATATTGCCGGCCCTCGCGGCTCAATGATAGTGCCCGACATGTTCGACAGTTATCTGCTGATCGGCGACGAAACCGCCCTGCCCGCCATCGGTCGACGGCTGGAAGCGTTACCGGCCAATCGCAAGGCGCTGGTGGTGGTTGAAATAGACAACGCGGCCGAGCGTCAGACGCTGCACAGCGAGGCGGCGGTGGAAGTGATCTGGGTGGTGCGCGGCGAGCAGGACTTGCTTGAAATCACGCGCCAGCTAAGCCTGCCGGCAGGCGATCTCTACGCCTGGGTAGCGACTGAATCGTCCCTCTCGCGCAAGCTTCGGCGCGTGCTGCTCGATGAATTCAAGCTGGACGAAGCGACGATCAAAGCCGCTGGCTACTGGCGCGCAGACGGTACGGACGAGGAATGATGCGCCGGTAAGAGGAAATGCCGGGGATAACGATGACGGCCTGTAGGAGCGCGCTTGCCTGCGAAAAGGCCGGGATTTCCGCTAAAACTGCCGCATCTTTGCCTGACCCGCCGGGTTCGCCAGCAAGCCGGCTCCTACAGTTTGATCTAGGCATAATCCGAGAACATGGGCAAACGCATCAAACTGTAGGAGCGCGCTTGCCCGCGAAGAGGCCGGCATATCCGCTACAAATGCCGCACATTTGCCTGATCCGCAGCCTTCGCCAGCAAGCCGGCTCCTACAGTTTGATCTCGGCAAGAGTCCGAAAAATCATGGGCGATCGCATCAAACTGTAGGAGCGCGCTTGCCCGCGAAGAGGCCGGCATATTCGCTACAAATGCCGCATATGCGCCTGATCCGTAGCATTCGCCCGCAAGCCGGCTCCTCTAGTCGTCTTGTGGTCTGGAGACGGCAATACTTTCCACCGGGATGCGGGTCAGCTATCAGGCCTACGAATGCGCTTTGCGCCCAAATGCCCTGTCGATCAGGAAGACGATGAGCCCGATGCCCACAAACCCCGCCAGCACGCCCAGCGCATTGGTCATTGCTTTGACGAAGCCCAGGGTGCCGATGTCCAGAAACGGATAAATGTAATCGCCGAAGGCATTCCCGCGCAGCAGCAGATAGCCAAAGTAGACGACGGGATACAGCATCCACAGCAGCACATGGCGCAGGCTTACCGTGCCTTTGGGCAAGAAGAACAGCCAATAGGCCACAAACAGCGCTGGCATGATGTCGTGCAGTAACTCGTCAGCGATCCACTGCCACCCTCGCGGCGTCCACAAATGGCGCAGCAGCAGGTTATACGCCAGGCTCACCAATACGATGCTGGTGGTGATCCCGGCGCATACGGCCGGGGATCGAAAAAACCGATACCCGGCCGAATCTCGCTCACTGATCGCGCAACTCAGCGCCACCGCCACCAGCGTGTTCGTCACCACCGTGAAGAAGCTGCAAAAGCGCACCAGCCCGCCGAGAAGGCTGGCGCCGTCGACCCATCGCCCCCACAGAATCAGGTACAGCTGCACCGCGAGCCCGAACCAGCCGAGGCAAGCGGCGATGGTTACGAAGCCGCGCCGGCCTTTAAACGTATCCAACGGTGCACTGGGCATTTCAAGCAGATCCCGGATGACCGGCGAATGGCCTCACGGTCGCTTGGTGCGCGCGAGTTTGATGTACAACGCTTCGACCTTCTCACGCGCCCAAGGCGTCTTGCGCAAGAACGTCAGGCTGGATTTGATACTCGGATCGCTTTTAAAGCAGCGAATGTCAATCCGCTCGGCGAGGCCGGTCCACTCGTAATGCTCGACCAGCGCAATGAGAATCTGCTCCAGAGTTACGCCGTGCAGGGGATTGTTATCGGGTGTGGTCATGACAGGCCTGTGGACGCGGATTGACGGGACAGTTGAGGAGCTGCGCACCATAACGGACGCGATGAAAGGTGTGAAGGGCTGTAGGGGGGCAGTCAACGTGTTGCAGCAAAAAGATTGCTTTTATTTTGTTACGTTATAACAATTACATGCTCTGCATTTTAAATCCTCAAGGAAGTGCTGCATGTCCCGTCAAACCCAACCCCGACCGTGGCGCTTGAAGCCCCTCGCGGCTGCATTGCTGTTCACCTCGCCGGCCTACGCGATAGAACTTGAACAGCAAACCATCACCGCCAATCCGCTGGGCAGCGATCAATTGGCCTCGCCCAGCACAGTGCTGACCGGCGACGCGCTGACCCTGCAGCAAAAAGGCAGCCTGGGCGAGACGTTGAACAAGCAGCCCGGCGTCTCCTCTTCTTACTTCGGGCCGGGTGCGAGCCGCCCGATTATCAGGGGGCTGGATGGTGACCGGATTCGTCTGTTGCGCAACGGTGTTGGCGCGCTCGACGCTTCATCGCTTTCCTACGATCACGCCGTACCACTGGACCCGGTCAATGTTGAGCGCATCGAGATCGTTCGCGGGCCCGCCGCGTTGCTTTACGGCGGCAGCGCCATCGGCGGCGTGGTCAACACCTTCGATAATCGCATCCCCATCGAAGCCATCGAGGGCATCCACGGTGCGGGCGAACTGCGCTACGGCGGGGCCGACACCACGCGCAGCAGCGCCGGGAAGCTGGAAGCGGGCAACGGCACTTTCGCCTTGCACCTGGATGCCAATGCCCGTGAGTTCAATGACCTGAAGATTCCGGGCTTCGCCCGCACCGCTGACGAGCGTGCACGCAACCCGGAAGATGGCGACAAAAAGCACCGCCTCGGCAACAGCGATGGGCGACAGGACGGCGGCGCCGTCGGCGGTTCGTACACGTGGGACGATGGTTACGCAGGGCTTTCCTACAGCAACTACGACTCCAATTATGGTTCGCCCGCCGAGCAGGGCGTGCGCATCCGCATGCAGCAGGATCACTACGCGTTCGCCTCCGAAATGCGCAACCTCTCGGGGCCGTTCACCTCGGTCAAGCTCGACGCCGGCTACACCGACTACAAGCACATGGAGATCGAAGACGGCGAAGTCGGCACCACGTTCAAGAACAAGGGTTACGAGGCACGCGTCGAAGCGCGGCACCAACCGATTGGCCCGCTTGAAGGGATCGTCGGCGCCCAGGTCACGCGCAGTGAGTTTTCGGCGCTGGGCGAAGAAGCCTTCGTGCCGCAGACCGACACCGACAGCGGCGCCCTCTTCATCCTGGAAGAACTCCAGGCAACAGAGCGCCTGAAGCTAAGCCTGGGCGGCCGGATCGAGCACACCACGGTGGATCCTGACGACAAAGGCAACGATCGCTTCGCCAACGCCAAAGGCTCGAACAGTTTCACGGCGGGCAGTGTTTCGTCCGGGGCGGTGTATACGCTCACGCCCGTCTGGTCGCTCGCAGCCACGCTCGGCTACACCGAACGCGCGCCGACGTTTTACGAGCTCTACGCCAATGGCGCCCACGTCGCCACCGGCACGTACGAAGTCGGTGATGCTGGCTTGTCGAAAGAGAAAGCCGTCTCCAGTGACCTGGCGCTGCGCTTTGACAACGGCACGCACAAAGGCAGTTTTGGCGTGTTCTATAGCCGGTTCTCCAACTACATCGGCTTGTTGGGCAGCGGTCGTACATTGAACGACGACGGCGAAGACGATGCTGACGGCATCCCCGAATACACCTACTCGGGGGTGCGTGCCCGGTTTGCCGGGTTTGAAGCACAAGACCACTGGAAACTGGGGGAAAGCCGTTACGGCAGCCTGGCGTTGGAGCTGTCCGGCGATTACACCCGCGCTACGAACCTCGATACCGGAGAAGCCCTGCCACGCATTGCCCCGCTGCGATTGAACAGCGGATTGCTGTGGAAGCTGGACAAGTGGCAGGCGCGTATCGATGTCGAACACGCTGCCTCTCAGGGGCGTGTGCCCGACAACGAAACGGGTACTGACGGCTACACCACACTGGGCGCCAGCGCGGGTTATACCTTCAACGTTGGCGGGAGTCAGTGGCTGGCATTCGTCACGGGCGAGAACCTGACCAATCAAACCGTGCGCTACGCCAGCTCGATCCTGCGTGACATCGCACCGGCACAAGGCCGCAGCGTTGAAGTGGGCCTGCGCACCACCTTTTAATCGCTGCGCTGATTTGCTCTGCGCGCATGTGCAGCGCAAACAAGCCATTCGGTGGCTGGCCAAACCCAGCCCACCGAACGGCACTGATATTTAACGCGTCATCGCGCGGACCCAAGGTCCGCTTCTGCCCTCCAGGCCGTCCACGTCCTACACCGCCGTCTTCCGCTCTTAAACGCCGATTAATGCCCTGCAGACAAGAATCCGCACATTCAAAACACACTGCAAAATCGGCAACCTCATACCTCACCAAAGAGATAGCGCTGCCTGACGCTGGCCGTACTGTTACGCCAATGGCAACGATCCATGTCGCAAATTCGACTTTTTAAAAAATCGTTAGCGTCCTATCATCGCCGCCCTAAACGCTGAACCGTTTAACTCGTCGTTGGTGAAGCCCCGCAACAGGCTCCTGCAAGCGTCGCGAGCGGCTTGCCGATTGCTCACGAATAACTCAAAAAGACCTTACGCCTTATGTCCAGCCATCCTGACCATTTGACCTCCCCATCCTCTCGTGCCCTCCGCCGTGCCAGCGCCCTCGGTTTTGCGATGCTCGGAATCGCGACCAGCGCGGGCGCTGCGTCTGCGTTCGACAGCGCTTCGCCATGGATGCTGGGGGATTGGGGCGGCAAGCGCGGTGAGCTGTCTGAACAGGGTTACGACTTCAAACTCGATTCGGTCGTCGAGGTTGGCTCCAACCTGCACGGCGGTTACAACCATGACAAGGCAACCCGTTACAGCGACCAGTTCGCCTTGGGTGCCCACATGGACCTGCAGAAGATTCTGGGCTGGCATGACGCCGAGTTTCAGCTGACCCTGACCAACCGCAACGGCGACAACATTAGCAACGATCGAGTAGGCGATCCGCGCAGCGGCACCATTTCGTCCTCTCAGGAGGTCTGGGGCCGAGGCAGCGTCACGCGCCTGACCGATCTCTGGTATCAGCAGAAATTCCTCGATCAGGCCCTCAGCGTCAAAGTCGGCCGATTCAACGAGGGCGAAGATTTCAACACCTTCCCGTGCGACTTTCAGAACTTGGCGCTGTGCGGTTCTCAGGTGGGCAACTGGGGCGGCGGCATCTGGTACAACTGGCCGATCAGCCAATGGGCGATGCGCGTCAAATACCAGCTCAACCCGGAACTGTTCGTACAGATCGGAGCGTTCGAACAAAACCCGTCGAACCTGGAAAACGACAACGCCTTCAAGCTCAGCGGCAGTGGCACCCAAGGCGCGGTACTGCCCGTCGAAGTGGTGTGGTCGCCGAAGGTCAATGGCCTGCCGGGCGAGTACCGTGCCGGCTATTACTACAGCACCGCCGACAGCAGCGATGTCTACAAAGACAGCAACGGCCGCTATGCCGCATTGAGCGGTGACGACTACGCGCCCTCCTCCAGCAAACACGGCATGTGGCTGACTCTGCGCCAGCAAGTCACCCGCCAGGCCAGCGACGACAGCCGCGGTTTGAGCCTGTTCGCCAACGGCACGCTGCATGACAAGAAAACCAACATGATCGACAACTTCGTTGCCCTTGGCGCGACGTACAAGGGCCCGTTCGATGCACGCCCCGAGGATGACATCGGCGTGGGCATCAGCCGCATCCACGTCAACCCGGTGTATCGCAAGAACCTCAACCTGCGCAATCAGGCCCAAGGCCTGTCTGACTACAACGATCCTGCGTTCCTGCCGGTTCAGGACACCGAATACAACGCCGAGGTGTACTACGGCGTGCACGTTGCCAAGTGGCTCACCGTGCGCCCGAACCTGCAGTTCATTCGTCATCCCGGTGGCGTGAATCAGGTCGATGACGCACTGGTCGCCGGACTGAAGGTGCAGTCTTCCTTCTGATCCGCCGGGCTTCAGTCATCCAGGCTCTGATCGGCCTGCCTCGCTCGGCGGCCGATCACGCTTCACCCCATCAAGACACTGGCACAAGGGCACGGCCGACACCGCTGCGCCCCTGAGCCAACACGCGTTAACCACCACATCGTTACGGAGTAAGACACTATGAGCACTGAGGGTGCTTTGGGTAAGGGTCGCCTGCTGCCGAGTTTGCTCGGGCTGGTGATTCTGATAATGGGCCTGATCCTGCTGGTCGGGGGCGTCAAACTGCTCACGCTCGGCGGGTCGCTTTATTACGTGCTGGCGGGCGTCGGTTTTGCCATCACCGGCGTTCTGCTATTGATGGGGCGCCGCGCGGCGTTCGGTCTGTACGCACTGGTGCTGTTCGCCAGCACCGTCTGGGCCCTGTGGGAAGTGGGCCTGGATTGGTGGCAACTGGTGCCGCGTCTGGCGCTCTGGTTTGCACTGGGCATCGTGATGCTGCTGCCCTGGTTCCGCCGTCCGGTCATGCGCGGCCAGACGGGCGATGCGGGCACCCGCGCGCTGAGTGCTGCGGTCATCATCGCCGGCATCGCCGCGCTGGCCAGCCAGTTCACCCACCCCGGCGAAATAAAGGGTGAGCTGGACCGCGAAACCGCTGGCACCACCAGCGCTGCCCCGGCAATGCCGGACGGCGACTGGCAGTCCTACGGTCGCACGGCGTTTGGCGATCGTTACTCGCCGCTGTCGCAGATCACCCCGGACAACGTCAGCAAGCTGGTGCCGGCGTGGACTTACCGCACCGGTGACATTCCCGGCCCTAACGATCCGGGCGAAACCACGGCCGAAAACACCCCGCTGAAAGTCAACGGCATGCTGTATGTCTGCACGCCGCACAGCCAGGTGATTGCGCTGGATCCGGACTCCGGCAAGGAAATCTGGCGTTTCGATCCGAAGATCAGCAGCGGTAAAGCAGCCAACTTCAAGGGTTGGGCGCACATGACCTGCCGTGGTGTGTCGTATCACGATGACGCCGCCTACGCCGCAGCCACTGATGCTGGCGCACCTGCGCAAAGCCCGGTCGCTGCAGCGCCTGCCAGCACAGCCAATGCCTGCCCGCGCCGTATCTTCCTGCCGACCGCCGACACCCGTTTGATCGCGCTCAACGCCGACACCGGCAAGATGTGCGAAGACTTCGGCGACCACGGCTCGATCGACCTGAGCGCCAACATCGGCACGTACGCACCGGGCGGTTACTACTCCACGTCGCCACCGGCGGTGACCAAAGACCTCGTGGTCATTGGCGGGCACGTTACCGACAACGTCTCCGTTGACGAACCTTCGGGCGTCATCCGCGCGTTTGACGTGCATACCGGCCGTCTGGTCTGGAATTGGGACAGCGGCAACCCGGACGACACCACGCCGCTTGCCGAGGGCAAGACTTACACCCGCAACTCGCCCAACATGTGGTCGATGTTCAGTGTCGATGAGAAGCTGGGCATGCTCTACCTGCCAATGGGCAACCAGATGCCTGACCAGTGGGGCGGCAACCGCACCGAGGCGTCGGAGAAATTCAGTGCCGGCCTGGTCGCGCTGGACATCGCCACTGGTCAAGTGAAATGGAATTTCCAGTTCACTCATCATGACCTGTGGGACATGGACGTCGGCGGTCAGCCAACGCTCATGGACATGAAAACCGCTGACGGCGTGAAGCCGGCCGTGCTGGCCTCGACCAAGCAAGGCAGCATCTATGTGCTGGACCGCAGCAACGGTCAGCCCATCGTGCCGATCAACGAAATTCCTGTTCCGCAGGGCGCGGTGGCGGGCGATCACACTTCGCCGACCCAACCCAAATCCGACCTGAACTTCATGCCGCCACCGCTGAAAGAGCGCGACATGTGGGGCGTCACGCCGTTTGACCAGATGCTGTGCCGAATCGATTTCAAATCGCTGCGCTACGAAGGCCCGTTCACACCGCCTTCGCTGCAAGGCTCGCTGGTCTATCCAGGCAACTTCGGCGTGTTTGACTGGGGCGGCATTTCTGTCGACCCGGTGCGTCAGATTGCTTTCGTGAACCCGAGCTACATGGCGTTCCGCTCCAAGCTGGTGCCGGCAGCCGAAGTCGAAGGCGGCCCGGGCCGCAAGAGCGAAACCGAAGGCGTGCAACCGAACAAAGGCGCACCGTACGGTGTGATTCTTGAAGCGCTGCTGTCGCCGATGGGCCTGCCGTGCCAGGCACCGGCCTGGGGTTACGTGGCGGCGGTCGATCTGACCACCCACCAGACCATCTGGAAACACAAAAACGGCACCGTGCGCGACAGCTCGCCGGTTCCGATCCCGCTGACCATGGGCGTGCCAAGCCTGGGCGGTACGTTCATCACCGCCAGCGGCGTGTCGTTCCTCAGCGCAACGCTGGACCAGTACCTGCGCGCCTACGACGTACGTAACGGCAAGCAGCTGTGGGAAGGCCGTCTGCCTGCAGGCGCTCAGACCACGCCGATGACGTACACCGGCAAGGACGGCAAGCAATACGTGCTCGTCGTTGCCGGCGGTCATGGCTCGCTGGGCACCAAGCAGGGCGATTACGTCATCGCCTACAAGCTGCCGGACTGATTGCTCCGCTGCAGTAACACGAAAGGCGGTCATCGGAAGATGACCGCCTTTTTTATGACTGCCAAATCCATTCAGGACCCGCGCAGCGAATGGTTACTTCTCGATTACCTCACCGCGCTGTGGGGCCAGCCGAGCGATAAAGCGATTTTGCGTCGTGACTGGAATGTGCTGCTCATTCATCGACTCGATCAGGTTTTCGACCAGCGCATTGAAATCACTGCGGCTCAGGTGCATGCCTTTGTGCGCCTCAGCCAGGCTGTCGCCGGTGTACGTGCAAGGCCCGCCCGCATCAGCGCAAAACTTCTCCACCAGCTTGTCGCGCACCCGGACGATGTCGACCTTGGCGAAGTACTTGTAGATACGGTCATCTTTTGCCACACGGAGCAGCATTCCCTCGACGATTTTCTGGATGCCCGCACGCTGACCGAGGTCCTGATAAATGCTGTCGTCCTTGGATGGCTGTTGGGCACAGCCGACCAGCAACGAAAGACTGAACGCCAGGATGAGCCACAAAGACCGCCCCATCAGAAGCTCCCCTGCAGCGAAAGGTACGTGCCGTTCTGGTTGTCCAGCGTGGCGATTTCGCCGAGTTTCGCGTACGCCAGCACCACGGAGACGTGCTTGTTGGGGAACCAGCCGACGAAGAAATCCGCCCAGTCGCTTTCCCCGGCGAACGACAGATTGTCGGGCTTCTCGCGGTAGTCCATGCCCACGGCCCAATGGGGATTGAACAAGATGGCGGCGCCGCCTTCTTTCAGCACGCTGCGGGTGTCACGCCGGTCGCCACCGAAGCCCATCAGCCCGGTTTCGTTGGCGCGGCTGTAACGCAGACCGGCGTTGACCACCACGTTATAGCCGAAGGCTGCGCCCATGAACAAACGGCTTGCAGTCAGGTAACCCTCGACGTCCGAATCGCGCTTGGCGCCTACCAGACTGGGGATGAGAAAGTCATTCTGGTGCTTGTATTCCAGCCCAGCCGACACCTGCGGCAGCTGGTCGTAGATGAGGTCGCCGAACAGACGCACCTTCACGCCAAAAATGTCCTGGGTGAGATTGTCTTCGGGAAGGTTCAGCTTGCTCACCAGAGAACCCAAGTCAAAGCGCTGGTGAGCGTAGGAAATCTCTACGCGATTGCCGTACGACGCGGCAGCACCGACGACGTCCAGCGTGTAATCCGGCAAATCGACGTGGGTGGCGAACGCGCTGCCGCCCCATTCGCCCTGCTCGCCATACCCGGCCAGTACGGCCCACGGAATGATCCCGCCGCCCGCGCCGCCTTCGATGCTGCTGGCACCGCCGGTGGCTATCAGGCGGCCTTGATCGGCGTCGGCTGCGGGTGCCGTCAGCGTTGCGCCGCCCCCGACCAGGCTGGCCAACAACAAAGGATTCAAATACGCCGAGAGGCGACGCGCCTTTAGTCCGTGAACCATCGTGACTCCATGAGCATCAGTGCATCGTCATGCGAGGTGGAAGCTGTGAGCGTGCGATCCATGCTTCGAATGCGACCGCATTCAGCGGTCGGCTGATCAGGTAGCCTTGTGCGGTGTCGCACTGCCAGTGCTCCAGCAAGCGCAGGCTGTGTTCGTACTCGACGCCTTCGGCCACCACCTTCAGGCCCAGGTTGTGGCTCATCTCGATGGTCGAACGCACAATGACGGCGTCTTCGCTGGTTTCATCCAGATCGCGCACAAATGACTGGTCGATTTTCAATTCCTGTACCGGCAGCCGCTTGAGGTGCGCCAGCGAGGAATAACCGGTCCCGAAATCATCCACCGACAGGCTGATGCCGAATTCGCGCAACCGGTTCAAAACCTTCAGCGATTGCTCGGGCTCGCGCATGATCGCGCTCTCGGTAATTTCAAAAATCAGTTGTTCCGCCGGGACACGGTGCAGCTTGAGCAGCGCCGAGACGCGGTCAGCCAGATTGCTGTCAACCAGATCGTCGGCCGAGATGTTTACCGACAGTTGCAACACCAAGCCACGCCGGGCCCATTCAGCCAGCTGGCGCAGCGCTTCCTCGATGACCCAATTGGTAAGCAATTGAATGCTGCCAGTACGCTCTGCGAGCACGATGAATTCCGCCGGCGAGACAGAACCGAACTGCGGGTGCTGCCAGCGCAACAAGGCTTCGGCCTGAGTCACCCGGCCGTTGCGGATATCCAGCTTGGGTTGGTAATGCAGAGCCAGTTCGCCATTGCGCGGCGCTTGGCGCAAGTCGCGGATCAGGCTGATCTGTCGCTGATGGGCGACGTCCCGGCCTTCTACGTAGACCTGCAGACGACCCGGCAGCTGCGACGCATCCTGACGCGCAATGGACGCTCGCCTGAGCAGCTCGGCCGCCGAGTCGCCATCGGCCGGGTAAGCGGCGATGCCAATGCAGGCATCCATCGCGATGTCTTGCTCGCCAATGCGCTGGGGCTTGACCAGCAATCGCTGCAATCGGTCAGCCACCGCGACGGCACTGTCGGTTTCAGCGTTATGCACCAGCAGCAAAAATTCGTTATCGGACAACCGCGCCACCGTGTCCCCGGGGCGTAGCGGTAGTTTGAGTTGCTCGCTGATCAGACGCAGCAATTGCTCTACGCCTTCCAGGCCGATGCTGCTGCTGATGCCACGAAAGTTGTCGATACCCAGATAGAGCAGAGCGACCGGCCGCTGAGAACTCACCGCACTGCCCAGGCGTTCCATGACCAGCGCTCGATTGGGCAGACCAGTCAGCGGGTCGTGCAAGGCGTTGTGCGCCAGCTGCACCTCGCGCTCGGCGATGCCGCTTTGCATCAGGTTGATCGCGCCGGCGAGCAAGCCCAGTTCGTCGCTGCGCTCCATCACCACCGGGGTGGTGTAATCCCCTTCGCCGATACGTCGGGCGGCGTTGGCGAGGGCACTTACTGGCCGCGACAGGCTGCGCGCCAGCAACAACGTGCCGAGCAGCGAACCGGCCAAGGCCACGACGGTGATCCAAAACAGCGTCTTGTCCAGCGGCGCAAAGGCTTGCATGGCCTGGTCAAGCGGGCTTTGCAACAGGGCTACAACTTCGCCATCGCTGTCGCTGACACTGCCCAGCCGCAGCGTCTTGCTCAAGAAGCTCTGGTTCTGATGCTCGGTCATCTGCGCTTCGTCGCCGGGCGGATTCATCATCACGCTGCGCAGGCTGTCAAACAGCGGGTCGGGCTGGGTGCTGATCATTTGCCCGGGTTGCTGGTGCACGATCGACAGAAAAGACACCTGCAAACCGCTCAAAGAACGCAGCTCCTGTGCCAGATCGCCGTCCATGCTGAACCCCATCACCACACGGGCAATCGGCAGCGGTGCCATCACGGTGCTTTCCACCAGCAGATGCGGCTGGCCTTGCAACGGCACAATCAGCATCGATTGATGCTTGCCCTTGAGATCGCGCAACGCCTGGATGTAGGGGAAGGGAGAACCCTCGGGAATCTGCCCCACGGTGCTGGCCATCACCGTGCCGTCCATGCCCAGCAAAAACATATCACTGGCGTTGATTCTGGCGCCGTGGTTAAGCAGCACCGAGCGAATGGTGGCTGAATCCGCCGAGGCCACCGCGTCGCGAAAGCCAAAATCGGTCGACAGCAATTGCACGGCGTCGCGCAGCCGCTTGCCGCGCATTTCCAGCAAGCCTTCAAATACCCGGGTGCCCACTTCCAGCTGAGCCTGCGCCTGTTTGCGCACGGCATCCTGAGTCGCAGCCTTGACCGCCAGAAACACGGCGAAGACCACGATCAACAGCAGCATGATCAACACGCTGGCAATCCGCGCCTGGAAGCTGAGGCGCACCTTCATTCGTGGGCCGCTTTATGAAACGCATCGCCAAACGCGCTGGACGGTGGCGCGGCAGGTGCGGCGTCAGCATTGGGCTGCACGGCTATGCTGAAACGCTGCTTGAGCCCTCCAGCCGGGATATCGATGTCGCCGCCGGAAACGGGCTGCATGTCCGGCGCTTGCGGGTGCCAAAGGGTGACCGCGTAATGACCGGCCGGCACTTGGTCGAGAGTCAGCGTGCCCTTGGCATCGCTGACCCCGAACCAGCCATCATCGGTGACGTACACATAGCCGAGCATCCAGTCATGGACATTGCAGCCGAGCACCACCACGCCTGGCTTGTCGAACAGCACAGGGTCCGAAGGCGTGCCGCCATAGAGCCGCAGCTCGAATCGCTTGGGCGTCGAGAAGGAATACACCTGATGGCGAATTTGGTCGCTGTTGGGGAAGCGGATCTGGGTACCGCTGCGTACCGCCAGCACACGCGGTGCAAACTGCTGATTGCGTTGGTCCATGTCGGCCTTCAGCTCGCCGGCAGCCGGTTGGGCACCGCCACGCAGGGTCAGTACTGCGTCGGCAAGTGGTTTACCCTGGGCATCGACAAACTCGGCCGTCAAGGTTGCCGCACTGGCAAAGGTGCCCTGCAGAGCGGTCACAATCAGCAACAATGAAACAGCAAGTCGGCGCATAACGGGTGTTCCAGAACGGCGTGGCCGGCTGAGCCAGCTTAGGCAATGATTTTCAGCGTAGCGCGTGGATCGGCAGTCTGCGATTTCAGACGAGCATTCAGCGAAATGCACACGGCCATTAATCCATCGGATCTCCGGGGCGGCAGTGCGCTCCACAGGGTTTGATATCCACCCTTCAGTCATTGCTATCGACCGTTGCTATTGAAACCTGAGTCCATTCGCCCCATCTAAGGCTCATCTCCATTTATGCAGGTGCCCCATGAGCGACCAGCAATCCGACGACAACCAGCCGCATCCGGACGACGATCACGAGCACGAAGTGTTCGGTTCGGACAGAAAGAGCCTCGCCCTGCCCGGCCAGAACCTGCCCGATCAGGTCTACATCATCCCGATTCACAACCGCCCTTTCTTCCCCGCGCAAGTGCTGCCGGTGATCGTCAATGAAGAGCCGTGGGCCGAGACCCTGGAGCTGGTGAGCAAGTCTGATCATCACTCGCTGGCCCTGTTTTTCATGGACACCCCGCCTGACGATCCGCGTCATTTCGATACCAAGGCGTTGCCGGAATACGGCACGCTGGTCAAGGTGCACCACGCCAGCCGTGAAAACGGCAAGCTGCAGTTCGTTGCCCAGGGCCTGAGCCGCGTGCGTATCAAGACCTGGCTCAAGCACCACCGTCCGCCGTTTCTGGTGGAGGTCGAATACCCGCACCAGCCCAATGAGCCGACCGACGAGGTCAAGGCCTACGGCATGGCGCTGATCAACGCGATCAAGGAGCTGCTGCCGCTTAACCCGCTGTACAGCGAGGAGCTGAAGAACTACCTCAACCGCTTCAGCCCAAACGATCCGTCGCCGCTGACCGACTTTGCCGCCGCCCTGACCTCCGCCACCGGCGTCGAGTTGCAGCAGGTGCTTGATTGCGTGCCCGTGCTCAAGCGCATGGAAAAAGTCCTGCCGATGCTGCGCAAGGAAGTGGAAGTTGCGCGCCTGCAGAAAGAGATTTCCGCCGAGGTGAACCGCAAGATCGGTGAGCATCAGCGCGAGTTCTTCCTCAAGGAACAGCTCAAGGTCATCCAGCAAGAGCTGGGGCTTACCAAGGACGATCGCAGCGCCGACATCGAACAATTCGAGGAGCGCCTGGTAGGCAAGACCTTGCCGCCACAGGCCCGCAAGCGCATCGACGAAGAGATCAACAAGCTCTCTGTGCTGGAAACCGGCTCGCCGGAATACGCGGTCACCCGCAACTATCTGGACTGGGCAAGCTCGGTACCCTGGGGCGTGTACGGCGAAGACAAGCTCGATTTGAAGCACGCGCGCAAAGTCCTTGATCAGCATCACGCGGGTCTCGACGACATCAAGAGCCGCATTCTCGAGTTCCTCGCCGTCGGCGCCTACAAGGGCGAAATCTCCGGGTCCATCGTGCTGCTGGTCGGCCCGCCAGGCGTGGGTAAAACCAGCGTGGGCAAGTCGATCGCCGAATCCCTCGGACGGCCGTTCTACCGTTTCAGCGTCGGCGGCATGCGTGACGAGGCCGAGATCAAGGGCCATCGCCGCACCTACATCGGCGCTCAGCCGGGCAAACTGGTGCAGGCGTTGAAGGACATGGAAGTGATGAACCCGGTCATCATGCTCGACGAGATCGACAAGATGGGCCAGAGCTTCCAGGGCGACCCGGCTTCCGCGCTGCTTGAGACGCTGGACCCGGAGCAGAACGTCGAATTCCTCGACCACTACCTTGATCTGCGTCTGGACCTGTCGAAGGTGCTGTTCATCTGCACCGCGAACACGCTGGACTCGATCCCCGGCCCGTTGCTGGACCGTATGGAAGTGATTCGTCTGTCGGGTTACATCACCGAAGAAAAGCTGGCCATTGCCAAGCGCCATCTGTGGCCCAAGCAGTTGGCCAAGGCGGGCGTTTCGAAAACCAGCCTGACCATCAGCGACAGCGCACTGCGCGCGGTCATTGAGGGGTATGCCCGCGAAGCCGGTGTACGGCAGCTGGAAAAGCAGCTGGGCAAAATCGTACGCAAGGCCGTGGTCAACTTGCTGGATAACCCGGACACCGTGGTCAAGATCGGCCCGAAAGAGCTGGAAGCTTCGCTGGGCATGGCCGTATTCCGCAACGAGCAAGTGCTGTCGGGTACCGGCGTCATCACCGGGCTGGCCTGGACCAGCATGGGCGGCGCGACACTGCCGATCGAGGCGACGCGCATACACACGCTCAACCGCGGCTTCAAACTCACCGGGCAGCTGGGTGACGTGATGAAGGAGTCTGCGGAAATCGCCTACAGCTACGTCAGCTCCAACCTGTCCAAATTCGGCGGCGACAAAACCTTCTTCGACGAAGCGTTTGTGCACCTGCACGTGCCTGAAGGCGCGACGCCGAAAGACGGCCCAAGCGCGGGAGTGACCATGGCCAGCGCATTGCTCTCGCTGGCGCGCAACCAGGCGCCGAAAAAGGGCGTGGCCATGACCGGCGAACTGACGTTGACCGGGCATGTCCTGCCTATCGGCGGCGTGCGGGAAAAAGTCATCGCTGCCCGCCGGCAGAAGATTTACGAGCTGATCCTGCCTGAAGCCAACCGCGGCAACTTCGAGGAGTTGCCCGATTACCTCAAGGAAGGCATCACCGCGCATTTCGCCAAACGCTTTGCCGACGTCGCGAAGATATTGTTCTAAAGCGCGACTTCTGGGGAAGCGTCCGCCGCGGCGATGGCTGTATCGCCGCGGCGGGCGCGTTGGCGGCGTTCGCAGAGCTCCTTCAGTGGAGCGTTTTACTTGTAAGAGCGCGCTTGCCCGCGAAAAGGCCGGCTCATTCGGCGCCTGTTCGTAGGACGTGACGACGTCTTCGCGGGCAAGGGCGCTCCTACAATTCGGTCCAGACGCGAGCCCGGAATTCGACCTGGTCGCCGGTTAGCCTGGTATCCACCCACCCCAAGTGTCTGCCGGGTTTCAACATCTTCGGTTATGCTCCCCTCACGTTGCCTACGACCGGAGCCTTTATGACCCCTGCCCGCCTGCTCGTCCCCCTCAGCCTTTGCTTCCTCGCTGCCTGCGCGCAGACGCCGAAACACATCGTGTCCCTGGACAACCAGACAGACTGCCCGCTCACCCTGCAAACCGGCCAGACGTTGATACTCATGCTGCCCAGCAATCCAACGACCGGGTATCGCTGGCTGATGCAGAATCCCGCTCCATCCATACTCAACAGCCTTGGGCCTGAAGTGTTCAATGCCTCCAGAGAGGTCGGGCTGGTGGGCGAAGGCGGTCAGTCGGTGTGGCGTTACCGGGCGGCCAATCCAGGCGAGGGGCATCTCATGATGACGTACCAGCAGCCGTGGGCACCTGAGGTGCGTCCCGAGCGTACCTTCGACTGCGTCATCACGGTGAAATAGGCTGGATTGACGTTGACGACAAGATGAGGTTTCGGCAAGGCGGGACAATTGGCTAAAATGCCGCACTTTTCGCCTGTCCCCCGGAATTGCCGTGAGCCCAGAACCCGATCGCCTATTCGCCCAGCCGCTGCCGCAGGTGCCCGACTTCGCCTTCAACGAAGACGTGGTGCGGGTATTCCCGGACATGATCAAGCGCTCGGTGCCCGGCTACCCGACCATCGTTGAAAACCTTGGCGTGCTCGCGGCGCAGTTTGCGCAGCCCAACAGCGTGCTGTATGACCTGGGCAGCTCTCTGGGCGCGGTCACTCAGGCGCTGCGCCGTCATGTGCGCACCGAAGCCTGCCGGGTGGTTGCCATCGACAACTCATCGGCCATGGTCGAGCGCTGCCGGGAATACCTCAACGCGCAAGATTCGATGTATCAGGAATTGTTACCGGTGGAGGTCATCGACGGGGACATCCTGAGCCTTGAGTTTCAGCCGGCCTCCGTCGTCGCGCTGAACTTCACCCTGCAATTCATCGCTCCCGAGCAACGCCTCGCGTTGCTGACCCGAATTCACCGGTCATTGCTGCCTGGGGGCGCGTTGATCCTGTCGGAGAAGCTGCGCTTTGATGACGACCAGGAGCACGCGCTGCTTGCTGACCTGCACGTTGCCTTCAAACGCGCGAACGGCTACAGCGAACTGGAAATTGCGCAAAAGCGCAGCGCCATCGAAAACGTGATGAAGCCCGACAGCCTTGAGCAACACCGCGAGCGTCTGCTGGCCGCCGGCTTCACTAAAGTCGTTCCCTGGTTCCAGTGCCTTAACTTTGCCTCGTTGATTGCCTTGCCATGATCGATCTCGCTCCTCTGGTCCGCCGTTTGGCGGGCACTCCCCTGTATGCGTGGGCCCAAGGCCTGCAGGCGCAACTCGATGCGAAAATGGACAAGGGTCACGGCGACCTGGAGCGCTGGCAAGGTGCGCTGAATGCCCTGCCAGACCTGACACCTAGCCGCGTCGAGCTCAAGGACGATTTCGTGCTTGAAGCCGACGACTGTGATGACGTCACTCGGGCGCAGACCCGCGCCGCCCTCATGGGCCTGTCGCCGTGGCGCAAAGGTCCGTTCGAGGTGTTCGGCGTTCATGTCGACACCGAGTGGCGCTCAGACTGGAAATGGTCGCGGGTCTCGCCCCACCTTGATCTGAAAGGCAAGCGCGTTCTGGACGTCGGCTGCGGCAATGGCTATTACCAATGGCGAATGCTGGGGGCCGGCGCCGACAGCGTCATAGGCGTGGACCCCAACTGGCTGTTCTTTTGCCAGTTTCAGGCCATGCAGCGCTACCTGCCGGGCCTGCCGGCGTGGCACTTGCCGTTCACGCTGGAAGACTTGCCTGCGCGGCTTGAAGGGTTCGACACCGTGTTTTCGATGGGCGTGCTCTACCACCGAAAATCACCGATCGATCACCTGCTTGCGCTGAAAGACTGCCTGGTCAAAGGCGGCGAGCTGGTGCTGGAAACCATGGTGGTGGAAGGCGATGCAAATCAGGTGCTGGTGCCTGAAGACCGCTACTCGCAGATGCGCAACGTCTGGTTCCTGCCCTCGGTGCCAGCGCTGGAGCTGTGGCTGCGCCGTGCAGGCTTCGTTGATGTGCGCTGCGTTGATGTCAGCACGACGACAGTTGAAGAGCAACGCGGCACCGAGTGGATGCGCTTCCAGTCGCTGAGTGACTTCCTTGATCCGGCGGACCATAGCAAAACCGTGGAAGGCTTGCCTGCGCCGAGACGCGCGGTGATCGTCGGGCGCAAGCCGTAACCGCGGTAGTTGCCACGAGATTAAATGTAGGAGCGCGCTTGCCCGCGATTGCGGTGCATCAGGTCAGGTTTCATCCACTGACAAAATGCAGCTGCGGGCAAGCGCGCTTCTCCAGGCCCGCCTCAGGCCTTGGCTGCCGCCGCCAGAATCAGCGCTTTCATCTCCGACACCGCCCCTTTGAAGCCAACAAACAGCGCATGTGCCACCAGTGCGTGCCCGATGTTCAGCTCGTTGATGCCCTTGATGGCCGCCACGGCTTCAACGTTGTGGTAGTGAAGCCCATGACCAGCGTTCACGATAAGTCCCTGGGCTACGCCGAAGGCAACACCGTCGGCGATGCGCTTGAGTTCTTCAGCGACGGCCTGCGGCGTGACGGCATCGGCATAACGGCCGGTGTGCAGTTCGATGGCTGGCGCGCCGACACGCGCCGACGCCGCGATCTGGCGCTCGTCCGCATCGATGAACAACGACACTTCGCTGCCAATGGCAGAAAGCCGCTCGACGGCGGCCTTGATGCGCGCTTCCTGGCCGGCTACATCCAGCCCGCCCTCGGTGGTCAACTCCTGGCGGGTCTCCGGCACCAGACAGATATGCGCAGGACGAATGCGCTCGGCGAAAGCCATCATCTCTTCGGTGACGCCCATCTCGAAATTCATGCGGGTTTGCAGCACGTCGTTGAGCAGAAGGACATCGCGCTCCTGAATATGACGGCGGTCTTCGCGCAGGTGCACGGTAATGCCGTCAGCGCCTGCCTCTTCGGCGTCCAGTGCAGCCTTGACCGGATCGGGATAACGCGTACCTCGCGCCTGACGGAGGGTAGCAACGTGGTCGATGTTCACGCCAAGCAGAATTCGGGTGCTGTGGGTCACGGGGTTCTCCTGATAGTGGAACTGAACTGGGCTGGCCATTACTGGGCTGACCATTAACGCTGTTTGCCCGAGCAGGCAAGGATTTTCAGGGTTTGCGCAGCAGGGCGCCAGGGTTGCGCTAGAGTTTGCGAAACAATTCGCGGCTGACCAGAGGGCGCCCGCCCAGATGCACAGCCAGCGCCTGACGCATCAGCCGTTTGGCCGCCGACAACGCACCCGGCGAACTCCAGTCCGCTTCCGACATGGCCTGCAGCTCGACGCCTTGAAACAATCCCGGCTGGAACAGATACACCCGCTCGAGACCTGCGTCCACCTGCAGACGGTACATGCCGTCGCTGACCAGAGGGTCCCCATTGATGTCGGCGTCGAGGGCGAAGCCGTAACCCAGGTCATCCAGAAGCCGCCACTCGAACGAACGCAGCAACGGCTCCAGCGCACGCCCTTCGGCCAAGGCGATGAGGGTCGCTGCGTAATGCTCGAACACGCCGGGATGCGGATCTTCGGCGGGCAACAGGCGAATCAGGAGTTCATTGAGATAAAGGCCGCTGAACAGCGCCTCGCCTTCAAGCCACGCTGCGATGCCCGCGCTTTCCATCCGCCCTACGTTCTTGAGCTCTCCGCGGCCGCGAAACTCGACTTCCAGCGGCACGAACGGCCGGGCCATTGTCCCCGCCTTGCCCCGCGCGCTGCGCAGCACCGCACGCAATCGACCCTGTGGGGTGATGAAATCCACCAGCGCACTGTTTTCGCGGTAAGCGCGACTGTGCAGGACATAAGCGAGCTGGCCGACGGGAGGGGTCTGTGACATTGCTATCTCAATCGAGGAACGCAGCTGAACAAGCAATCAGAAGCGACTGTGGGAGCGAGCCTCCCATGAAGACCCATGCGCAGTTGCTGGATCTCCAGCGTTGCAATGGCGTCTTCGCAAGCAAACTCACTCCCACAGGGTGCATGTGCTGCACGATAGCGCGGGATCTGGCCGGCAGGGCATCTCCCCCAGAACGGCCGTGCCGCAGTGTTACAGGTCGCCGTAGCCCAGGGAGCGCAACGCACGCTCGTCATCGGACCAGCCGCCTTTGACTTTGACCCACAGATTGAGCATGACTTTGGAGTCGAAGAGCACCTCCATGTCGCGGCGCGCGTCTGAACCGATGCGCTTGATCCGCTCGCCCTTGTCGCCAATGATGATTTTCTTCTGCCCGTCACGCTCGACCAGAATCAGCGCGTGGATGTGCAGGGTCTTGCCCTGCTGCTTGAACTGCTCGATCTCGACCGTAATCTGATACGGCAGCTCGGCACCGAGCTGACGCATGATCTTCTCGCGCACCAGCTCCGCCGCCAGGAAACGGCTGCTGCGGTCGGTGATCTGGTCCTCCGGGAAAAAGTGCTCGTTCTCGGGAAGGTGATCGGCGATGACCTTCTCCAGCGCCTCAAGGTTGTGCCCCTGCTGCGCCGAAATCGGGATGATCTGCGCGTTGGGTAGCTGCTCCTGAAGCCAGGAAAGATGCGGCATCAGCGTTCCTTTGTCTTCGATGCGGTCCGTCTTGTTCAGCGCAACGATCAAGGGCCCGGTCACGTATTGGACGCGCTCAAGGACCATCTGGTCTTCTTCGGTCCACTTGGTCCGATCGACCACGAAGATCACCACATCGACGTCCTTCAACGCTGCCGACGCCGTTTTGTTCATGTAGCGGTTAAGCGCTTTGTCGCTGTTCTTGTGCATGCCGGGCGTGTCGACGTAAACCGCCTGCACGTTGCCTTCGGTCTTGATGCCCAGCATGTTGTGACGGGTCGTCTGCGGCTTGCGCGAGGTGATCGCCAGCTTCTGGCCAAGGATATGGTTAAGCAGCGTCGACTTGCCCACGTTTGGCCGGCCAACAATGGCGACATAGCCACAGCGTGTTGCAGGTGAATCAGTCATTGCCGTTCTCCACACCCAGGGCGATAAGGGCTGCGGCCGCTGCTACCTGTTCGGCAATGCGACGGCTTACGCCTTGTCCCCGGCTTTTTTCATTCAATAAAGAGATCTCGCATTCGACGAAGAAAATTCGGCAATGCGGCTCGCCCTGGATATCCACCACTTCATAGCGCGGCAGATCGCAGGCGCGTGACTGCAGAAATTCCTGCAGCCGTGTTTTGGGGTCTTTGTTGGTGTCGACCAGCGTCAGGGTTTCGAATTCGCTGGCCAGCCAGGCGAGCACGCGATCCCTCGCCATGTCCATGCCGGCATCCAGATAGATCGCTCCGATCAGCGCTTCGAGCGCATCGGCGAGGATCGATTCGCGGCGAAAACCGCCGCTCTTCAGCTCACCCGAGCCCAGGCGCAGGTATTCGCCCAGATCGAAGCCGCGGGCCAGCAGCGCCAGGGTTTCACCCTTCACCAGGCGCGCACGCAAGCGGGACAACTGACCTTCGCGGGCCTGCGGAAAACGCTCGAACAGCGCCTCGCCAGCGACGAAATTGAGGATGGCGTCACCGAGGAATTCCAGGCGCTCATTGTTGCGGCCGGCAAAACTGCGGTGGGTCAATGCCAGGATCATCAACTCCTGGTCTTTGAAGGTGTAGCCGAGCTGACGCTCCAGGCGACTTAAAGAAACGCTCACGGTTTACCCACGCTGAATTCGTGGTCGAACTTGACCACCAGATCCAGGTTCTGGATCAGCGGCTCACGTTTTTCGTATTTCAGATGGGCGAGGAACCTGTTGTTCTCCGTCGTCACAGTTAACGCCTTGTTCAAGTCCAAATCCCGAATGTTATTAACCTGCATGCCTTTGGCCACGTATGCGTAAAGCTCCCCGCTGCTGCTGACGTCTGCGGTGCGGTCAGTGCCGGCGCTCTCGATGATTTTCTTCATCGTCATGTAGTCCATGTAATGCGGCACGATCTTGGCGGCCGCACTCGCAGCAAAGCCCAGAATGGCCAGCAGTACCAGCCAGCCAATGAAGGACAGGCCTTTTTGATCATCGGCAGACGTCATGATTGCGTTCAAGAGTAGCCCTTCCCCGTCACCTGCAAGATCCGCCACGCAACATGGCCCTGAATGACATACGGCGCTGCCAGTGGTAGCGCCGCATCGATTACTTGATCAGACCGACTCGCGAGAAGTTCGGAAAGTGGCTGAGCTTGGGTTCAGGCCAGCTCATCCATACGGCGAAGGCCTTCCCGACGATGTTCTTGTCAGGGACCATCCCCAGCTCGTCCTTGGGAATATTGGGGTCATCCCAGTAACGGCTGTCGTTGGAGTTGTCGCGGTTGTCGCCCATCATGAAGTAGTGAGCGGCCGGAACCGTCCATTCATGATCCGGCGGGGCGCGATAACGGGTCATCTCCTGACGGATCTGGTGTTCCACCTCGCCAAGCTTCTCGTTGTACAGTTCAGCGCTGCCCAGCGTTCCCGGCTCCGAACCGATCAACTGCTTGGCCACCAACTGCCCATTAACGTAGAGCTGTTTGTCGTTGGTGTAGCGAATCACGTCCCCCGGCAGACCAACTACACGCTTGATGTAGTTGACGTTGGGATCGCTCGGGTAGCGGAACACCATCACGTCGCCGCGCTGCGGATCACCCACAGGGATGACCTTGAGGTCGATCACCGGGAGGCGGATGCCATACGAAAACTTGTTGACCAGAATGAAGTCGCCCACGTCCAGCGTTGGCTTCATCGAACCCGAAGGGATCTGGAACGGCTCTACCAGAAACGAACGCAGCACCAGAACGATGAACAACACCGGGAAGAACGACTTGCCGTACTCGACGAGAAACGGCTCCTTGTTCAACCGCTCGACGACCGCGACATCAGGCTGGCTCACGCTGCCCTGATAGTTCGCTATCGCGTTGCGGCGACGCGGCGCCAATATGATCAGATCGAACAGGGCCAGCAAACCGCAGACAAACACGGCGACGACCAGCAACAGCGGGAAATTTAGTGACATAGGGCCTGACTATTCCAACCTGAGCACTGCAAGGAAAGCTTCTTGTGGAATTTCCACATTGCCGACCTGCTTCATGCGTTTCTTACCGGCCTTCTGCTTTTCAAGCAGCTTGCGCTTACGGCTGACGTCGCCGCCATAACATTTGGCCAGTACGTTCTTTCTGAGCGCCTTGACAGTGGTGCGCGCGATAATCTGACCGCCAATAGCGGCCTGAATTGCCACGTCGAACATCTGACGAGGAATCAGTTCTTTCATCTTCTCGGTCAGCGCGCGGCCCTTATAGGCTGCGTTGTCACGGTGCACGATCAGCGCCAGGGCGTCGACCTTGTCGCCGTTGATCATCACATCCAGACGAACCAGATTGGCCGACTGGTAGCGATCAAAATGATAGTCCAGCGACGCGTAACCACGGCTGGTGGACTTTAGACGGTCGAAGAAATCCAGTACCACTTCGTTCATCGGCAGATCGTAGGTGACTTGCACCTGCGTACCGAGGAACAACATGTCGTGCTGAACGCCGCGCTTCTCGATACACAACGTAATGACGTTGCCCAGGTGCTCTTGAGGCACAAGGATATTCGCCCGCACGATCGGCTCGCGCATGTCTTCGATGGTCGAGAGGTCTGGCAGTTTCGACGGGTTGTCGACGTAAATGGTTTCACCGGTCTTCAACAGCAGCTCGAAGATTACGGTCGGTGCGGTGGTGATCAGGTCCAGGTCGTACTCGCGCTCCAGGCGCTCCTGAATGATCTCCATGTGCAGCATGCCCAGGAAGCCGCAGCGAAAACCGAAGCCCAGTGCGTCGGAGCTTTCCGGCAGGTATTGCAGCGACGAGTCATTCAGGGTCAGCTTCTGCAACGCGTCGCGGAAGTCTTCGAAGTCATCGGAGCTGACCGGGAACAGACCGGCGTAGACCTGCGGCTGGATTCGCTTGAAGCCGGGCAACACCGGGACGTCCGGAGTAGTGCTGAGGGTCAGGGTGTCACCCACAGGCGCGCCGTGAATGTCCTTGATGCCGGCAATGATGAAACCTACTTCACCGGCTTTCAGATCAACGGTGGCCGTGTGCTTGGGGTTGAACACACCCACGCTGTCGACCAGATGCATCTTGCCGGTCGACTTGACCAGAATCTTGTCGCCCTTCTTGACCCGGCCATGACGTACTCGCACCAGCGAGACAACGCCCAGGTAGTTGTCGAACCAGGAGTCGATGATCAGCGCTTGCAGCGGATCTTCGATGTTGCCGGTCGGCGCGGGAATGGTGTGAACGAGACGTTCGAGCACTTCGTCCACGCCCAGCCCTGTCTTGGCGCTACAGGCCACAGCGTCGGTGGCGTCAATGCCGATGATCTTTTCGATTTCTTCCTTGACGCGATCGGGATCGGCCTGTGGCAGGTCGATCTTGTTCAGGACCGGCATCACCTCCAGGCCCTGCTCAATGGCGGTATAGCAGTTGGCGACGGACTGGGCCTCGACGCCCTGACCCGCATCAACCACCAGCAACGCACCCTCACATGCCGCCAGCGAGCGGCTGACTTCATACGTGAAGTCAACGTGACCAGGGGTGTCGATGAAGTTGAGCTGGTAGGTGATCCCGTCCTTCGCCTTGTAGTACAGAGTGACGCTGTGGGCTTTGATCGTGATTCCGCGCTCGCGCTCCAGGTCCATGGAGTCCAGCACCTGGGCTTCCATCTCGCGCTCGGACAGGCCGCCGCACATCTGGATGAACCGGTCAGCCAGCGTCGACTTGCCATGGTCAATGTGGGCGATGATGGAGAAATTGCGGATATGACTCAAATCACTCACGGATCAACACTCGAAATAGGTTGCAGGCAGACTGCCCGCCAAAAATAGCCGGGAATTGTACCTGAAGGAACGTTCAGGCGTCACGTTCACACGCAGAGGCCAGGCGGCGTGCAGTTTCGAGCATAAAAAAAGGAGCGGATCAACCGCTCCTTCTTGTTCATCGTGACCTGTTATTCGGCCAGCTTGAACGTGATGAATGTCGCGCGGCCCTGACGCAGAACGCGCATGGACACCGAGCGATTCTTCGGCAGCCCTTTCGCCACTTCAGTGAACTGCTTCGACGAAGTGATGGCCTGGTTGTTCAGGTGGGTGATGACATCACCTGCCTGCAACCCGATCAAGGAAGCCGGACCGTCCTGGACATCCTTGATGACAACGCCGCCTTTGAGGTCCAGCGATTTCATCTGCTCGGCGGTCAGGTCCACGACCGAAACGCCCAGTCGATTGCTGCTGCGCTCGACACCGGCATCTGCCGCGCCCATCTCCTCACCCTCTGCAGGCAACGCGCCGACAGTCACAGTGAGTTTCTGCCGTTTGCCGTCGCGGATCACCTCAAGCTCGGCCTTGCTGCCGTCTTTCAGATTACCGATAAGGTGTGGCAGATCCGCAGACATGATGATCGGAGTGCCATTGGCGCTCAGGATCACGTCACCCACCTGCAAGCCGCCTTTGGCCGCCGGCCCGTCGTCAAGCACCTGGGCAACCAGAGCACCCGCCGGCTTGTCCAGACCGAAGGATTCGGCCAGGTCTTTGTTCACTTCTTGAATCACGACCCCAAGCCAGCCGCGATTGACCTTGCCGCTCGCCTTAAGCTGGTTGGCAACGTCCATGGCTACGTCGATAGGGATCGCGAACGACAGGCCCATAAAGCCGCCTGACCGCGTGAAGATCTGTGAGTTGATGCCCACCACTTCACCCGCCATGTTGAACAGCGGCCCGCCCGAGTTACCCGGGTTGATCGCTACGTCGGTCTGAATGAAGGGGACGTACGTGTCGTTGGGCAGACTGCGGCCCTTGGCACTGACAATGCCCTTGGTCACTGAGTGATCGAAGCCGAATGGCGAGCCGATGGCCAGAACCCATTCGCCCACCTTCAGCTTGTCGGAGTTACCCAGCTTGACGGTGGGCAAGTCTTTGCCATCGATTTTCAGGACGGCCACGTCAGTGCGCGGGTCAGTACCGATCAGTTTGGCCTTCATCTCGCTGCGATCGGAAAGCCGTACGAGAATCTCGTCGGCACCATCGATAACGTGATTGTTGGTGAGAATGAAGCCATCGGCTGAAATGATGAAGCCCGAGCCCAGCGACTGCGCTTCACGCTGACGATCGCCTTTGCCACCGCCAGGCGCACGAGAGCCCGGTGGCGTGCTGCGTTCAAGGAATTCGCGCAGCATCGGTGGCAGGCCTTCAAGGTCAGGCATTTGACCCTGTGCGACGGCACGATCCGGCAACTTCTGCCGGGTACTGATGTTGACGACGGCAGGGGAAGCCTGCTCCACGAGCGTGGTGAAGTCCGGCAAGGCTTCGGCCTGGGCGGTGATGGCCTGCCCCAGCATCAGCACAGCGGCCATCCAGGCCAGATAAGGTTTCAAACGTGGTATCGACATATGGCTCCCGTGTACAACGAGCATGATTAAGCGGTACGAGCCCATGGGCTCGCGAAGCAGTCGTGTGCAGCATATCTCTGCACCGCCTGCATCTGTTCCAGTTGCCTGGGCCCTAAAACAACAAAGGCCACAGCTGGGAAGCTGTGACCTATAGAAAAAAACACGCCTGATTGCAACTGACAAACCCCACTACACATTTCAGAAGGGCCGGCAGAGCCCGGATCTAAAGGCCGCAGACGGGGCACGCCCCAAATGAAACCTTTTTCACAGTGGGCACCGGCGGCCGGCATCATCAGTTTGTGCTGGTGGCCGCCGCTGCGTCGTCGCGCATTGACAACGCGATACGCTCGGCTGTGCCAATTGGAATCTCTCCGACCACGGTCACCATCGCCTCGCCCTTTTGGGTCGTGACCTTCCGAGACACGGCAACAGTGGGACCAAGCTGCGTACGGATGTCAGTAACCGCCGCACCGTTGACCGGCTCAACGAACACCGAGAAGCGCGCCAGCCCATCGTCGTACATCAAACTCGTCACCTGATTCTTTGTATCTGGATCCTTGCGGCTTGCAGAACTGCTCAAGTCAAAGCCCGGCGGTAGCCAATCGGATCGCCAGCCGACCTTCTGCCTCGCGTTATCCATTTTTGCGGTGACTGTCTGCACCGCATTGCAATCGGCACTGGGCGTCAACATCTGCTCGGTGGGGGGCTGCGACGCACTGAAGTCGGTGAACTGAAAGCGTTCAAGCAACTGCCCCTTTTCGCTTAGCAGGAGAGATTTCAGTGGCAAGCCGGTTTCGCTGTCCAGATGCAACTCGATCCCGTAGCGGTGATGGTCTTTGGGAGTCAGCGTCACCACATTCGCGTTGCGTCCGGCGACGCGTGAAGTGCCCGCTGCCTTGATGTCATACCATGATGACAATCTGGCCGCGTCAAAGGCACGCGCAGGAGAATCGGGAACACTAGACACGCCGGCCTCAAGGGTACCGCTCACGCACTGGGTGACCCCATTGACGCGCAGGACTTCCTGAGGTGAGCCATCGAGTTGGAGAAGATGCTCACGAACCTTGCCATCGGCAACCCGTTGCCAGATTCGGTGAGTGGAAAAACTACCGTTACGCTCGTAAACGAAGGTGCCGGTGTAGCTTTGCTGATGCTCGGCTTGCGCAAGACGGTTCAACCGGTCTTGCGCATCGTCGGCATGTGCCGGGAGAGCCAGCCATCCAAGCAGAAGCGGCACTAGAGGGATGGCGCGCATGGTCCTCCTTAACGGTCTTCCAGACTTGCGGCACGGGCGTAAGGCAATGCACCCTCAGCGCCTTTCATTGCAGCCTGCTGAGCGTGCTGACGCAGATAACCTGGCAAACGCTGGTCATGCCAGCCGGCCTGGTTCTGCAACACACCGTTGGCCATGGGACCCGGAGACTGTTCGCCCTCGGTGTAGCCTGCCAGCACCGCCGGACCTTTGGCCTGCGGCATTGCAATGTTGGTCGACTGCGGCGATTGCTGCGCCAACTGTGCGCCTGCAATCTCGTCCTGATTGTAAAGACGTACGCCCGCGAGAACGGCAACGGTCACCGACGCTGCGACGGCGAGGCGTCCCAATGTGCGCCAGGGACCACGACCCGCCTTGAGTGGGCTGACTTCGTCGGCAATGGTAGCCGCAACAGCGGCGGACATATCCAGATGAGGGATAAGCAGCTCTTTGTGCATCGCTGCACGTGCGATCTGATAACGCGACCAGGTTGCACGGACTTCGGCATCTTCAATAGCGCTAAGCACGCGACGCAGTTCCAATTCGTCCGCTTCGTTATCCATCACCGCGGACAGCGATTCCTGCAGGGCTTCACGACTCATGGCGGTTCCTCTCTTGTGGCTATCGCCGCTGTCTCAGGTTTCCTGCAACAGAGGTTGCAAGGCTTTATCGATGGCTTCCCGAGCGCGGAAAATGCGAGAGCGCACGGTACCAACCGGACATTGCATGACACTGGCAATGTCTTCGTAACTCAGACCGTCGAACTCACGCAATGTTAAAGCTGTACGCAAATCTTCTGGCAGTAGCTGGATGGTCCGGTGGACAGTGCCCTCGATCTCATCCCGCAACAATGCACGTTCCGGGGACTCGATGTCCTTGAGGCCGTGATCGCCATCATAGAACTCCGCGTCTTCGGACCTGACATCACTGTCCGGCGGACGCCGGCCGCGCGATACCAGATAATTCTTCGCCGTGTTAATGGCGATGCGGTACAGCCAGGTATAAAACGCACTGTCGCCGCGGAAGTTTCCAAGGGCGCGATAGGCTTTGATGAACGCCTCTTGCGCAACGTCTTGGGCTTCGTGGGTGTCGTGGACAAATCTCACGATCAACCCAAGAATCTTGTGCTGATATTTCACCACTAGCAGATCAAACGCTCGCTTGTCGCCGCGCTGTACGCGTTCAACCAGCTGCTGATCTTCTTCCTGGGTTAGCATGAACACTCCTCATAAAGCTTAAAGGAGCATCGCATCGGCTCTTTCGCAGGCTTGCAAACATAGACTCGGGCTTTTAGCAAAAGTTCTCCCCCCTTCAAGCAAGTTTCCGGCGAACATCTGCAACCCGCGCGGAAAACGCCGCTCGAACCAGGTCGGCTGCGTAAATAATCTTGTCGTCGAATGCGTTCGTATTGGCTGACAACCGCCACCGCGCAACGCCGACGTGTTCCTTTATGGGCAACCCACTATTGAACGTGTGGCGCTCTGAAAAGTTCCCCCCGCTCACTATCGGGCGTAAGACACTCATTCCTTCGTTGTAGGACCCAATCCATATTGGAGCAGTAGGAAAGGTTACCTCCTTCAAACGATGTGCAGGATGCCGCGGGTAGCGCACAATTCGCTCCCACTGTGAATCACGCTTGCCATAAAGCGGGGCCATTGTGCCGTTCCACCCTTGCTTATACTAGTGGCCATTTAGACTCTGGAATCAGAAATGAGTCAGCATTTCCAGCATGACGTATTGGTAATAGGCTCCGGCGCGGCCGGATTGAGTCTCGCGTTGACGCTGCCCGACCATCTGCGCATAGCGGTTCTGAGCAAAGGCGATCTGGCCAACGGCTCGACGTTCTGGGCTCAGGGTGGCGTTGCGGCGGTGCTGGACACTGCCGACACCGTAGCGTCCCACGTGGAGGATACCCTCAATGCCGGTGGCGGCCTGTGCAATGAGGACGCGGTACGGTTCACCGTCGAACACAGCCGCGAGGCGATCCAGTGGCTGATTGACCTCGGCGTTCCGTTTACCCGGGATGACCCGCCTATTGCAGACGGCGGGTTCGAGTTCCACCTCACCCGAGAGGGCGGGCACAGCCACCGCCGGATCATTCACGCCGCAGACGCCACGGGCGCGGCAATTTTCCGCACCTTGCTGGCGCAAGCCCAGACACGCCCCAATATCGAACTGCTGGAACAGCGCGTCGCTGTTGACCTGATCACCGAGCCGAAGCTGGGCCTTGAGGGCACTCGCTGTCTAGGCGCTTACGTGCTGGATCGATCGACCGGCGAAGTCGACACGCACAGCGCACGCTTTACAGTACTGGCCTGCGGCGGGGCGGCGAAGGTTTATTTGTACACCAGCAACCCTGATGGCGCCTGCGGGGACGGTATCGCCATGGCCTGGCGCTCGGGCTGCCGGGTAGGCAATCTGGAGTTCAACCAGTTCCACCCTACATGCCTGTACCACCCGCAAGCCAAAAGCTTTCTGATTACCGAGGCCCTGCGTGGCGAGGGTGCTTATCTAAAGCTGCCAAACGGCGAGCGCTTCATGCAGCGCTTTGATCCAAGGGCCGAGTTGGCGCCACGTGACATTGTGGCCCGGGCCATCGATCACGAAATGAAACGCCTGGGGGCTGATTGCGTATTCCTGGACATTAGCCACCAGCCCGAAGCCTTCATCAAAAGCCACTTTCCCACCGTGTATGAGCGCTGCCTGACCTTCGGTATCGACATTACGCGCCAGCCGATTCCCGTCGTCCCGGCCGCGCATTACACCTGTGGGGGCGTTCTGGTCGATCAGCACGGGAGCACCGATGTGCCGGGGTTGTATGCAATTGGCGAAACCAGCTTTACCGGGCTGCATGGCGCCAACCGCATGGCCAGCAACTCGCTGCTCGAGTGCTTCGTGTATGCCCGCTCGGCAGCGGCCGACATTGTGACGCAACTGCAAGATGTCGCTCATCCGGGCGCTCTTCCGGCGTGGGATTCGAGCCAGGTAACCGATTCGGACGAAGATGTGATCATCGCGCACAACTGGGATGAGCTGCGCCGGTTCATGTGGGATTACGTGGGTATCGTGCGCACCAACAAACGCCTCCAGCGCGCCCGGCACCGGGTGCGCCTGTTATTGGACGAAATTGACGAGTTCTACAGCAACTACAAAGTCAGCCGCGACCTGATCGAATTGCGCAACCTGGCGCAGGTGGCAGAGTTGATGATCGACTCGGCAATGGCACGCAAGGAGAGCCGCGGCCTGCACTTCACGCTGGATTACCCCGACCTGCTGCCCGAGGCGCGGGACACTGTTCTGGTGCCGCCCACCTTCGCCGGCTGAACTTCAGCCGAAGACGCAGGCGCCGATGAGCTTGCGCTGTCATCGCGTCCGCCGGAATACACAGGCTGCGCGTCCATAAACGGCTTGGCCAGGGGCTGGTGACTCGCCTGAAACGCAGCAACACGATGTGCGCAAGCGCGAGGCTGTCGGGGCGTAATTGCACCGGTTCCCACCCGCCCTCCTCGCTCCACAGCGACCAACCGCCGCTGTCCCGACGCAGGCCGGTAAAAGAGGTGCCTTGGTTCAGAAGAATCAGCGGGCGCAGACAGCGAGAAGCGTGCAATGCACTCAACAGCACGCCAATGGCCTTGGCCCACAGGGGAATCGACAAGAGGGTGATGGAGGTCAGCGCAAGGACTTGCGCCGACAGATAGGCCGCCAGCAGCCCCCGAGAGGGCTGCCAGCGGCATTCGAAGTGATTACTTCGGCTGGACACGGTCCAGGATCATCCGAACCATGCGTTGCAGCTCGGGATCTTCCGATTCGGCGCGCTGCATGAACCAGCCAAACATGTCCTGGTCTTCACAGGTCAGCAGGCGTACGTAGAGGTCGCGATCAAGCTGGTTGAGCGTCGGATAGACTTCTTTGACGAATGGCACCAGCAATACGTCCAGCTCCAGCATGCCGCGACGGCTGTGCCAAAAGAGGCGATTGAGTTCTACATCTTCGACCATGGAGGGCTCCTCGAATTTGCCGGCGAGTATACAGGCGCATCGTCCTGGGGCGTACTTGCAGTTAGTCGCAGCTTTTTGCGTATACCCAATAACGGCAGGCGGCACTATGATGGTGCCCCAGACTTCTACCCCTGCGATGACTCATGGCCGTTCCAGCATTTTTCTGCCCCCTGTCCCATGAAGGTGTGCTCGCCGTTCGCGGCGCGGATGCCGGCAAATTCCTGCAAGGTCAACTGACTTGCAACATCGATTACCTGAGCGAAGCCAAGGCGACCCTTGGAGCCCGCTGCACGCAAAAAGGCCGGATGCAGTCCAGCTTCCGCATCCTGCTTCAAGGCGACGGCGTGCTGCTGGCGATGGCCAGCGAGCTGATTGACGCGCAATTGCTGGACCTGAAGAAGTACGCGGTGTTCTCCAAGTCGAAGCTGACCGATGAAAGCGCTTCCTGGGTGCGATTCGGCTTGCAGGACGCTGACAGCGCCCTGGTCAGCCTGGGACTGGACCTCGCACAAGCGACTGATTCGGTCACACGCACCAATGACCTCATCGCCATCCGCGTTTCCCCTGCCCGTGCCGAGCTGTGGGTTCCCGTTGAACAGGGCGATGACGTGCGTACGCGCCTGGCCGGGCACTTGCCTGAAGCATCGCTCAATGACTGGCTGTTGGGGCAGATTCGCGCGGGTATCGGCCAGGTGTTCGGTCAGACGCGCGAAGAATTCATCCCGCAGATGATCAACCTTCAGGCCGTGGGTGGCGTCAGTTTCAAAAAAGGGTGCTACACCGGGCAGGAAATCGTTGCCCGCATGCAATACCTGGGCAAACTGAAACGCCGGCTGTATCGACTGACCATGGCTGCCGGTGAGCTGCCGGAGCCGGGCACCGCGTTGTTTTCACCGGTGCATTCGAGTGCCGTGGGCAACGTTGTGGTCGCGGCCCGGTCTGATGTCGGGATCGAGCTGCTCGCCGTCTTGCAGGCTGATGCTGCAGAGGATGGCAATCTCCATCTTGGCGCGGCAGACGGCGAGCCCCTGCACATGAGCGACTTGCCATACACGCTCGACTCCAAGCTCGAAACACAGCGTTGAGCGGGTTCGCATTACCTTAGACGTCAGCGTAGTTACCAGCGCCGGGCCACAGAGTGGCCGGCTGCTGGCCGGAATGCAGTTCCCAGAGAACCAATATGAGTAGCATGGCTGACGAAGTGCAGAGGGATCTGATCAAGGCGATCGACAAGGATGCTCTGTTTCTGCCAACCCTCCCTGAAGTCGCGCTGAAAATCCGCCTCGCGGCAGAGGACTCGGAAATCTCCATCGCTGCGCTGAGTAAGGTCATCGGCAGTGACACGGCACTGTCGGCAAGGCTGATCAAGGTCGTTAACAGCCCGCTGCTACGGCCCAACTTTGAAGTCAGCGACGTGCTCACTGCGGTTCGACGGCTGGGCGTGAACTACAGCTGCAACCTGGCGATCGGGCTGGTTGTGGAGCAAATGTTTCACGCCAAATCCGACGTCATCGAAACCAAAATGCGCGACATCTGGAAACTCAGCATGCAGGTTGCCGGAGTGAGCAATGTTCTCAGCTACCGCAGCCTGCGCCTGAAGGCCGACAAAGCCACGCTGGCCGGGCTTGTCCATCTCATCGGTGTGCTGCCGATCCTGACTTACGCCGAGGACAACTTCGAGCTGCTTTCGGACCCGATCAGTCTCAACCATGTTATTGAACGCATCCATCCGGTGATCGGCGAGCGACTGCTGCGTTCGTGGGATTTCCCGGAGGAGCTGGCAATCGTGCCGCGCCAGTTCCAGAATTTCAGCCGGGTTTCGGACAGGGCCGATTACGTGGATCTGGTACAGGTCGCCACCGTCCATATCCATGAGATGAACGGCACACCTTATCCAAACATGCTCTTTCAATCGTTGCCGGCGGTGGCGCAGTTGGGCCTGAACATGGCTGACGGCAGGCTCATCAACGAGATGAACGAGGCGATGACCCTGCTGTACTGACCGTTGCAGGTTGCCCGACCAGGCCGGAATCCGGCACCACGAAACTCACCCGCACCTTCAAACCCCGCTGCGCACCGTCATGCAGCGTGATCCGCGCCAGATGCGCCCTGCAGATTTCTCCGACGATGGCCAATCCCAGACCCGAACCCTTGCTTTGCTGGTTGCGCCGGTAGAAGCGTTCGAATACTCGCTCGCGCTCATGATGCGGAATGCCGGGCCCGTCATCCTCGACCTCCAGCGTGCACGGCGCATGGACGCGCAAAATGACGTTGCCGCCCGCCGGTGTGTGGGCCAGGGCGTTATCCACCAGATTACTCAACAATTCGTTGAGCAGCGTCGGCTCCCCGCGTAGCCACACCGGCTCGTCGGCCTCCAGCGCCAGCGCCACGCCCTGAGCATGGGCCAGCGGCGCCATGGCCATGCCCAATTCCCGCGCCAGCTGGCTGAGGTCAAGCAATTCCGCACCGCCTTCGGCAATCGCGCGGGCACCGTTTTCGATGCGCGCCAGTGACAACAGCTGGTTGGCCAGATGGGTCAGTTTATCGGTGCCGGAAGCTGCGCTTTCCAGCGTGGTGCGCCACGCCGCAGGCTGCTGGTCACGCAGGCCCAGCTCCAGCCGTGCTTTCAAGGCGGCCAGTGGCGTGCGTAATTCATGGGCAGCATCGGCAATGAACTGCGCCTGGCGTTCGAACTGCATGCGCAGCCTTTCGGTGAAGTGGTTCAACGAGCTGACGAGTGGGCGCAGCTCATGCTGCACTTCCACCAGCGGCAGCGAACGCAGGTCGTCGGGCTGACGTTCTTCCACTGCGGTGCGCAAGCGGTCCAGCGGCCGCAGCGCTGCGCTGACGGTGAACCAGACCAGCAGCAAGGCGCCGCTGCCGAGCATGCCCAGGCGCAGCAGGGTATCGGCCATCAGCGCCTGGGCCATGTCCACCCGCGCCTCTTCGGTTTCGGCCACGCGGATTTCTGCCATGCCGTTCATGTTGGGCTCACTCACCGCCTTGAGCAGGCTCACCACGCGTATGTCCTGCCCCTGATAGCGCGCGCTGTAGAACTTGGCGAGCGCCGGATAAGCGTCGGTGCGTGGTGTACCCGGCGGCGGTGGCGGGATGTTTTCGTAGCCGGAGATCAGCTTCTGATTGATGTCGTTGACCTGGTAGTAAATACGCCCTGCGCTGTCGTACGCGAACGTGTCCAGGGCCACATAGGGCACGTCCGCACTGAGGGTGCCATCGTGCTCCGAGAGCCCGGCGGCAATGGTCCGCGCCGAGGCGAGCAACGTGCGATCGTACGCCGTGTCAGCGGCTTCGCGACCGTTCCAGTAGGCGCTCATGCCGCTGGCGATCATCAACACCACCAGCAGCAAACCCAGATTCCACAGGAGTCGCCAGCGCAGGCTGTTTTCCGCTGCAGGAAACGGATTAAGCATCCCGGCTTTCCAGCAGATAGCCCAACCCGCGGAACGTGACGATGGCGATCGGGTGCCCGTCGAGCTTCTTGCGCAAGCGATGTACATAGATCTCGATGGCGTCGGCGCTGGCCTCCTCGTCCAGGCCGAACACTTGCGCTGCCAACTGCTCCTTGCTCATGACGCGGCCCGGGCGGGCGATCAACGCCTCCAGCACCGACTGCTCGCGGGAGGTCAGCGTGAGGAGTTCTTCGCCGAGGGTGAAGCGGCGGGTATCGAGGTCATAGACCAGCTCGCCGCAGCGCTGCTGACGCTCGCCGCCGAGTACGCTGCGCCGCAAAAGGGCTTTGACTCGCGCCTCAAGCTCCGACAGTTCAAACGGCTTGGCCAGGTAATCGTCGGCGCCAAGGTTCAGACCGTGGACCCTGTCCTTGACGTCGCTGCGCGCGGTCAGCATCAGCACCGGTATGTTCTTGCCCCGAGCACGCAGGCGCGCCAACACCTCGAACCCGTCCATCCGCGGCAGGCCGACATCAAGGACCACCACCGCGTAGTCTTCGCTGCTCAACGCGAGATCGGCTGCAACACCGTCGTGCAGAACGTCAACGGTCAGGCCGCTGCTCTTGAGCGCCAGCGCGACACTTTCAGCCAGTTGCAGATGATCTTCGACGAGCAGGACACGCATCGATTTCTCCCGGATTGAGCATGATGACAGCGGAGTTTACAGGCGCGCCGTCGTCTGTGAAGGCCCGGATCGCTGTAATTGAGCCGCCACCCGGTGTGTCACGGATCAGCTGAAAGCTACATGAAAGGTAGTTGAAAGGTTGGTGAAAGCTTTGCTGATTAGGATCGGGCAACGACTTGTGACCATTGCGCCCCGCTTCATGACGCTGATGCCAGGATCGTGACGAAAAACGCCTCGATGCGTTTTCAACAATAAAAACAATATCGGAGTCACCAGTGATGCCATCACTGCAATCCCAGGCCCTTGCGCCTTCTGAATCCCGTTCTGTTTTTGAATCGCCCCGCCGCCCAGCCGCGCGGTGCTTTGTCACGTCCGCTTCGCGTCATTCCAGCCGCGTGCGATGAAGTGTCACTGCCGCCTGATCCATTGCCTGACCCACTAAAACAACAACTCCCCTGGAGACCGACCATGACCCTATCGTTGCGCCACCTTAGCGTTGCCGCCAGCTGCATGCTGATGGCCACCCAACTGTGGGCCGCCGAGCCCAATCGTCCTGAATGCATCGCGCCGGCTTCGCCCGGTGGCGGCTTCGACCTGACCTGCAAACTGGTGCAGAGCGCGCTGATCAACGAAAAAATCCTTTCCAAACCCATGCGCGTGACCTACATGCCTGGCGGCGTCGGTGCGGTGGCGTATAACGCAGTGGTCGCTCAACGGCCGGCCGATGCCGGTACTCTGGTCGCGTGGTCCAGCGGGTCGCTGCTTAACCTTGCCCAAGGCAAGTTCGGCCGTTTTGACGAAAACGCCGTGCGTTGGCTCGCTGCCGTGGGCACCAGCTACGGCGCCATCGCGGTCAAGGCCGATTCGCCGTACAAGAATCTGGACGATCTGGTCAAGGCGCTGAAAGCCGACCCGGGCAAAGTCGTCATCGGCTCTGGCGGTACCGTCGGCAGCCAGGACTGGATGCAAACCGCACTGATTGCCAAGGCGGCCGGCATCAACCCGCGTGAACTGCGTTACGTCGCTCTGGAAGGCGGCGGTGAAATCGCCACTGCCCTGCTCGGCGGTCACATCCAGGTAGGCTCCACCGATATTTCCGACTCCATGCCACACATCCTCAGCGGCGACATGCGCCTGCTCGCGGTGTTCTCCGAGCAGCGTCTGGACGAGCCGGAAATGAAGAACATTCCCACCGCCAAAGAGCAGGGTTACGACATTGTCTGGCCGGTGGTACGCGGCTTCTACCTGGGGCCAAAGGTCTCGGACGAAGACTACAACTGGTGGAAAGCGGCATTCGACAAGCTGCTGGCCTCGGAAGACTTCGCCAAGCTGCGCGATCAGCGTGAGCTGTTCCCGTTTGCCATGACCGGTGAAGAGCTCGACAAATACGTGAAGACCCGCGTCGCCGAATACAAAACCCTGGCCAAGGAATTCGGGCTGATTCAGTGATTGAACCGCATCCACAGGTTCTCGATTGACTGAGGGTTGCGCCGCCTGCGCGGCGGCGTGATCCGGGAGTTTTCCATGGTTGTGCAACGCATTTTCTCACTGGTCCTTTTGCTGGTGTGTATCGGCCTGGCAATGATGGCCTGGCCTTATCAGGCGCCGTTTTCCTATGAGCCCGTCGGCCCGCGCGCGTTTCCGCTGCTGATGCTTGGGTTGATGGGCATTTCGCTGCTGTACATGACGATCCGTCCAACGCCCATCGTGCATTCCGAAGAAGAACCGGCGCTGGACCGTCCGACGCTGATCAAAATCGGTATCTGCACCGTGCTGCTGTTGGTATTCGCGGGCTTGTTTGAACCTCTGGGTTTTGTGCTCAGCAGCATTTTGGTCGGCATCCCCATGGCACGTTTGTACGGCGGCCGCTGGCTGGCGAGTGTGGTGATCATCACGTTCATGAGCATCGCGCTGTACGTGCTGTTCGACAAAGTGATGGATGTGCCCCTGCCCCTCGGCCTGCTCGACGTTCTGGAGAAATAATATGGACACGCTTGGCTATCTCGGCCAGGGCTTCGGCGTCGCGCTGACCCCCTACAACCTGGTCACTGCCCTTTCCGGCACCCTGATCGGCACCGTCGTCGGCCTGTTGCCGGGACTGGGACCGATCAATGGCGTCGCGTTGTTGATCCCCATTGCCTTTGCCCTGGGTTTGCCGCCGGAGTCGGCGCTGATCCTCCTGGCAGCGGTGTATCTGGGCTGTGAATACGGCGGTCGCATCAGCTCCATCCTGCTAAACATTCCCGGTGAAGCCTCCACCGTCATGACTGCACTGGACGGCTACCCCATGGCACGCCAGGGCCTGGCCGGCGTGGCGCTGTCTCTCTCCGCATGGAGCTCCTTCATTGGCGCACTGATCGCCACCTGCGGCATGGTCATGTTCGCCCCGCTGCTGGCGAAATGGGCGATTGCCTTCGGTCCGGCGGAGTACTTTGTGCTGATGGTGTTCGCCATCGTCTGCCTGGGCGGCATGGCGGGTGATCGGCCGCTGAAGACCTTTGTCGCTGCATTGATCGGGCTGTTTCTGTCGAGCATCGGTATCGACGCCAACAGCGGCGTGTATCGCTTCACCGGTGACAACATCCACCTGGCTGACGGTATTCAATTCGTCGTGCTGGTGTTGGGTCTGTTCTCGATCAGCGAAATCCTGCTGCTGTTGGAAAAAACCCATCGCGGTCAAGAGGCTGTCAAGGCTACCGGACGCATGATGTTCAACTTCAAAGAGGCCAGTTCAGTCTTTGTGGTCAACATTCGCTGCGGTCTGATGGGCTTCATCATGGGTGTGCTGCCCGGTGCAGGCGCCACGCTGGCGAGCGCCGTGACCTACATGACTGAAAAACGCATCGCAGGGGCGAGCGGCAAGTTCGGCCAGGGCGACATGCGCGGTCTGGCGGCGCCGGAAACGGCCATCGGCGCAGCGGCTTGCGGCGCATTGGTGCCGATGCTGACCCTGGGCGTTCCAGGTTCTGGCACCACGGCAGTGATGATCGGCGCGTTGTCGCTGTACAACATCACGCCGGGCCCGCTGTTGTTCCAGCAGCAGCCTGACATCGTCTGGGGTCTGATCGCTTCGCTGTTCGTCGCCAACGTCATGCTGGTGATCCTCAACATTCCGATGATCCGCATCTTCACCCGCATCCTTGCCGTGCCGAATTGGGCACTGGTGCCGGTGATCGCGATCATCACCGGTATCGGCGTCTATGCGGTTCATGCCACCACCTTCGACCTGTTCCTGATGGTCGGGATCGGCATCTTCGGCTACATCCTTCGCAAGCTGGACTTCCCGCTGTCGCCAATCCTGCTGGGCTTCATTCTTGGCGGCCTGATGGAGCAGAACCTGCGCCGTGCGTTGTCCATTTCCAACGGCGGGCTGGACATCCTCTGGTCGAGCCCGATCACGTTGGGCATGTGGATCGGAACGGCGTTCATGCTCGTCTTCCCGCTGATTCGCATCTGGCGCAAGCGCGCCAAACAGCGCCGCGCCATGGCTAATGTCTGATCGGCCATTCAGCACGTGGTGGGGAACACCGCTGGTCGGCCTGCTGGGGGGATTTCTCGCCAGTCAGGTCGGCTGGCCGCTGCCCTGGATGGTCGGCTCGTTGCTGGCGATCATCCTGGTTCGCTGCCTCACACCCTGGCAGCTGGCTGAAATACCCGGCGGCCGCAAATGCGGCCAATGGGTGGTCGGCATCGGGATCGGCCTGCACTTCACCCCTGTCGTCATCGAACAAGTCCTTTCCCACTTTGGCCTGATTTTCATCGGCGCACTGGTGACCAGCGTTTCGAGCGTGGTCGGGGTGTGGCTCATGCTGCGCACCGGCGAGGACCGGGCCACTGCGTTCTTTTCCAGCATGCCCGGCGGCTCGGGCGAGATGGTGAACCTGGGCGCACGCAACGGCGCCATTCTCAGCAACGTCGCCGCCGGGCAAAGCCTGCGCGTGCTGGCGGTGGTGCTGTGTATCCCGGCGATCTTCAAATACCTGATGGGCAACGGTGGCCCGGTTTCCCACGCGGCGGTGGTGGATTGGACGTGGCTGACGCTGCTGTTTCCGCTCGGCGCGCTGGTGGCCTGGGGCTGGCAAAAGCTTAAGCAGCCCAACCCGTGGCTATTCGGGCCGTTACTGATCAGTGCGGTCATCAGCGTGACGTTCGATCTGCACATCGGCTTGCCCCAGGGTGGCAGTCAGTTGGGGCAGTGGCTGATCGGCAGTGGCCTGGGCTGCCACTTCAACCGCACGTTCTTCCGCCGGGCGCCGTCTTTCATTGGCCGCACGCTGGTGGGAACGGCGCTGACGATGAGCATCGCGGCATTGTGCGCGCTTGGGTTAAGCACCCTGACACACCTGGACTTGCGCTCATTGACCTTGGGAATGATGCCCGGCGGAATTGCCGAGATGAGCCTGACCGCAGAGGTGCTGCAACTGTCGGTGCCGCTGGTGACGGCGATGCAGGTGATGAGGCTGTTGTTTGTGCTGTTCCTGGCGGAGCCGCTGTTCCGGTATTGGGATAGACGGGTGGGTTGACGCAGTCGTGCGCACGCTCACTCGCACCCAATACGACCACACCGCAGATGTACCTGCTGACATAGGGATTGTGGGAGCGTCCCTCTTGGCAAATCCCGGTGTCAGCCCCCACCCTGCTCTCATCTCGCTAGACAACCGCCGGCAATCGCCAGTCAATGGGCGCCAGGCCGTTCTGCTCCAGAAACTTGTTCGCCAGACCAAAATGCCCGCAGCCCAGGAAGCCCTTGTATGCCGACAGCGGCGACGGATGAACCGAGGTCAGGATCAGGTGCTTGGACGCATCGATGAGCTTCTTTTTGCTCTGCGCATGCGAGCCCCATAGCAGGAACACCAGGTGTGGCTGATGGGCGCTGACGGTTTCGATCACCTTGTCGGTGAAATGCTGCCAGCCCTTCCCGGCATGGGAGGCGGCATTGGCTCGTTCGACAGTTAGCGTGGTGTTCAGCAGCAATACCCCTTGATCGGCCCAGGATTGCAGATAGCCGTGATTGGGGATGTCGATGTTCAGGTCGCGCTTGAGTTCTTTGTAGATATTGACCAGTGAAGGCGGCGTCGGTACACCGGGCTGCACCGAGAAGCACAAGCCGTGGGCCTGATTGGGGCCGTGGTAAGGGTCCTGACCCAGGATGACCACCTTCACGTCATTGAGCGGGGTTGAGTTCAGCGCATTGAAAATCAGCGGACCCGGCGGATAAATCTCCTTGCCGGCCGCATGTTCCTGACGCAGAAATTCGCGTAGTTCGCCCATGTAAGGCTTCTCGAACTCGTCGCGCAGGGCCTGTTTCCAGCTGGCCTCCAGTTTGATGCGGTCGTCTTGTGTCATGGTGTGATCCGGCAGAAACAATTCACAACTTTAGGGATTGTCGCCGAAGATTTCCAGCGCGTTGCCATCGCATCTCCCTACACTCGTGCACAGCTACCGCCGTGCAACTTCCTGACGCGGGAAGGACTCACAATTCACGATAGATCCCCGTACCACTGACAAGAGGTCACGATGAATCTGCAATTTGAAGAGCTCACCGCAACGGACGGCGCCCGTCTGGGTATCGCCACGCTGGATGCGGAAAAATCCCTGAACGCCTTGTCGTTGCCGATGATTCTGGCACTGCAGGAGCGCTTGAACGACTGGGCCAGTGATCCGCAGATTGTCTGCGTGCTACTGCGTGGCAATGGCCAGAAAGCCTTCTGCGCCGGGGGCGATGTACGCGCGCTGGTGGAAGCCGGGCGTAACCAGGCAGGTACGGTCCCGGCATTGGCGGCGCAGTTTTTCGCGGCAGAGTATCGGCTCGATTACACCTTGCACACGTTCCCCAAGCCACTCATCTGCTGGGGGCATGGTTATGTGCTGGGCGGTGGCATGGGCCTGTTGGAAGGCGCGAATATCCGCGTCGTTACGCCGAGCAGCCGTCTGGCGATGCCGGAGATCAGCATCGGTCTGTTTCCTGACGTCGGCGCCAGCTGGTTCCTGTCGAGACTGCCCGGCAAGCTGGGGCTGTTTCTGGGGCTGACGGGCGCGCACATCAACGGACGCGATGCGCTGGATCTGGGCTTGGCTGACCGCTTCCTCAAGGAGGATCAACAGGATGAAATGATTGATCGGTTGCTGCAGCTCAATTGGCAGGAACAAACGAAGGTGCAACTGACGAGTCTGTTTCGAGCCCTGCAACTGGAGGCGGCGGATCAATTGCCTGCCGCACAGTGGCTGCCTCGTCGGCAAATCATTGATGAGGTGCTGGATGTTGCCGACGCGCCAAGTGCCTGGAATGCGCTGAAACATCACTTGAACGCAGAAGACCCGCTATTGGCAAAGGCTGCGAAAACGCTGACGGAGGGCTGCCCGCTGACCGCTCATCTCGTGTGGGAGCAGATCGAACGCGCTCGGCACCTGTCGCTGGCCGAGGTGCTGCAGATGGAATACGCCATGAGCCTCAACTGCTGCAGGCATCCCGAGTTCGCCGAGGGGGTACGTGCGCGTCTGATAGACAAGGATCAGACGCCGCACTGGCATTGGCAGGACGTCGCGGCCATTCCGTTGGCCGTGGTGGACGCGCATTTCGAGAAAGCATGGGAAGGACGACATCCGCTGGCGGACTTGTCGGAGTATTGAGCCTTTAATTCATGCCTGCATGGACATTGTTCAGACGGGCGTCTTCCCGGCTGAAGCCGGTCTCACAAGTGAAATGCGTACATCCTGATGGCCAAGGTCATACTTTCAACCCCATAAAAAACGGCGTTCCTCGGAGCGCCGTTTTGTCGTTACTTAGCGGTTGCCGCCACCTGGTCCGCCGTGACCACCACGACCGAAACCCCCATCTCCTCGGTGGCCGCCGCCTCCGGGTCCAAAGCCGGGACGTGGTCCACCGCCACCTCCGCCACCGCCGGGGTTACCATGCCAGCCGCCACCAGGGCCGGGACCATTGCCGCCTCCAGGTCGTGGACCTTGGGGCGGCGGACGATAGCCGTTGCCGCCTCCGTTGTAGCCACCGCCTCCGTGATACCCGCCGCCCCCACCGTTCCAGTTGCCACCGCCATAGCCAGGGCGACCGCCGTAGCCGGGACGTCCCCCGCCATAGCCAGGCCCGTAGTAACGCGGCGGAGGCGCGTAATAGCGAGGCGCCGAATAATAACGTGGCGCGGAATAGTAGCGCGGCGCCGAGTAGTAGACGCCAGAGCCGTAATAGGCGGGCGCTACCGGACGGTAACTGTCGTAAACGTAGCTGCTGCTATAGCCAGTGCTGTAGATCGGCTGCGTGTAAGTCTCAGATTCGTAATAGCCTCCGTAACAACCTGCAAGGGACAGTGTCATCAAAACGGACAGCAAGGGTCTTCGATACATGGCGGCCTCCCGGACCGCGGTAGGGCTCGAACCAGCGGCGCTGATCGGCGTTCCCGAAACTGCCGAGAACGTAAGCTGAGACTCCGGAATCCGGAGCGAGTGCCCCACGGCGGCCCCCGGCCGCCAGACGGCGCCCCGCATCAGTGCATGCTCGACTCAGCCCGGATCATTATGCCGCCTCTCGACTCAGGCAAGACGGGCGTCTTGCATGACTTGGCACAACTCTCGCTTGGTAGACCGCGTGCAAGAGTTATCTCAGGTACGCGGCACCACAATTTGCAATAGCCGACTAGGGTTCCGGCTCGCTGAAGCGAGTGGCTGGTCCGAGAGTTGGCGACCTCCAGTAGAGGTTACACGGCGGGATAAAAGCCCGGGAGACAGGACACCAGTGGTGTCGCCGTGCTCCTGACCGCCCTTTTCGCTACTGGAGATACCCATGCAAACATCCCGTCTGTTCAGCTTGCTTACCGCAGGCGTCTTCGCAGCATTGAGCCTGTCGGCCACCGCTGCCCCGAAAAAAGACTTCGACGTCTGCTGGACCATTTATGCCGGCTGGATGCCATGGGAATACGCAGGGACCCAAGGCATCGTCGACAAGTGGGCCAAGAAGTACGGCATCAACATTAAGGTCACCCAGCTCAACGATTACGTCGAATCGATCAATCAATACACCGCGGGCCAATTCGATGGCTGCACCATGACCAACATGGACGCCCTCACCATCCCCGCAGCCGGCGGCGTCGAAAGCACTGCGCTGGTGGTCAGCGACTTCTCCAATGGCAACGACGGCATCGTGCTCAAGGGTGACGGCAAAAAAGTCGCGGATCTCAAAGGCATGGACGTCAATCTGGTTGAGCTGTCGGTGTCGCATTACCTGCTGGCACGCGCGCTGGATTCGGTGGACCTGACCGAGAAAGATTTGAAAGTCGTCAACACCTCCGATGCCGATATCGCCGCCGCTTTCAACACCAATGAAGTCAAAGCCGTCACCACCTGGAACCCGATGCTGTCCGAGATCAAGGCCAAACCCGGTGTCACGGAAGTCTTCGATTCCAGCAAGATTCCCGGCGAAATCATGGACATGATGGTGATCAATACCCAGACCCTGAAAGACAACCCGGCGCTTGGCAAGGCCCTGACCGGAGCGTGGTTCGAAGTGGTGGCCTTGATGAACGCCAAAAACGCCGAGTCCAAAGCGGCGCTGGAGCACATGGCCCAGGCGTCGGGCACCGATCTGGCCGGTTTTCAGTCGCAACTGAATACCACCAAGCTGTTCGCGACGCCGCAAGAGGCGCTCGAGTTCGCCACCAGCAAGCAACTGCCGATGACCATGCGCAAGGTCGCTGACTTCTCCTTCGACCATGGCCTGCTTGGCGAAGGAGCCAAAGACGCCAGCGCGGTCGGCATGACCTTCGCCAACAACGTGACCGAAGGTGACAAAGCCAACCTGAAGCTGCATTTCGACCCGAGCTACGTGCAGATGGCTGCCGACGGCAAGTTGTAAAACCAAAGGTCTTTGTTATGCGCCTGATAAACCGCCGCCCGGATCGCGCCAGTCGATTGATTCTGGTGCTCCTGCCGTTTGCCCTGCTGCTGTTTGCCTACTTCACAGGCTCGGCAACACGGCTGACGGAAAACCCCAACGACAAGCTGCTGCCCAGCGCCGTGCAAATGACCGATGCGATCAAGCGCGTGGCGTTCGTGCCGGATCAACGCACTGGCGAGTACATCCTCTGGCAGGACACCGGCGCCAGCCTGAAGCGACTGGCCATCGGCCTTGCGATAAGCGCGGCGGTCGGGCTGTGTCTGGGCATTGCCTCTGGGGTATTGCCGTTGTTCAGCGCGCCGCTGTCGCCGTTGCTGACGGTGCTGTCGATGGTTCCGCCGCTGGCGATTCTGCCCATCCTGTTCATCGTCTTCGGCCTGGGCGAGCTGTCGAAGGTCATGCTGATCGTCATCGGCATCACGCCGGTCCTGGCCCGGGACCTGGAGCAGCGCGCCCGGGAAATTCCGGTCGAGCTGCTGATCAAGGCGCAGACCCTGGGCGCCTCGACCTGGACGCTGATCCTGCGGGTGGTGTTGCCGCAACTGCTGCCGCGCCTGTTGATCTCGCTGCGGCTGGTGCTGGGTTCGGCGTGGCTGTTTCTGATTGCAGCCGAAGCGATTGCGTCCACCGATGGTCTGGGCTACCGGATCTTCCTGGTGCGACGTTATTTGGCGATGGACATGATCCTGCCGTACGTGGTGTGGATCACCCTCCTCGCCTGGTTGATGGACTGGGGCCTGAAAGCGCTCACTCGCAAAGCGTTCCCGTGGTACGAGGGGGCACGCGCATGAGCTTTATTTCGGTCAAGAATGTCTGGCAGCAATACGGCGATCAGGTCGTGCTCGAAGGGCTGAACCTGAGCATTGCCGAAGGCGAATTCTGCACGCTGGTGGGCGCTTCGGGCTGCGGCAAATCCACTTTCCTGCGCCTGCTGCTGGGCCAGGAAGTGGCGAGTAAAGGCACGATTCTGCTGGACGGCCAGGCGCTGGCCAAGGAGCCGGATGCCACTCGGGGCGTGGTCTTTCAGCGCTATTCGGTGTTCCCGCATTTGTCGGTGCTGGACAACGTGGCGCTGGGCCTTGAGCTGCCGCGCTCGGCGTGGCTCGGGCGGCTCTTCGGCGCCGCCAAGCAGGACGCACGGGAGCAGGCGGCGGCGTTGCTGCACAAAGTCGGTCTCGGCCATGCGCTGGATAAATACCCCTCCCAGCTGTCCGGCGGCATGCAGCAACGGCTGGCCATTGCCCAGGCATTGATCATGAAACCCCGGATTCTGCTGCTGGATGAGCCCTTCGGCGCACTCGATCCGGGCATCCGCAAAGACATGCACGCGTTGCTGCTGGAGCTGTGGCGCGAGACGAAGCTGACGGTGTTCATGGTCACTCACGACCTGTCCGAAGGGTTCAACCTCGGCACACGGCTGCTGGTGTTCGACAAGGTTCGCGTCGACCCGCACGCCCCCGGCGCCTATGGCGCACGCATCACGTATGACATCCCCCTGAACAGCGATCGCCGCGCCGCACGCGTGGCCATCGATTCGCTGAAAACGGCTTGAAGGACAACTCCCATGACCGATTCATCTCTGCTGTTTCCCGTGTTCGCCGAGGAGGTTTTGCCCGGCGGCGGCCACCTGTCGTTCGTGCTCAAGCGCGGCGAACTGTTGCGCCTGACCGACCTGAACGGTAACGCCAACGTCAGCCTGACGATGTTCAACGCCCATGAAAAAACCGAACGGCTGAACCTCCCCGACAGCCTCAAATGCCAACACACCGCCAAGCTCACGGCGGGCCATTGCCTGTATTCGGACATGGGCCGCGTCTTGGCTGCGATCACGGCCGACACCTGCGGCTGGAGCGACAGCATCGGCGGCGTGCTGTGCGCCGAAGAGGTCACCGAGAAATACGGCCAGGGCCGCTATCAGGAACTGCGCAACGGCTTCTTTCGCAACGGTGCGGACAACCTGCTGGTGGAGATGGGCAAGTGGGGCCTGGACCTTTCCGATCTGCTCATGACGCTGAACCTGTTCAGCCGCGTCAACGTCGACGATCACGGCGCACTGGCCTTCGTCCCGGGCAACTCCAAATCCGGCGACACCATCGAGCTCTACGCGCCGATGGACACGCTGATCGTGATGACCGCCCTGCAACACCCCATGGACCCCAACCCTGAATACGCGCCGCAGCCGGTCAAGCTGAGCTGGATGAAGGCCGACCCCAGCGTTGCCGAGCACTGCCGCACCTCCCGGGAAGAAAACGTTCGCGGGTTCATCAACACCGATCGCCTGTTTGCCTGAGGAGGCCTGTATGACCCACACCACGACCTCTGCCCCTGCTTCCATTACGCACATCGCGGCCGGCGAGCCTTCGCTGACCGAGCTCAAAGCCGGGCAAACCCTGCGACTGCTGGATCTGGAGGGCAATCAGGCGGTGGACACGCTGTTTTACAGCCTGGCCAACCCGCGCGAACGTTACGACGTGCAGCGCACGTTGCGTCGACAGAACAACGTGTACCTGAGCAAGGGCAGCGTTCTCTATTCCAACCTTGGCAAACCGATGCTGACCATCGTCGAAGACACCTGTGGCCGCCACGACACCCTCGGCGGCGCTTGTGCCCAAGAGAGCAACACGGTGCGGTACGCCCTGGAAAAGCGCCACATGCACAGCTGCCGCGACAACTACCTGCGCGCCTGCATTCACGACGGCCGACTCGGCAAGCGTGACATCAGCCCCAACATCAACTTCTTCATGAACGTGCCCGTTACCGCGGACGGCGGGCTGACCTTTGAAGACGGGATCTCAGGCGCCGGCAAATACGTCGAACTGCGCGCCGAGGTGGACGTGATTGTGCTGATTTCCAACTGCCCGCAGCTGAATAACCCGTGCAACGGCTACAACCCCACCCCGGCCGAGCTGCTGGTCTGGGACTGACAGCTGACGGCATATTCAAGGCTTCGGCGCGGGGGACGGCCTTCGCGCAACATGTACAACAGCGGGACGGCCCGCTACCCGATAGGGCTCAATGATTCGCGCCCTGGGGTCAATGCCATGTTCGACAAACTGCTGATCGCCAACCGCGGCGCCATCGCCTGCCGCATCCTTCGCACGCTGCGTGACTTGCACGTCGGCAGTGTCGCGGTGTACGCCGAAGCGGACGCCGCCAGTCTGCACCTCGTTCACGCCGATGAAGCCCACAGCCTGGGCGACGGCGGCGCCGCCGGGACCTATCTCGCGGTAGACAAGATCCTCGCCGTTGCCCAAGCCACGGGCGCCAAAGCCATCCACCCGGGTTATGGTTTTCTGTCTGAAAACGCAGCCTTCGCTCAAGCCTGTGAAGACGCCGGCATCGCCTTCGTCGGCCCGACGCCCGAGCAGTTGCGGGTCTTCGGCCTCAAGCACACCGCCCGCGCGCTGGCCAGACAGCATGGCGTGCCAATGCTCGAAGGCACCGAACTGCTGGATCATGTTGACGCCGCGCTGAGCGCTGCCGCCGTCATCGGTTATCCGGTCATGCTGAAAAGCACAGCGGGCGGCGGCGGCATCGGCATGCGCGTGTGTCGCAACGCCGGTGAACTGGACGAATCGTTCGAGGCCGTCAAGCGTCTGGGCCAGAACAACTTCAGTGACGCCGGCGTGTTCATCGAGAAATACATTCAGCGCGCCCGCCATCTTGAGGTGCAGGTATTTGGCGATGGGCATGGCGAGGTGATCGCCCTCGGCGTGCGCGACTGCTCGGTGCAGCGGCGCAATCAGAAAGTCCTCGAAGAAACACCCGCGCCGAACCTGCCCGCCGGCATGGCCGATGAGCTGTGCAGCGCAGCCATCAAACTGGCCAAAGCGGTCAACTACCGCAGCGCAGGGACCGTTGAGTTCGTCTTCGACAGTGACGATCAGCGCTTCTATTTTCTGGAGGTGAATACCCGTCTTCAGGTCGAGCACGGCGTCACCGAGCAAGTGTGGGGCGTGGACCTGGTGAGCTGGATGATTCAACTCGCTGCCGGGGAGCTGCCACCGCTGAACGCGCTCATGGCCAGCCTGAAACCTCGAGGACATGCCATTCAGGCGCGGCTGTACGCCGAAGACCCGGGCCGGGATTTTCAGCCCAGCCCGGGCTTGCTGACCTCGGTGACCTTCCCCGCCGCGGATGGCCAAAACCTGCGCATCGATACCTGGGTCGAAGCGGGCTGTGAGATCCCGGCGTTCTTCGACCCGATGATCGCCAAGGTCATCAGCTGGGCGCCGGATCGGGCATCGGCAAGCCAGGGATTGGCCCAAGCCTTGGGAGAAACGCGCCTTTACGGCATCGAGACCAATCGCGATTACTTGCGTCAGATCATCGCCGACAAACCGTTCGCCAGCGGCCAGCCATGGACGCGCTGCCTGGAGGGTCTCGTCTACCGCGCCGATACGCTCGAAGTGCTGAGCGGCGGCACCCAGACCACCGTGCAGGATTATCCGGGGCGTCTGGGTTACTGGGCCGTGGGCGTGCCGCCGTCCGGCCCGATGGACAGCCGCTCGCTGCGCCTGGGCAACGAACTGCTGGGGAATCCCGAGGGCTGCGCCGCACTGGAAATCACCATGAGCGGTCCGACGCTGCGGTTCAACACCGATGCAGTCATCGCCGTCACCGGTGCGGTCATTCCGTTGACCCTCGACGGCCAGGCGCAACCGATGAATCAGGCGCTGCTCGTGGCTGCCGGATCGACACTGAACTTGGGCACCATCGCGGGCGCAGGCGCGCGCAGTTACCTGTGTGTGCGTGGCGGGCTTGATGTGCCGGATTACCTGGGCAGCAAAAGTACTTTCACGCTGGGCCAGTTTGGCGGACATGGCGGGCGGGCACTGCGCGCAGGCGATGTGCTGCATGTCGCGCCGTTGAAGGAGCGCACTGCAGGCGCACGGTTGGCGCCAGCGCTCATCGCCGAGCTGGGTGCAGTCCGTGATATCCGGGTGATTTACGGGCCACACGGCGCCCCGGAGTATTTCACCGAGGGCTACGTCGAGACCTTCTTCGAGACGAACTGGGAGGTCCATTTCAACTCCAGCCGAACGGGCGTCCGACTGATCGGGCCAAAACCGCAGTGGGTGCGAACCGATGGCGGTGAGGCGGGCCTGCACCCCTCGAACATCCATGACAACCCGTATGCCATCGGCGCGGTGGATTTCACCGGGGACATGCCGGTCATCCTCGGCCCCGATGGCCCGAGCCTGGGCGGGTTCGTCTGTCCGGTGACCATTATCGAAGCGGATCTGTGGCAGCTAGGGCAGCTCAAGGCCGGCGATAAAGTGCGGTTTCATCCGGTGAGCGTCATTGAGGCGCGAGAGGCGTTCTGTAGGAGCGCGCTTGCCCGCGAAGAGGTCGGTACATCCGATGAAGGTCTAGCGCCTGAGCCATCGCATTCGCGGGCAAGCGCGCTCCTACAATCACCCATCGTTCTTGATATAGGTGAAAACGACACCCGCCTCGTCGCTCGCCTTTCAGGGGACACCCACCTGCTGCTCGAAATCGGCGCGCCGGAGCTGGACCTTGTATTGCGTTTCCGGGGCCATGCGTTGATGCAGGCGCTCGAAGGCAAGCAGCTTGCAGGCGTGATCGACCTGACCCCTGGCATCCGCTCACTGCAAGTGCATTACCAGCCCGAGCAATTGCCGTTGAACACGCTGCTTGAGGTGGTCGCCGGTGAGTGGGATGGGGTCTGTGCCAGCAAGAATCTGCAGGTGCCGTCGCGCATCGTTCATCTGCCGTTGTCCTGGGATGACCCGGCCTGCCAACTGGCCATCGAAAAGTACATGACCACCGTGCGCAAAGACGCGCCATGGTGCCCGAGCAACCTTGAATTCATCCGCCGCATCAACGACCTGCCAAACCTTGATGAGGTACACCGCACGGTGTTCGAAGCCCGGTATCTGGTCATGGGCCTGGGCGACGTGTACCTCGGCGCGCCGGTTGCCACGCCGCTCGATCCGCGTCATCGCCTGGTCACCACCAAATACAATCCGGCACGCACCTGGACCGCCGAGAATTCGGTCGGCATCGGCGGCGCTTACATGTGCGTCTACGGCATGGAAGGCCCGGGTGGCTACCAGTTTGTTGGCCGCACCTTGCAAATGTGGAATCGCTACCGTGCGGTGGCGGCGTTTGACGGCAAGCCGTGGTTGCTGCGCTTTTTTGACCAGATCCGGTTCTACCCGGTCAGCGCGGACGATCTGCTGAACATTCGCCGTGATTTTCCGTTGGGCCGATACCCGTTGCAGATCGAGCACAGCACACTTGATCTCACTGAATACCAGGCGTTCCTGGCAACTGAGGAACAGAGCATCGCGGCCTTCCGTAGCCAACAGCAGCGTGCGTTCAACGCCGAACGCGAGCGCTGGATTGCCAACGGCCAGGCCTCTTTCGAAAGCGATGAGGGCGTGGCTGAATCCAGCGAAGAAGCCCCGTTGCTTGAAGGTCAGACCAGTATCGACAGCCACATCGCCGGCAACCTGTGGCAGGTGCAGGTCAGCGTCGGTCAACGTGTGGCCGCAGGAGACACGCTGGTGATCCTGGAGTCGATGAAGATGGAGATTCCGATCCTGGCCCCCCATGCCGGGATTATCACCGACGTGCATGTGCAACCGGGTTCAGCGGTGCGCGCGGGCCAGCGGGTGGTGGTGCTGGAAAACGACGGCTGACGCTCTCGCAGGAGATGGCGCTTAAACACATTGAGCAGGTGCATGCGCCATAGATAGATACCACCCTTGAAACCCGGCATCGCGCCATAGTGGTCAACCTTCCACATGGCGCGATACTGATGAACGACCGCAACCCTTCGCGCCTTCCGGGTGCCCTTGAACTTCGTTCCAACGACGATCCATTTCAGGCTCGCGCTTTAAGCGTTTCGCCCTTCGACGATCACATCGCTTTGCCTCGCGCCGCTGACGCGCTGGGCGAGCCGGCTGTGAACGAGCCGTCCCTGCTCAATCACAACGCACTGAGACGCCAGGCGACAAGCCCGGTGGCCAGGTTGCTCTACGGTTCGGTGTGGGTGCTGAAAGCCTGGCAGCTTGATCTTGAGTTTCCGCCCGCGGTCGGTAGCCATCTGGACCAAAGATTGAGCGAAACGCTTACCGCACGGATCGGCCATGGGATCGACATCGATGAGTCGCACATCCATTTCAGCACCGACCTGGAGCCCGCGGTGGAGACGGACGGCCGGGAGTGCTTCGAGCAGCGGCTGTCACTGCGCAGTCTGGGCCGGGAAATACTGAACCCGCCTGCATTTCTGGCACTACGGCGCTGCGCCGAACCGGACCGCGATGTGTCGCCACAGGCGCCAGGGCTGACCATCGCCCACTTCTTCACGTTGTTGATTGAGGCCCGATGGGTGCAGGAATATGAGCAGATGCAGCACAGGTTTTGGCTGCGTCATGGCGCGACGTGGGAAATGCTCGCCAAGCTGACGTTTCTTGAGGGGCTGGCGCGTTTGCACTCGCGCAAACGCCTCAACCGGGAGGGTTACAGGCTGGCACTGGACGCAATGGGGCTCGCACGCTTTCCGCAAGCCCTGGCCGAGCTTCAGTCCGGGCAGCCCCGGCGTGTAGTCGTGCGCTGCCTGACGCTGGACGGCGTGATCATCCCGGGCATTTTTCATCTGAGATGCAGCATTACCGGGCATTGTTACCTCCACCTGCCTGGCCCCCATGCGCAATGCCATGAATACATCAGCGACGACGCACCCTGGCGGCCGGAACAGCTCCTGACCGCGCTCAACGCGTCCAGCTGGCATCGGCTGCACCTGAACCTGAGCACTGCACCCGGCAGCCTCGCGCTGGGTGAGCCGACCACCGACGTGTTTGCGCAACTGCGACTCGCGCAGGCAGATTTTTCAGTCAGGCGCATCACGGAGGATTCGGGCTTCGAGCTGACCCATGAGCGCTTCGATGACCGCTTTGATGGCCGCATCGATGACGATCACGCGTTGCTCATCGAACCGGCGATGGCGGTGATCAGCATGCTGGATCACTGGCAAGGCCACGAGCCATTTCCCGGGCGGATACCCACGCCGCAGCGAGTGGCTGATCGGCTCATGGGCAAGTGGCTCAAGCAAAACGGTCTGCGTACGCCTGCGCAAGACGTGTTCATCCGCTACGTGCCAGGCCCTGCGACAAGGCCGTGGGGCAACCCGCGAATTGCTGCTGCCAATGTGATGCACATCCCTGACGGCCAGCCAACCAGCTTGAGCCAGGCGTTGATGAGCAACTTCAGGGCGACGCACCCTCGCGGTTACGAGGATGACGGCCGCTGGGTCGTTTACGCTGACCCAGACGGTCAGGGTCAGGCGTCAGTGGATGGCGAACTGGAAGTCAGCGCGGTCAGCGCCGAGACCTACATCGCCAGCATCGACTTTCTCGACGTCATGAAGTGCAAGCTCGACCAATTCTGGCACCAGCAACGTGCTGCCATCGAGCGATCGCTATGGTCGACCTTCGTCAGCCAGGCGCTGATCAGCTTGAAGCGTCGCGAAATCTGCGAGTACGATTTCGGTCGAATCGTCAGCGCCATGGAGCAGGTGCAGCAGGTAGGCGTGCCAGGCACTGCGCGGTGGACGGCCTTGGGCTTCTACCTGGGGACTGGACTGCCTTTCAGTTCGCAATGCCCCGCCTGCGCAGGTTTGCTGCTGTTGAATGACACCGGACGCGACGGAGGTGTGCTCTATCAGGCCGGTCAGCAGCAACCGTTCGTGCCGTTCAGGGACCGCGAGCATCTGGTCAGTCATCTGGTACGGGCCGCCGCTGACCCGCATTGGCGCGAAGCCCTGATCAACTATGTCCCCAACCGTCTGCGCGCAAAGCTCGGTCACATTCTCGAAGTGTGGGGCGGCGTTCAGCCCCCGGCTTCGGCCGTTTCGATTTTGCGCCCCTGGGCGGATTGTCTGTACCGACCGAACGTTCACGCGGCGCAGCAGCACCTTTTTTGCGAACAGGAGGTGCCTGGTTCTCCTGTCGCATTCATGTGGCAGACACTGTGGCGCAACAGCCAGGCCGATGCAGAAGACAGCATTGTGACCGACCGTGAGCTGGCCATCAGTGCCTGGACCCAGCATGCCAACCGCCTGCAATTACTGCTGGCGCCATTGGCGCTGCTGCATACAGCAGCTGGGGTCACGGCGCTGACAGTCAGCGCCGCCAGCATCGCTTTGAATGTCCAGGCAGCTGGTTTACCGGGTGACCGGGAGCGGGAACGTCGCAACCTCACCTTTGCAATTCTGTCGTTGGGTTTGTTGCAAATGGGCCCGGCCACGCCGCGATTGTTGAGAGCCTTCAACCTGCTCCGCTCGCCCGCTCGAACGCTGGGACGGTCCGTGCCATCCGTACCGCTGCGTGATTTCGGATCCTGGCTTCGTCGGACCACGCATCAGCGCAAAACGATAATAAAGCCTTTCTTCAATGGCACCGGACTGATGAAGACCTGGAGCGTACCGGGCAACGCGATGTTCAACACCTCGGCGGTGCAAGCGTGGAAACTGGGGCGCAAGTTTCTGTTGTGGACATCGGACCGGGCCCAGGCCCGAACGCTGGTGGTCAGCAGCCACGGCTATTACCTGCCCTGGACACGCACGACGGCGATCCCCAATGGCACGGAACTGCGAACCTACGCCCCTCATGGTCATGAATTGGTGGACCCAATGCTGCACAGGATCGCGAGCCAGTCCGTCCGGCCTTACGCGATGCTCGACGGCACCCAGACGCTGGCCGCCCCCGGAGTGGGCCCCTTCTCCGGCCTGCTTGCCAGGGACACGCTGATAGCGGGGACAACGCTGCAAGGGCACATCAAAAACTACTCGCTGGCGAAGTTTCAGAGCGAACGCTACGAGAGTTACCGGGACATCAGCCAGATCGTACGCAACAGCCATCAACCGCCACTTCAGTCGCCTCTGGCACCGACGCCTATGGACGTGTTGACCGTTCGCAATCGCTTCGGCGTTGCCAATCCGACTCTGCAAGACTTGTTCGGTGAACTGAGTCGACACGGCATCCATTACGACAGGATTCTGCTCGTCCACTGCCGCTGCCCTGCGGTTGGCTCATTGCTGGGTCGCTCTCCGTCGTTTGTTGCGCCGCAGGGCCAGGCGCCTGTCACGCCCTGAGGCCTCGCAAGGCAGATGCTCGTGGCGCAGGTGAATGCGGCACGCTAGCATTGGCGGGCTCATGTTCGCGTCGAACCATGACTGGCCGAAAATGACAGCGCTGCCGGCCGCCAAGCGGTGCGGTCATTCCCTGATGCATCCCAATGACTATTTTATGAACATTTCGCCCATCGATCCGAATACCTGCCCCGTCTGCGGCGCGAGCAATCGCTGTACCCTGGCCAACCCCCGCACCGTCGGTCAGGCATGCTGGTGCTTTACAGCTGAAATCGACCCCGCAGCCCTGGAGGCATTGCCCGAAGAGGCACGCGGTCAGGCATGCCTTTGTCCCCAGTGTGCAGGCGTGGACGCCGCGAGTCGCAATGCGTCTTGACCGTTTCCTCGGCAACCAGACGAACCTCAACCGCAACGACGTGCGTTTGATGCTCCTCGCGGGCCGCGTGTCCGTTGATGGCTCGCCGATCAAAGAGCCGATGCATGAGGTACGGATTTTCAGTCAGGTGCGTGTGGATGACAAAATCCTTCAGCACGGTAAGCCTGCCCGGTACTGGATGCTGCACAAACCCGAGGGCTGCGTCAGCGCCACCACCGACCCGCAGCACCCCACCGTCCTTGACCTGCTTGACGCGCCTGACAAGCACGATCTGCACATCGCCGGTCGTCTGGACTTCAATACCTCAGGGTTGATGCTCCTCACTAATGACGGCCAGTGGTCGCGGCGTCTTACCCAGCCGACCAACAAGCTGGCGAAGGTGTATTACGTCGAGACCGAGGCGCCTATTGATGCGGGCTACGTTGATAAATTCGCTGAAGGGTTTTACTTCGCCTTTGAGGACCTGACCACTCAACCGGCTGAACTGACTGTTCTCGACAGTCATCGTGCCCGGTTGAGCATCGTCGAGGGGCGTTACCATCAGGTCAAACGCATGTTCGGGTTTTTCAACAACAAGGTGACTCGGCTGCATCGCGAGAGCATGGGGCCACTCGTACTCGATCCGATGCTGGCGCCTGGCGAATCCCGTACGCTGAGCGCCGACGAAATTGGCATGATCTGAAACTTGGCCGGCTGCGGCTGAGTGCAAGCCAGCGCCGAAAGGTCTGCGTGTTCGCGGCAGGCGCATCAGCGGCAGTGGCGTTGGGTGTACAGGAGGAGTGGCGCACCGTGCAGATAATCGCTCGGCGGGGGCAGTGATGGCTCTCTTGGGCGAGAACCCTGGAACAGATGTGAAGCTTTTTGCTGCGGCGGCATTTAACGCTTCAATTAACAGGCTGCATCTGGTACAAAGTCAGCCGCCTAAAGGCGTCAAGCCAAAAGCGGGTATAGTTTAGTGGTAAAACGAAAGCTTCCCAAGCTTTAGTTGAGGGTTCGATTCCCTCTACCCGCTCCATCTCCCCCAGTGTTTCCGGGCTTCTGCGCCCCCTCCTGCGTATAACGCGCAATGCCTGCCTCATGTTGTTCAGGTCAAATCATCCCTACCTTCCCTCGTAAACGACACCGCTCCCGCCCCCTTTTTGCTGAAATTCGCGCCGAAGATTTCGCGCAAGCTGCCGATACAGAGACCAGTCCATCCAATTTCTACACCGACAGACGAAATCTCAAGGCACACACGATCATGCAACACATACCCCTCGTACCCTTCACATCCATCGGCTGCGCTGAATGTCGAAATCTGGAAGCGCTGGGATTCGACTTCACCATGGCGTTCCAGCCTATTTTCAACGTCACCACCGGCGCGCCCTTCGCCTACGAGGCACTGGTGCGAGGCGTCAACGGCGAGTCTGCCGGGTTCATTCTGGGTCAGGTCAACGACGGCAACCGTTACCGTTTTGACCAGGCTTGCCGGGTCAGGGCCATCGAGCTGGCTGCCCAGCTTGGCCTCCCCGCAATTGCGGACTGCAAACTGAGTATCAACTTCCTACCCAAAGCGGTGTATCGCGCCGAGACCTGCATTCGGGCAACGCTGGAGGCGTCACGCACGTTTAATTTCCCGGTAGACCGACTCATGTTCGAGGTTACCGAAGGTGAGCGTGTGGAAGACCCGCAGCATCTCAAATCCATTTTCGAGGAGTACGCGCGGCAGGGCTTTACCACTGCTGTCGATGATTTCGGCTCAGGGTATTCCGGCCTCAATATGCTCGCGATGTTTCAGCCCCATGTGCTGAAGATCGACATGGCGCTCACTCGAAACATTGGCGAGGATGCCGTGCGTCGCGCGATTGTTGAGGGGATCATGCTGCTGTCGAAGCGACTGGGTATCACAGTAATTGCCGAGGGCATCGAGACCTGCGAAGAGCGCGACGCCTTGCTGGATCTGGGCGTCGAGTTGATGCAAGGCTACCTGTTCGCCAGGCCGATGATTGGGCAACTTCAACCAATGCCGTTGGAGCTGATACGGCGTCCGGACGTTGTGCAGGTGGCGTGATTCACCCAGGCAGCGCCCAAGTAACGGGAAGCGGCCGCGAAATCACGGCACAAAAAAGCCCGGAATGCTCCGGGCTCTTCTGAAGGGCTATTTCTAACGGAATCGTGCTTAAGCCGCGATGCCTGGCGCCGCCATGGACTTTTTGTACTCGGCCTTCATGGCTTCCATTTGCGCGCCGATTTCCTCCAGCTTTTCCTTGCCTAGCAGTTTTTCAGCTTGCGGGAACATCTCTTCCTCTTCTTCTTCGATGTGGTGTTCCAGCAACTCTTTTACTACCTTCACCCGGCCGGAGAATTCCGGGGTGGCTGGGTCAGTCTGCTTCAAGTCAGGCAGGACCAGTGCGTCGACGGTGCGGTGCTCTTCCTTGGCTTCGTAGTACATGATGTCCTGTTCTTTACCGCCTGCTTCTTTGAACGCTGGATAAAGAATCTCTTCTTCGATCTTGGTATGGATGGTGATTTCCATCTCCAGCTTGGCGAGCAAATCAGTACGCTTTTTCACACCGCGCTCGGTGGACTCGCTCAACTGATTCAGGATGGCTTTCACACGCTCGTGGTCGGCTTTCAGAAGTTCGATGGCGTTCATGATGTTTCCTCTTGATCACGGTAGGCGAGTCGATCTAGGTGTCGACCCTGCAGGTTCATCATAGGAATTGCATCGAGCGTGCCGAAGCGGCAGAAAAAATAACCGGTTTTAAATCAGATAGTTATGAGCAGCACAATGCAGCCGTGTCGTGCAGACTGCATGAATGTTCGCAAACGGATAGTGCAGATCAACAGGTACTTGCCGCTCCAGAGGCCTTGTGATGCACAAAGCCCCTGCAACGGTGGAGCGGATGGGCCGGAGTCAGCTAATGAGCTGGCTGCTCGGTGTTCAACGCCGTTCGTTCTTTACGGGCCGGCAGTGAGGCCGCGTAGGCCATGGCCTCTTCACGGGTCGCGAACGACCCCAGCCGGTCGCTGTGGGTGCATACCCGCCAGGGGCCATTATTCACGTTGATCACATCGTAGCCATTGAAGTGCGTCTTGCTGAGCATTGCGCTGTGCATGGTCACCTCCCCTCATTCAAGAGAGTGTTGTGGGTTGTCCGATAAAACCTTACACCCAACACTCACTCTATAAACGTTACCGAGACCAATGGCGCGCGGCTCTGAATGTTGCAACGGCGGGATACCGCGTTGACAACGCCCGGCCGGGTTTCTATAAGACCCCTCCGTTCTGGCGTCTGGTCAGTACCTGCTCACCTGAAAGCGAAGCGAGATGATGGAATTCACGGATTTTGATGCCGAACTGGCGGACTGGAACACCCTGCAGGCCGTTAACCCCTATCCGGGGCTGCTGCTGGGCAACGGTGCCAGTCTTGCCGTGTGGAAGAATTTTGCCTACGACTCATTGTTCGAGCTGGCGCAGACCACGCGCAACAAACCCCTGAGCGCAACTGAACTCGCGCTGTTCAAGTCGATGGAGACGGAGAACTTCGAGCCCGTGCTCAGCGGGTTGAAAGTCGCCATGCGAGTCAATGCTGCGCTGACCATTGGCTCTTCATCTCCGCGCAACCGCTACTTTGCAATCAAGGAAGCGCTGATTCACGGCATCCGTTCGGCACACATCCCCTGGCGATTGATGGAAGCTTCCAGCATCGCGAGGATCAGCGAAGCGCTGAGCCAGTACCAGACGGTCTATTCCACCAATTACGATCTGCTGGCCTATTGGGCTGCCATGCACGGCGCTCAACCGTTTGATGATTTGTTCGACGACGATGCGGTGTTCAACCTGCACCGCACCGAGAGCCATGCGACGCGCATTCTGTACCTGCACGGCGGCATGCATTTGGTGAAAAACTTTGACGGCACGGCGCGCAAGCTGATGTCCTCGGAGAGCACGCTGCTGGGCAGCTTCGCCATTAATGCGCTGGAGGATGTGCCGCTGTTCGTCTGTGAAGGGCGCAGCGAAGACAAGATGAAGATCATCCGCGGTTCGGATTATCTATCGTTTTGCCACACCCAGCTTGCGCAGCATGAAGGCGCGCTGTGCGTGTTCGGCCACTCTCTGGGCAAGCAGGATCGACATATCCTGAACGCCGTGCTGCAAGCCCGTCCCGAACGCGTTGCCATTTCAATCCTTCCGCGCAGCGACGCGTTCATTCAGCACCAGAAACGCCGCTACAGCGAATTGTTCGAGGGACAGAACATCGAGCTGACGTTCTTCAATGCCTCCACTCACCCGCTGGGCGATCCGCAGCTGGCGGTGCCAGTGGCCAGGTTGAAGGAAGCGCTGGAATTGAAACGCTAGAAATCTTATCGAGCCGTGTGCTCGTATTCCCATCCCCGGCACGCCAATGCCACATGTTTGGGAATCAGCGCGGCACCGCTGCTGTAGGCGGTAATGGTTCGGCGTGTAAAACCGAGCTCGACCGCTGCGGCGGACAGGGAGAGGTTGTTCTTCGCCATCCACTGTTTGAACGCCTGTGTGGGCATCACCTCCCCCGCCTGCTCCAGAGCCAGGCGGTGGAGCGTCGACGCCGCCAGTTCTATATCATCCCCCCAGGAAACGTCGAACCCCCACTCGCCCACCGTCATCTGCTTGAACCGTGCCTCTTCCGCCAGCGCGGCCAACCCTTCAAATTTGTCGATAGAAGCAGCCAGGTCCACCGTGTGCTGCTTACCGTTGTTCCAGTGGACGATCAGCGAGCGACTGTTCGGAACAGGTTGCACAGCAGCGATGCGTAATTTGTTGCTCATGCCTCAGGTCCTCCGATTCTGCTCATACCAAATCCGCCATAACTCACTTGGGTGACTCCGGGCCCATACCAGCGCTGCCTTAAGCGCACGCCCTTCGGCACCTTTGCCTAAAACCCTCAGGCCGTCGATCTGCACAAGCGACTCACCGTCGGGCGTCTGGACATGAAAATGGGGCGGGGCAAGATCGTCCGGATAGATTTTTATTTTCCAGTTGCGGTCGTTATGTACGGTAGCCATGGCGCGATACTAGAGAAAAAATTTCCCTGGCACAAACTTCCCGGCGTCAATCACGTTGGCCATCGGAGGTGGTCGCCTGCCAGTCGCTTCCAATCTTCCCAGCCCCGGCGATTACTCGTTACCTTCCGACAACGCCCCGACCACCACGGCGCCCCCTTGCGCATGCTTGACGCTGGCTGCCACCGACTCGGTCGTCAAGCGCATGTCGCTGAGCGCGGCCAGGCGGTCACTGCTGGTTGTATGCACGACACTGCCCGACCATTGCGCCGCGACGGTCGCCATCCAGGCAAAAAGGAACACCACGACACCTTGCAAGGCCCATTTTCCGATATCCGACATGATGCTTCTCCTGGCTGAATTCGACGGCACCAATTTGACCTTCAAACTGTTGCAGCAACATTGCATTCAACTTCTGCACCAACATGAAGAGGGAATTTGGTCGCGGCAGGAAAATCCTCGAAAACGGCATTTCCCCCACTGCCCCCTTCCCGGCTAAAGCCGGTCCCACTGAGTGCAGACTCTTCCGGCTGTATCCCGTCCAGCTGAGTGCAGCCTCTTCTCGCCTGAAGCCGGTCAAGACTGAGGGCTCCCGCCAGTCCCGCTGAATGCACACAGTCGAAATGTGGGACCGGCTTCAGCCGGGAAGAGGCCGGTTTGAGCGCCGCACAGTCTTGGTACGAAGTGTACGGATGATTCCGAGCGCATCTGTAAAGGATCAGTGCGCAGATTCTGTGGCTGAATATGCCTGCGTTTCGCACAACAAGAACAAGGCACTACCCTTATGTCCTCTCGTGAAAATACCGGCATGCTCCTCGGACTGATCGGTGTGGTGATCTTCAGCCTGACTCTGCCCATGACGCGCATCGTGGTGCAGGAAATCCACCCTTTGCTCAACGGCCTTGGCCGCGCCCTGTTCGCTGCGGTGCCAGCGGCGGCGTTGCTGCTCTGGCGACGGGAGCGGTGGCCGAGCCGCGCGCAGTTCAAGGCACTGATGGTCGTCGCGCTCGGGGTAATTGTCGGCTTTCCGGTGCTCTCGGCCTGGGCAATGAAAACCCTGCCCGCCTCCCACGGCGCACTGGTCAACGGTTTGCAGCCATTGCTGGTCGCCATCTACGCCGCATGGCTGTCTCACGAACGCCCATCCAAAGCCTTTTGGGCGTGCGCGGCCATGGGCAGTGTTCTGGTGCTGGGTTACGCGTTGATCAGCGGCGCGGGCAACCTGCAGGCCGGCGATCTTTTGATGGTGGGCGCAGTGGCGATTGGCGGGCTGGGCTATGCCGAAGGTGGGCGCCTCGCGAAGGAGATGGGCGGCTGGCAGGTCATTTGCTGGGCACTGGTCATTTCAATCCCGGTGTTGATCGTGCCCGTCGCTTATCTGGCATGGCAGCATCAGGGGCCGATTTCCGCAGGTACATGGTGGGCCTTCGGCTACGTGTCGCTGTTTTCGCAATTCATCGGCTTCTTCGCCTGGTATGCGGGACTTGCCATGGGCGGCATCGCCAGGGTGAGCCAGATCCAGCTGGTTCAGCTATTTTTTACCATGGCCTTCTCGGCGCTGTTTTTCGGAGAGCACATAGACCCGACGACCTGGATCTTCGCTGCGGGTGTCGTGGTCACGCTGGCCATCGGGCGCAAAACGGCTGTGATTGCGCCCAAGCCCGTTGCCGCTGCGAGAATCTAACCCAGCAGGCCATCAGCCTGGAGCAAGCGCTCCAGGCACTGCTCCTGAATCCCGTAAAACACCTTGAGCTCCTGAATCTTCGCCAGCAGCTCGGCAGGGTCAGTCGCTGTGGCGCGTTTGACCGCCAGAATCATTTTGTTCTTGTTGGTGTGTTCCAGAGAAATGAACTCAAAGACCTTGGTCTCGTAGCCGCACGCTTCCAGCAGCAAGGCGCGCAAGGCATCGGTGACCATCTCGGCCTGCTGCCCCATGTGCAGACCGTATTGCAGCATCGGCTTGAGCAACGTTGGGCTCTGGATCTGCAGGCGTATCTGCTTGTGACAGCACGGCGAACACATGATGATCGAGGCGCCCGAACGGATGCCCGTGTGGATCGCGTAGTCGGTGGCGATATCGCAGGCGTGCAAGGCGATCATCACGTCCAGTTGGCTGGGCGCTACCGAACGCACGTCGCCACATTTGAACACCAGCCCGGGATGCTCCAGCCGTGTGGCGGCGTTGTTGCAGAGCGTGACCATGTCCTCGCGCAGTTCGACACCGGTGACGTTGCCTTCAACCTGAAGGGTGTTGCGCAGGTAATCGTGAATGGCGAACGTGAGGTAGCCCTTGCCCGAGCCGAAATCCGCGACAGTGACCGGCGTGTCCAGCTTGATCGGCGACGTCGCCAGTGCGTGCGAGAACACCTCGATGAATTTGTTGATCTGTTTCCACTTGCGCGACATCGCCGGGATCAACTCATGCTGCTTGTTCGTCACCCCCAGGTCAGTCAGAAACGGCCGGCTCAGCTCCAGATAGCGCTTCTTCTCCCGGTCATGCTCGGCAGTCGGGGCCTCGCGCTGCTGCTGAGCCTTGTTGCGAAACAGCGTGCTCTTGCCCTTCTTGCTGAACTCCAGCTGCACTTCGTCGGTGAGCGACAGCAGATGGGCATTTTTGAAGGATTCCGGCAGCAGGCTGGCGATCAGCGCCTGCGCTTCGGCGAGGGGGTGATTCTTGGTGATGTCGCGGGTCTTGTAGCGATAGACGAAGGACAGGCAGGGCTGATCCTTCACAGTGACGGGCTTGATGATGATCCGCTGCAGCTCCGCTTCGCTTCCCACGTATTTGGCGAGCACCAGTTTGATCAGCGAATTTTGCGTCAGGCAGGTATCGAGCAAGCTCAAAAACTGAGCGCAGTGATCCTGAGCAGGAACGGCGGCAGGTGCGGTAGCGGACATCGGAAAGCGCCTCGGGAGCGAAAATGCGAGGCGCTATTTTAGGCGGGTCGTTGTGCGATGGTGGAATTTATTGGATCAACCGACCTGCGGCGCATTTCTGCTGCGCTGGCACACCGCTTGCGCTCAGCCACGCAGCCCCTTGTAGGAGCCGGCTTGCTGGCGAACGCGTCTGTACAGACACCGCAGCATTGACTGCCCAACCGGGTTCGCCAGCAAGCCGGCTCCTACGGAGGACTGTAACGCCAAAGATCTACGGAGGACCGTACCGCCACAAATCTCAGTCCATTACCACCAGACGGTTCGGCAATTCATTGCGCGCTTCGGTCACGGGCTCTACCCCCTGTAGGAGCCGGCTTGCTGGCGAACGCGTCTGTACAGACACCGCAGCATTGACTGCCCAACCGGGTTCGCCAGCAAGCCGGCTCCTACGGAGGACTGTAACGCCAAAGATCTACGGAGGACCGTACCGCCACAAATCTCAGTCCATTACCACCAACCGGTTCGGCAATTCATTGCGCGCTTCGGTCACGGGGACTTGCTCGCTCAGCACACTGCCGCAGGAGCGGATGCAGCTGACAAAACCCTCCAGAATCTGGCCGCTCTTCACCTGTCGCGTGAAGGTCTCGACCATTGCGATCCAGACGTCGTTGTCCACCCGGCGCGCAATACCGTCGTCGACGATGATCTCGACATAGCGCTCGGCCTCGCTGACAAATATCAGCACGCCGGTGCCATTGGCTGTGGCGTGAAGGTTCTGTTCCAGAAACTGCCGACGGGCCAGATTGCCCGCGCGCCAGTGCCGCACCCGCACAGGCACCAGTCGCGTGGTGATGCCCGGCAACCGGCACAACAACGCCACCACGATGAACGTGACCACTTGTGCGAGCAACAAGTGGTTGGCATTCATCCAGCCCGTCAGCAGGTTGATCAGCCCTGGCACCAGTAGCGCGATGACCCCGGCCCATATCAGCGGAACGTAGGTGTAATCGTCTGCGCTGGTGGCCAGCACCGTGACCAATTCAGCGTCGGTCTGACGCTCCACCGCCTCGATGGCATCAGCCACTTGCTGCTGTTGGTCTTTATTGAGCAATGTCATGCACGCAATCCCTTCCTGAGCGATCGACTACCAGCCACCGGAGGCACCGCCCCCGCCAAAACCGCCACCACCCCCGCGCATGCCGCCCGAACTCGAGCCGCCGGAACCGCCGGAACCAAAGCCGCCAAAGCCGCCGCCACCTCCGGAACCGATGATGCCGCCGCGTCCGGAGCGAATACTGATGTAGCTGATGGCCACAAACAGCACCAAAAACAGCAGGGTCATCCGCCAGTCGGCGGGCTCTTCCTCAGTCGCTGCGGCATTACCGGTTGCGCCAACGGCGGGCTCGGCGAGCGGATCACCGCCCAGCACCTGAACCATGGCTTCGGCGCCTTTGCTGATGCCGCCGGCAAAATCACCGCGCTTGAACGCCGGCGTGATGACCTGATTGATGATCACCGAGGACTGCGCATCCGTCAGCCGGTCTTCCAGGCCATAACCCACTTCGATACGCACCTTGCGCTCGTCGCGAGCCACGACCAGAAAGGCACCATTGTCCTTGCCCTTCTGCCCGATGCCCCAGTGACGACCGAGCTGATAACCGTAGTCTTCAATGCTTGAGCCTTGAAGATCGGGCAGCGTAACCACCACAACCTGCTCGGTGGTCAGTTCTTCATGCGCGCGCAGCATCTGTTCCAGACGCTCTTTGCCTGGCGCGTCAATCATCCCGGCGGTGTCGACCACGCGTCCCGTCAACGGCGGAAAGGTGAGGTCGGCCTGCGCCCACTGCGCAAGCACACCCATCGACACCGCCAGTAAAGCGGCTATCAGGCCACGCCGCGCGCGCGCCATCAGAACTTCACTTGTGGCGCTTTGTCAGCGTCAGCGGCCGTGGCCTCAAAGTTCGGACGGACCGGCAGGTCGCTGTACATCACCGAATGCCACAGACGGCCCGGGAAGGTCCGGATCTCGGTGTTGTATTTTTCGACCGCAGCGATGAAGTCGCGACGAGCCACCGCGATGCGGTTTTCAGTGCCTTCAAGCTGCGATTGCAGGGCCAGGAAATTCTGGTTGGATTTCAGGTCCGGGTAGCGCTCGGAGACCACCATCAAACGGCTGAGCGCACCGGTCAACTGGCCCTGTGCGTCCTGGAACTGCTTGAGTTTGGCGGGATCGTTGAGTGTGCTGGCGTCCACTTGAATCGACGTCGCCTTGGCACGGGCTTCGATGACGGCGGTCAGAGTGTCCTGCTCCTGCTTGGCATAACCCTTCACCGTCTCTACCAGATTGGGAATCAGGTCGGCGCGACGTTGATATTGATTCTGCACCTGGGCCCAAGCGGATTTAACCTGCTCGTCATAGGTCGGGATGTTGTTGATCCCGCACCCTGACAACAAGGTGGTCAGCAGCACCATCAATGCCAGTGACAATTTGTAACGACTGCTCTGGCCGAAGCCCAAACGCTCTGTTTGCATGGCTTACGCGTTCCTTGTGTTCATCAATTGATATTCCTGTCAGTCAGGACTTTAGCCAAACCGGACGTTCCCCGGCATAATCCTGGCCCATCGCGTTGTCAGGGCTCTGGATTGCGGGGCCACAATCAGATAAAACTCGTTGCGCTACTGATGCTCATATGAGGCAGGAGTTCAGCGACGCCCCCGTCCTGACGACAATAAAAACCAAAGGTTCGACACCTAAACCAACGGCTGACCGGTATTACGCGCGAGTTGCCGGGCAACGCCTTGAGAAAACCATTCATGAATAAGCTGTGTTTACTGAGTCTCGTCATCGGCCTGGCCAGTCAGTCCGCCTGGGCCGAAAACGCTACCACCGGCGTCGGCGCTGCCTCCACCCTGCAAGCCAAGAATGCGTTCATTGCCAACCTGATGAAGCAGATGACCCTCGATGAAAAAATCGGTCAGCTGCGCCTCATCAGCATCGGCCCGGAGATGCCCAAGCCGGAAATTCTCAAGGAAATCACTGCCGGCCGCATCGGCGGCACGTTCAACTCGGTGGTGTTGCCTGACAACCGCGCCATGCAGGACGCCGCGGGCCACAGTCGCAACAAGATCCCGATGTTCTTCGCGTTCGACGTGGTACACGGCCAGCGCACCATATTCCCGATCAGCCTCGGCCTGGCTTCAACCTGGGACATGAATGCCATCACCCGCACCGGTCGGGTGTCGGCGATTGAAGCCGCGGCCGACGGCGTCGACATGACCTTCGCCCCGATGGTCGACATTACCCGGGACGCGCGCTGGGGTCGCAGCTCCGAAGGCTTCGGCGAGGACACTTATCTGGTGTCGCGCATCTCGGCCACGATGACCCGCGCCTTTCAAGGCACGAGCATGCAGGCACCCAACAGCATCATGGCGGTGGTCAAGCACTTCGCGCTGTACGGGGCGGTCGAGGGCGGTCGCGATTACAACACCGTCGACATGAGCCCGGTGCGCATGCAGCAGGATTACCTGCCGCCGTATCGCGCCTCCATTGACGCCGGCGCAGGCGGCGTGATGATTGCCCTCAACTCCATCAATGGCGTGCCGTCTACCTCCAACGCCTGGCTGTTGCAAGACGTCTTGCGCCGGGATTGGGGCTTCAAGGGCGTGACCGTCAGCGACCACGGCGCGATCAAGGAATTGATCGACCACGGCGTGGCCAAGGATTTCCGCGAGGCCGCCAAGCTGGCGATCAAGGCCGGCGTCGACCTGAGCATGAACGACAAGGCCTATGGCGAAGAATTGCCCGGGCTGGTGAAGAGCGGCGAAGTGTCGGAGAAGGAAGTCGACAATGCCGTGCGTGAGGTGCTCGGCGCGAAATGGGAAATGGGACTATTCGCCAATCCGTACCTGCGCATCGGCGCGGCAGTGGATGACCCGGTCGACCGCAACGCCGAAAACCGTTTGCACCGTGCTGAAGCCCGCGACGTGGCGCGCAAGAGCATCGTGCTGCTGAAAAACCAGAACGACACCCTGCCGCTGAAGAAGCAAGGCACCATCGCCGTGATCGGTCCGCTGGCCAAGAGCTCGATGGACATGCTGGGCAGTTGGTCCGGGGCCGGTCTGCCGCGCCAGACCGTCAACGCCTACGACGGCATTGCCGCGGCAGTGGGCGACAAGGCCAGGCTGATTTACGCGTTGGGCTCCAACGTCACCGACAACCAGCACGCCATCACCTACCTCAACAAGATGGATGATCAGATCGCCATCGATCCGCGTCCCGAACAGGACATGATTGATGAGGCGGTCAAGGCTGCTCGGCAGGCTGATGTCGTGGTTGCAGTGGTCGGCGAATCGCGCAACATGTCCCACGAAGCCGCCAGTCGCGTAGACCTGGTGATTCCGGGCCGTCAACGTGAGCTGATCCGCGCGCTCAAAGCCACCGGCAAGCCGCTGGTCCTGGTGCTGATGAACGGCCGCCCATTGGCGCTTGGCGAAGAAAACGAGCTGGCCGACGCCATGGTCGAAAGCTGGTTCCTCGGAACCGAGGGCGGTAATGCCCTGGCCGACGTGCTGTTCGGCGATTACAACCCGTCTGGCAAACTGCCAATGACCTTCCCGCGCTCCGTTGGCCAGGTGCCGGCGTACTACAACCACCTGAACACCGGTCGGCCGTATCGCCCGAATGATTCGAACTACACCTCCAACTACTTCGAGGAGCCGACCAGCCCGCTGTTTCCGTTTGGTTATGGCCTCAGCTACAGCCAGTTCAGCGTTTCGGACATCACCTTGTCGATCAACAAGATGACCCGCAAGGACAAGCTGACCGCCAGCGTCATGGTCAAGAACACCGGCAAAGTGGCCGGTGAAACCGTGGTTCAGTTGTACCTGCGCGATGTCGCGGCTTCCATCAGCCGCCCGGTCAAAGAACTGAAGAACTTCCAGAAGATCATGTTGAACCCCGGGGAAGAAAAATCCGTGAGCTTCACCCTGACCGAGGAAGACCTGAAGTTCTTCAACCCGTCGTTGAAGTACGCGGCCGAGGCCGGGGAGTTCAAGCTGATGATTGGCCTGGATTCCGAAGATGTGAAAGAGACGACGTTCAACCTGCTGTAAGGCGGGTACTGCCCACGGAAAACAGGTCACGCTCATGCCTCGCTCAGCTCGACTTGTTTTCCATGTGGCCCTGATCATTGCCGGTGCCGTCGCTGCGGCCACGCTGGCGATGCATCAGGCCGAACGCCATGCCCTTGAAGACGACGCGGCACGGTCTGCAGACCGCCTGGCGCTTTACGCCAACACCCTGCAAACACTCATTGAACGCTACCGAGCCCTGCCCGCCGTGCTGGCGCTTGACCCTCAATTGCGGTCAGCCCTGAGCGGTCCGGTCAGCACCGAGACTACCCAGGCGCTTAACCTCAAGCTGGAGCAGATCAACGGTGCGGCCCAGTCATCGACTCTGGAGCTGCTGGACCGTAATGGCCTAGCGGTCGGCGCCAGCAACTGGCGCTTGCCGAGCAGCTACGTGGGCCACAACTATGGCTTCCGCCCCTACTTCACGCAGACCCGCGCAACTGGGGTCGGGCGCTTTTACGCCGTTGGCGTCACCAGCGGCATCCCGGGCTACTTCCTGGCCAACGCCGTGCGCGATGAAGCCGGGCAGTTCATCGGGGCAATGGTGGTCAAGCTTGAGTTTCCGGACCTGGAACACACATGGGCGCAAAACGACGACCTGTTGCTGGTCAGTGACGCCAAAGGCATCGTCTTCATTGCCAACCAGCCAGAGTGGCGGTATCGGGCTCTGCAACCGCTCACCACGCAGGACAGGGCCGAGCTGGCCAGCACCCGCCAGTACGACAAGCAACCCCTGACGGCACTGCATCAGGAGCCGCTTCGCACGTTCAACGTGAACAGTCACCTGAGCCGCGTAGGCGCGCCAGACGAACAGGTTGATTACCTGTGGCAATCGCTGCCCTTGCCCACCGAGGGCTGGACATTGCACCTGCTGCGCAAACCCCAGCCCGCCGCAGAGGACGTGCGCAACGCTGCCCTCGCAGCGGCAGGCACCTGGCTGACGCTGGTGTTCCTCGGGCTGTTTTTGTATCAGCGCTGGCGCCTTGCACGGGTGCGTCAGCGCAGCCGTGAAGAGCTCGAACGCCTGGTCGAAGAGCGCACTCAGGATCTGCAAACCGCACAGGAGGGTCTGGTGCAGTCCACCAAACTGGCGGCACTGGGCCAGATGTCAGCCGCGCTCGCCCACGAAATCAATCAACCGTTGACCGCCCAGCGTATGCAGCTCGCGACATTGCGCCTGTTGCTGGAACACGGCCGGGTCGACGATGCCTACAAAGCGTTGAGCCTGCTTGACCAGCAGTTGAGCCGCATGGCGGCGCTTACCGGGCACCTGAAAACATTCGCCCGCAAAAGCCCAAGCGGTCTGCGTGAGCGCCTTGACCTGGCGACCGTGGTTGACCAGGCGCTGCTGTTGCTCGACGCCAGAATCAAAAGCGAGCGCGTCAGTTGCGTGCTTGACCTGACGCGTCCCGCATGGGTGCGCGGCGACGCCATCCGGCTTGAACAGGTGCTCATCAACCTGCTGCGCAATGCGCTGGACGCGATGCAGGACAAACCGCTCAAGCGCCTCGAAATTCGGATCGACGAGCAGCCCGAGCACTGGCGAATCGCGGTTATCGACAGTGGCGGCGGCATTGCCGACGAACATCTGGCCAGCGTATTCGATCCTTTTTTCACCACCAAACCGGTGGGCGATGGACTGGGGCTGGGGCTCGCGGTCTCGTTCGCCATCGTGCATGAGCTGGGCGGCCGCCTCAGCGCCGAAAATGTCAGCGCTGGCGCACGGTTTTTCTTTTGCCTCGGCAAGGCTCAGGAGGCTTAAAGGCATGCTCAATTCGGTGATCGTGGTAGACGACGAGGCGCCCATCCGGGAAGCCGTGGAGCAATGGCTGACATTGTCCGGCTTTACCGTGCAGGTGTTCAGTCGCGCCGAGGCATGTCTGGCGCAGCTGCCCGATGCCTTCCCCGGCGTGATTCTGAGCGATGTGCGCATGCCTGGCATGGACGGTCTCCAGTTGCTCGCAGAGTTGCAGGCGAAGGACCGCGACTTGCCAGTGATCCTGCTGACCGGTCACGGGGATGTGCCGATGGCCGTGGACGCGATGCGCGACGGAGCGTATGACTTTCTGGAGAAGCCGTTCACCCCGGAACGACTGCTTGGCAGCCTGCGCAGGGCGCTGGAGAAACGCGCGCTGGTGCTGGATAACCGCACGCTGCACGAACAGGCTGACCACCGCTCGCGCCTGGACGCGACGCTGTTGGGCATGTCGCCGACGATGCAGACGCTGCGCCGACAGGTGCTGGATTTATCGCCATTGCCGGTGAACGTGTTGATTCGTGGCGAGACGGGTAGCGGCAAGGAGATGGTTGCGCGGTGTCTGCATGATTTCGGTTCCAGGGCTGACAAGCCTTTCGTCGCGGTCAATTGCGCGGCGATTCCCGAACCGCTGTTTGAGGCCGAGCTGTTCGGCCACGAGAGCGGCGCGTTCACCGGCGCCCAGGGTAAGCGCGTCGGCAAGCTGGAATTCGCCCACGGCGGCACAGTGTTTCTCGACGAGATTGAAAGCATGCCGCTGGCTCAGCAGGTCAAGTTACTGCGGGTGATTCAGGAACGACGTATCGAGCGGCTGGGCTCGAATCAGAGCATTGAGATCGACGTGCGCATCATTGCTGCGACCAAACCCGATCTGCTGGATGAAGCGCGAGCCGGTCGCTTTCGTGAAGATTTGGCCTACCGATTGAACATTGCCGAATTGCGCCTGCCGCCGCTGCGCGACAGGCGCGAGGACATTCCGATGCTGTTTAGCCATTTTTCCAGGCAGGCAGCCCAACGCCTGGCTCGCAGCGCGCCGGCTCTGAGCGGAGCGCAATTAAGCCATCTCCTCAGCCATGACTGGCCGGGCAATGTCCGAGAGCTTGCCAATGCCGCCGAGCGTCAGGTTCTGGGGCTGGACAACCCGGCCGCTGAAGCCCTGGCGGGTGGCCAGTCGCTGGTGGCGCAGCAAGAGGCGTTCGAAGCGCACTGCATCCGCTCAGCATTGCAACGGCATCGGGGCGACATCAAGGCAGTGATGAACGAGCTGCAGGTGCCACGGCGAACGCTGAATGAAAAGATGCAGCGGCACGGGCTGGTACGCGAGGATTTCCTGGCGGAAGGCAATTCACCGCGCTGAACCGACCTCGGTGAACGCGGCTTTCGCCCACAAACCGGCGCACGAGCGCGCTGCCCGTGAAGAGTTCGGTGTGTGTCATGAGATTTCGTCCGCACACGAACCGGTGTAGGAGCGCGCTTGCCCGCGAAGAGGTCGGTGTGTGCCAGGAGATTTCGTGGTCTGCCCACTGTGTAGGAGCGCGCTTGCCCGCGAAGAGGTTGGTGTGTGCCAGGAGATTTCGTCCGCCCACGAACCGGTGTAGGAGCGAGCTTGCCCGCGAAGAGGTTGGTACATCCGGCACATGATGGTCGTCCATGCCTACGTCTTCGCGGGCAAGCGCGCTCCTACAGTTGATCCGCGTTACGTCAGTTGCTCTGTGGTGTGCCTACCGGCGTGGCTGTCTGCCCATTAACCGGCGTGAGAGCGCTTGCCCGCGAAAAGGTTGGTCAGTGCCATGAGATTTCGTGGTCTGCCCACTGACCAGTGTAGGAGCGCGCTTGCCCGCGAAGAGGTCGGTACATCCGAAACATGATGGTCGTTCATGCCTACGTCTTCGCGGGCAAGCGCGCTCCTACAGTTGAACTGCGTTACGTCAGTTGCTCTGTGGTGTGCTTACCGGCGTGGCTGCCTGCCATTAACCGGCGTAAGAGCGCTTGCCCGCGAAAAGGTTGGTCAGTGCCAGGAGATTTCGTGGTCTGCCCACTGACCGGTGTAGGAGCGCGCTTGCCCGCGAAGAGGTTGGTACATCCGGCACATGATGGTCGTCCATGCCTACGTCTTCGCGGGCAAGCGCGCTCCTACAGTTGATCCGCGTTACGTCAGTTGCTCTGTGGTGTGCCTACCGGCGTGGCTGTCTGCCCATTAACCGGCGTAAGAGCGCTTGCCCGCGAAAAGGTTGGTCAGTGCCATGAGATTTCATGGTCTGCCCACTGACCGGTGTAGGAGCGCGCTTGCCCGCGAAGAGGTTGGTGTGTGCCAGGAGATTTCGTGGTCTGCCCACTGACCGGTGTAGGAGCGCGCTTGCCCGCGAAGAGGTCGGTACATCCGACACATGATGGTCGCCCATGCCTACGTCTTCGCGGGCAAGCGCGCTCCTACCGTTGATCTGCGTGACTTCAGTTGCTCGGTGGCGCGATAGCCGGTCTGATAGCGATACGTTGATCTGCGGTACGTCAGTTGCTTTGTGGCGATAACCGAAGTGTTGAGGGTTCCAGGGTGGCCAATGAGCGGATTTTCGCTCAGGTTATTTTCTGAATCAGCGGATTTCCGCTCACCTGCGTCAGCCTGATCGCTCTATATCGGGGCTTTCAGCCTTTGGCACAGCTCCTGCTATCCATGTTGTCAGACCGCCTAGACGCGATCCCTCTAACAACAATGATCTGCAGGAAAACCAATGGCCATCCCCAATTCTGCTTCCCCCGGAGCGGCTGCCACCACAGTCGCAGAAAAAACCACCGGAAATCGCCTGAAATCCATTTTCAGCGGATCCGTCGGCAACATGGTCGAGTGGTACGACTGGTACGTCTACGCCGCTTTCTCTCTCTACTTCGCCAAAGTCTTCTTCCCCAAGGGCGACACCACTGCCCAACTGCTCAACACCGCCGCGATCTTCGCTGTGGGCTTTCTCATGCGGCCTATCGGCGGCTGGCTCATGGGCCTTTATGCTGACCGCAAAGGCCGCAAGGCTGCATTGATGGCGTCGGTCCTGCTGATGTGTTTTGGTTCGCTGATCATCGCCCTCACGCCCGGGTATGAAACCATCGGCGTCGGCGCCCCGATCATGCTGGTGTTCGCCCGCTTGCTGCAGGGCCTGTCGGTGGGTGGCGAATACGGCACCTCGGCAACCTACCTCAGCGAAATGGCGACCAAAGAGCGTCGTGGCTTTTTCTCGAGCTTCCAGTACGTCACGCTGATCTCGGGTCAGCTCATCGCACTCGCGGTATTGATCGTGCTGCAACAAACGCTGACGACCGAACAGCTGCACGCGTGGGGCTGGCGCATCCCGTTCGGCATTGGCGCCCTGTGCGCGGTGGTGGCGCTGTTTCTGCGTCGCGGCATGGAAGAGACCGAGTCGTTCACCCGCAAGAAGGACAAGCCCAAAGAGAGCCTGATGCGCACATTGATGCGCCATCCCAAGGAGCTGATGACTGTGGTCGGGCTGACCATGGGCGGAACGCTGGCCTTCTACACGTACACCACGTACATGCAGAAGTACCTGGTGAACACGGTGGGCATGAGCATCACCGATTCGACCACCATCTCCGCCGCCACGCTGTTCCTGTTCATGCTTTTGCAGCCTGTTATCGGCGCGCTGTCTGACAAGATCGGCCGTCGGCCGATCCTGATCGCGTTCGGCGTTTTGGGGACCTTGTGTACCGTACCGATTCTCACCACGCTGCACACCATTCAAAGCTGGTGGGGTGCGTTCTTCCTGATCATGGCTGCGCTGATCATCGTCAGCGGCTACACGTCGATCAACGCGGTGGTCAAGGCGGAACTGTTCCCGACCGAAATCCGTGCGCTGGGCGTGGGCTTGCCGTATGCGTTGACGGTATCGATCTTCGGCGGCACCGCTGAATACATCGCGCTGTGGTTCAAAAGCATCGGCATGGAGACCGGGTACTACTGGTACGTCACGGCCTGCATCGCGGTGTCGCTGCTGGTCTATGTCTTCATGAAAGACACTCGCAAGCATTCGCGGATCGAAACTGACTGACCCGGGCGATGCTGACGCTCATCGATTGAGCGCCGTTTGACGACGCAAAACAGGGGCGGCCACGCAAGTGAGCCGCCCTTTTTACGCTTGCAGACAGGACTAAGTGCATGAATGAAGGCCGCTTTTCGCAGTATCAATTTCAGCGATGATCGCTACCAACGCGATTGACTTCTTAATAGTTTTAAGCCGAGTAAAGTTCACTCCATACCGAGTTACCCAAACATTGAATCGATCTGGAGCAACTACCATGAAAACCAACAAACTGATCTTCGGCCTTGCATTCTCTCTTCTCGCCAGCAGCGCCTTTGCACTTCCTGCTGTCGAGGCACATCACAGCGTTAGTGCAGCGGTAGTTGCAGAGAACGGTTCTTCCCATACCAATATTGGCCGCGTCGCTGCTGACGGTGCTGACCACGTAGGCGCCAACCACCTCGCGGCTGACGGTGCCGACCACGTAGGTGCCAATCGCCTCGCGGCTGACGGTGCTGACCACGTAGGTGCCAACCGCCTCGCTGCCGATGGTGCTGACCACGTAGGTGCCAACCGCCTCGCTGCCGATGGTGCTGACCACGTAGGTGCCAATCGCCTCGCTGCCGATGGTGCTGACCACGTAGGCGCCAATCGCCTCGCTGCTGACGGTGCTGATCACGTAGGTGCAAATCGCCTCGCTGCTGACGGTGCGGACCATGTTGGTGCAAATCGCCTGAGCTGATTCATTCCCTTGAAGTCTCCTCCGCCCGGTCTTGCGCCGGGCTTGATTTTCTAGCTATTTATGATGCAAACCCCCGGCTGATATGGCCTGCCGTCCAGCTTCTCGGTTTGGATGAAATGGCAGACAGCGAGTCTCAGCCCTCGCTGCGCAGATGCCAGTCACACAACCCATCCCCGCGCTAGCAAATCATCAATAACTCGTCAACCACAAAAACCCCACGACACAGCGAAAAATGCGCCATTCCCGAGCAATCTTCTCCGCAGCGCCTTAAAAACGGGCGTTCCAGCCAACTATCATTTTTGACGATGGTCGTTAGCAACAGCGTTAACTTCAACTTAATCCCTGCGCGCGTAAGATTGGCTCCATTCCCAAGTTAAAACTTATTGAAACTTACTGGAGCAACTCACCATGAAAACTTCAAATATTATTTTCGGCCTAAGTTTGTCGATCCTGGCATCGAGCGCATTCGCTCTGCCGGTATCGGAGCAACACTCAGCATTCAATGGCACTGTTGTGGCTGAAGGCGGTTCTTCCCACACCAATGCGTCGCACACCGGTTCTTACCGTCAGGCGTCAGACGGCTCCGATCATGTTGGTGCCAATCGTCTTGCCGCTGACGGCGCTGATCACGTAGGCGCTAACCGCCAGGCTGCCGATGGTGCTGACCATGTCGGCGCCAACCGCCTGGCCGCTGACGGTGCCGATCATGTTGGCGCCAACCGCGTCAGCTAAGCCAGTCCAGCTTCATGCTCTGCCGCTGTATGCATAACCGCTTCATGTTCGCCTCCCGAACTCCCTTTGTAGCCCGACAATTGTCGGGCTTTTTTTTGCCTGGCATTCGGCCGCCGCTGGAATCCTTTGGCAACGCCCTGCACTATGACGGCCGTCATTCTCAAACGCGCGCCGCAGCAACGTGCGCCAGCACCCAGTCAGGAACACACCATGTCAGACGATATTCATTTCTACGAACCGTCCAAAGGCCATGGCTTGCCCCATGACCCCTTCAACGCAATTGTGGGCCCACGCCCGATCGGCTGGATCTCGTCCCAGGACGCACAGGGCAAGTTGAACCTGGCCCCCTACAGCTTTTTCAACGCCTTCAACTACGTGCCTCCGATCATCGGCTTTTGCAGCATCGGCCGAAAGGACAGCCTCAACAACGTCGAACAGACCGGCGAGTTCGTGTGGAACCTGGCGACGCGCGGCCTAGCCGAGCAAATGAACATGAGCTGCGCCGCGGTGCCTGCGGACGTGAATGAATTTGAGCTGGCCAACCTGACGGCAGAACCCTCGCGCATCGTTTCGGTGCCGAGGGTTAAAGAGACGCCTGTGGCGTTCGAGTGCAAAGTAACGCAGATCATCCAGCTGCAGCGCGCCGACAAAGAGAACGTGCCGAGCTGGCTGATCATGGGTGAAGTGGTGGCTGTGCACATTGCCAAGCGGTTGCTGAAGGAAGGGATCTACGACACGGCTGCGGGCGAGCCGATCCTGCGCGGCGGCGGCCCGGGCGACTACTTTCAGGTGACGCCTGAGTCGCTGTTCACGATGTACCGGCCAAAAGCCTGATTAGCTCGGGGCGAACACCAGCTCACCCTCATCGGTGACATCGGCAAGTCGCTCCAGCTCCTGCACCGCGGCTTCGTCAGCGGCGAGCGCGGTGACAAATTTCTGATCGGTCAGCACCTGGTGGAAGCTCGGGGCGCCGCCATTGAATCGCGCTTTGACGGCGATCGCTGCGCTGTAGCCGTCTTCACCGGGAACTGCGGCCGATACCGCCTCGTGATGCTGGAATTCTTTGCGTGCCATAGTCCGAACGCCCTGCCTGAAAAGGAAAGGCAGGATTCTAAACGGACGGGGACGAGCCCTTGCAAGACTTTCTGCGCAGTGTCGGCGCCAGGCTCAGCGTCCGAACCTCTCATCCTGCCAGGCGAACTTCTTCTGCACGATAGCCGGTGCGGGCCTGAGCCGCCGTCACCGTCGCGAAGGTCTGGAAGTCCAGGCTTGCGACCAGCCGTTCTGTCACCAGTTCGGAAAACAGATTCAGTTCAGGCGCAGCGAACCAGTCATTCATCGCAGAAGGATCAGCCCACGAACCGGTAATAACCCAGACATCATCGTCCGTCAGGGAACGCTGCAGCGCAAAGTGCAGACAACCCTGTGCAGCACTGCACGAGTCGATAAGGCTGCTTAATCGCACCCCCACTTTCTCACTGTGGCCGGCGCCGGCGCGAATGGCGACCCGGTGGCTAACGATTGAAGTGTCAAGCATGGTCTGCGCTCCTTCTCTCTGTGTCCGTGCCGCGATCCAGGAAACATCCTGCGGCGGGGAAGTGAAGGTTAGTGTCTGGCGGAGTTTTCCCGGTAGCCGATTACTGCGGGGTTATTGCCCGATTCTGCGCTGGGGTGCTCATCGTCAGATGTCGGTTCGGGATCAACCCGTGCCTCAGGGTTGGACTTTCGAGCAAGCTTGCCGAGCAAACACGGTCGGCCGCGCTGCGTGAAACCGTGCGTTAACAGAATCAGGCAATCATCTGGCAGGATTCGCCTACCGCTTGCGCTTGCCCAAAAATAAGCTGTGCTGCATCAGACGCCTGTTAGAGGATTTACCCATGCCGCCATCCGCTGTTGCGCCCTTTGCTCCGGATGCTCCGGATGCTCCGCGTATCGAGGAGTTGAGCGCCCAGATGACGCAACAGCGCGCCGAGCTGGCAGAGCTGATTCGCCGTCATGCGCCAACCGATGGCAGTTTCCAGACGGTGATCAAGCCGCTGTTCATGGTTCGCCATGATCGCCCGTCGCAATCGGTGCCCGGCTTGGTCCAACCGGCGCTGTGCATCATGGCCCAGGGACGCAAGGACGTGATGCTCGGCGGCGAGTTGTACACCTACGACCCTCTCAATTACCTCGTGCTGTCGGTCGCGTTGCCAATCAGCGGCAAGGTCATCTATGCAACGCCCGAAGAGCCACACCTGGCGCTGCGCCTGGAAATCGATCCCGCTGAAATCAATGCGTTGATCGCAGAGGCCGGTCCGATGAGCGTGCCGACCGGCCACAGCGGGCGAGGCATGTACGTCGAGCGGATCGACACGCAGTTGCTCGACGCAGTGATTCGACTTATCCGCCTGCTGGATACGCCGAAGGACATTGCCATGCTCGCGCCGCTGATCAACCGGGAGATCCTCTACCGTTTGCTGCGCGGGAGTGAGGGGCATCGGCTGTACGAAATCGCCATCTCAAACTGCCAGACCCACCGCGTCACGCAGGCGATCAAATGGCTCAACGACCATTTTCAGGAGCCCTTGCGCATTGAGGACCTGGCCAGAGAGGTAAACCTGAGCGTCTCGACCCTGCATCATCGTTTTAAAGCCGTGACGGCCATGAGCCCGTTGCAGTATCAAAAACAACTGCGGCTGCAGGAGGCGCGCCGGTTAATGCTTGCGGACGGGCTCGAAGCATCCGCCGCCGGTTACCGGGTGGGCTATGAAAGCGCCTCGCAATTCAGCCGCGAGTACAGCCGCCTGTTCGGCGCACCGCCGCTTCGGGACCTGGCACGCCTGCGCAATACCGTCTGATGCCGCAGTGAAGCGGACCGGGCGTTCGTCGCAAAGATGATGGCGCTGCAAGCGACTTCTTCCCGGCTGAAGCCGGTCCCACTGATGCACCCCGAACCGACCGTGGGACCATCTTCAGCCGGCCTCACTGATGCACCGCAAGCCGACTGTGGGACCGGCTTTAGCCGGGAAAGCGTCAGGTGCCACGCCGCTAGCGTGAAGTCGCCCAAGTGACCTCTTCCCGGCTGAAGCCCGTCCCACTGATGCACCCCGAACCGACCGTGGGACCATCTTCAGCCGGTCCCACTGATGCACCGCAAGCCGACTGTGGGACCGGCTTTAGCCGGGAAAGCGTCAGGTGCCGCGCCGCGAACGTGAAGTTGCCAAGTCGCCTCTTCCGTGTGGAGTGATTCACACCGTCCCCATCCGCGCCTCCATCCACGCGCGCTGATCAATTTCGATCAGCGTCGGTCCTTCGCGTCGGCCAGCGGCTTCCAGCGCCTCCACCAACTGCGCGCCCCCAACGACGGCCTCGGCCGCGCAGCCCAGGGCTTTCGCTACGCCGATGAAGTCCGGCGAGTAGATGTCTACACCCACCGGCTCAATGGCGCGTTTGACCATGTACCTTTTGATCTCTTCATAACCCTGGTTATTCCACAGCAGCACGATGATGGGCACGTGCGCTTCCACCGCGCTCACCAACTCGGACAGCGTGAACTGCAGGCCGCCATCACCGATCAGGCACACCACCGGATTGCGCTCACCGGCGTCGCGACTGCCCAGCCATGCCCCCATAGCGGCAGGCAACGCGTAACCCAGCGTTCCATAGCCCGTGGATGAGTTGAACCAGCGGCGAGGCTTGTCGAGGTCCAGTGTCAGGTTGCCGGTGTAGACGGGCTGGGTGGAGTCGCCAACGATCACGGCCTCCGGCAGCACTTCGAGGACCGTCTGCAAGAACAGCGTCTGCGCACGTGTTGCCTCGTCCCAGTCAGCATCCAGCCTGGCCCTCAGCGCAGCCACTCGTGCGGGCCCCCAATCTTCATTGCGTGGGGCGAGGACCTCACCGGACAACGCGATCACCAACGCCTCGGCGGCATATCGGGCGTCGGCCACCAGCGCGACCTCGGGCGCAAACTGGCGTACCGTCTGGTCCGGGTCGATGTCGATGCGCAACAACAGGCCCGGAATGTTGAAGTGTCCCTGAAAAGTGATGTCGTAATCGGTTTCCGCCAGTTCCGTCCCAATGGCCAGCACCACGTCGGCGCTCTCGATGACCTCACGCGTGGCGTCAAGTGACTGTGTCGAGCCCAGCAACAGCGGGTGTTTGCCTGGCAGCATGCCCTTGGCGTTGATCGTCAGTGCGACCGGAGCGGCGAGCCGTTCGGCCAGCCGCTTCAATGCCGGGGCGCTGTCGATGGCGCCACCGCCCGCCAAAATCAGCGGCCGTTGCGCATGGGCCAAGAGCTTCGCCATCTGCGTGATTGCGTTGGGGGCCGCTCCGGCGCGCGTGACCGAAACCGGCTGGCTGCGCAGCAGGCCGTCGGCATTCTCCACCAGTACGTCGAGCGGGATCTCGATGTGCACCGGACGCGGCCGCGCCGCCTGAAACACCGCGAAGGCCCGCGCCAGCACCGAGGGCAGCTCAGCGGCAGACATCAGCGTGTGGGAGAACGCCGCAACGCCTGCGACCAGTGCGCTCTGTGACGGCAGCTCATGCAGCTTGCCGCGCCCGCCTCCCAGCTGATTGCGCGACTGGACACTGGAGATGACCAGCATCGGAATCGAGTCCGCATACGCCTGCCCCATCGCCGTGATGATATTGGTCATGCCGGGGCCGGTGATGATGAAGCACACGCCAGGCTGTCCGCGCGTTCGCGCGTAACCATCGGCCATGAAACCCGCGCCCTGCTCGTGGCGCGGGGTGATGTGGGTGATCGACGAACCGGCCAGACCGCGATACAGCTCAACCGTGTGTACGCCCGGGATACCAAAGACGCGTTCGACGCCGTAACCCTCCAGCAACTTGACCAGCACTTCCCCGCACGTCGCCATGTGTTCGCCTTTGCTCTTGTCTATTGGCACGCGGCCGCGCCCGGATTAATCCCGTGTTGAAGCAAGGGTCATTGGAACCGGGGGTGGTATCGACCACAACGCAAAAAATGTCATGCTTAGCCATGTTCCTGGCTCATGGCTCGCTTGCCGATGAAACGTCTCCCGCCCCTGCCCGCGCTGCATACGTTCCTGATCACGGCCAAGTGCTGCAATTTCACGCGGGCCGCCGAGGCACTGCACCTCACCCAGGGCGCCGTCAGCCGCCAGATCTCGGGGCTGGAAAGTCATCTTGGCTATCGATTGTTCATTCGTCAGGCCCGAGGTTTGTCCCTCACCCCACAAGGCCGCGAACTGCTGCCACGCATTGAACAGGTGTTCGGTCTGATCGAAGAAGCCGTGACTGAGGTGGACGCCAGACCCAGAGCGCTGCAGATCAAGGCCCCGACCTGCATCAGTCGCTGGTTGTTGCCCCGGCTGATGCACTGGCAGAAGGAACGGCCCGACGCACCGGTGCAGTTGACCACCACCAGCGCCCATGGCGTGGACTTTCAACGTGAGGACTTTGACGCGGCGGTGATATATGGCGCGCATCCGGGTGAGTCGGTGCATGCGCAGCACCTGTTTGACGAACAGCTCACGCCAGTCTGTTCGCCGTCAATGGCAGCCGGGGAGCCGCGCTGGCACCTCGATGATCTGCAGAAGCGCATGATGTTGCACCCGACTCTCGATGAACGGGACTGGGCGCTCTGGCTCAAAGCCGCGGGTGCCAGGCCGAATGCTGTCATGCAAGGCCAGCACTTCGACACGATGGACCTGGCCATGACTGTTGCCTCACAGAGCGAGGGCGTTGCCATCGGTGACTGGTCGCTGATCGGCGAAGACCTCGATGCGGGGCGACTGATGATGCCCTTCGACTTGAAAGTCAGAACCGGCGCTGGGTATTACCTAGTGTCTCCCAAACGCACCGCTGTGCCTGGGGCGCTCACGAAATTGCTGGACTGGCTATCGGAGCAGGCTGCCGAGCGACGCAGGGGCTGAACGGCGCAACGCTGGCTCTTCCTCAACGCCCCGGCTGATAAAAACATTCAATCTCTACGGCCCCTTCCACTCGCCCAGACCGACCTACACTCACTGTGTCCGCTTTGAAAAGATGTCTTACCGGATTGAGGCAAAGGTCATGAAAACCACAATAAAAAGACAGTGCGTTTATGTTGTTGCCGTTACTGCCGTGCTCAGCCTGTATGCCGCCGGCGCGTACCGTATCGAGCAGATGCGGCAGACGCCACGCATGGCAGTGGTCTGCACATTGGGGCACTGCGTTCCCACCGACGCGACGTTCAGCGCGCTTCGTTGACGCTGCACAGGCTCTTCACGCTGTGGAAATGCCGACAGCCTGCTATCGATTAGCAAGCTAACGGACTAGACTTGGCAAAAATTCCTGCCGGTATTGCAGGCTAATCTGCCAAGCGAGCCCCTTCTGTGACGAGTCTCAATCAACCCCGTCCGGACATCCGCAGCATTTTGTTTGCGCTGATGATGGCCGTCTTCCTCAGTGCGCTGGATCAGACCATTGTCGCGGTCTCGATGCCGGCCATCTCTGCACAATTCCACGATTTCGACCTGCTCGCCTGGGTGATCTCGGCCTATATGGTCGCGCTTACGGTGGCCGTACCGATCTACGGCAAGTTGGGGGATTTGTACGGCCGCCGTCGATTGATGCTCTTTGGCCTGGCCACGTTTACCCTCGCCTCGCTGTTTTGCGCCCTGGCCCAGAGCATGGAACAACTGGTGCTGGCGCGGGTGCTGCAAGGCATCGGCGCGGGCGGGATGGTTTCGGTCAGCCAGGCCATCATCGGCGACATCGTTCCGCCCCGTGAACGTGGCCGCTACCAGGGTTACTTCAGCGGGATGTACGCAGCGGCCAGTGTTGCCGGCCCGGTGCTGGGCGGTTTCATGACCGAGTATCTGTCCTGGCGCTGGGTGTTCATCATCAACCTGCCGCTGGGCCTGGCGGCGTGGTGGGTGGCGCGAAAGACGCTGGTCGGTCTGCCGGTGCCTCAGCGCAAACCGGTCATTGATTACCTGGGCACCGTGCTGATGATCATCGGGCTGACCGCGCTGCTGCTGGGCATTACCGAGATTGGCCAAGGGCACAGCTGGCGCGACGAATCGGTGCTCACGCAGCTGTCGGTGGCGCTGCTCGCGCTGGTGATCTTCGTGCTGTATGAAAGGCGCGCCCGCGAGCCATTGTTGCCGATGCACTTGTTTGCCAACCGCAGCGCCGTGCTCTGCTGGTGCACGATCTTCTTCACCAGTTTTCAGGCCATCTCACTGATCGTGCTGCTGCCGTTGCGGTTTCAGACCGTCACGGGCGCAGGTGCAGACAGCGCCGCACTGCACTTGATGCCGCTGGCCATCGGCATGCCGATGGGCGCGTATTTCGGAGGACGACGCACTTCGCTTACCGGTCGTTACAAACCGATCATTCTCGCGGGCGCAGCGCTGATGCCGCTGGCGATTCTGGGGATCGCTTTCACCCCGGCGGAGTCGGCAGTTTTGACGAGTCTGTTCATGGTGTTGACCGGCATCGCCAGCGGTCTGCAATTCCCGACTTCGCTGGTGGGCACGCAGAATTCGGTGGAGGTCAAGGACATGGGTGTAGCGACCAGCACTACCAATCTATTTCGCTCGCTCGGCGGCGCGGTGGGTGTAGCTACGATGTCTGCGCTGCTGCTGGCAATGCTTGCCGGTTCAGGCATCGCTGAGGTCGGCGGTTCGATGGCTGAGGGTTCGGGCAATTTGCTGATGGACAGCCTGAACGCCGCCAGCGGTCCGGCGCTCGGATTACTGCGTGGCCAGTTATCGATGACCTTTCAGCATTTACTGATGGGCAGCGCGGCCGTGTCATTACTGGGCCTCGCGGCAGCCCTGGCGATGCCCAACAATGTGTTGCGCGGCCGGCACGACAAGGACCGATAGCCGGCGTCTTGACGGGTCAGCCGCTGTAATACCCGACCGCCACCAGGTAGCCGCCGACTCTGCGCACATAGGCATGCTTGTGCTCGACCTTGCCGGTCACCGGGTTGCGCCAGCGGTATTCGTAGTCGCCTTCGGCCTGCTGCCTGACTATCTCAAGGATCGGAATGCCGACGGGTTTGCCTTCCGGGTCCTTGACCTTGCTGAAGTCGGTATTGACCAGCCGCAGGTTAGTGCCATGGGCGACATAGCGCTTTGATGCCAGGTCCACGACAAAGACATACAGGTCGTCTTCGAGGAATCCGCCTTTCAGGTCGTTGATTGCGCGGACCGTGCCGTCTCTGTCCTGCTCAATTGCTTTGGATGCCTTATCGAGCAATGCCCTGGCCTGCTCTGGCGATGCGCGCGGCAGGTAATAGCCCACCGCCAAGACCCGATTGGCGAGACGCTGAAAGTACACACGTTTGCGCTCGACCTTGCCGTCGCGCCAGTTCTGCCAGCGATATTCAGCTTGTTGTACGCCTGCGCTCTCGGGGGTCTGCAGCACGTGCTTGAAGGTCTTTTGCAGTTCCGGATCGAGCACTGATGAAACATCTCGCCCGATCAAGGCCACCGAAGGCCCGCCGCTGGCGAGCATGATGCCTTGGGTGTCGGTGACGAAAACGTAACGCTCGCCGTCGACGAACTCGCCCTGACGGCTGAACTCGGCCAGCGACTTGTCGCCCTGGACGCGATATCGGGCAACGGCTTTCTCAAGCAGAGCCTTGGCAGCTGCGGCCTCCTGCGCTTCGTCACCCGCAGCCCAGCACTGACCCATAAAAAAGACGGTGAGCGTGCCGACCAGAAGTTTTTTGAGGATGTCCTGTGAACCGACTGCCATGGCCTTTGCCCCATTCTTGTTGGTATGGCACCTAGCGTAGATGGCAGATCGCAATAAGGAAGCATTCGGGAGTTAAATGGGGGACGCGGCTGAATAGGCCCTGAACACCGGGCGATTAACGTAAAGCCACGGTAAACCGCCTGTTCAACCCGGCAAAGGCGAGGTATAGATACAGGCCAAGCGCCATTTGGCTCCAAGGGGACGACCGCGCGCCGTCCGCGAGCCGAGTCACGCCTTGCTGGCAATAACCGCCTGCTGACTCGCAGGCGCTGGAGGCAGCCCGGCATCGCGCAGTGCGGGGCTGAAGCGAAGCATGTCGAGAATGCCGTCAACCAGACGTTCGGCGTCGTTTTGCAGGGAGAAGCTCTCCGGCACCAGCAACCACTGCCCCAGAATGCCGTGGATATAAGCATGCAGACAGATGGCCGCGCGCTGCGGGTTCAGGTCTGCCGGCAATTGCCCTTGGCGGGAAGCATTGCTGAGCGCCAGCGCGATTCGTTCGTTGGCGTCGAGCCAGACAAATTGACGCTGTTGACGCATGTCACACATTTCGTCGGTAAATTCGAATTTATGAAACAGAATTTCATTGATGCGGCGGGTCTTGGGATCGTTGGCAACTTGCTGAAACAAATGAATGAGAAGCTTGCGCGTCCACCCCAGCGGATCAACTTCATCCTCGCTTTCGCTTGCGCGTGCCATTTCTTCAAGGGGTTCATGGAGACTGTCGAGCATCGCCTGAACCAGATCGGCCTTATTGCTGAAGTGCCAATAGATCGCGCCACGGGTCACGCCCGCCAAGGCAGCAATGTCTGCAAGCGTTGTGCGCGAGACCCCTCGATCGTAGAAAGCCTGCTCGGCAGCTTCGAGAATCTGCCTGCGTGTTTCCTGAGCCTCTTCTTTCGTGCGTCGGACCATGGCAGTAAAAACCTCAATAAAAATGCTTCAGGCGCTCTGGTCGAGTGGCCTGCACAGCACGTCGGGCGGCCTTTGTAATGCCTTGTCCCGGACCTACAATCGATGCCCTCGGTGCGTTGGAGTGTCGCAGACGTGGGTGTTTACAAACAACCGTGAACGTAAGTATATTCATTAGCATGCTACTTATCCAGCAGGAACCCTTTCCCGCCCCTTTCCACTTTTCATGAGTTCAGGCTCCTGACCCGAGGATCTTCATGCAATTCAAGCCAGCTGTTACCGTACTGGTCACTGCCGTTGCCCTGGCATCGCTGCTTAGCGGATGCAGTAAAAAGGAAGAAGCGGCCCCGGCACCACCGCCCCCTCAGGTCGGCGTCGTTACTCTGAAAACCCAGGCTTACACGCTGACATCCGAGCTGCCCGGCCGAACCACTGCGTTTCGCATCGCAGAAGTTCGTCCGCAAGTGAACGGCATCATCCTCAAGCGCCTGTTCACCGAAGGTGCAGACGTCAAGGCAGGCCAGCAGCTTTACCAGATCGATCCGGCGCTCTATCAGGCCACCCTCGACAGCGCCAAGGCGACGTACGAGTCTTCCAACTCGCTGGCGGGCCGTTACAAGCAACTGATCAACGAGCAAGCCGTCAGCCGTCAGGAATACGACACGGCGGTGGGTTCGGCCCGTGAAGCCAAGGCGGCGGTGCAAACTGCCGAAATCAACCTGCGCTATACCAAGGTTTACGCCCCGATCTCCGGCCGTATTGGCCGCTCGCTGGTGACCGAAGGTGCGCTGGTCAGCAATGGTCAGGCGGATGCCATGGCCACCATTCAGCAACTCGACCCGATCTACGTCGACGTGATTCAGTCTTCTGCTGAAATGCTCAAACTGCGTCGAGAGCTGGAAAGCGGCCAGCTGCAGAAAGCCGGCGACAACGCTGCCAAGGTCAAGCTGGTGCTGGAAGACGGCAGCATTTATCCGGTCGAAGGCAAGCTTGAATTCTCCGAGGTCTCGGTTGACGAAACCACTGGCTCGGTGACCTTGCGCGCCATGTTCCAGAACCCTGACCACACCCTGCTGCCGGGCATGTTCGTGCATGCGCGTCTGCAATCAGGCGTCGCAGCCAATGCGATTCTGGTGCCGCAACAAGGCATCACCCGTGACCTGAAAGGCACGCCGACGGCGCTGGTGGTCAACGCCGACAACAAGGTCGAAACGCGCACCCTCGTCGCCAACCGCACCATCGGCAGCGACTGGCTGGTCGAAAAAGGCCTGAACGCTGGTGATCGCGTCATCACCGAAGGCCTGCAATACGTCAAGCCAGGTGCCGAAGTGAAGGTGGCTGAAGCCAGCAATGTCAACGCAGAGAACCCGGCCCCTGCCCCGGCAACTGATAAAGCCGCAGGCAGTAAAGGGGAGTAATTCATGTCGAAATTCTTTATCGACCGGCCAATTTTCGCGTGGGTAATTGCCCTCGTGATCATGCTGGTGGGGACGCTGTCGATCCTCAAGTTACCGATCAACCAGTACCCGGCGATTGCGCCACCGGCCATCGCCATCCAGGTAACCTACCCGGGCGCCAACGCGCAAACCGTGCAGGACACCGTGGTTCAGGTGATCGAGCAGCAACTCAACGGTATCGACAACCTGCGTTATGTGTCCTCGGAAAGTAACTCCGACGGCAGCATGACCATCACCGCGACGTTCAATCAGGGCACCAACCCGGACATCGCGCAGGTTCAGGTCCAGAACAAGCTCAACCTCGCCACCCCGCTGCTGCCGCAAGAAGTGCAGCAACAGGGCATCCGCGTGACCAAGGCGGTGAAAAACTTCCTGATGGTGGTTGGCCTGGTGTCCGAAGATGGCAGCATGGGCAAGGAAGACTTGTCCAACTACATCGTGTCGAACATGCAGGATCCGATCTCCCGTACCTCCGGTGTGGGTGACTTTCAGGTGTTCGGTGCGCAGTACGCGATGCGTATCTGGCTCGACCCGGCCAAGCTGAACAACTTCCAGCTGACGCCAGTCGACGTCAAAACCGCGATCACTGCCCAGAACGTTCAGGTGTCCTCCGGCCAGATCGGCGGCCTGCCTGCGCTCAAGGGTCAGCAGCTGAACGCTACGATTATCGGTAAAACCCGTCTGCAGACCGCCGAACAGTTCGGCAATATTCTGCTGAAGGTCAATCAGGACGGTTCGCAGGTTCGCCTCAAAGACGTCGCCAAGGTTGGTCTGGGTGGCGAGAACTACAGCATCGACGCGCAGTTCAACGGCAAGCCGGCTTCCGGTCTGGCGATCAAGCTGGCGACCGGCGCGAATGCTCTGGACACCGCCAAGGCGATCCGCGCCACGATCTCCCAGCTGGAACCTTTCTTCCCGCCTGGCATGAAAGTGGTTTACCCGTACGACACCACACCGGTTGTTCAGGAATCGATCACCGGCGTGGTTCATACCCTGGGTGAGGCGATCATCCTGGTGTTCCTGGTGATGTACCTGTTCCTGCAAAACTTCCGCGCAACGATCATCACCACGATGACCGTCCCGGTAGTATTGCTGGGTACCTTCGGGATCCTCGCGGCAGCCGGCTTCACCATCAACACGCTGACCATGTTCGGGGTGATCCTGGCCATCGGCTTGCTGGTGGACGATGCCATCGTCGTGGTGGAAAACGTCGAGCGGGTAATGGCGGAAGACAAACTTTCGCCGCGTGACGCGACGATCAAGTCCATGGAGCAGATCCAGGGGGCGCTGGTCGGTATCGCACTGGTTCTGTGTGCGGTGCTGTTGCCAATGGCCTTCTTCGGCGGCTCGACCGGTGTGATTTACCGGCAGTTCTCGATCACCATCGTTTCGGCAATGGCGCTGTCGGTGCTGGTCGCATTGATCTTCACCCCGGCGTTGTGTTCGACCCTGCTCAAGCCGATTGACCATGAGAAACACGGGCAGCCGAAACGTGGATTCTTTGGCTGGTTCAACCGCACCTTCGACCGCAGCGTACTGAGCTACGAGCGCGGCGTGGGCAATATGATCAAGCACAAGATCCCGGCCTACATCGTCTACGTGCTGATCGTCTGCGGCACCATCTGGATGTTTACCCGCATCCCGAGCGCGTTCCTGCCGGAAGAAGACCAGGGCGTGATCTTCGCTCAGGTGCAGACCCCTCCAGGCTCGTCGGCAGAACGCACGCAGACCGTCATCGACAACATGCGCAAGTACCTGCTTGAAGAAGAGTCCGGCGCGGTCAACTCGGTGTTCACCGTGAACGGCTTCAACTTCGCCGGCCGCGGTCAAAGCTCGGGCCTTGCGTTCATCATGCTCAAGCCGTGGGGCGATCGTGATGCGTCCAACAGCGTGTTCGAGTTGGCCAAACGGGCGCAGCAGCACTTCTTCGGCTTCCGTGATGCGATGACCTTTGCGGTCGTGCCGCCAGCGGTACTGGAGCTGGGTAACGCCACCGGTTTTGACGTTTATCTGCAGGATCAGGGCGGCGTGGGTCATGCCAAGCTGATGGAAGCGCGTAACCAACTGCTGGGTATGGCGGCGCAGAGCAAGGTTCTGGCGGGCGTACGTCCGAACGGTCTGAACGATGAGCCGCAATACCAGCTGGTGATTGACGACGAGCGCGCGCAGGCATTGGGCCTGAGCCTGTCGGACATCAACACCACGCTGTCCATCGCGATGGGTGGCAACTACGTCAACGACTTCATCGACCGCGGTCGGGTCAAGAAGGTGTACGTGCAAGGCGATGCCAGTGCGCGGATGAAGCCCGAAGACCTGAAGAAGTGGTACGTGCGCAACAGCTCCGGCGAAATGGTCCCGTTCGCCTCGTTCGCGACCGGCGAGTGGGTGTTCGGTTCGCCAAAACTGTCGCGTTACAACGGTGTCCCTGCCGAAGAAGTTCTGGGTACGCCGGCACCTGGCTACAGTACCGGTCAGGCCATGGCCGAGGTCGAGCAACTGGCGAAGAAACTGCCAGCTGGCGTTGGCCTTTCCTGGACAGGCCTGTCCTATGAGGAGCGCCTGTCCGGTTCGCAGGCACCGGCGTTGTACGCGCTGTCCATTCTGATCGTGTTCCTGTGTCTGGCGGCGTTGTACGAAAGCTGGTCCATTCCGATCGCGGTCTTGCTGGTCATTCCGCTGGGGGTCATCGGTGCGCTGATGGCAACGAGCTTGCGCGGGCTGTCCAACGACGTGTTCTTCCAGGTGGGCCTGTTGGTGACGGTGGGTCTGGCGGCGAAAAACGCCATCCTTATCGTCGAGTTCGCCAAGGAATTGCACGAACAAGGCAAAGGGATCGTCGAGGCGACCATCGAGGCGTGTCGGATGCGTCTGCGGCCGATCGTGATGACGTCCATGGCGTTCATCCTCGGTGTGGTCCCGCTGGCCATTTCGTCGGGCGCCGGTGCCGGTAGCCAGCATTCGATCGGTACGGGCGTGATCGGCGGTATGATTACCGCGGTTATTCTCGCGATCTTCTGGGTACCGCTGTTCTTCGTTTCGGTATCCTCGCTGTTCAAAGGCAAACAGAAACACACTCCACACGATGAGGCTGGCCAATGAGCAAGTCCCTGATCTCGCTGGCAGTCACCGCGTTCATTCTCGGCGGCTGCTCGTTGATCCCCGAGTACCAGCAACCCGCCGCGCCAGTGCCCGCGCAGTTTCCTCAAGGTCCGGCATACTCGCCGGCCCAGGCGGCCAACCAGGCAGCGGCCGAGCAAGGCTGGCGTCAGTTTTTCCATGACCCGGCGCTGCAGCAGCTGATTCAGACGTCGCTGCAAAACAACCGTGACCTGCGCGTTGCGGCGCTCAACATCGACGCTTACCGCGCGCAGTACCGCATTCAACGTGCGGATCTGTTTCCGGGCGTAGCGGCTTCGGCTACCGGTACTCGCCAGCGTGTACCGGGCGATCTGTCACAAACAGGCGAGTCCCGCATCACCAGTCAGTATTCGGTAGGGCTGGGGGTAAGTTCGTACGAGCTGGACCTGTTCGGCCGCGTACGCAGCCTGAGTGAGCAGGCGCTGCAGACCTACTTTGCCGGTGAAGAGGGTCGTCGCAGCACGCAGATCAGCCTGGTGGCCAACGTCGCCAACGCTTATCTGACGTGGCAGGCGGACAAGGAACTGCTCAAGCTGACGCAGGACACTCTGGGCGCGTTCGAAGAAAGCCTGCGCCTGACTTCGCGCAGCAGCGAAGTTGGCGTGGCCTCGGCACTGGACCTGGCGCAGTCGCGCACCTCGGTCGAAAGCGCCCGCGTCAAGCTGGCGCAGTATCAACGCCTGGTTGCGCAGGATGAAAACAATCTGGTGCTGCTGCTAGGCACCGGTTTGCCGGCTAACCTGCCCGCCTCGCAACCGTTGAGTGCCGACATGCTCAACGAGATGCCGCCGGGACTGCCGTCCGAGTTGCTGCAGCGTCGTCCGGACATTCTTCAGGCCGAATACAGCCTGAAGGCGGCCAACGCCAACATCGGCGCAGCACGCGCCGCGTTCTTCCCCAGCATCAGCCTGACGGCCAGTGCAGGCACGGCGAGCGGCGACCTGAGCGGTCTGTTCAAGGGCGGTTCGGGCACCTGGTTGTTTGAGCCGACGATCAATCTGCCAATCTTCAACGCGGGCAGTCTGCGCGCAAGCCTGGACTACTCGAAGATTCAGAAAGACATCGGCGTTGCCAACTATGAGAAGGCGATTCAGACAGCGTTCCAGGAAGTGTCCGACGGCCTTGCCGCGCGCAAGACCTTCACCGATCAGCTCAAGGCGCAGACTGACTTCGTCAACGCCAACCAGGACTACTACCGTCTGGCCGAGCGTCGGTATCGCATCGGCATCGACAGCAACCTGACCTTCCTTGACGCCCAGCGTCAGTTGTTCAGCGCGCAACAGTCGCTCATCACCGATCGCCTGGCGCAGCTCAACAGCGAGGTCAATCTGTACCGGGCACTGGGCGGTGGCTGGTACGAACAGACCCCGACCGGCGAGCGCCAGCCCACAGCGGGTGACGTGCCTTCGACGCGTTTGTTCTGATACTGCGCACAAAAAAACCCACCAATCGGTGGGTTTTTTTTGGCCCGGCGCAGCGCCCGGCATAACAGGCAGGTGCAGCAAAACCATGCCGTTATCTCAGGACAGAGTTATCCCAGCAGGAAGTCCGTCACGCGCAGGGCAAACACTTCACCCAGTTCAACACTGGACAGGTGCGCTGCGTAGTAATCCGACAGCTGACTGCCGTAAATGTGGTTCTGCAGGAAGTGCCCGTCCGCGACCGTGGTAACCGAATCGTGGCTGGCGCAGATGATCAGCGTGGGGACGTTGATCGAGCTGACTTCCTTGCGCAAGTCGGCGTCACGCACAGCGGCGCAGCAGGCGGCATAGCCCAACGGCGAGGTCGCGGCCAGCACGTCGGTGATGGCGGTAACTTTGTCGGCGTGTTGTTGGGCAAAGTCGGGAGTAAACCAGCGTCCTGCGGCGCCCGCTGCAAGTTCTTTCATCGCCTGCGCCCCGCCCTTCTCCACCAGCTCCAGACGCGGCCCCCACATGTCTGCGTCGCCGATTTTAGCGGCTGTATTGCACAGGATGAGCTTGTGCAGCCTATCGCTCGCGTGAATGCCCAGCCACTGACCGATCAGGCCGCCCATGGACAGCCCGCAAAAGTGCGCGCGGTCGATGTTCAGCGCATCAAGCAGTGCCAGCACGTCGCGCCCGAGTTGCTCGACTGTGTATGGCCCTTGCGTGACGAGGGACTGGCCATGCCCTCGTGTGTCGTAACGCAGAATGCGGAACGACTTGCTCAGCGCCGCCACCTGCGCGTCCCACATGTGCAGATCGGTGCCCAGCGAGCTGGACAGGACCAGCACCGGCGCATCTGCTTCGCCATCCATTTGATAATGCAGCTCACCGTCTTCGAGTGATACGAACGCCATGGCAATGTCCTCTCCGTCAAACAAGTGGAATCAACGAATCGATCAGGGGTTGCGCGTGCCTTGAGCGGGCACGCGCGGCGGGATCAGTGATCCTCGTGCAGGTAGGCCGGTTTCTTCGGCAGTCGCAGACTGAACAGGAAAGCAATCGCCATCATCGCTGTAACGTACCAGTAAAAGGTGTTTTCCATGCCCATGTTCTTGAGGCCCAGAGCGACGTATTCAGCCGAGCCGCCAAACACCGCGTTGGCTACGGCGTACGCCAGGCCAACACCCAGCGCACGCACTTGCACCGGAAACATCTCGGCTTTTACCAGCCCGCTGATGGAGGTGTAGAAGCTGACAATGGCCAGCGCCAGGGTGATCAGCACGAATGCGATGACCGGGCTGGTAGTCGTCTTGAGTGTCAGCAACAACGGTACGGTGCACAGCGTGCCCAGCCCGCCGAACCACAGCATTGAGGCACGACGCCCGATTTTGTCCGCCAGCATGCCGAACACTGGCTGCATGCACATGTACAGGAAAAGCGCGCCGGTCATGATGTAGC